>NZ_CP047883.1:165000-805652 GCF_013305725.1 Streptococcus mitis
CTATTTTATATTATTGGGGTATAGCCAAGCGGTAAGGCAAGGGACTTTGACTCCCTCATGCGTTGGTTCGAATCCAGCTACCCCAGTTACTATTTGCCGGCGTGGCGGAATTGGCAGACGCGCTGGACTCAAAATCCAGTGTCCGCAAGGACGTGCCGGTTCGACCCCGGCCGCCGGTATAGTATAGAGTTAAGGAACGTTGTAAATCTTCGTTCCTTTTTTATATTATTTTTGGTATAATAATAGTTATTCAAATTTTATTTAGATTATGAAAGTGTAGGGAAGTATGTCTCGTTCTATCGATTTATTAAAACATCGGTATTTGAAAAATATTAAAGAAAATCCTGGATTGTTTGTCGGGATTGAGCTGGAATATCCTGTTGTAAACTTGGAAGGGGATGCTACAGATGTTGAAGTTATCAAACACTTATTCCGATATTTAGTTTATGCTTTGGACTTTACTGTCGAAAAGGTTGATGATTTTGGGACTCCTATTCAGTTAGTGGACCCATTAAGTCAGGATGCTATTTTATTTGAAGTTTCCTATACTACGATTGAGTTTGCATTTGGTAAGACAGAAACGATTCAAGAGGTCGAAAATCGTTTTAACAATTATATGGTAGTAATCCAGAAAAAGTTAGCTGAATCAAATCATGCTATTGTTGGCTGTGGTATTCATCCCAACTGGGATAAAAATGAGAATTGTCCAGTGGTTTACCCACGCTATCAGATGTTGATGGACTATTTGAATTTGAGTAGAAATGTGACTAAATCAGACTTACATCATTTCCCTGAATATGGTGCTTTTATCTGTGGGAGTCAGGTACAGTTGGATGTTTCAAAGTCTAAATACTTACGGGTGATTAATGCTTTTACCCAAATTGAAGCTGCTAAGGCTTATTTATTTGCTAATTCTGAGTTTTCAGGTGAGGATTGGGATACGAGAATTGCAAGGGATATTTTCTGGGAAGAATCGATGCATGGTATCTATCCAGAAAACGTCGGGGTCAATGCTAGACTCTTTAAAGATGAGGATGATTTTTTTGATTATCTAGATCATTCTGCAATTTTTACTGCGGAACGTGATGAACAAACCTATTATTTTTATCCGATTCAGGCAAGCGAGTACCTGACAACACCTGAAATCCAAGCATATGCACTTAATGGGGATGAGATTATTATTTATCCTCAAGAGAAGGATTTTGAAACACATCGTAGTTATCAGTACCAAGACTTAACGACTCGTGGAACAGTTGAGTTTCGTAGTGTGTGTACTCAACCTCTAGATAGAACCTTCGCTTCAGCAGCTTTTCACTTAGGATTGTTGGTTAATTTAGATAAGTTAGAAGCTTACTTAGAAACAGTACCTTTCTTTAAAGAATTTGGTCGTGATTACAAGTTTTTAAGACGGCAATTTTCTAAAAAAAATCTTATAGCTGAGGAAAAAACTGCGATTATTGAATTTTCCAAAGACTTACTCCTTCTAGCTGAGGAAGGACTGGAGATGAGAAATAAGCAAGAAATGACCTACTTACAGGCTTTGAAAGAAGAATTGGGCCTATAATTTCTCTTACAAAAGGAGAATTTTCTGAAAAATCATGATATAATGGATGAGACTATAGATAAAGGACAGAGAGTAATGACATTAGTTTATCAATCAACGCGTGATGCCAACAATACAGTAACTGCTAGTCAAGCTATTTTGCAAGGTTTGGCGACGGACGGTGGTTTGTTTACACCGCTTACTTATCCAAAGGTAGATTTGGACTTTGACAAATTGAAAGATGCTTCTTATCAGGAAGTTGCTAAGTTAGTTTTGTCGGCATTTTTAGATGACTTTACAGCTGAGGAGTTGGACTACTGTATCAACAATGCCTACGATAGCAAATTTGATACTCCTGCTATCGCGCCATTAGTGAAATTAGACGGACAATATAACTTGGAACTTTTCCATGGTTCAACAATTGCCTTTAAGGATATGGCCTTGTCTATTTTGCCATACTTTATGACAACAGCTGCTAAGAAACATGGTTTGGAGAACAAGATTGTCATCTTGACAGCGACATCTGGTGACACGGGGAAAGCTGCTATGGCAGGATTTGCGGATGTACCTGGTACTGAGATTATCGTCTTTTATCCAAAGGATGGTGTCAGCAAGGTACAAGAGTTGCAAATGACCACTCAGACTGGCGACAATACTCATGTTATCGCTATTGATGGTAACTTTGACGATGCGCAAACAAATGTGAAGCACATGTTTAACGACGTAGTTCTTCGTGAAAGATTAGCGGCTAACAAGTTGCAATTTTCATCTGCAAACTCTATGAATATTGGTCGTTTGGTGCCACAGATTGTTTATTATGTTTATGCCTATGCTCAGTTAGTTAAGACTGGTGAGATTGTGGCTGGTGAACAGATCAACTTTACCGTACCAACAGGAAACTTTGGAAATATCTTGGCTGCTTTTTATGCCAAACAAATCGGCTTACCAGTTGGTAAATTGATCTGTGCTTCAAATGATAACAATGTTTTGACAGACTTCTTCAAGACACGTGTTTACGATAAGAAACGTGAGTTTAAAGTGACTACTAGTCCATCTATGGATATTTTGGTATCTTCAAACTTGGAGCGTTTGATTTTCCATCTTTTAGGTAATGATGCGGTTAAAACAGCTGAACTCATGAATGCCTTGAACAAGCAAGGACAATATGAGTTGACAGACTTTGATGCAGAGATTTTGGACCTCTTTGCAGCTGAATATGCGACTGAGGAAGAAACAGCGGCAGAAATCAAGCGTGTTTATGAGTCAGATTCCTATATCGAGGATCCACATACGGCGGTTGCCTCGGCAGTTTATAAGAAATACCAAGCGGCTACTGGCGATGTGACTAAGACAGTGATTGCTTCAACAGCGAGTCCATACAAGTTCCCAGTGGTTGCAGTAGAAGCTGTAACTGGAAAATCAGGGCTTGGCGACTTTGAAGCTTTGGCTCAATTACATGATATTTCAGGAGTGGCAGTGCCGCCAGCAGTTGACGGGCTTGAAACAGCTCCTGTTCGTCATAAGACAACTGTGGCGGCTGCTGACATGCGAGCAGCGGTTGAGGCTTATCTAGGACTTTAAGACAGAGGGAGTAAACTCGGTTGGGAAACCAACTGAGTTTCTTTTCATCAGGAGGAAGGATTGTTTAAGAAAAATAAAGACATTCTTAATATTGCCTTACCAGCTATGGGCGAAAACTTTTTGCAGATGCTCATGGGGATGGTGGATAGTTACTTGGTAGCCCACTTGGGCTTGATAGCTATTTCGGGTGTATCAGTAGCTGGCAATATTATCACGATTTACCAGGCGATTTTCATCGCTCTGGGGGCTGCTATTTCCAGTGTTATTTCAAAAAGTTTGGGGCAGAAGGATCAATCTATGCTAGCCTATCATGTGACTGAGGCGTTTAAGATTACCTTACTATTAAGTTTCCTTTTAGGAGCTTTGTCCATCTTCGCTGGGCAAGAGATGATAGGACTATTGGGAACGGAGAGGGCTGTAGTTGAGAGTGGAGGACTGTATCTATCTTTGGTAGGCGGATCGATTGTTCTTTTGGGCTTGATGACCAGTCTGGGTGCCTTGATTCGTGCAACGCATAATCCACGTCTGCCTCTCTATGTTAGTCTCTTGTCAAATGCTTTGAATATTCTCTTTTCCAGTCTAGCTATTTTTGTTCTTGATATGGGGATAGCTGGTGTTGCTTGGGGAACTATTCTGTCTCGCTTGGTAGGTCTTGTGATTTTATGGTCGCAATTAAAGTTGCCTTTTGAGAAACCGACTTTTGGTTTAGATAAGGAACTATTGACCTTAGCTTTGCCAGCAGCTGGAGAGCGGCTTATGATGCGTGCTGGAGATGTCGTTATCATTGTCTTGGTTGTGTCTTTCGGGACAGAGGCAGTGGCTGGAAATGCAGTCGGAGAAGTCTTGACCCAGTTTAACTATATGCCTGCCTTTGGCGTAGCTACGGCAACGGTCATGCTGGTGGCTCGAGCAGTTGGGGAGGATAATTGGAAAAGAGTCGCTAGTTTGAGTAAGCAAACCTTTTGGCTTTCTCTGTTCCTCATGTTACCCTTGACCTTCAGTATCTATGCTTTGGGTATACCACTAACTCATCTCTATACGACTGATTCTCTAGCGGTGGAGGCTAGTGTACTAGTGACACTTTTTTCACTACTTGGTACTCCTATGACGATAGGAACAGTCATCTATACAGCAGTCTGGCAGGGTTTGGGCAATGCTCGGCTTCCCTTTTATGCGACAAGTATAGGAATGTGGTGTATCCGCATTGGAACAGGGTATCTGATGGGGATTGTGCTTGGTTGGGGCTTGCCCGGTATTTGGGCCGGAACCCTTTTGGATAATGGTTTTCGTTGGTTATTTCTACGCTATCGTTACCAGCGCTATGTGAGCTTGAAAGGATAGGAAATGCAAAAAACAGCTTTTATTTGGGATTTAGATGGGACTTTATTGGACTCTTATGAAGCGATTTTATCAGGGATTGAGGAGACTTTTGGTCAGTTTGCTATTCCTTATGATAAAGAGAAGGTGAGAGAGTTTATCCTAAAGTATTCTGTGCAGGATTTGCTTGTGCAGGTGGCGGAAGAGAGAAAACTGGATGCGGAAGTGCTAAATCAGGTGCGTGCCCAGAGTTTGGCTGAGAAGAATGCTCAGGTAGTTTTGATGCCAGGTGCGCGTGAGGTGCTAGCTTGGGCAGAGGAATCAGGAATTCAGCAGTTTGTTTACACTCATAAGGGAGACAATGCTCTTACCATTCTCAGAGATTTGGGTTTGGAGTCCTATTTTACGGAGATTTTAACCAGTCAGAGTGGCTTTGCGCGTAAACCTAGTTCAGAAGCGGCTACCTATCTGTTAGACAAGTATCAGTTGGATTCTGAGAAGACCTATTATATAGGGGATCGGACTCTGGATGTGGAATTTGCCCAGAATAGTGGTATTCAAAGCCTCAACTTTTTAGAGTCGACTTATGAAGGAAATCACAGGATTCAAGCGTTAGCAGATATTTCCCGTTTTTTTAAGGCTGAGCGATAAAAAGATTGTGTCAGTTTTGTGACAGTGACCTAACAAACTGTTTCAAGTAACCGAGTTTGTTACAAGGAATAGACAGTTCTGTTAAATAGGCCCGAGAGGGCTTTGTTTCTGCATTTTTTGTGTTATCATAGACAGGTACTCATTTGAAAGGAATTTGAAAGAATGAAGAAAAGAATATTATTAGCCTCAACAGTAGCCTTGTCATTTGCCCCAGTATTGACAACTCAAGCAGAAGAAGTTCTTTGGACTGCACGTAGTGTTGAGCAAATCCAAAATGATTTGACTAAAACGGATAACAAAACAAGTTATACCGTTCAGTATGGTGATACCTTGAGCACCATTGCAGAAGCCTTGGGTGTAGATGTCACAGTTCTTGCGAATTTGAATAAAATCACGAATATGGACTTGATTTTCCCAGAAACTGTTTTGACAACGACTGTCAATGAAGCAGAAGAAGTAACAGAAGTTGAAATCCAAACTCCTCAAGCAGACTCTAGTGAAGAAGTGACAACTGCGACAGCAGATTTGACAACCAATCAAGTGACGGTTGATGATCAAACTGTTCAAGTTGCAGATCTTTCTCAACCAATTGCAGAAGCGCCAAAAGCAGTAGAAACTACAAGTACAAAAGAAGTAGCATCAAGTTCAGAAGTTGCAGAGACAGTTGCTACCGCAGAAGAAGTGGCACCATCTACAAACACCTCAACGTCAGAGGAGCAAACAGTCGAAACAAGCAGTGCAGTTGCAGAAGCAGTTTTTCAGGCAACGATTCCAGCTGAGAAAGAGGAAACACAAGCCAGCCCTCAACCTGAGGCAACAGTGGAAGAAACTACAACACCAGTAGAAGAAAAAGCGCCTGAAACAACTGCAACAAGTTCAGAAGAAGCAAAAGAAGCCTCATCAAAAGAAGCTACAACAGTAGTTTCTACTTATCAACCAGAAGAGAAGAAAACAGTTTCAACAACTTACGCAGCTCCAGCAGCGCCCGATTATGCTGGACTTGCGTTAGCGAAATCTGAAAATGCAGGCCTTCAACCACAAACAGCTGCCTTTAAAGAAGAAATTGCTAACTTGTTTGGCATTACATCCTTTAGTGGTTACCGTCCAGGGGACAGTGGAGATCACGGAAAAGGTTTGGCTATCGACTTTATGGTACCAGAAAGCTCAGAACTAGGGGATAAGGTTGCGGAATACGCTGTTCAAAATATGGCCAGCCGAGGAATTAGTTACATCATCTGGAAACAACGTTTCTATGCTCCATTCGATAGCAAATATGGGCCAGCTAATACTTGGAACCCAATGCCAGACCGTGGTAGCGTGACAGAAAATCACTATGATCACGTTCACGTTTCAATGAATGGATAAACCAGACTTTGTAATATCATTTTGACGAATGAGATCTAGCTTTCGTGATAGGAAGCGAGTCTCGTTCGTTTTTTCTTTGTCATACTATTCGAAAATCTCTTCAAACCACGTCAGTTTTATCTGCAACCTCAAAGCTGTGCTTTGAGCAACCTACGGATAGCTTCCTAGTTTGCTCTTTGATTTTCATTGAGTATCAATATGAATGGAAAATGGAAGTTACCATTTTGTAATGATTGAAGCAACATTCTTGCAATCTATTTTACTTCGCATTATAATTGATAAATCAACTATTGATAAATCAATTAAAAGGAGAAAGAAATGATAGAGATTCAAGATTTGCTTTATCAACTCCGCTTGTCTGAGCAAGCGAGTACGCAATTGTTTGAAAAAAGGCTTGGGATTAGTTTGACACGGTATCAGATTTTATTATTTTTGCTGAAGCATTCCCCTTGTAATCAAATAGCGGTTCAGGAGCGTTTGAAGATTGATCAGGCCGCCTTGACACGACATTTCAAGATTTTAGAAAAGGAAGGTTTGGTGGAGCGTCATCGTAATCCTGAAAATCAGCGAGAAGTGTTGGTAGAGACTACGAAGTATGCGAAGGAGCAGTTAGTGATGAATCCACCTCTACAGCATATCAAGGTTAAAGAAGCGATGGAAAGTATCTTAACAGAGTCTGAAAGAACAGAACTCAGACGTTTATTAAATAAATTGGTTTTGGGTATTGAGAATATAGAGATTTAAGGAGAAAAATATGTCAATTATGACAATCATTCTAGCAACGATCGTTGCTTTGGAGCATTTTTACATTTTTTATTTGGAAAGTATTGCAACGCAATCAGATGCAACCAGTCGAGACTTTAACATGGAAAAGGAAGAACTAGCTCGTCCGTCTGTAAGTTCACTGTTTAAAAATCAAGGGATTTATAACGCTCTGCTAGGAGTCTTTCTCCTGTATGGAATTTATTTCTCACAGAATTTAGAAATTGTGACTATTTTTGTTTTATTTGTGATTGGGGCTGCGGCTTATGGCTCTCTGACAGCAGATAAGAAAATTATTTTGAAGCAAGGTGGACCAGCTATTTTGGCCTTGATTAGTATTTTTCTCTTTAAATAAGCTCATACTCTTCGAAAATCAAATTCAAACCATGTCAGCGTCGCCTTGCCGTACTCAAGTACAGACTGTGGCTAGCTTCCTAGTTTGCTCTTTGATTTTCATTGAGTATCAGAGACCAATCCTAGACTCGCTAGTCCTTTTCACTCCAGAACAAGGGAAATATGTTATACTTGTTTTTAAGAAAAAGTCTCATTGAATTTGTTTTGAGGAGTTAGAAATGAAAGTATTAGTGACAGGTTTTGAGCCCTTTGGAGGGGAAATGGTCAATCCAGCTTTGGAGGCCATTAAAGGTTTACCAGCTGAAATCCATGGTGCTGAGGTTCGTTGGCTAGAAGTGCCAACAGTCTTTCACAAATCGGCCCAAGTATTGGAAGAAGAGATGAGTTGTTATCGACCTGACTTTGTCCTTTGTATTGGCCAAGCTGGTGGAAGATCTAGCTTGACACCTGAACGAGTGGCCATTAATCAAGACGATGCACGCATCCCGGATAACGAAGGTAATCAACCGATTGACCTTCCCATTCGCCCAGACGGTGCTCCGGCCTACTTTAGTAGTCTGCCGATTAAAGCGATGGTTCAAGCTATAAAAAAAGAGGGATTGCCGGCCTCTGTTTCCAATACTGCAGGGACTTTTGTCTGCAATCATTTGATGTATCAAGTCCTCTATTTGGTAGAAAAGAAATTTCCACATGTTAAGGCAGGTTTTATGCATATTCCTTATATGATGGAACAGGTGGTGAATCGACCGACCACTCCAGCTATGAGTTTAGTGGACATTATGCGAGGGATAGAAGCGGCAATCGGGGCCATTATCGAACATGGAGATCAGGATCTTAAGTTGGTAGGTGGAGAAACTCATTGATAGAAAAAAAGCTTGAGGGAAAAACCTTCAAACTTTTGGACGTTTTCGAGCCAGTACTGCTCGGTAAAAAATTATTTTATTGATTTGAATGTAGGGTAGGAGTGAGAAACTAGCAATTCCAAAGGTAATCCAATTGAGGAAGTACCAAGGAAGGAGTTGTAAGTCTAGGACAAAGCGTTGAAATTTGTAGCCTTTCATCAGGAAATGGCTGGTTTTAAGGATTTGTCCTGGTTTGGCCTGTCCTAAGTCTAGGGTGTCACAGAGGAGAAATTCTACCTGAGAATAGGCATAGTATTGTGGAATATAGAGACTATTTCCGATAATCATTAAGAGGATACTTGCTAGAAAATAAAGACCAAAGGTCATGAGGAAACGCTCGGTTTCAATTGACGTGAAATCCAGATTAGGAAACTCAGGATGGAGGGCAACGAATTTCTTGGCTAAAAAGCTACTGTAAAAGAGAAAGTAAATTCCGAGTAAACTAGGAATACTCCATAAGAAGAGATAGAAGCGTTTGAGAAGGAGAGTCAAAAAGGTTTGTGAAAAGTGCTCTTCGTTAAAGAGAGTGAGACTATTTTTGACGGATAGTTCTGTATCTGGATTCTTAATGAGTTTCAGCGTTGTATAAACTGAACTGGTTAGAAGAATAGTTCCGATAAAGGAGACTAATAGAGGAAAAAGGTAGGCTTGGAATACATGGCCAAACACGCTTAAAAAGGGTTGTTCTAAAATTGCTTCGTTGATACGCTCTAAGGGATTGAGGAAGCCAGACAAGATAACCAGCATGCTAGGTAAGAGATAGACGAGAAAGAGGCGGGGATTTTCAGCCTGAAATTGTCTGGCTTGCACACGAACGGTTTTTAAATCAATTTTTGGGTATTTCATTCTCTCATTATACCATAGTTCGTGACAGTTCCAGCTTTTTTTGATAAAATCATACAGTATGCCCTTGGGCACAAAGTATGAACTGGGACTGTCTTTCCCAGCTTCGGAGGTAAAAAATGTCAGATTCACCAATCAAATATCGTTTGATTAAGAAAGAAAAACACACAGGAGCTCGTCTGGGCGAAATCATCACTCCCCATGGCACCTTCCCGACACCTATGTTTATGCCGGTTGGGACACAAGCCACTGTCAAAACTCAGTCGCCTGAAGAATTGAAGGAGATGGGTTCGGGAATTATCCTGTCAAACACCTATCATCTCTGGCTTCGCCCTGGAGATGAACTCATCGCACGCGCAGGTGGTCTCCACAAGTTCATGAATTGGGACCAGCCTATCTTGACAGATAGTGGTGGTTTTCAGGTTTATTCCTTAGCAGATAGCCGTAATATCACAGAAGAAGGAGTAACCTTTAAAAACCATCTCAATGGTTCTAAGATGTTCTTGTCCCCAGAAAAAGCCATTTCTATTCAGAACAATCTGGGCTCAGACATCATGATGTCCTTTGACGAATGTCCTCAGTTTTATCAACCTTACGACTACGTTAAGAAATCAATCGAGCGTACCAGTCGTTGGGCTGAGCGTGGTTTGAAGGCTCACCGTCGTCCACATGACCAAGGTTTGTTTGGGATTGTGCAGGGGGCAGGATTTGAAGACCTGCGTCGCCAATCGGCTCATGACCTTGTCAGTATGGATTTCCCAGGCTACTCTATCGGTGGTTTGGCGGTGGGAGAAACCCACGAAGAGATGAATGCTGTCTTGGACTTTACAACCCAATTGTTGCCTGAAAACAAACCTCGCTATCTGATGGGTGTGGGAGCGCCAGATAGCTTGATTGATGGGGTGATTCGTGGGGTGGATATGTTTGACTGTGTCTTGCCGACTCGTATCGCTCGTAACGGAACTTGTATGACCAGTCAAGGTCGTTTGGTTGTCAAAAATGCTCAGTTTGCTGAGGACTTTACGCCACTGGATCCTGAGTGTGATTGCTACACATGTAAGAACTATACACGCGCTTATCTTCGTCACCTGCTCAAGGCTGATGAAACCTTTGGTATCCGCTTGACGAGTTATCACAATCTTTACTTCTTGCTTAACCTGATGAAGCAAGTGCGACAAGCCATCATGGATGACAATCTCTTGGAATTCCGTGAGTATTTTGTTGAAAAATACGGCTATAATAAGTCAGGCCGTAATTTTTAAACTGGAATTGATATAAGCTAAAAATCCTAAGTTTTCTCTTGGGATTTTTCTTCTTTTTTTGATAGAATAAAGTGTATAATGAAAGGGAGAATAAACTCGTATGCGTATTAAATGGTTTTCCTTGATTAGGATTACAGGTTTACTTTTGGTACTCTTGTATCATTTCTTTCAGACAATCTTTCCTGGAGGATTTTTCGGGGTAGATGTCTTTTTCACATTTTCAGGCTTTCTGATTACGGCTCTACTTATCGAAGAATTTTCTAAAAATCATGAAATTGATTTGGTTGGATTTTTTAGGAGACGCTTTTATCGGATTGTGCCACCTGTGGTTTTGATGGTCTTGGTGACCATGCCCTTTACCTTTCTAGTTCGGCAAGATTATGTGGCTGGAATTGGGGGTCAGATTGCGGGTGTCTTAGGCTTCATGACCAACTTCTATGAAATCCTAACAGGTGGGAGTTATGAATCTCAGTTCATTCCTCATTTGTTTGTTCATAATTGGAGCTTGGCTGTTGAGGTTCACTACTATATCCTCTGGGGATTGGCAGTTTGGTTCTTATCTAAACAGTCCAGATCAAATGGTCAGTTGAGAGGAATGGTCTTTCTCTTATCTGCTGTTGCCTTTTTGATTAGTTTCTTCTCCATGTTTATTGGTAGTTTAATGGCGAGCTCCTATTCCACTGTCTACTTTTCAAGTCTAACCCATGTCTACCCTTTCTTTTTAGGAAGTATACTTGCAACAGTTGTGGGCGTTCGTCAGACGAGCGATTTGGTCAGACAATTTGATCGAATGTGGAATCTACGTCAGAATCTGTTAGTATTTGGAGCAGGTCTCTTAGTATTATTACTGTTGACTTTCTTCGTTAAGTTTACCTATCTCTTTGCTTATTTATTTGGATTCTTAATGGCCAGTTTAGCAGCCATGGCTATGATTGTTGCTGCGCGTGTCTTGCATGAAAAAACTCCCAATATAGAAGAACCAAAGGTAATCAGTTTTCTAGCAGACACTAGCTATGCAGTTTATCTTTTCCATTGGCCATTTTATATTGTTTTTTCTCAGTTAATGAGCAATCTACCGGCTGTTATTCTGACAATTATCTTTTCATATTTTTTTGCTAGCCTATCTTTTTATGTTATTGAACCTTTGATCGCTGGAAAGACAAGTCCTATAATACGGAAAATTGCTAGCTTACCTCATATACAAGTAATTAGCACATCTATTTTTGGAATTCTTAGCTTGCTTACAGTAGTTATCATAGCCCTAGCTCCTCAGGTAGGTGACTTTGAAACGGATTTGATGGTCAATGGTTTCAAACAAGCACAAACCAATATTGGGCAAACTAAAATGCTTGCTGAGCAGGCAGAAGTAAGTCGTTTGGGCATTGTAGAAGGAACGAGTTTAATTGGTGATTCAGTTGCTTTGCGTGCAAATACAGCCTTGAAAGAAGCACTTCCTGATGCAAATATTAATGCTCAGGTTAGTCGTACTACCAAGCAAGCCAATGACATTATGCTCAATAACAGCCAGAACAAGGCACTTTTAAAAACAGTTGTCATTGCAACGGGTGTTAATAACCCTGAGGGTTACAAGAATGATTTGGACAGTCTTGTTAATAATTTGCCAAAAGGTCATCATTTGATTTTAGTTACACCTTACGAGGGAGATAAGAGCAAGGATACATATGCATCGGTGGAGCAGTATGCAAACTATGCACGTGAATTAGCTGAAAAGACTCCTTATGTAAGTATTGCTGACTGGAATAAGGTTTCTAAGGAACATCCTGAAATCTGGGCTGGAACAGACCAAGTTCACTTTGGGAATGACAATAGCAAGCTAGAAGAAGGTGCTAAGCTATACGCAGAAACGATAGTAGCTGCTGTTAAGGCTGCTCAAGAACAACCTGTGAAATCAAAATGAGATAAAAGAGTTGGAGAAATCCAGCTCTTTTAAAATATCTCTAGAAAATAGGTCTATACCATTTACAAATAAAAAAGAAAGGTTTATAATGTAATTGACATAATAAATTGTAGAATCAATCTTTTAAGGAGGTTAACATTATGCCTAACTATATTAAAGCGGATCAGTTTTTCTACCCACACGGAGTTCGTCGTGGTGGTTACTTGGAACTTGTGGACGGCAAGTTTGGAAAGCATGTAGAAGAGATTCCTGAAGGCGCTGACGTCATTGACTATACAGGATACAGCATTGCGCCAGGACTTGTGGATACCCACATTCATGGATTTGGTGGTGTGGATGTTATGGATAATAATATCGAAGGAACACTTCATACCATGAGTGAAGGACTCCTCAGTATGGGAGTAACGAGCTTCTTACCAACCACTTTAACATCAACTTATGAGCAATTGCTCGCGGTAACTGAAAATATCGGTGCTCGTTACCAGGAAGCAAGTGGAGCCAAGATTCGTGGAATCTATTTTGAAGGACCTTATTTCACAGAGAAATACAAGGGGGCTCAAAACCCTGCTTACATGAAAGATCCTCGTATGGATGAGTTCCGTACTTGGCAAAAAGCAGCAAATGGCTTGCTAAATAAAATTGCCCTTGCACCAGAACGTGAAGGTGTAGAGGACTTTGTTCGTACGGTTACGGGCGAAGGTGTGACGGTTGCTCTTGGGCACTCAAACGCGACTTTTGATGAAGCTAAAAAAGCAGTCGATGCTGGAGCGAGTGTTTGGGTACACGCCTACAATGGAATGCGTGGGTTGACTCACCGCGAACTCGGTATGGTTGGAGCCATGTATCAATTACCTCATACCTATGCAGAGTTGATCTGTGATGGCCACCACGTAGATCCAAAAGCCTGCGAAATTCTTATCAAACAAAAAGGAACAGAAAACATTGCTCTTATCACAGACTGTATGACAGCTGGTGGATTGGAAGACGGTGACTATATGTTGGGAGAATTCCCAGTTGTCGTTGCAAATGGAACTGCTCGCCTCAAATCGACAGGCAATTTGGCAGGTTCTATTCTCAAACTCAAGGACGGTTTGAAAAATGTGGTTGACTGGAACATTGCTTCTCCACACGAAGCAGTTATGATGGCAAGCTTTAACCCAGCAAAATCTGTTCATATTGATGATGTCTGTGGCCAAATCCGTGAAGGCTATGACGCTGACTTTATCGTACTAGATAAAGATTTGGAATTGGTAGCAACCTACCTAGATGGTGTGAAACGCTATCAAGCATAAGAGAGAAGGCAGGAGTTAGAGACTAGCTTCTGCTTTTTTATTATGTGACTATTAGTCCGTAAGGCAGCAGAACAAATTCAGTTTTCCATCAGATGGCTGGATTTTTTATCAAAAAATTAAGAAATGAGCATATTTCTTTCCTTGTTTAGTGGAATTAGTTATAATATACGATACAAAGGAAATGAATGAATATGTATCGTGTTATAGAAATGTATGGAGATTTTGAACCTTGGTGGTTCTTAGAAGGTTGGGAAGAAGATATTGTAGCTAGTAAGAAATTTGACCAGTATTATGATGCTCTCAAATACTACAAAACTTGCTGGTTTAGATTGGAACAAGAATCCCCTCTTTATAAAAGTAGAAGTGACTTGATGACCATTTTCTGGGATCCAGAAGACCAACGTTGGTGTGATGAATGTGACGAGTATTTACAACAATACCATTCTTTGGCTCTTTTGCAGGACGAGCAGGTTATTCCAGATGAAAAATTACGCCCAGGCTATGAAAAACAAACAGGTAAGGAAAGGCACCGTTCTTGCCGTATGAAATTAAGATAGAGGAAAAGTAACTTTTTGGAGTTGCTTTTTTTATTTTTCCAAATCTTTGCGAATAGTATAGGTGAGGAGGTAAGTATGGTTCAAGAAATTGCACAAGAAATCATTCGTTCAGCTCGGAAAAAAGGAGCGCAAGACATTTATTTTGTTCCTAAGTTAGATGCCTATGAGCTTCATATGAGGATAGGAGACGAGCGCTGTAAAATTGGTTGTTATGATTTTGAAAAGTTTGCGGCCGTCATCAGTCACTTTAAGTTTGTGGCGGGTATGAATGTTGGAGAAAAGCGACGTAGTCAACTTGGTTCCTGTGATTATGCCTATGACCAGAAGGTGGCGTCCTTACGTTTATCTACTGTAGGCGACTATCGAGGGCATGAGAGTTTAGTTATTCGCTTGTTGCATGATGAGGAGCAGGACTTGCATTTTTGGTTTCAGGATATTGATGAATTGGGCAAGCAGTATAGGCAACGGGGACTTTATCTTTTTGCTGGTCCAGTCGGAAGTGGTAAGACAACCCTGATGCACGAATTGGCCAAGTCCATCTTTAAAGGACAGCAAGTCATGTCTATCGAAGATCCTGTAGAAATCAAGCAGGAGGACATGCTCCAGTTGCAGTTGAACGAAGCAATCGGACTAACCTATGAAAATCTGATTAAGCTTTCCCTACGGCATCGTCCTGATCTCTTGATTATCGGAGAAATTCGTGACAGCGAAACGGCGCGTGCAGTGGTCAGAGCTAGTTTGACAGGTGCGACAGTCTTTTCAACCATTCATGCCAAGAGTATTCGAGGTGTTTATGAGCGCCTGCTGGAGTTGGGTGTGAGTGAGGAGGAATTAGCAGTCGTTCTGCAAGGAGTTTGTTACCAGAGATTAATCGGGGGAGGAGGAATTGTTGACTTTGCAAACAAAGACTATCAAGAACACCAGCCAACTAGCTGGAATGAACAGATTGACCAGCTTCTTAAAGATGGACATATCACAAGTCTTCAGGCTGAAACGGAAAAAATTAGCTACAGCTAAGCAAAAAAATATCATCACCTTGTTTAACAATCTCTTTTCCAGCGGTTTTCATCTAGTGGAGACTATCTCATTTTTAGATAGGAGTGCTTTGTTGGACAAGCAGTGTGTGACCCAGATGCGTACAGGTTTGTCTCAGGGGAAATCATTCTCAGAAATGATGGAAAGTTTGGGTTTTTCAAGTGCCATTGTCACTCAGTTATCCCTAGCTGAAGTTCATGGGAATCTCCACCTTAGTTTAGGAAAGATAGAAGAGTATCTGGACAATCTGACCAAGGTCAAGAAAAAATTAATTGAAGTAGCGACCTATCCCTTGATTTTGCTGGGTTTTCTTTTCTTAATTATGCTGGGGCTACGGAACTATCTACTACCACAACTGGATAGTAGCAATATTGCCACCCAAATCATTGGAAATCTGCCACAAATCTTTCTAGGAATGGTGGGGTTTGTTTCCATACTTGCCCTTTTAGCACTAACTTTCTATAAAAGAAGTTCCAAAATGCGTGTCTTTTCTATCTTAGCGCGTCTTCCCTTCTTTGGAATCTTTGTTCAGACTTATTTGACAGCTTATTATGCGCGTGAATGGGGGAATATGATTTCTCAAGGGATGGAGTTGACGCAGATTTTTCAAATGATGCAGGAACAAGGTTCCCAACTCTTTAAAGAAATCGGTCAAGATCTAGCTCAAGCCCTACAAAATGGTCGCGAATTTTCTCAAACCATAGCAACCTATCCTTTCTTTAAGAAAGAGTTGAGTCTTATTATCGAGTATGGTGAAGTCAAGTCCAAGCTGGGGAGTGAGTTGGAAATCTATGCTGAAAAAACTTGGGAAGCCTTTTTTACCCGAGTTAACCGCACCATGAATTTGGTGCAGCCACTGGTTTTTATCTTTGTGGCACTGATTATCGTTTTACTTTATGCGGCAATGCTCATGCCCATGTATCAAAATATGGAGGTAAATTTTTAACATGAAAAAAATGATGACATTCTTGAAAAAAGCGAAAGTGAAGGCTTTTACACTTGTGGAGATGTTGGTGGTCTTGCTCATCATCAGCGTGCTTCTCTTGCTCTTTGTACCTAATCTGACCAAGCAAAAAGAAGCAGTCAACGACAAAGGAAAAGCTGCTGTTGTTAAGGTGGTGGAAAGCCAGGCAGAGCTTTATAGCTTAGATAAAAATGAAGATGCTAGCCTAAGCAAGTTACAAGCAGATGGGAGAATCACAGAAGAACAGGCTAAAGCTTATAAAGAATACCATGCTAAACAAAATACCAGTCAAACCGTTGCAGATTAAGGCCTTTACCATGCTTGAAAGTCTCTTGGTTTTGGGTCTTGTGAGTATCCTTGCCTTGGGCTTGTCAGGTTCTGTTCAGTCCACTTTTGCGGCGGTAGAGGATCAGATTTTCTTTATGGAGTTTGAAGAACTCTATCGGGAAACCCAAAAACGCAGTGTAGCCAGTCAGCAAAAGACTAGTCTGAACTTAGATGGGCAGACAATCACTAACGGCAGTCAAAAGTTGACAGTTCCCAAAGGGATTCAGGCACCATCAGGCCAAAGTATTACATTTGATCGAGCTGGGGGCAATTCGTCCCTGGCTAAGGTTGAATTTCATACCAGTAAAGGAGCGATTCGTTAGCAATTATATCTAGGAAATGGAAAAATTAAACGCATTAAGGAAACAAAAAATTAGGGCAGTGATTTTACTGGAAGCAGTGGTTGCTTTAGCTATCTTTGCTAGTATTGCGACCCTACTTTTGGGACAAATTCAAAAAAATAGGCAAGAAGAAGCAAAAATCTTGCAAAAGGAAGAAGTCTTGAGGGTAGCTAAGATGGCCTTGCAGACAGGTCAAAATCAGGTAAACATAAACGGAGTTGAGATTCAGATGTTTTCTAGTGAAAAAGGATTGGAGGTTTATCATGGCTCAGAACAGTTGTTGGCTATCAAAGAGCCATAAGGTCAAGGCTTTTACCTTGTTAGAATCCCTTATTGCTCTCGTTGTTATCAGTGGAAGCTTACTCCTCTTTCAAGCCATGAGTCAGCTCCTCATTTCAGAAGTTCGCTACCAGCAGCAAAGCGAGCAAAAGGAGTGGCTCCTGTTTGTGGACCAGTTGGAGGCAGAATTAGATCGTTCGCAGTTTGAAAAAGTGGAAGGCAATCGTCTCTATATGAAGCAGGATGGCAAGGATATTTCTATAGGTAAGTCTAAATCAGATGATTTTCGGAAAACCGATGCCAGTGGACGAGGTTATCAGCCTATGGTTTATGGCCTCAAATTTGCGCAGATTACAGAGGACAATCAATTGGTTCGCTTTCGTTTTCAATTCCAAAAAGGCTTAGAAAGGGAGTTCATATATCGTGTGGAAAAAGAAAAAAGTTAAGGCGGGTGTTCTCATCTATGCAGTCACTATGGCAGCCATCTTTAGTCTTTTGTTACAATTTTACTTGAACCGACAAGTCGCCCACTATCAAGACTATGCTTTAAATAAAGAAAAGTTAATCGCTTTTGCTATGGCTAAGCGAAGCAAAGATAAGGTTGAGCAAGAAAGTGGGGAACAGGCCTTTAATCTGGGTCAGGTGAGTTATCAAAATAAGAAAACAAGCTTGGTGACGACGGTTCGTACGCCTAAGAGTCAATATGAGTTTCTGTTTCCTTCAGTCAAAATCAAAGAAGAGAAAACAGATAAAAAGGAAAAGGTAGCGACTGATTCAAGCGAAAAAGCGGAGAAGAAAAAATCAGAAGAGAAGTCTGAAAAGAAAGAGAATTCCTAGCCAATCAAGCTACTTTGTGCTAAACTAAAAATATGAAACATGATTTTAACCACGAAGCAGAAACTTTCGATTCGCCTAAAAATATCTTCCTTGCAAACTTGGTTTGTCAAGCAGTCGAGAAACAGATTGATCTTCTATCAGACAAAGAAATTTTGGATTTTGGTGGAGGGACGGGGCTATTAGCCTTGCCTCTGGCAAAACAAGCCAAATCTGTAATATTGGTAGATATTTCTGAGAAAATGCTGGAGCAAGCTCGTTTGAAAGCGGAGCAGCAAGAAATCAAGAATATCCAGTTTTTGGAGCAAGATTTACTGAAAAAAACCTTAGAGCAAGAGTTTGATCTCATTGTTGTTTGTCGTGTTCTTCATCATATGCCTGATTTGGATGCGGCTCTCTCACTGTTTCATCAACAGTTGAAGGAAGATGGACAACTCCTCGTTGCTGATTTTACCAAGACAGAGGCTAACCATCATGGATTTGATTTAGCTGAACTGGAAAAACAGCTAATTGAGCATGGTTTTTCATCTGTGCATAGTCAGATCCTCTATAGCGCTGAAGACCTGTTTCAAGGAAATTACTCAGAACTCTTTTTAACAGTAGCCCAAAAATCACTCGCTTAATCAGGGAGTGATTTTTCTATAAGGATGGAAAAAAGAAGGGAAATTTGATAAGATAGGAATATGGATTTTGAAAAAATTGAACAAGCTTATACGTATTTACTAGAGAATGTCCAAGTCATCCAAAGTGATTTGGCGACCAACTTTTATGACGCCCTGGTGGAGCAAAACAGCATCTATTTGGATGGTGAGACTGAGTTAGAGCAGGTCAAGGAAAACAATCAGGCCCTTAAACGCTTAGCGCTTCGCAAAGAAGAATGGCTCAAAACCTACCAGTTTCTCTTGATGAAGGCTGGGCAGACAGAGCCCCTACAGGCCAATCACCAGTTTACACCAGATGCCATTGCTTTACTTTTGGTGTTTATTGTGGAAGAGTTGTTTAAAGAGAAGGAGATTACGATCCTCGAAATGGGTTCTGGGATGGGAATTTTGGGCGCTACTTTCTTGACCTCGCTTGATAAAAAGGTGGATTACTTGGGAATGGAAGTGGATGATTTGCTGATTGATTTGGCGGCTAGTATGGCAGATGTAATTGGTTTGCAGGCTGGTTTTGTCCAAGGAGATGCCGTTCGTCCACAAATGCTCAAAGAAAGCGATGTGGTCATCAGCGACTTGCCTGTCGGCTATTATCCTGATGACGCCGTTGCGTCGCGCCATCAAGTTGCTTCTAGTCAAGAACATACTTACGCCCATCACTTGCTCATGGAACAAGGACTTAAGTATCTCAAGTCAGACGGATATGCTATTTTTCTAGCTCCGAGTGATTTGTTGACCAGTCCTCAAAGTGACTTGTTGAAAGGTTGGTTGAAAGAGGAGGCAAGTCTGACTGCCATGATTAGTTTGCCTGAAAATCTCTTTGCCAGTGCTAAACAATCCAAGACGATTTTTATCTTACAGAAGAAAAGTGAAACAGCAGTAGATCCTTTTGTTTATCCACTTGCTAGCTTGCAAGATGCAAGTGTTTTAATGAAATTTAAAGAAAATTTTCAAAAATGGACTCAAGGTACTGAAATATAAAATAGATTTTGTTATAATAGATGAAAACGCTTAAAAGAGGAGTCTTGTTATGACAAAAACAATTGCAATCAATGCGGGAAGTTCAAGTTTGAAATGGCAATTATACTTAATGCCAGAAGAAAAAGTATTGGCGAAAGGTTTGATTGAACGTATCGGTTTGAAAGATTCAATTTCAACTGTAAAATTTGATGGTCGTTCTGAACAACAAATTTTGGATATTGAAAATCATACACAAGCCGTTAAAATCTTATTGGATGACTTGATTCGTTTCGATATTATCAAGGCTTATGATGAGATTACAGGTGTTGGACACCGTGTTGTTGCCGGTGGAGAATATTTCAAAGAATCAACAGTTGTTGAAGGGGATGTTTTAGAAAAAGTTGAAGAGTTGAGTTTGTTGGCTCCTCTCCACAATCCAGCTAATGCAGCAGGTGTTCGCGCCTTCAAGGAATTGTTGCCAGACATTACCAGTGTAGTTGTTTTTGATACTTCATTCCACACAACTATGCCAGAGAAAGCTTATCGCTATCCTCTACCAACAAAATATTACACAGAAAACAAGGTTCGTAAATATGGTGCCCACGGTACAAGTCACCAGTTTGTAGCAGGAGAAGCAGCAAAACTCTTGGGCCGTCCATTAGAAGACTTAAAATTGATTACTTGCCACATCGGTAATGGTGCTTCTATTACAGCTGTTAAGGGTGGTCAATCTGTCGATACTTCAATGGGCTTCACTCCACTTGGTGGTGTGATGATGGGAACTCGTACAGGGGATATTGACCCAGCTATCATTCCTTACTTAATGCAATATACAGAGGACTTTAACACGCCTGAAGATATTAGTCGAGTCCTTAATCGTGAATCAGGCCTTATGGGTGTTTCAGGCAAATCTAGTGATATGCGAGATGTGATTGCTGCTATGGAAGAAGGGGATCACGATGCCACTTTAGCCTATGAAATGTATGTTGATCGCATTCAAAAACATATCGGTCAATACCTTGCGGTCCTAAATGGAGCAGATGCTATTATCTTTACTGCAGGTATCGGTGAAAATGCTGCAAACGTACGTGAAGATGTTATCTCAGGTATCTCTTGGTTTGGCTGTGATGTTGATCCAGAAAAGAACGTCTTTGGCGTGACAGGAGACATCTCAACAGAGGCAGCGAAGATCCGTGTATTGGTTATTCCAACTGATGAAGAATTAGTCATTGCCCGTGACGTTGAACGCTTAAAAAAATAACTAAAATCAGAAAAAATATTCCGTACAAGGAGTTGGGAAAGAGATTTTTCCAGCTTCTTTTTATGGTGAAATTGTCCAAAACCTTGCTATGATTGGCTTTTTTGAAAAATATGGTATAATAGTAGTAATTTAATAGATGGAGTTGAGTTTTGAAGAAAAACTTTCGTGTAAAAAGAGAGAAAGATTTTAAGGCGATTTTCAAGGAGGGGACAAGTTTTGCCAATCGCAAGTTTGTTGTCTACCAACTAGAAAATCAGAAAAACCATTTTCGAGTAGGTCTATCAGTTAGCAAAAAACTTGGGAATGCCGTCACTAGAAATCAAATTAAGCGACGAATTCGGCATATTATCCAGAATGCAAAAGGGAGTCTGGTAGAAGATGTCGACTTTGTTGTCATTGCTCGAAAAGGAGTCGAAACCTTGGGATACGCAGAGATGGAGAAAAATCTACTCCACGTATTAAAATTATCAAAGATTTACCAGGAAGGAAATGGGAGTGAAAAAGAAACTACAGTTGACTAGTTTGCTAGGACTGTCCCTATTGATCATGACAGCCTGTGCAACAAATGGGACAACTAGCGATATTACAGCCGATTCGGCTGATTTTTGGAGTAAATTTGTTTACTTCTTTGCGGAAATCATTCGCTTTTTATCGTTTGATATCAGTATCGGAGTGGGGATTATCCTCTTTACGGTCTTGATTCGTACAGTTCTCTTGCCAGTCTTCCAAGTGCAAATGGTAGCTTCTAGAAAAATGCAAGAAGCTCAACCACGCATTAAGGCGCTTCGAGAACAATATCCAGGTCGAGATATGGAAAGTAGAACCAAATTAGAGCAGGAAATGCGTAAAGTCTTTAAAGAAATGGGTGTCAGACATTCAGATTCTCTTTGGCCGATTTTGATTCAGATGCCGGTTATCTTGGCCTTGTTCCAAGCTCTATCAAGAGTTGACTTTTTAAAGACAGGTCATTTCTTATGGATTAACCTTGGTGGTGTGGATACAACCCTTGTTCTTCCGATTTTAGCAGCAGTATTTACCTTTTTAAGTACTTGGTTGTCCAACAAAGCCTTGTCTGAGCGTAATGGAGCTACGACTGCGATGATGTATGGGATTCCAGTCTTAATCTTTATCTTTGGGGTTTATGCTCCGAGCGGAGTCGCTCTCTACTGGGCAGTGTCCAATGCTTATCAAGTCTTGCAAACCTATTTCTTGAACAATCCATTCAAGATTATTGCAGAGCGCGAGGCCGTAGTTCAGGCACAGAAAGATTTGGAAAATAGAAAAAGAAAAGCCAAGAAAAAGGCTCAGAAAACGAAATAATAAGGAGGAATCTGGTAATGGTAGTATTTACAGGTTCAACTGTTGAAGAAGCAATCCAGAAAGGATTGAAAGAATTAGATATTCCAAGAATGAAGGCTCATATCAAAGTCATTTCTCGTGAGAAAAAAGGATTTCTTGGTTTATTTGGTAAAAAACCAGCCCAAGTGGATATCGATGCTATTAGTGAAACGACAGTTGTAAAAGCAAACCAACAAGCTGTAAAGGGAGTTCCAAAGCAAATTAATGATTTGAATGAGCCTGTTAAAACAGTCAGTGAAGCAACGGTTGATTTGGGTCATGTTGTAGAGGCAATTAAAAAGATTGAAGAGGGAGGCCAAGGTATTTCTGATGAAGTCAAGGCTGAAATCTTAAAACATGAAAGACATGCCAGCACTATCTTGGAAGAAACTGGTCACATTGAGATTTTAAATGAATTACAACTTGAAGAAACTGCTCTCGAAGGAGAAGTAGAAACGCCTATTATTGAAAGCCAAACTGAGCAAACTGAAAGTCAAGAACTAGAAGAATTGGGCTTGAAGGTTGAACCGAGCTTCGATATTGAACAAGTAGCTACGGAAGTAACGACTTATGTTCAAACAATTATTGATGACATGGATGTTGAAGCCACACTTTCAAATGATTATAACCGTCGTAGCATCAATTTACAAATTGATACAAATGAGCCAGGGCGTATTATCGGTTATCATGGTAAAGTCTTGAAGGCCTTGCAACTGTTGGCTCAAAATTATCTTTACAACCGCTATTCAAGAACCTTCTACATTACAATCAATGTCAATGATTATGTCGAACACCGTGCAGAAGTCTTGCAGACCTATGCGCAAAAATTGGCGACTCGTGTTTTAGAAGAAGGACGCAGTCATCAGACAGATCCAATGTCGAATAGCGAACGCAAGATTATCCATCGTATTATTTCACGTATGGATGGTGTGACCAGTTACTCTGAAGGTGACGAGCCCAATCGCTATGTCGTTGTAGATACAGAATAAGTAAAATCAGGGTCCTCCTGATTTTTTGCTAGTTAGAAGAGGTTAAGCGTATGTTTAATAAGATAAGAGACTATCTAGACTTTGCAGGTTTGCAGTACCGTAATCCAGATAAAGCTGGGGAAGAACGAGAGAAAATGCTGGAATTCCGTCATAAAGGCCAAGAGGCTCGAAAGGCTTTTACAGAACTGACTAAAGCATTTCAAACCAGTCATCCAGAATGGCAACTCCAACAGACTAGCCAGTGGATGAACCAAGCGCAGCGCTTGCGACCACACTTCTGGGCTTATATACAGCGTGAGGGGAAAGTGACAGAACCTATGTTGGCTCTTCGTTTGTATGGGACATCTACTGACTTTGGAATTTCCTTAGAGGTCAGTTTCATCGAGCGTAAGAAAGATGAGCGAACTCTAGGCAAGCAGGCCAAAGTTTTAAAAGTTCCAACCGTTGAAGGTGTTTATTATCTAGTCTACTCTGATGGTCAAAGTCAACGGTGGGAGGCGAACGAAGAAAATCGTCAAATTTTAAGAAATAAACTATCCAATCAGGAAGTCCGAAAAGTGTTAGTTAAGGCAGATGTTTCTTTTATTGAAAATCAATCATTAGAAAATATTTTAGAAAAATTAGAAGAAGCTTATGAACGCTTACTTCCCTACTATCAGGCGACTAGAGGGTAGAAATCACGAGACTTATCTAGAGTCGAATTGATTTATTGCTATTCTATGTATTTTTTCATATAATAGTAAAATAGAATGTGTGATCCAATAATCACCTTAAATAGAAAGGAAATTCTATGTCAAATCTATCTGTTAATGCAATTCGTTTCCTAGGTATTGACGCCATTAATAAAGCCAACTCAGGTCACCCAGGTGTGGTTATGGGAGCGGCTCCAATGGCTTATAGCCTCTTTACAAAACAACTTCGTATCAATCCAGCTCAACCAAACTGGATTAACCGCGACCGCTTTATTCTTTCAGCAGGACATGGTTCAATGCTCCTTTATGCCCTTCTACACCTTTCTGGTTTTGAAGATGTTAGTATGGATGAGATCAAGAGCTTCCGCCAATGGGGTTCAAAAACACCAGGTCATCCAGAATTTGGCCATACAGCGGGGATTGATGCTACAACAGGTCCTCTAGGTCAAGGGATTTCAACTGCCACTGGTTTTGCCCAGGCAGAACGTTTCTTGGCTGCTAAATATAACCGCGAAGGCTACAATATCTTTGACCACTATACTTATGTTATCTGTGGAGACGGAGACTTGATGGAAGGTGTCTCAAGTGAGGCGGCTTCATACGCAGGCTTGCAAAAACTAGACAAATTGGTTGTTCTTTATGATTCAAATGACATCAACTTGGATGGTGAGACAAAGGATTCCTTTACAGAAAGTGTTCGTGACCGTTACAATGCTTACGGTTGGCATACAGCCTTGGTTGAAGATGGAACAGACTTGGAAGCAATCCATGCTGCTATTGAAGCGGCTAAAGCTTCAGGCAAACCATCTTTGATTGAAGTGAAGACTGTTATTGGATACGGTTCTCCAAATAAACAAGGAACTAATGCGGTACACGGTGCTCCTCTTGGAGCAGATGAAACTGTAGCAACTCGTCAAGCGCTTGGTTGGGACTACGAACCATTTGAAATCCCAGAACGAGTATATGCTGATTTCAAAGAACATGTTGCAGACCGTGGCGCATCAGCTTATGAAGCTTGGACAAAATTAGTTGCTGATTATAAAGAAGCTCATCCAGAACTTGCAGCAGAAGTAGAAGCCATCATCGACGGACGTGATCCAGTTGAAGTGACTCCAGCAGACTTCCCAGCATTAGAAAATGGCTTCTCTCAAGCAACTCGTAACTCGAGTCAGGATGCCTTAAACGTTGTAGCGGCTAAGTTGCCAACTTTCTTGGGTGGATCAGCTGACCTAGCTCATTCAAACATGACTTACATTAAAACAGATGGACTTCAAGACGATGCCAATCGCTTGAACCGTAACATTCAGTTTGGTGTTCGTGAATTTGCCATGGGAACTATCTTGAACGGGATGGCCCTTCATGGTGGACTTCGTGTATACGGTGGAACTTTCTTCGTCTTCTCTGACTATGTGAAGGCAGCTGTCCGCTTGTCAGCCTTGCAAGGTCTTCCTGTGACTTATGTCTTTACCCACGATTCAATCGCAGTTGGTGAAGACGGTCCGACTCACGAACCAGTTGAGCACTTGGCTGGTCTTCGTGCTATGCCAAATCTAAATGTTTTCCGTCCAGCAGATGCGCGTGAAACTCAAGCAGCTTGGTACCTTGCAGTGACAAGTAAGAAAACGCCAACTGCCCTTGTCTTAACACGTCAGAACTTGACTGTTGAAGAGGGAACAGACTTCGACAAGGTTGCAAAAGGTGCCTATGTCGTCTATGAAAATGCAGCAGATTTTGATACCATCTTGATTGCGACAGGTTCAGAGGTTAATCTAGCTGTCTCAGCTGCCAAAGAATTGGCTAGTCAAGGCGAAAAAGTCCGCGTAGTCAGCATGCCATCCACAGATGTCTTTGATAAACAAGATGCAGCTTACAAGGAAGAAATCCTGCCAAATGCAGTTCGCCGTCGTGTTGCAGTCGAAATGGGTGCAACTCAAAACTGGTACAAATATGTTGGACTAGATGGTGCAGTTCTTGGTATTGATACCTTTGGAGCCTCTGCTCCAGCACCAAAAGTATTGGCAGAATATGGCTTTACTGTTGAAAATCTTGTAAAAGTCGTTCAAAACTTGAAATAATCCTAAAAATCAGGGCGCAAGCTCTGGTTTTTCTTACTAGAAAAGCAAGGTACAACCTTGTAAAAGTAGCTGAAATTTGATATAGTAGTCCTATGTAAAATACAAAGGAGAAAACAATGAATCCAAATTATACATTTTTAATCATGCTTGTGGCGATGTTGGGCTTGATGTTCTTTATGCAACGCTCTCAAAAGAAACAAGCACAAAAACGTATGGAAAGTTTAAACAAACTACAAAAAGGCTATGAAGTTATTACAATCGGGGGCCTTTACGGAACAGTCGATGAAGTAGATACTGAGAAGAGAACGATTGTTCTTGATGTAGATGGAGTTTACTTGACTTTCGAACTAGCTGCTATTAAGACAGTATTACCGCTGAAAGAAACAGCTTCACTAGAAGGCGCAATTGAAAAATAAGACGGGATTACTAACTCCCGTTTTTCTATAAAAGAAAGGAAATGGGATGAAAAAACTAGCCTTTGTCTGTCTGGGGAATATTTGCCGTAGTCCTATGGCTGAGTTTGTTATGAAATCAATGACAGATAATTATGAAATCCAAAGTCGAGCGACTTCTTCTTGGGAACATGGCAATCCGATTCATAAGGGAACTCAAGGGATTTTTCAACAGTATGAGATTCCTTATGAAAAAGGCAAAACATCGCTTCAGATTAGCAAGGAAGATTTTGAAGCCTTTGATTATATTATCGGAATGGACGCTTCAAATGTTTCTGACTTACGTCAGATGTGTCCAGTAGACTGTCAAGATAAGATTTACTCATTTGCATCTGAAAGCGTTCCAGATCCTTGGTATACAGGAGATTTTGAGGAAACCTATCAGCGTGTTCAAGAGGGTTGTCGAGCTTGGTTAGAACGTTTAGAAAAGGAGAGTGAAGGTGGAAAATCTTAAGAATTTTTACGAAAAGTATCGTGTCTATCTGACTCGTCCACTTTTAGAGACTCTAGCAGTAGTTGCCATTGTCTTTTGTGCTGTGCTCGTCTTTTTTCTAAATATTCCCGGAAAAGGTGTTCTAAAGCTTGATAATGGAACTATTGTTTACGACGGCAGTCTTGTCCGTGGTAAAATGAATGGCCAAGGAACCATTACCTTCCAAAATGGGGACCAATATACAGGTGGTTTCAACAATGGAGCCTTCAACGGAAAAGGTACCTTTCAATCTAAAGAAGGCTGGACCTACGAAGGTGATTTTGTAAATGGTCAGGCTGAAGGAAAAGGAAAACTAACAACAGAACAAGAAGTTGTTTATGAAGGGACTTTTAAACAAGGCGTTTTTCAACAAAAATAAAGCCTCCTTATCAAAGGAGGTATTATTAGAATAGCTAAGTAAGCGCTTACCCGAAAATCCTTTTCTTTCCAAGCCCCTCTTCCAAGTAAGTTTGTGAAATAAAAAATATTTGAAATTAATTTCACAAACTCTAAAGAAAAAACTTGGTAAGTAAAGAAAATGAGAAACATTTCACAAACAATAAAAAATTCTTTGTGAAATGTTTATGAAACTGTTTACAAAGTTGAAATAATGCGTTATAATAAACTTGTGAAAAAATTAACAAAGGATATCAATCCTTGAAAGCTATGGAGGAAAATATGGCTGATAAAAAAACTGTGACACCAGAGGAAAAGAAACTCGCTGCTGAAAAGCATGTCGATGGATTGGTGCAAAAAGCTTTAGTTGCTCTTGAGGAAATGCGTAAACTCGACCAAGAACAGGTCGACTACATCGTAGCTAAAGCGTCAGTGGCAGCTTTGGATGCCCACGGAGAATTGGCTCTACATGCCTATGAAGAAACAGGACGTGGTGTATTTGAAGACAAAGCAACTAAGAACTTGTTTGCTTGTGAACACGTGGTAAACAATATGCGTCACACTAAAACAGTTGGCGTTATCGAAGAAGACGATGTAACAGGATTGACTCTCATCGCTGAACCGGTTGGTGTTGTCTGTGGTATTACTCCTACAACAAACCCAACATCAACAGCAATCTTTAAGGCATTGATTTCATTGAAGACTCGTAATCCTATTGTCTTTGCCTTCCACCCATCAGCTCAAGAATCATCAGCTCACGCAGCTCAAATTGTTCGTGATGCTGCGATTAAAGCAGGAGCTCCTGAAAACTGTGTACAGTGGATCACTGAACCATCTATGGAAGCAACTAGTGCCCTTATGAACCACGAAGGTATTGCAACAATCCTTGCAACAGGTGGTAATGCCATGGTTAAAGCGGCGTACTCTTGTGGTAAACCAGCTCTTGGGGTAGGTGCCGGGAACGTTCCAGCTTATGTTGAAAAATCAGCTAACATTCGCCAAGCTGCACACGATATCGTCATGTCTAAATCATTTGATAATGGTATGGTCTGTGCCTCAGAGCAAGCGGTTATCATTGATAAAGAAATTTACGATGAATTTGTAGCAGAGTTCAAATCTTATCACACTTACTTTGTAAACAAAAAAGAAAAAGCACTTCTTGAAGAATTCTGCTTCGGCGTGAAAGCAAACAGCAAAAACTGTGCTGGTGCAAAATTGAACGCTGACATCGTTGGTAAACCAGCAACTTGGATTGCAGAGCAAGCAGGATTTACAGTTCCAGAAGGAACAAACATTCTTGCTGCAGAATGTAAAGAAGTTGGTGAAAATGAGCCATTGACTCGTGAAAAATTGTCACCAGTTATCGCAGTTTTGAAATCTGAAAGCCGTGAAGATGGTATTTCCAAAGCTCGTCAAATGGTTGAATTTAACGGTCTTGGTCACTCAGCAGCTATCCACACAGCTGACGAAGAATTGACTAAAGAATTTGGTAAAGCTGTTAAAGCTATTCGTGTTATCTGTAACTCACCTTCTACTTTCGGTGGTATCGGGGACGTTTACAATGCCTTCTTGCCATCATTGACACTCGGATGTGGTTCTTACGGACGCAACTCAGTTGGGGATAACGTTAGTGCCATTAACCTTTTGAATATCAAAAAAGTCGGAAGACGGAGAAATAACATGCAATGGATGAAACTTCCTTCAAAAACATACTTTGAACGTGATTCAATTCAATACCTTCAAAAATGTCGTGACGTTGAACGTGTCATGATCGTTACTGACCATGCCATGGTAGAGCTTGGTTTCCTTGATCGTATCATCGAACAACTTGATCTTCGTCGCAATAAGGTTGTTTACCAAATCTTTGCTGATGTAGAACCAGATCCAGATATCACTACAGTTGAACGTGGTACTGAAATCATGCGTGCCTTCAAACCAGATACAATCATCGCTCTTGGTGGTGGATCTCCAATGGATGCTGCTAAAGTAATGTGGCTCTTCTATGAACAACCAGAAGTGGACTTCCGTGACCTTGTTCAAAAATTCATGGATATCCGTAAACGTGCCTTCAAGTTCCCATTGCTTGGTAAGAAGACTAAATTCATCGCGATTCCAACTACATCTGGTACAGGATCTGAAGTAACACCATTTGCCGTTATCTCTGATAAAGCAAACAACCGTAAATACCCAATCGCTGACTACTCATTGACACCAACTGTGGCAATCGTAGACCCTGCCTTGGTATTGACAGTTCCTGGATTTGTAGCTGCTGATACTGGTATGGACGTATTGACCCACGCGACTGAAGCTTACGTATCACAAATGGCTAGCGACTACACTGACGGTCTTGCACTTCAAGCCATCAAGCTTGTATTCGAAAACCTTGAAAGCTCAGTTAAGAATGCAGACTTCCATTCACGTGAGAAAATGCATAACGCTTCAACAATCGCTGGTATGGCCTTTGCCAATGCCTTCCTAGGTATTTCTCACTCAATGGCCCATAAGATTGGTGCGCAATTCCACACAATCCACGGTCGTACTAATGCTATCTTGCTTCCATACGTCATCCGCTACAACGGTACACGTCCAGCTAAGACAGCAACATGGCCTAAGTACAACTACTACCGTGCAGATGAAAAATACCAAGATATCGCTCGTATGCTTGGGCTTCCAGCTTCTACTCCAGAAGAAGGTGTGGAATCTTACGCAAAAGCTGTCTATGAACTTGGTGAGCGCGTAGGTATCCAAATGAACTTCAAAGCACAAGGTATCGACGAAAAAGAATGGAAAGAACATTCACGTGAATTAGCCTTTCTTGCTTACGAAGACCAATGTTCACCAGCTAACCCACGCCTTCCAATGGTTGACCATATGCAAGAAATCATCGAAGATTCTTACTATGGCTACAAAGAAAGACCAGGACGCCGTAAATAATTGTTATCAGCCTAGAGGCAGGAGGAATCCTGTCTCTTTTTTGTAATTCTTTTTGGAAAATGGTATAATAATCGCATATATTTGTTTGAAAATCAAAGCTTTGATAATCGTGCGAGGGAGAAATCTAAGAGATGAATGATCTAGGGGAAAAGGTAAGACTTCTTAGAGAAGAGAAAGGACTTAGTCGCCCTGTTTTTTGTGGAGATGAGTCAGAACTGTCAGTCCGTCAGTTAGTGCGCATTGAAAAAGGAGAATTTCGTCCTACGATAAAAACACTAGAATATATAGCGAATAGGTTAGGCATTCCATCTTATGTCTTGATGCCAGACTATAAGGAATTACCGAAACGTTACCAAGAATTAAAATACTTTCTTCTTCATCATCCTGACTATGGAGACAAGGAGTTGCAGGAGCAGAAGGAAGAATATTTTGATGAGATTTTTGAATGTTTTTATGATGATTTGCCACGTGATGAGAAAGTGCTAGTGGATTGTCTTCAAGCTATAGATGCAGTGAGAGCAACTGGTAATTCTTTGTATGGTACCAGTTTGCTTGAAAATGGTCTGCATAACTTACTATCCAGAGATGTATATAAAGCGGAGGAACTATTAAGACTGAGGTTGTATTTTGCATGTAACTTAATGGATGGTTTGAAAGCGGGTGAAATAAAAGAATCTGAGCATGAAACCATTCTTTATTTTCATGATAAACTAAGTTCTCAGGTTGATAAGATGGAGTTCGATTGTTTGGACTTACTTAGAGACTCCTTGTTAGCTTCTTTAACTTGTATAGAGATTATGGGGTTGCTTCATTATTTTAAGAGGGCAGTCGAGACCTTAAATAAAATAGGGCAAAAAACACGAGATTTTCAAAAACAACCGATTGTCTTGATGCTTGAGTGGAAATATTATATTCAGACGGATTATGAAACAGCCAAACAAAAGTATGAAGAAGCAAAAATGATGGCAAGGATGTTTGGCAATGAGAAGTTATTAGTTAGTTTAGATAAGGAATGGGCTGAGGACCTAGAAAAGTATTGTTAAATTGTTTATAGGAGTGACATTTCTGTCATTGGAGAAATGTCGCTTTTTTGTTACAATGAATTTTACTTGATATACATCCAGAAGCAAACTAGGGAATAGAGAGAAAGATCTAAGTAGTAGACTTAAAGGGTAAATCAGCGCTGATGTAGCTTGAAGGATTTTCTATAAGTATGATGTATGACGATAACAGTTTTAAATAAGGGGGAAAGAATGTCCATTTTATCCATTAAAAATATTTCAAAGTTTTACACTTTGGACGGTAAACATCAAGAGCAGGCTTTAAGAAATATTAACCTGCAGATTGCAAAAGGTAAAATTACAGCGATTTACGGTCCGTCAGGCTGTGGCAAAACTAGCTTGCTAAACATTATCAGTGGTCTAGATAGACAATATGAAGGAGTTTTAGAATTTAAAGGGGAATCCCTCCGTGACTTATCAGAGATTGAACTAACTCAATTTCGTAAAGATAGGATTGGATTTGTGTTTCAAAATTTTAACCTCATTCCTTATCAATCTGTCTTGGACAATGTCAAGCTGCCTCTCTATGTCAAAGATTTATCTGACAGGGAGATGACAATGATTGCAAAGGAGCAATTAAGTAACTTGGGCATGGAACCTTTTGTAGCTAAAAATGTTAAACAACTTTCTGGTGGGCAAAAGCAACGTGTAGCAATCGCGCGTGCACTGGTAAATCAGCCAGATATGATTGTAGCAGACGAACCAACGGGTTCGCTGGATTCTCAATCCCAAGAAATGGTATTGGAAGTGTTTAAAAATTTAGCCCAAACAGGGAAAACAGTATTGATTGTAACCCATAATTCAGAGGTTGCTGAATATGCAGACGTGATTATCAAAATGAAGGATGGTGAAGTCGTTGAAGAAGTCAAAAAATAAAGGATTGTCATTAAAAAATAAATTCAAACTTTCTTTAAATAACTTTATGGAAAGAAAGTGGCGTAACTTATTGATTGCGCTAGCAACCTCAATCGGTTTTGTAGGAGTCTTAATTTCTTTCGGCTTGGGAAATGCTTTGATTTCGATGATTGATGAAAATACGAATGGAGGTCAAATCCCTTCTCAAGTTCAGATTGCTTTAAATACAGAAAATGCTGGACGAGGTTTTTTGAACCAAGATGATAAGAACTATATCACGGATACAGTTGGGAAAGAAGCTATTAAATATTTGGAGAGTCCTTTTGGGATGAACATGTCAAATATTACTATAGATGGGCAAGAAATGGATCTAAGTCAAACGATGCCTTCTTATGCTCAAGTAGTGAGTCTCTATGAGGATACAAGTATCTCTGTTAGTAGTAATGAGGCGGACAAAGTATTGGCTGGCTCCCTCTATACTGATGCAAATGAACAGGGCTTGACGATTCCAATCAGTTTACTAAAAAATTGGAATGAACAGACAGGAAAAAATCTGACAGCTAGTGATGTTATTGGCAAATCAGTCTCAGCAAGTATTGTAGAAAATGCTGCCGAATCTAGCAAGACTGCTCAATTTCAAACGAAGATTGTGCGTGTAATCAATGATGAAGATGATATGGAGGACAGCAACAGTTTCATGCCGTCTCATCAAATGGAAACGATTTTGAAAAAGGCTGGATTTACAAAAGCTGTATCTTATTTTATCTTGGAACTCAAAGATCCATCACAGACAAAAGCGGTAACAGAAGAATTACAGAAAAATAAGAAATATACGGTTCTTTCTCAACAGAAGGTTCTTGATATTGTGATTACTTTTATTCGTGTCATTCAGGGATTATTGATTGTACTTTCATCACAAGCTATTGTGGTAGCAGCGGTCATGATTGGTATCATTATTTACATCAATATCATGCAACGTTCTAAGGAAATAGGTGTCATGAAGGCGGTTGGTTATCAGAATCGTGATGTCAAAGGAATTTTTATTTACGAGGCTATCTGGATTGTAGGCATTGCCTTGCTGCTGGCATTTTTGGTTGCACAAGGGGTGGGAAGTTTGGCGAATGCGGTTGTAAATCACTTTTACCCATCCATCACTAAGGTTTTTGAATTAAATCTTCTATCTATTTTAGGAACTCTAGCTTTCGCTCTATTACTTGGTTATGTCTCAGCCTACTTCCCAGCACGTAAAATTAGTAAAATGGATCCTGTAGAATCGCTACGATATGAATAGTAAGGGAGTTCTTGATTTATAGCCTTAAAAAGAAACTGACATAGAAAAACAATGCCCGTACTTGCAATTCAACTCAAATAGTTATATAATAGGTTTGTTGAAAGGTGATTTGTAGTGATTCAAGTTACTCTTTTCACAATAAAAATTTCATGATTTTCATAAGGAGGAAATCACTAATGGTAGTTAAAGTTGGTATTAACGGTTTCGGACGTATCGGTCGTCTTGCTTTCCGTCGTATCCAAAACGTAGAAGGTGTTGAAGTTACACGCATCAACGACCTTACAGATCCAGTTATGCTTGCACACTTGTTGAAATACGACACAACTCAAGGTCGTTTCGACGGTACTGTTGAAGTTAAAGAAGGTGGATTCGAAGTTAACGGTAAATTCGTTAAAGTTTCTGCTGAACGTGATCCAGAACAAATCGACTGGGCTACTGACGGTGTAGAAATCGTTCTTGAAGCTACTGGTTTCTTTGCTAAGAAAGAAGCAGCTGAAAAACACCTTAAAGGTGGAGCTAAAAAAGTTGTTATCACTGCTCCTGGTGGAAACGACGTTAAAACAGTTGTATTCAACACTAACCACGACGTTCTTGACGGTACTGAAACAGTTATCTCAGGTGCTTCATGTACTACAAACTGCTTGGCTCCAATGGCTAAAGCTCTTCAAGACAACTTTGGTGTTGTTGAAGGATTGATGACTACTATTCACGCTTACACTGGTGACCAAATGATCCTTGACGGACCACACCGTGGTGGTGACCTTCGCCGTGCTCGCGCTGGTGCTGCAAACATCGTTCCTAACTCAACTGGTGCTGCAAAAGCTATCGGTCTTGTAATCCCAGAATTGAACGGTAAACTTGACGGATCTGCACAACGCGTTCCAACTCCAACTGGATCAGTTACTGAATTGGTAGCAGTTCTTGAAAAGAACGTTACTGTTGATGAAGTGAACGCAGCTATGAAAGCAGCTTCAAACGAATCATACGGTTACACAGAAGATCCAATCGTATCTTCAGATATCGTAGGTATGTCTTACGGTTCATTGTTTGACGCAACTCAAACTAAAGTTCTTGACGTTGACGGTAAACAATTGGTTAAAGTTGTATCATGGTACGACAACGAAATGTCATACACTGCACAACTTGTTCGTACTCTTGAATACTTCGCAAAAATCGCTAAATAATTCATGAGTCGATAAAAAGCAAGGCCTTTTGGTCTTGCTTTTTAAATATTTAAAAATGGATGACAGAATCATCCATTCTTTTTTAATTCTTTTTCAAAAGTATCTGAAAGGGCATTGAAGCTTAATTTCTCTAATGTAAGCGGATGGGTAAAGGACAGTCGAAAGGCATGAAGCATAAGCCGACTTGATTTTGATTTACTATTATAGAGAGGGTCACCTAGGATCGGGAAGTTATGATGCGAAAGGTGCACACGAATTTGATGTGTTCGACCTGTCTTTAGCTTGCAACGAACCAAGGAAGTTTTGTTTGGAAATTGCTTTAATCTGCTTACATGCGTTTCAGCATATTGTCCATTTTTTGTATCAACTATTCGCTTTCTGCGATCATGGCGATGACGTCCGATTTTGTCCCTGAAAACAAGCTCTTTGCTGCTGATATTTCCATCAACTAGTGCCCAGTATTCCCTAGAAATCTCTTTTTTCTCCAGTAAGCGATTGAGAATAGGCAGGATAAAAGGATTTTTGGCAAAGAGAACCAAACCACTGGTTTCCATATCTAGACGATGGACGACATAGCAGGTTTGGCCAACGTAGGCACTGACATGGTTAAGAAGGGCGATTTCGTTTGGCTGATTACCATGCGTTTTCATCCCCTCTGGTTTGTTAACAATAATCAAGTGTTGATCTTGATAAACTTCCTGAACGAGGTTTGGGTTGCCCCAAGGGATTTCTTTTTCGGGATAATCTTCCTCGTCAAAAGTTAACTGGCAAATATCTCCAGGATTTACCATCTCGTTCCAGTGAACTTCTTCTTGATTTATCAAAATATGTTTCTTGATTCTCAAAAAATGACGGATTTTTCTAGGGATGAGGAGTTGTTCCTCAAGTAATTGCTTTACCGTCATTTGAGGTAGAGAGTCTGGTAATGTAAATGTGAATTTCATACAGATATTGTAACAAAAAAAGACCTATTTTGATAGGAAATAGCTAAATTCTTGTCTTCCTATGACGAAGATGATAAAATAAACGCATGAAATTAGATAAATTATTCGAGAAATTTCTTTCTCTTTTTAAAAAAGAAACAAGTGAACTAGAGGACTCTGATTCTACTAGCTTACGTCGCTCTCGTAGTGATCGAAAAAAATTAGCCCAAGTAGGTCCAATTCGAAAATTCTGGCGTCGCTATCATCTAACAAAGATTGTCCTTATACTAGGTTTGAGTGCAGGCTTGCTAGTTGGAACCTATTTGTTTGCTGTAGCCAAGTCAACCAATGTTAACGATTTGCAAAATGCCTTGAAAACTCGGACTATCATTTTTGACCGTGAAGAAAAAGAGGCTGGTGCCTTGTCTGGTCAAAAGGGAACCTACGTTGAACTGACTGACATCAGTAAAAACTTGCAGAATGCCGTTATTGCGACAGAAGACCGCTCTTTCTATAAAAATGACGGGATTAACTATGGTCGTTTCTTCTTGGCTATTGTAACTGCTGGTCGTTCAGGTGGTGGTTCTACTATTACCCAACAGCTGGCTAAAAATGCCTATCTATCACAGGATCAAACTGTCGAGAGAAAAGCAAAAGAATTTTTCCTTGCCTTAGAATTAACAAAAAAATATAGTAAGGATCAAATTCTAACCATGTACCTTAATAACGCATATTTTGGAAATGGTGTGTGGGGTGTAGAAGATGCGAGTAAGAAATACTTTGGAGTTTCTGCATCAGAAGTGAGTCTGGATCAAGCTGCGACTCTGGCAGGGATGCTAAAGGGTCCAGAGCTGTATAACCCCTTGAAATCTGTAGAAGATTCTACTAATCGTCGTGATACTGTCTTGCAAAATATGCTGGCAGCGGGTTATATTGATAAAAATCAAGAAACCGAAGCTGCAGAAGTTGATATGACTTCGCAATTGCACGATAAATATGAAGGAAAAATCTCAGATTACCGCTATCCTTCTTACTTTGATGCGGTGGTTAACGAAGCCGTTTCCAAGTATAATCTAACAGAGGAAGAAATTGTCAATAATGGCTACCGTATTTATACAGAGCTGGACCAAAACTATCAAGCAAATATGCAGGTTGTCTATGAAAATACATCGCTATTTCCGAGGGCAGAGGATGGAACATTTGCTCAATCAGGAAGTGTAGCTCTCGAACCGAAAACAGGTGGAGTTCGTGGAGTTGTCGGTCAAGTTGCTGACAATGATAAAACTGGATTCCGGAATTTCAACTATGCAACTCAATCAAAACGTAGTCCTGGTTCTACAATTAAGCCTTTAGTTGTTTATACGCCAGCAGTTGAAGCAGGTTGGGCTTTGAATAAGCAATTGGATAACCATACCATGCAGTACGACAGCTATAAGGTTGATAACTATGCAGGGATCAAAACGAGTCGAGAAGTTCCTATGTATCAAGCCTTGGCAGAGTCGCTTAATCTACCTGCTGTTGCCACTGTTAATGATTTGGGCGTCGACAAGGCTTTTGAGGCAGGCGAAAAATTCGGACTCAACATGGAAAAGGTCGACCGTGTTCTTGGTGTCGCCTTGGGAAGTGGTGTCGAAACCAATCCTCTGCAAATGGCTCAAGCATATGCTGTCTTTGCAAATGAAGGTTTAATGCCTGAAGCTCATTTTATTAGTAGAATTGAAAATGCTAGTGGACAAGTTATTGCAAGCCATAAAAATTCACAAAAACGGGTGATTGATAAGTCTGTAGCTGACAAGATGACTAGTATGATGTTAGGAACATTCACCAACGGAACGGGAATTAGTTCGTCGCCTGCAGACTATGTCATGGCAGGGAAAACTGGTACAACTGAAGCAGTTTTCAATCCTGAATATACAAGTGACCAGTGGGTAATTGGCTATACTCCGGATGTAGTGATTAGTCACTGGCTTGGTTTTCCGACCACTGATGAAAATCACTATCTAGCTGGCTCTACTTCAAACGGTGCAGCCCATGTCTTTAGAAACATTGCCAATACCATTTTACCTTATACTCCAGGAAGTACCTTTACGGTTGAAAATGCTTATAAGCAAAATGGAATTGCACCAGCCAATACAAGAAATCAAGTGCAGAGTAATGAAACGAATCAGATGGATGATACCCTTTCTGATATTAGAAGTCGTGCGCAAAATCTGGTAGATGAGGCCAGCCGTGCTATCTCGGATGCTAAAATTAAGGAAAAGGCTCAAACGATATGGGATTCGGTAGTCAATCTATTTCGTTAAGATGCTTGTCAAAGCCTAGCTTTCTTGTTATAATAGACAAGATGGAGGCGTTATGGCACTAAAAAAAGCAAGTCTAGCTTGTGCGGTTTGTGGTTCAAGAAACTATTCAATTAAGATCAGCGGAAACCCCAAGCCAACACGACTAGAAGTAAATAAATTTTGTAAACATTGTGGTAAGTACACTACACACAGAGAAACGAGATAGGAGAGAGCGATGCGTTTTATTGGAGATATTTTTAGACTTCTTAAAGACACAACATGGCCAACTCGCAAGGAAAGCTGGAGAGATTTTCGTTCTATCATGGAATACACAGCTTTCTTTGTAATAATTATTTACATTTTTGACCAGTTGATTGTTTCAGGTTTGATTCGATTTATTAACATTTTTTAGAAGGCTAGTGGAGTTATTTACACTAGAGATCTTCTATTATGAAAGGAAATATCATGGATAGTTTTGATAAAGGGTGGTTTGTTTTACAAACTTATTCTGGTTATGAAAATAAGGTAAAAGAAAATCTATTACAGCGTGCACAAACCTACAACATGTTGGATAATATTCTACGCGTTGAAATTCCAACACAAACAGTGCAAGTTGAAAAGAATGGAAAGAGAAAAGAAGTGGAAGAAAATCGCTTTCCAGGTTATGTTCTTGTAGAAATGGTCATGACAGATGAAGCTTGGTTTGTTGTTCGAAACACACCAAACGTTACAGGATTCGTTGGATCTCACGGGAATAGATCTAAACCAACTCCATTATTGGAACAAGAAATTCGTGATATCTTGATTTCTATGGGACAAACCGTACAGGAGTTTGATATCGATGTTGAAGTTGGTCAAACTGTACGTATTATTGATGGCGCTTTTGCAGACTATACTGGTAAGATTACAGAGATTGATAATAATAAAGTGAAGATGATTATCTCTATGTTTGGCAATGATACAGTTGCAGAAGTAAACTTAAATCAAATTGCAGAATTATAACCCCAAGAGAGGCCTGTCCTCTCTTTTTTGTGCAGTTTAGACGGTGTAGGGAACAGAATGGGGAAAATGGGACAAAAGTGTTTCTGAATCTGTTAAACTGTATCTAGAAAGGGGAACGTTATGTTTAAAGAATTGTATAAAGAAGTCCAGGGAATTGTATATAAAAGTAGAAATGAATATTACCTTCATTTATGGGAGCTATCGGATTGGGACCAAGAGGGAATGATTTGCTTACATGAATTGATCAGTAGAGAAGAAGAGCTAGTAGAAGATATTCCTCGTTTAAGGAAATATTTTAAGACTAAGTTCCGGAATCGAATTCTAGACTATATCCGTAAGCAAGAAAGTCAGAAGCGTAGATATGATAAAGAACCCTATGAAGAAGTAGGTGAGATTAGTCATCGTATAAGCGAGGGAGGTCTGTGGCTAGATGAGTATTATCTCTTTCATGAGACACTAAGAGATTATAGAAACAAACAAAGTAAAGACAAACAAGAAGAGTTAGAACGCGTCTTAAGAAATGAACGCTTCCGAGGGCGTCAAAGAGTATTAAGGGACTTACGTATTGTGTTTAAGGAATTTGATATCCGTACTCGGTAAGAAGCTATGCCAAAAAAAAGAAAAAAACAGAAAAAGTAGTTGACAAAGTTTGAAAAGCCTGTATAATAGTAAGAGTTGAAAACAGCTCAGGTCCGTTGGTCAAGGGGTTAAGACACCGCCTTTTCACGGCGGTAACACGGGTTCGAATCCCGTACGGACTATGGTATGTTGCGGTTGGAAACACTTGATGAAAAAAGATTAAAAAAGTTTCAAAAAAGTGTTGACAAGCGAAAGCGACTGTGGTATACTAATATAGTTGTCACTTGAGAGAAGCAAGTGACAAAGACCTTTGAAAACTGAACAAGACGAACCAATGTGCAGGGCACTACAACAATTGTTGTAGTACTGAACAATGAAAAAAACAATAAATCTGTCAGTGACAGAAATGAGTGAGAACTCAAACTTTTAATGAGAGTTTGATCCTGGCTCAGGACGAACGCTGGCGGCGTGCCTAATACATGCAAGTAGAACGCTGAAGGAGGAGCTTGCTCTTCTGGATGAGTTGCGAACGGGTGAGTAACGCGTAGGTAACCTGTCTGGTAGCGGGGGATAACTATTGGAAACGATAGCTAATACCGCATAAGAGTAGATGTTGCATGACATTTGCTTAAAAGGTGCAATTGCATCACTACCAGATGGACCTGCGTTGTATTAGCTAGTTGGTGGGGTAACGGCTCACCAAGGCGACGATACATAGCCGACCTGAGAGGGTGATCGGCCACACTGGGACTGAGACACGGCCCAGACTCCTACGGGAGGCAGCAGTAGGGAATCTTCGGCAATGGACGAAAGTCTGACCGAGCAACGCCGCGTGAGTGAAGAAGGTTTTCGGATCGTAAAGCTCTGTTGTAAGAGAAGAACGAGTGTGAGAGTGGAAAGTTCACACTGTGACGGTATCTTACCAGAAAGGGACGGCTAACTACGTGCCAGCAGCCGCGGTAATACGTAGGTCCCGAGCGTTGTCCGGATTTATTGGGCGTAAAGCGAGCGCAGGCGGTTAGATAAGTCTGAAGTTAAAGGCTGTGGCTTAACCATAGTACGCTTTGGAAACTGTTTAACTTGAGTGCAAGAGGGGAGAGTGGAATTCCATGTGTAGCGGTGAAATGCGTAGATATATGGAGGAACACCGGTGGCGAAAGCGGCTCTCTGGCTTGTAACTGACGCTGAGGCTCGAAAGCGTGGGGAGCAAACAGGATTAGATACCCTGGTAGTCCACGCCGTAAACGATGAGTGCTAGGTGTTAGACCCTTTCCGGGGTTTAGTGCCGTAGCTAACGCATTAAGCACTCCGCCTGGGGAGTACGACCGCAAGGTTGAAACTCAAAGGAATTGACGGGGGCCCGCACAAGCGGTGGAGCATGTGGTTTAATTCGAAGCAACGCGAAGAACCTTACCAGGTCTTGACATCCCTCTGACCGCTCTAGAGATAGAGTTTTCCTTCGGGACAGAGGTGACAGGTGGTGCATGGTTGTCGTCAGCTCGTGTCGTGAGATGTTGGGTTAAGTCCCGCAACGAGCGCAACCCCTATTGTTAGTTGCCATCATTCAGTTGGGCACTCTAGCGAGACTGCCGGTAATAAACCGGAGGAAGGTGGGGATGACGTCAAATCATCATGCCCCTTATGACCTGGGCTACACACGTGCTACAATGGCTGGTACAACGAGTCGCAAGCCGGTGACGGCAAGCTAATCTCTTAAAGCCAGTCTCAGTTCGGATTGTAGGCTGCAACTCGCCTACATGAAGTCGGAATCGCTAGTAATCGCGGATCAGCACGCCGCGGTGAATACGTTCCCGGGCCTTGTACACACCGCCCGTCACACCACGAGAGTTTGTAACACCCGAAGTCGGTGAGGTAACCGTAAGGAGCCAGCCGCCTAAGGTGGGATAGATGATTGGGGTGAAGTCGTAACAAGGTAGCCGTATCGGAAGGTGCGGCTGGATCACCTCCTTTCTAAGGATAAGGAACTGCGCATTGGTCTTGTTTAGTCTTGAGAGGTCTTGTGGGGCCTTAGCTCAGCTGGGAGAGCGCCTGCTTTGCACGCAGGAGGTCAGCGGTTCGATCCCGCTAGGCTCCATTGGTGAGAGATCACCAAGTAATGCACATTGAAAATTGAATATCTATATCAAATAGTAACAAGAAAATAAACCGAAAACGCTGTAGTATTAATAAGAGTTTATGACTGAAAGGTCAGAAAATAAGGTTAAGTTAATAAGGGCGCACGGTGGATGCCTTGGCACTAGGAGCCGAAGAAGGACGTGACAAACGACGATATGCCTTGGGTAGCTGTAAGTAAGCGATGATCCAGGGATTTCCGAATGGGGGAACCCAACAGGTACTACCTGTTACCCGCATCTGTTAAGGATGTGAGGAGGAAGACGCAGTGAACTGAAACATCTAAGTAGCTGCAGGAAGAGAAAGCAAAAGCGATTGCCTTAGTAGCGGCGAGCGAAATGGCAGAAGGGCAAACCGAAGAGTTTACTCTTCGGGGTTGTAGGACTGCAATGTGGACTCAAAGATTATAGAAGAATGATTTGGGAAGATCAGCCAAAGAGAGTAATAGCCTCGTATTTAAAATAGTCTTTGTACCTAGCAGTATCCTGAGTACGGCGGGACACGTGAAATCCCGTCGGAATCTGGGAGGACCATCTCCCAACCCTAAATACTCCCTAGTGACCGATAGTGAACCAGTACCGTGAGGGAAAGGTGAAAAGCACCCCGGGAGGGGAGTGAAATAGAACCTGAAACCGTGTGCCTACAACAAGTTCGAGCCCGTTAATGGGTGAGAGCGTGCCTTTTGTAGAATGAACCGGCGAGTTACGTTATGATGCGAGGTTAAGTTGAAGAGACGGAGCCGTAGGGAAACCGAGTCTGAATAGGGCGCCTTAGTATCATGACGTAGACCCGAAACCATGTGACCTACCCATGAGCAGGTTGAAGGTGCGGTAAGACGCACTGGAGGACCGAACCAGGGCACGTTGAAAAGTGCTTGGATGACTTGTGGGTAGCGGAGAAATTCCAAACGAACTTGGAGATAGCTGGTTCTCTCCGAAATAGCTTTAGGGCTAGCGTCGACATTAGAGATTCTTGGAGGTAGAGCACTGTTTGGGTGAGGGGTCCATCCCGGATTACCAATCTCAGATAAACTCCGAATGCCAATGAATTATGGTCGGCAGTCAGACTGCGAGTGCTAAGATCCGTAGTCGAAAGGGAAACAGCCCAGACCACCAGCTAAGGTCCCAAAATAATTGTTAAGTGGAAAAGGATGTGGGGTTGCACAGACAACTAGGATGTTAGCTTAGAAGCAGCTATTCATTCAAAGAGTGCGTAATAGCTCACTAGTCGAGTGACCCTGCGCCGAAAATGTACCGGGGCTAAAACAATTTACCGAAGCTGTGGATACCTTTATAGGTATGGTAGGAGAGCGTTCTATGTGTGATGAAGGTGTACCGTGAGGAGTGCTGGAACGCATAGAAGTGAGAATGCCGGTATGAGTAGCGAAAGACAGGTGAGAATCCTGTCCACCGTAAGACTAAGGTTTCCAGGGGAAGGCTCGTCCGCCCTGGGTTAGTCGGGACCTAAGGAGAGACCGAAAGGTGTATCCGATGGACAACAGGTTGATATTCCTGTACTAGAGTATGTAGTGATGGAGGGACGCAGTAGGCTAACTAAAGCAGACGATTGGAAGTGTCTGTCTAAGCAGTGAGGTGTGATATGAGTCAAATGCTTATATCTGTAACATTGAGCTGTGATGGGGAGCGAAGTTTAGTAGCGAAGTTAGTGACGTCACACTGCCAAGAAAAGCTTCTAGCATTTAAACATACTCTACCCGTACCGCAAACCGACACAGGTAGTCGAGGCGAGTAGCCTCAGGTGAGCGAGAGAACTCTCGTTAAGGAACTCGGCAAAATGACCCCGTAACTTCGGGAGAAGGGGTGCTGACTTTAAGTCAGCCGCAGTGAATAGGCCCAAGCAACTGTTTATCAAAAACACAGCTCTCTGCTAAATCGTAAGATGATGTATAGGGGGTGACGCCTGCCCGGTGCTGGAAGGTTAAGAGGAGTGCTTAGCGTAAGCAAAGGTATGAATTGAAGCCCCAGTAAACGGCGGCCGTAACTATAACGGTCCTAAGGTAGCGAAATTCCTTGTCGGGTAAGTTCCGACCCGCACGAAAGGCGTAATGATTTGGGCACTGTCTCAACGAGAGACTCGGTGAAATTTTAGTACCTGTGAAGATGCAGGTTACCCGCGACAGGACGGAAAGACCCCATGGAGCTTTACTGCAGTTTGATATTGAGTGTCTGTACCACATGTACAGGATAGGTAGGAGTCTATGAGATCGGGACGCCAGTTTCGAAGGAGACGTTGTTGGGATACTACCCTTGTGTTATGGCCACTCTAACCCGGATAGGTGATCCCTATCGGAGACAGTGTCTGACGGGCAGTTTGACTGGGGCGGTCGCCTCCTAAAAGGTAACGGAGGCGCCCAAAGGTTCCCTCAGAATGGTTGGAAATCATTCGCAGAGTGTAAAGGTATAAGGGAGCTTGACTGCGAGAGCTACAACTCGAGCAGGGACGAAAGTCGGGCTTAGTGATCCGGTGGTTCCGTATGGAAGGGCCATCGCTCAACGGATAAAAGCTACCCTGGGGATAACAGGCTTATCTCCCCCAAGAGTTCACATCGACGGGGAGGTTTGGCACCTCGATGTCGGCTCGTCGCATCCTGGGGCTGTAGTCGGTCCCAAGGGTTGGGCTGTTCGCCCATTAAAGCGGCACGCGAGCTGGGTTCAGAACGTCGTGAGACAGTTCGGTCCCTATCCGTCGCGGGCGTAGGAAATTTGAGAGGATCTGCTCCTAGTACGAGAGGACCAGAGTGGACTTACCGCTGGTGTACCAGTTGTCTTGCCAAAGGCATCGCTGGGTAGCTATGTAGGGAAGGGATAAACGCTGAAAGCATCTAAGTGTGAAACCCACCTCAAGATGAGATTTCCCATGATTTTATATCAGTAAGAGCCCTGAGAGATGATCAGGTAGATAGGTTAGAAGTGGAAGTGTGGCGACACATGTAGCGGACTAATACTAATAGCTCGAGGACTTATCCAAAGTAACTGAGAATATGAAAGCGAACGGTTTTCTTGATTTGAATAGATATTCAATTTTGAGTAGGTATTACTCAGAGTTAAGTGACGATAGCCTAGGAGATACACCTGTACCCATGCCGAACACAGAAGTTAAGCCCTAGAACGCCGGAAGTAGTTGGGGGTTGCCCCCTGTGAGATATGGAAGTCGCTTAGCTCTAGGGAGTTTAGCTCAGCTGGGAGAGCATCTGCCTTACAAGCAGAGGGTCAGCGGTTCGATCCCGTTAACTCCCATAGGTCCCGTAGTGTAGCGGTTATCACGTCGCCCTGTCACGGCGAAGATCGCGGGTTCGATTCCCGTCGGGACCGTTAGAATAATGTAAGTTATTTTAGACTCGTTAGCTCAGTTGGTAGAGCAATTGACTTTTAATCAATGGGTCACTGGTTCGAGCCCAGTACGGGTCATATATGCGGGTTTGGCGGAATTGGCAGACGCACCAGATTTAGGATCTGGCGCTTAACGGCGTGGGGGTTCAAGTCCCTTAACCCGCATTAAGATATAATAAATGAGCCGGCTTAGCTCAGTTGGTAGAGCATCTGATTTGTAATCAGAGGGTCGCGTGTTCAAGTCATGTAGCCGGCATTTTTAGATAGAAGAAAACAGTGCGAACGTAGTTCAGTGGTAGAACACCACCTTGCCAAGGTGGGGGTCGCGGGTTCGAATCCCGTCGTTCGCTTAGAGAGGCCGGGGTGGCGGAACTGGCAGACGCACAGGACTTAAAATCCTGCGATTGGTAACGATCGTACCGGTTCGATTCCGGTCCTCGGCATAATATAATGAGCACCCTTAGCTCAACTGGATAGAGTACCTGACTACGAATCAGGCGGTTAGAGGTTCGACTCCTCTAGGGTGCATTTTTCTTTTTAACTCGGGAAGTAGCTCAGCTTGGTAGAGTACTTGGTTTGGGACCAAGGTGTCGCAGGTTCGAATCCTGTCTTCCCGATTAATTGTAGCTTTTTATCAACTGTAGTGGGGTGAAGAAAAGCTAAGATCGAGAAAGGACGAATTTCGTCCTTTCTTTTTTGATGTTCAGAGCAATAAAAATCCGTTTTTTGAAGTTTTCAAAGTTTCGAAATCCAAAGGCATTGCGCTTGATGAGTTTGATGAGATTATTAGTGGCCTCCAATTTTGCGTTAGAATAGGGTAGTTGAAGGGCGTTGACAATTTTTTCTTTGTCCTTTAGAAATGTTTTAAAAACAGTATGAAAAAGAGGATGAACCGGCTTAAGATTGTCCTCAATGAGTCCGAAAAATTTATCTGGCTCCTTGTTCTGAAAGTGAAAGAGTAATAGCTGATAGACATTGTAGTGGTGTTTCAAGTCTTCTGAATAGCTCAAAAGCTTGTCTAAAATCTCTTTATTGGTCAAGTTCATACGAAAAGTAGGGCGATAAAAACGTTTATCGCTGAGTTTACGACTATCCTGTTGGATGGGTTTCCAGTATCGCTTGATAGCCTTGTATTCATGAGATTTTCGTTCAAACTGATTCATGAATTGGACACGCACACGACTCATAGCACGGCTTAAATGTTGTACAATATGGAAACGATCTAGAACGATTTTAGCACACGGAAAAATCTGTTTAGCCAAGTCATAGTAAGGGGTAAACATATCCATAGTAATGATTTTCACTCGACATCGAACTGCCCTATCATATTTAAGAAATTGATTTCGGATAATAGCTTGTGTTCTGCCCTCAAGAACAGTGATAATGTTGAGATTGTCAAAATCTTGAGCAATGAAACTCATCTTTCCCTTAGTGAAGGCAGACTCATCCCAGGACATAATCTCAGGAAGACAAGAAAAATCATGCTTAAAACGGAAGTCATTGAGTTGAGCTTGCGAATGACAGTTGAAGTTGAAATGGAAAGCTGATGAGCAATATCGGTCAAAGAAGTCTTTTCAATCAGCTTTTGCGCAATTTTTTGGTTGATGATACGATGGATTTGATGATTTTTCTTTACTATAGGAGTCTCAGCGATAGCCATTTTTGAGCACTGATAGCACTTAAAACGGCGTTTTTTAAGGAGAATTCTAGTAGGCATACCAGTTGTTTCAAGGTAAGGAATTTTAGAAGGTTTTTGAAAGTCGTATTTCTTCATTTGACTTCCACCACACTCAGGACAAGATGGGGCGTCATAGTCCAGTTTAGCTATGATTTCCTTGTGTGTATACATATTGATGATGTCTAGAAACTGGATATTGGGGTCTTTAATATCTAGTAGTTTTGTGGTAAAATGTAATTGTTCCATATGATTCTTTCTAATGAGTTGTTTAGTCGCTTTTCATTATAGATTTTATGGGACTTTTTTTCTACACAAAAATAGGCTCCATAATATCCATAGGGGATTTACCCACTACAAATATTATAGAACCATTATTGGTTGCTTCCAGTTTGGCGATGATTTCCTTGTGTGTAACCCTATTAATAACATTGATAATTTTGATATCAGTATCTTCAATGTCAAGCAGTTTCGTGATAAAATGTAATAGTTCCATATGAATCTTTCTAATGAGTTGTTTTGTCGCTTTTCATTATAGATTTTATGGGACTTTTTTCTACACCAAAATAAGCTCCATAATATCCATAGGGGATTTATCTACTACAAATATTATAGAGTCATTTGTTAAAAGTAGCAGTCTTTAAGGTAAGATACTAGCTATATATTTTTTCTAAATATGGTAAAATAGTAGAAGAATAATGTGAGGGAAATGAATGTCAAACAGTTTTGAAATTTTGATGAATCAACTGGGGATGCCTGCTGAAATGCGACAGGCTCCTGCTTTATCACAGGCTGATATTGAGCGAGTTGTAGTTCATAAAATTAGTAAGGTATGGGAGTTTCATTTCGTATTTTCTAATATTTTACCGATTGAAATCTTTTTAGAATTAAAGAAAGGTTTGAGCGAAGAATTTTCTAAGACAGGCAATAAAGCTGTTTTCGAAATCAAGGCTCGGTCTCAAGAATTTTCAAATCAGCTCTTGCAGTCCTACTATAGGGAGGCTTTCTCTGAAGGCCCATGTACTAGTCAAGGTTTTAAATCTCTTTATCAGAATTTGCAAGTTCGTGCTGATGGAAATCAACTCTTTATTGAGGGTTCCGAGGCGATTGATAAGGAACACTTTAAGAAAAATCACCTTCCTAATTTAGCTAAACAACTTGAAAAATTTGGCTTTCCAACTTTTAATTGTCAAGTCGAGAAGAATGATGTGCTGACCCAAGAGCAGGAAGAGGCCTTTCATGCTGAAAATGAGCAGATTGTTCAAGCGGCCAATGAGGAAGCGCTCCGTGCGATGGAACAACTGGAACAGCTGGCACCTCCTCCAGCGGAAGAGAAGCCAGCCTTTGATTTTCAAGCCAAAAAGGCTGCGGCTAAGCCAAAGCTAGATAAGGCGGAGATTACTCCTATGATCGAAGTGACGACGGAGGAAAATCGTCTGGTCTTTGAAGGGGTTGTTTTTGATGTGGAGCAAAAAGTGACCAGAACAGGGCGTGTTTTGATCAACTTTAAAATGACGGACTACACTTCAAGTTTTTCGATGCAAAAGTGGGTTAAGAATGAGGAAGAGGCTCAGAAATTTGACCTAATCAAGAAAAATTCTTGGCTCCGAGTTCGTGGGAATGTGGAGATGAATAACTTCACACGTGATTTGACTATGAACGTGCAAGACGTGCAGGAAGTTGTTCACTATGAGCGGAAGGATTTGATGCCAGAAGGTGAGCGCCGGGTTGAGTTTCATGCTCATACTAACATGTCGACCATGGATGCACTACCCGAGGTAGAAGAGATCGTTGCGACAGCTGCTAAGTGGGGACACAAGGCGGTTGCCATCACGGACCATGGAAATGTTCAGTCCTTCCCACACGGCTATAAGGCGGCTAAGAAAGCAGGAATCCAGCTGATCTATGGTATGGAAGCCAATATCGTGGAGGATCGTGTCCCTATCGTCTACAACGAAGTGGAGATGGACTTGTCGGAAGCGACCTACGTGGTTTTTGACGTGGAAACGACAGGTCTTTCAGCTATCTATAATGACTTGATTCAGGTTGCGGCCTCTAAGATGTACAAGGGGAATGTCATTGCTGAATTTGATGAATTTATCAATCCTGGACATCCTTTGTCAGCTTTTACTACTGAGTTGACTGGAATTACAGATGATCATGTCAAAAATGCCAAACCACTGGAACAAGTTCTGCAAGAATTTCAAGAGTTTTGCAAGGACACGGTCCTAGTTGCCCACAATGCCACCTTTGACGTTGGATTTATGAATGCCAACTATGAGCGTCATGGTCTGCCTAAGATTAGCCAGCCAGTGATTGATACGCTAGAGTTTGCTCGAAACCTCTATCCTGAGTATAAGCGTCATGGTTTGGGGCCTTTGACCAAGCGTTTTGGTGTGGCTTTAGAACATCACCACATGGCCAATTACGATGCGGAAGCTACAGGTCGCCTGCTTTTCATCTTTATCAAAGAGGTAGCAGAAAAACATGGTGTGACCGATTTAGCTAGACTCAACATTGATTTGATTAGCCCAGATTCTTATAAAAAAGCTCGGATTAAACATGCGACAATTTATGTCAAGAATCAAGTAGGGCTAAAAAATATCTTTAAACTGGTTTCTTTATCCAATACCAAGTACTTTGAAGGGGTGCCACGGATTCCAAGAACGGTTCTAGATGCCCATCGGGAGGGCTTGATTTTAGGTTCAGCTTGCTCTGAGGGTGAAGTTTTTGATGCAGTCGTTTCCCAAGGTGTGGATGCGGCGGTTGAGGTGGCCAAGTATTATGACTTTATCGAGGTTATGCCACCGGCTATTTATGCGCCATTAATTGCCAAGGAGCAGGTCAAGGATATGGAGGAGCTCCAGACCATTATCAAGAGTTTGATAGAGGTTGGGGACCGTCTTGGCAAACCTGTTCTGGCTACGGGAAATGTTCACTATATCGAACTGGAAGAAGAGATTTACCGTGAAATTATTGTCCGTAGTTTGGGCCAGGGGGCTATGATTAACCGAACCATCGGTCATGGGGAACATGCCCAACCAGCTCCTCTTCCCAAGGCTCATTTTCGAACAACCAATGAGATGTTGGATGAATTTGCCTTCTTGGGCGAGGATTTAGCACGCAAGTTGGTTATTGAAAACACCAATGCCTTGGCAGAAATCTTTGAACCCGTTGAGGTTGTAAAAGGTGATTTGTACACGCCTTTCATCGACAAGGCTGAAGAGACGGTTGCTGAGTTGACCTATAAGAAAGCTTTTGAGATTTATGGAAATCCGCTACCAGATATTGTCGATTTGCGGATTGAAAAAGAACTAACCTCTATTCTGGGGAATGGATTTGCTGTGATTTATCTGGCTTCCCAGATGCTAGTGCAACGTTCTAATGAACGGGGCTACTTGGTTGGTTCTCGTGGGTCTGTTGGGTCCAGTTTCGTTGCGACCATGATTGGGATTACAGAGGTTAATCCTCTCTCTCCACACTATGTCTGTGGTCAGTGTCAGTACAGTGAGTTTATCACTGATGGTTCTTACGGTTCAGGTTTTGATATGCCCAATAAGGACTGTCCTAAATGTGGCCACAAACTCAGCAAAAACGGACAAGATATTCCTTTTGAGACCTTCCTTGGTTTTGATGGAGACAAGGTTCCTGATATTGACTTGAACTTCTCGGGAGAAGATCAGCCTAGTGCTCACTTGGATGTGCGTGATATCTTTGGTGAGGAATATGCCTTCCGTGCAGGAACGGTTGGTACGGTGAAAGCTAAGATAGCCTATGGATTTGTCAAGGGTTACGAGCGAGATTATGGGAAAATTTATCGTGCTGCAGAGGTGGAACGTCTAGCCCAGGGAGCTGCGGGTGTCAAACGTACGACAGGTCAGCACCCAGGGGGAATCGTAGTTATTCCTAACTATATGGAGGTCTATGATTTTACGCCGATCCAATATCCAGCAGACGACGTAACGGCTGAATGGCAGACTACTCACTTTAACTTCCACGATATCGATGAGAACGTCCTCAAACTCGATATACTGGGACATGATGATCCGACTATGATTCGAAAACTCCAGGACTTGTCTGGGATTGACCCTAATGAAATCCCTATGGATGACGAAGGCGTGATGGCCCTTTTTTCTGGGACTGATGTGCTTGGGGTAACACCTGAACAAATTGGAACGCCTACAGGGATGTTGGGGATTCCAGAATTTGGAACCAACTTTGTACGTGGAATGGTAGACGAGACGCATCCGACGACTTTTGCAGAATTGCTTCAGTTGTCAGGGTTGTCCCACGGTACCGACGTTTGGCTGGGCAATGCCCAAGATTTGATTAAGCAAGGGATTGCTGACCTATCAACCGTTATCGGTTGTCGAGACGACATCATGGTTTACCTCATGCATGCTGGCCTCGAGCCTAAGATGGCCTTTACCATTATGGAACGGGTACGTAAGGGCTTGTGGCTCAAGATTTCAGAAGAGGAGAGAAATGGCTATATCGAAGCCATGAAGGCTAATAAGGTGCCAGAGTGGTATATCGAGTCCTGTGGGAAAATTAAGTACATGTTCCCGAAAGCCCATGCGGCAGCCTACGTTATGATGGCCTTGCGTGTAGCTTACTTCAAGGTTCACCACCCTATTTATTACTACTGTGCTTACTTCTCAATCCGTGCTAAGGCATTTGATATCAAGACCATGGGGGCGGGCTTGGATGCTATCAAGCGCAGAATGGAAGAAATCTCTGAAAAACGGAAGAACAATGAGGCTTCTAATGTGGAGATTGATCTTTATACAACTCTTGAGATTGTCAATGAAATGTGGGAACGTGGTTTCAAGTTTGGGAAGTTAGACCTCTACCGTAGTGATGCGACTGAATTCATCATTGACGGAGATACACTGATTCCACCATTTGTTGCTATGGATGGTCTGGGAGAGAACGTTGCCAAGCAGTTAGTTCGAGCGCGTGAAGAGGGAGAATTTCTTTCTAAAACAGAATTGCGTAAGCGTGGTGGACTCTCATCAACTTTGGTTGAAAAGATGGATGAAATGGGCATTCTCGGCAATATGCCAGAGGATAACCAGTTGAGTTTGTTTGATGAATTGTTTTAAAAAATTGCTTATTTTGATCAAGTGGACAAAATATGTCCACTTGATTTGTTATAATTCTCTTAAAAATAATAGAAAAGAGAGTATAATATGGTGGATCAAGAAATTTTAAATTCTAATGTGTCAATTGAAGAGGAGATTTATAATTTTGAAAAAGGCTTGAAAGATGATGGGAGTGATTGGACCGGATTCCCACAAATAGACTTAAAAGAAGATTCTCAATGTATTTACATTCGCGGTATTTCAGAGACTGACAGATGGCATTTGATTTATTATACGTTAACTAAAATAAAACCTGCTACTCCAATAGCATCACTTGTATATTATCGAGTGAGAGATAATTTGATTTTTTCTAAACATAGTCAATGGATAAAACTGCAAATGGGGTATACAGAGTATGACTTGATTTTTCTGGAGGGAGTTCAATTTTTGGGAGAAGCTGATCAAAGGGTACAGGAATACTGGATGCAGCAATTCAAAGAGAGTAAGAAAAGAAACAAACTCTTCATTGTATATTCAGACTGCTTACCCGAAGACTTAAAAAATATGCCTGAATCCGTAGTTGAGTTCTTCGAATCTGGCATAGTGGTACAGTTGAAATCATCTAAGGGCTAGTTTATTTTGCTTTAATCGTTTTGAATATAAAGTGCTAGTTAGACTATAGAAGTGATAATAATGTACTGGAAATAGTATTGTTTGAATAATATGTAGAAGGACTGCAAATGAATGATCAAGAGAGACTGCTAACGATTTTTTTACGTTTACAGTTTGGGACTCCGTTAGGAAAAAAGCAACTGGCTCAGGAATTTGAGGTTAGTGAAAAGACGATACAGAGAGATTTTTCGCTACTCCGTGATATTTTATATAGTCACACCAGTTATAGTGGAGATTTGCTTTATAACCGTAAAACGAATAAGTATTGTTTATCTAGTAAGTCAGTTTTTAATAAAAAGGATATTCTAGTTATTTCAAAGATTTTATTGGAAAATCGAGCACTGAACAGACCAGAAATTGCTAGCTTACTAAATAATTTACTGAACTTAGTTCCCCGTGATGATCGGAAAGAAATCGAGCAGATTATTGGAAGTGAAAAGCTTAACTATGCTCCCTTAACGGATCAACAAAATAGAATAGAGAAAATTTGGAATTTATCAGAAGCTATTTTACATGAACAGGTTCTAGACATTATCTATCAAAAACCTTATTCTGAGTCTTCTAAGAGGCAGACTGTTTTGCCAGTCTCTCTTTATTATGATAGTCATTATTTCTATCTAGTTGTCTACCAGCTGAAACATGCTACTTATATTACTTTAAGAGTAGACCGCATCCGGTCATGGTCTCTTAGTGATATAGAGAAACCCTCTATTTCTTATCGAAATAAATTTAGAGATGGTGACATTCGTAACGAGAGAGTAGATGCTTTTATCGGGAAGAAAATCAGTATTGAAATCGAGTATTTGTACGATCCGACGATTGTGATGGATCAATTTCCAAATGCAAAAATAGTTGGGAAAAATGGCAACTGGACTCATTTTCAGTTTGAAAGTCAGCATACACCGGGGCTTAAACGCTGGTTGCTGGGACAAGGGGAAGCAGTTACTGTTTTATATCCTCGGATTTTAGTAGAGGATATGAAGCAAACAGTTCAAGAGATGATAGATAAATATAGATGAGGATAAAATGACTATTCAATTTACTTCTAAAAAGGTTGGAGAACTATTGAAAGAAGAGGGTTTGCGGATTCCTTCTTATCAAAGACCATATAAATGGAACAGAAAACATATCCGTAATCTTTTTTATGATTTACGAGATGCTATGGGGAAAAAGGAATATCAGATTGGTTCCGTTATCTTGCATAAAAATGATAGATACTTAGATATTGTCGATGGACAGCAACGGCTAATTTCTATTTCATTGTTTCTTCATTTATTAGATAGATTAGAGAATTATAAGGGTGCTAAGCAACTGCTGAGTGCTGCTGTATTTGGAGAGCTATCTTGCTATCATGCGAGTGAAAATTATAATGAGTGGGAAAATTTGACTCAATTGGTTGGCGAAAATCAGGCAAAAGATATTTGCAATTTTTTATTGGAAAATTGTTCTGTCTCCGTGATTACTATGCCACAGAAACGATTATCTGAAGCCTTTCAGTTATTTGATTCTCAGAATAATCGTGGAAAATCTTTAGAACCTCATGATTTGCTCAAAGCCTATCATCTTCGCAAGGAAGATTCAGAAGATGAAAAGATTGTTGAAAAGTGGGAGCAATTTGTAGAAGATAAAGATTTAAGTCTCAAAGAGTTGTTTGATAAACATCTTTTCCGTATGAGACGTTGGTCTCGAGGAGAGACAGGATTGACAAACAAGCGTTATGGATCTTATCTGCGTTTTACAGAGGATTTTATTGACGATTTTAAAGGCGTTGATTTGAATCAGAACTTTCCATATCTAGAATTGTATCGTCATATTGAAAATCTCCCCATGTCCATTACTATGCCAATCATTGATGGAAGTAAATTTTTTGAGTATATTGAATCTGCTCATGTAACTATTAAAGAGCATAAAGATTTTTTAAATGAAGAGTTAGGATTTTCTGATGAACCTGAAGGGGAAGGAAAAAATCTAGTTTACCCAAAAGGTATGTTGAACATTTACAATAGCTCAAAGGGGCGCTACCTCAAGTGTTACAATATATTCCTAAATATTTGCTCACTTTTTGCAGAGAGATTTGGAAAAGATGAGCTATCAACGGAGATAGTAGAAACCTTGTTTATTTGGTCTTATTACCCTCGAGTTAAGTCTAAAGCAATATATGATGCGACGGTAGGAAACTATGTTGCTGGTGGAAGGTTTAGACAAAAAGAGGCTCAAAAGCTATTTCAACTTTTATCTCATGCTGTCACTCCGAATGATTTCATGATTAAGATAGATAGAGAATTATTTGAAAATTATACTGTGGACAAGATTATAGAAGAGGAAAAAGGTAAATGGTAGAAACACATATAAGCTTATCAGTTAATCGTTTATTAAATGAAGATACCTATGCTATTCCTCTATATCAGAGAAATTTTGCTTGGACTTATGATGAAATTGAACAATTGTTGAACGATGTGGCGGATGCTTTTCAAGAAAATAGAGACAATTACTATAAAAATAGAGACAATTACTATATTGGAACATTAGTCGTTAATAAAGAGAATGGCATTTTCAAAATCATAGATGGGCAACAACGGACAACAGCCCTTAATTTGATTGCCTTAGCTTTGAAGCATGAGTTTGGTTTTGATAGATTGAAAGCTGTCAATCTTACCTTCCCAGCTAGGCAGAAATCAAATAAAAATATTAAAGATTTATTTGCCAAGCAAGAAATTTCAGAGGACGATGAAAATGAGCTGACTAGAGGTTACAGATATGCTAAAGACGCATTGAAAAAAGTGCTAGAGGAGCGCCGTCTTGATCCTCAGTCTTTCGTTGATTATCTTTTTGAGAATGTCATCATTTTTCGGAGTATACTTCCTGAGGATTTAGATTTGAATCTTTATTTCGAACGTTTCAACTCTCGAGGAGAACAACTAGAGGCTCATGAGATTCTTAAGGCGCAAATGATGGCTAAGTTCGGTACAGATCAAGAAATGGCGCAAAAGTTTGCAAGAATTTGGGACGCCTGTGCAGAATTTAATAAGCCGGTAATAAAAACTTTTCAAATCCGAAGTAGACCAAACAATACTGATGAAGAGGGGGAGAAAATTTTTGGTAAAGAATTTACTAACTTCAAATTGGAAAGTGTATTTGAGAAAATAAGAGTAAAAAAAATTGAGCAACGAAGTTTACTAGATGCAATTACTCAGACAAAATATGAAAGTAGTAGCTTAGTAAATAATGGAGCAGATATTTCAAATTATACGACTGTAATTGATTTTCCAACATTTTTGCTTCAAGTTTTTTTCATAATGGAAGGAAATGATGAAACTACATTTGATGATAAAAAATTATTGAAAATTTTTGAAATTGAACGACGAGATAGAGAATGGGTCCAACAATTTGGGCAACTACTTCTGACTATGAAGCATATATTTGATACGCTTATCGTAAAAAATGTCCAATTAGAAAATGAAACCGAATGGCAAATCAAACGAGGTAAGTATGAGACATATCAACGAAATGAAAATGGAGGATGGAAATATGTTCGAATTAATTATCAAAACAATACTTTTGACAATTTAAACAAAAATATTATCCTCCTTCAATCCATGTTTGCTGTGACCTTTACTGCTAATCGTGATAGTCGTTGGTTATTCGAGATCTTACAATTTCTATTCAGACATATTGAAGAACTAAATAATCAAGAATTTGGTGATTATTTTAAGGAATTTCTTGAAAAAATGGCAGTGAGATATGCTGAGGAAAGATTGTTTACCGAAGATAAAAGTATCAAAAAATATGGGGCAATTCCTGTTTACGCTTTTAACTTTGTAGATTATGTTTTATGGAAAAATCGTGAAGAATTGAAGAAAGATTACGATATTGAGTTTGGAGATTTCAAATTTGCATATCGTCGCTCCATAGAGCATTGGTATCCTCAGAATCCAAATGGACATGATGGAGAGAGCCAATTATCTTCTGAGTTTTTACATTCCTTTGGTAATCTTTGTATCATTACCGATAGTCAGAACTCCAGGTTTGGCAACTCCTATCCAGAGGCTAAATTAGAACAATGGGAAAGAGAAGGGATATTCCATCGTCAGAGTTTAAAATTACAGATGATGGCAAAGGTAACTTCTAAAAAAAATAGATGGGATATTGGTGAGATTCAATCTATGGAAAAAGAAGTGGAAAGATATGTACAAAATTTTTGTAATAGCTAATTAAAACAAGCTTCAGTAAGCTTGTTTTTTAAAATACCAATATATGTGATATACTAGTAAGGGAAGGATTTTGTAAAAGACAAACCAGCTCAAAAAGTTTTTGACTATCAGCTAGAACTTGCTGACCAGACAATACTTCTATCGACAGCACTCTTGTCAGGTGCTATTGCTTTAGCAGGATTATTCTCTGCTTTGAAAGAAAAATAAAATAGAAAAGAGAAAACAACATGGTTTTACCAAATTTTAAAGAAAATCTAGAAAAATATGCGAAATTACTGGTTGCGAACGGAATCAACGTGCAGGCTGGTCACACTTTGGCTCTTTCTATTGATGTGGAGCAACGCGAGTTGGCGCATTTGATTGTGAAAGAAGCTTATGCTTTGGGTGCACATGAGGTGATCGTTCAGTGGACAGATGATGTCATTAACCGTGAGAAATTCCTCCACGCACCGATGGAGCGTCTGGACAATGTGCCAGAATACAAGATTGCTGAGATGAACTATCTCTTGGAGAACAAGGCTAGCCGTCTCGGAGTTCGTTCATCTGATCCAGGTGCCTTGAACGGAGTGGATGCTGACAAGCTATCAGCTTCTGCTAAAGCTATGGGACTTGCTATGAAGCCAATGCGCATCGCAACGCAATCCAACAAGGTTAGCTGGACTGTGGCAGCCGCTGCTGGACTTGAGTGGGCTAAGAAAGTCTTTCCAAATGCTGCGAGCGACGAAGAAGCAGTCGATCTCCTTTGGGACCAAATCTTCAAAACTTGCCGTGTCTACGAAGAAAATCCTGTTAAGGCTTGGGAAGAGCATGCAGCTATCCTTAAGAGTAAAGCTGATATGCTCAATAAAGAACAATTTTCAGCCCTTCACTACACAGCGCCAGGGACAGATTTGACACTTGGTTTACCAAAGAACCACGTTTGGGAATCAGCTGGTGCTATCAATGCACAGGGCGAAGGATTCTTGCCAAATATGCCGACAGAAGAAGTCTTCACAGCGCCTGACTTCCGTCGTGCAGATGGTTATGTCACTTCTACAAAACCGCTTAGCTATAATGGAAATATCATCGAGGGAATTAAAGTAACCTTCAAGGATGGACAAATTGTGGATATCACTGCAGAAAAAGGCGATCAAGTCATGAAAGACCTTGTCTTTGAAAATGCGGGTGCGCGTGCCTTGGGTGAATGTGCCTTGGTACCAGATCCAAGCCCAATTTCTCAGTCAGGCATTACCTTCTTTAATACCCTTTTCGATGAGAATGCGTCAAATCACTTGGCTATCGGTGCAGCCTATGCGACTAGCGTAGTTGGTGGAGCGGAGATGAGCGAAGAGGAGCTTGAAGCTGCGGGGCTTAACCGTTCAGATGTTCACGTGGACTTTATGATTGGTTCTAACCAAATGGATATCGATGGTATCCGTGAGGATGGGACACGTGTACCACTCTTCCGTAACGGAGATTGGGCAAATTAAGGAGATAATATGTTAGGAAGTATGTTCGTTGGTCTCCTAGTGGGATTTTTAGCAGGTACTCTGACCAATCGTGGAGAGCGAATGGGGTGTTTTGGAAAAATGTTTCTCGGATGGATTGGTGCCTTTATAGGCCATTTGCTTTTTGGGACTTGGGGACCGATAATAGCAGGAACTGCCATTATTCCGGCAGTACTAGGTTCCATGATTGTCTTAGCGATTTTCTGGAGACGAGGGAGTTAATTTCTTAAATCTGATACTCAATGAAAATCAAAGAGCAAACTAGGAAACTAGCCGCAGGTTGCTCAAAGCACTGCTTTGAGGTTGCAGATAGAACTGACGAAGCCAGCTCAAAACACTGTTTTGAGGTTGCAGATAGAACTGACGAAGTCAGTAACCATACATACGGCAAGGCGACGTTGACGCGGTTTGAAGAGATTTTTGAAGAGTATGAAACAAAAAGGAGGTTGGTCATTGTACCAGCCTCCTTTTGAGTATGATATAATAGTTCTATGAGATTAGATAAATTTTTAGTTGCCTGCGCTGTGGGGAGCCGGACTGAGGTCAAAAACTTGCTCAAGGCTGGGCGCGTGACTGTAAATGGTAAAAAAGAAAAATCAGCTAAATTGCAGATTGATGAAAAAATAGATGAGATTCGCTTTGATGGGCAAGTGTTGGAGTATGAAGAGTTTGTCTACTACATGATGAACAAGCCCCAAGGAGTTATCTCAGCGACTGAGGATCCTAAGCACAGAACCGTTCTGGACTTGCTGGATGATATTGCTCGGAGCAAGGAAGTTTTCCCAGTAGGACGCTTGGATATTGACACGCATGGTCTTTTACTCTTGACCAATGATGGTCAGCTGGCTCATGCTCTTCTTTCACCTAAGCGTCATGTGGACAAGACTTATCAGGCTCAGGTCAAGGGAATTATGACTCAAGAAGACGTGGAGACATTTGCCAAGGGAATTCCTCTTAAAGACTTTACTTGTCAGCCTGCTAAACTGGAGCTTGTGTCCATAGATCCAGAAAAGAATCAAAGCCAAATCCGTGTGACCATTGCAGAAGGGAAGTTTCATCAGGTCAAGCGTATGGTGGGCTACTGTGGCAAGGAAGTAGTAGACTTGCAACGTTTGACTATGGGAACGCTAGTATTGGATGAGAACTTGCAGCGAGGAGAATGGCGTCGCTTGACCAAGGAAGAATTAGAGGTTCTCCTTGCTAGTATCGCTTAAATTGGTTTATATTCGAAAAAGGTGAGGTAGAATGTCCTTGCCTTTTATGTTTTTCAGTTGCTTCCTTTGTGAAAAGAGTTATAATAGACTGTAGAATAAAAGGAGGAATCTATGAACGCGATTCAAGAATCATTTACTGATAAACTATTTGCCAACTATGAAGCAAATGTCAAATACCAAGCGATTGAAAATGCTGCCAGCCATAATGGAATTTTTGCAGCTCTAGAACGTCGCCAAAGTCATGTAGACAATACACCTGTTTTTTCATTGGATTTGACCAAGGACAAGGTAACCAACCAGAAAGCATCTGGTCGTTGCTGGATGTTCGCAGCCCTTAACACCTTCCGCCACAAACTCATCTCTCAATATAAATTGGAAAACTTTGAGTTGTCACAAGCCCACACTTTCTTCTGGGACAAGTATGAGAAATCAAACTGGTTCTTGGAGCAAGTCATTGCGACTGCAGACCAAGAATTGACGAGCCGTAAGGTTAAATTCCTACTTCAGACACCTCAACAAGATGGTGGTCAATGGGATATGGTGGTATCTCTTTTTGAAAAATATGGTGTCGTGCCTAAGTCAGTTTACCCTGAGTCAGTTTCATCTAGTAGCAGTCGTGAGCTAAATGCCATTCTCAACAAATTGCTTCGTCAAGATGCTCAAATCTTGCGTGACTTGCTTGTTTCTGGTGCAGATCAAGCGACTGTTCAAGCTAAGAAAGAAGACCTCTTGCAAGAAATCTTTAATTTCCTTGCTATGTCATTGGGGCTTCCACCACGAAAATTTGACTTTGCTTATCGCGATAAAGACAACAACTACCAAAGCGAAAAGGGCATTACACCACAGGAATTTTACAAGAAATATGTCAATCTTCCTTTAGAAGACTACGTTTCTGTTATCAATGCTCCAACTGCTGACAAACCTTACGGAAAATCTTACACAGTTGAGATGTTGGGGAATGTGGTTGGTAGCCGTGCAGTTCGCTACATCAACGTGCCGATGGAGCGCTTGAAAGAATTGGCGATTGCTCAAATGCAAGCAGGTGAGACTGTTTGGTTTGGTTCTGATGTCGGTCAGCTCAGCAACCGCAAAGCTGGAATCCTTGCGACAGATGTTTATGACTTTGAATCAAGCATGGACATTAAACTCACTCAAGACAAGGCTGGACGTTTGGACTACAGCGAGAGCTTGATGACCCACGCCATGGTCTTGACAGGTGTGGACTTGGATGAAAATGGGAAATCAACTAAGTGGAAGGTTGAAAACTCATGGGGAGACAAGGTCGGTACAGATGGTTACTTCGTTGCCTCAGATGCTTGGATGGACGAATACACTTACCAGATTGTTGTCCGCAAAGAATTGTTAACAGCCGAAGAACAAGCTGCCTATGAAGCAGAACCAATTGTTCTTGCACCATGGGATCCAATGGGAGCCTTGGCTGAATAAAAGTATAGAAAAAAGGAATCAGATTTTAGAACCTGATTCCTTTTAAGTTGCTTGATTACATGATGTGAAGAACATGTGCCACAATACCCACTGCGAAGAGTGCAAGGATAATAGTGATTGGAGATACTTTTTTCTTAAGTAAGTACATGCAAAGGAAAGTAAGGAGTAGTCCTGATAGTCCAGGGATCAACATATCCAAGTTTTGTTGGAAAGTAGTAACTTTTTCAGGTGTTTGAGACAATCCTTGTCCTACTTGTGCGAATGCTTCTTGGATACCTTTAGATCCTTCTGGCAATTTATCCCAATGGATATAAGCTTTTTCATCTAGTTGAACTTTGGCAACATCGAAAGCAAATTTAATATTTACCCAACGTTGAACAAGGACAGCAAGAATGAACATACCAAGGATAGAAGCTCCTTTAGTGATGTCTTGAAGGATACCGCCAGACATATCTTTAGTGATTTCTGATCCAGCCTTGTATCCAATCTCTTGTGTATACCACAAGAATGACATACGAATCAAGTTCCAAAGAACGAAGAAGAGGATTGGACCTAAGATATTACCAGTAAGGGCAAGTGAAGCACCGAGTGATCCAAGGATTGGGCGTACTGTAAACCAGAATACTGGGTCACCGATACCAGCAAGAGGTCCCATCATACCGATTTTAACCCCTTGGATAGCAGCGTCATCAATTTCAACACCGTTAGCACGTTCTTCTTCAAGTGCAAGAGTAACCCCCATGATTGGAGCGGCTACGTATGGGTGAGTGTTGAAGAACTCAAGATGGCGTTCAAGAGCAGCGATTTGATCTTCTTTTTTAGTGTAGAGTTTTTTAAGAGCTGGAATTAATGAGTAAGCCCAACCCAAGTTTTGCATACGTTCATAGTTCCAAGAACCTTGTAAGAAAGTTGAACGCCACCAAACTTTTTTACGATCTGATTTAGTTAATTGAAGTTTTTCAGTCATGATGTTTTCAGTCCTTTCTTATTTTAGTAGTCTTCTAGGATATCGCCGATTGGGTCGTTAGAAGTTGCGGCTCCTCCGCCACCATTTCCACCAGTTTTAGAAAGGTGAAGGTAGATAAGAGCGATAGCAACACCGATAGCACCAAATCCGATTAGAGTAATATCTGACACGGCAGCAAGCACGAAACCAATAGCGAAGAATGGCCATACTTCACGAGTTGCCATCATGTTGATAACCATAGCGTAACCAACGGCAACGACCATACCACCACCGATAGCCATACCATCTTTGAGCCAATCAGGCATAGTATTTAGAATGCTTTGTACTGTTTCAGTTGGTACCATTAGAAGGAGTGCTGCAGGGACTGCAATACGAAGACCTTGAAGAAGAAGTGCGACAAAGTGAGCACGTTCAACTGCTTTGAAGTCACCTTTTTTAGCAGAAGCATCAGCAGTGTGAACCAATCCGACAGAGAGTGTACGGACAATCATAGTCAAGAATAGACCAGCAACTGCAAGAGGGATAGCAACCGCTTGGGCAACACCGATACCTGTCTTAGTAAAGTCGCCACCAAGAACCATGATAATGGCAGCAGCAACAGAAGCAAGAGCAGCGTCAGGAGCTACGGCAGCTCCGATGTTAGCCCAACCAAGGGCGATCATTTGAAGAGAACCACCAAGGATAATCCCTGCTTCAAGGTTACCAGTAACAAGACCGATAAGGGTACAAGCTACGATTGGTTGATGGAATTGGAACTGGTCGAGGATACCTTCAAGACCTGCTAGGAAGGCTACAACGACTACTAAAACCATAGAAATAATAGACATCTTTAAAATCCTTTCATAAAATCGATTATTGCACGTTTGCTTTGTTGATCAAGTCAAACAAATCTTTTTTCGTGTCGTTTGGTACTTTACGTACGTCAAATTCAACACCGAGGTCACGCATTTTTTCAAATGTAGCAACGTCTTCTTTATCCATAGACAAAACGTTGTTAACCATTGTTTTACCAGTTGAGTGAGCCATTGATCCAACATTAAGAGTTTTGATTGGCACGCCACCTTCGATAGCACGAAGAGCATCTTGAGGTGTTTCAAACAAGATAAGGGCATGTGTTTCTCCGAAGCGAGGATCTTTTGCAACGTCGATTAGTTTTTGGATAGGAACAACGTTTGCTTTCACTTTACCTGGAGCTGCTTGTTTAATCAATTCTTTACGTAATTCGTCTTTAGCTACGTTATCTGAAGCAACGATGATACGGTCTGCTTTTGAATCTGGAGTCCAAGCAGTTGCAACCTGACCGTGAAGTAAACGAGTGTCTAGACGGGCAAGGTTGATTTTGAGTTTACCGTCTCCGATGACAGTTCCTTCTGGGATAGCAGCTTGGGCAACTGGAGCAGCTGCAGCGCTTGCTACTTCCTCAACTGGGTTTAGCTCTTCTGGAAGAGCTTTGATGCCATCTTTGGCTTCTTTAATAATATTCGCAGCGACTTTTTCTACACCTGCAGCAGCGTCCATGAGGCGCTCTGTGTAGGCTTGAATTAACATCGGTAAGTTCAGTCCTGTGATGATGGCAAACTTACGCTCAGGATTTTCTCCCATCACGCGGCTAGCTTGGTTAAATGGAGATCCACTCCAAAGGTCAGCCAAAACTAGAACCTCATCTTCTGCGTCAAATGCAGCAACAGCGTTATTAAACTTAGCGTATAGATCGTCAGGACCTTCGTTTGGCATAAAGGTTACAACTTGAACCTTTTCTTGTTCACCAAAGATCATAGATCCTGACTGATGAATACCCGCAGCAAATTCGCCGTGGCTCGCAATAATGATTCCGATACTCATTATTGTCATTCCTCCTTTTTGTTGTTTCAGTTTTCTTTTAAGAAAACTTTAAGACTTTTTAAGTATAAACCGTTTTCATCTAAAAATCAACTATTTATCATAAAATAATTAAAAAGATTACATCTGAAAATATTGATATATTGAGTTTTAGAGAAGTTTTTTTGAATCCTTATTAAAAAATTTAATATAAAAAAGTTGGAAGCGCATTCCAACTTTTAAAATAGGTTTCTAATAGATTAGTGGGTGAAGTCGAGTACCATACGTCCTTGGATTTGACCTTTTTCCATTTCGTCGAAAATGGCTACGGCATCTTCTATTGGACGTTTTTGGACAACTGGAACTACTAAACCTTCTGCACCGAATTGGAAGGCTTCTTCCAAGTCTTTACGAGTTCCAACAAGAGAACCGATGACTTGGATTCCATCTAGAACGGTTTTGACGATGCTGAGTTCCATCATTTCAGAAGGAAGACCAACAGCGACTACGCGACCACCGGCACGAACTGAGTCAACAGCCTGGTTGAAGGCAACTTTAGACACAGCAGTTACGACAGCTGAATGAGCTCCACCATCAGTTTTTTCTTTGATGAGTCCAGGTACATCTTCAACTTCGAGGCCGTTAATAACAATGTCAGCGCCTACTTCTTTTGCAAGGCCAAGTTTGTCATTGTTGATATCAACTGCGATAACATGAGCATTGAATACTTTTTTAGCGTATTGAACAGCTAGGTTACCAAGTCCACCAGCACCGTAAAGAACAACCCATTGACCTGGTTCAACTTTTGCTTCTTTTATAGCTTTATAGGTTGTTACCCCAGCACATGTGATAGAAGAAGCTTGGGCTGGATCAAGTCCGTTCGGAACTTTAACAGCATAGTCTGCAGTTACGATACATTGTTCAGCCATACCACCGTCTACTGAGTAGCCAGCATTTTTCACTGTACGGCAAAGGGTTTCGCGACCAGTTGTACAGTATTCGCAAGTGCCACATCCTTCGAAGAACCAAGCAACGCTGACGCGGTCACCGACTTTAAGGCTTTTCACATCTGGGGCAATTTCTTTAACGATACCAACACCTTCGTGACCTAGGACACGTCCTGGTACCTGACCGAAGTCGCCATGGGCAACGTGGAGGTCAGTGTGGCAAACACCGCAGTATTCAATTTCTACAAGTGCTTCCCCAGTTTCAAGTGGACGGAGTACTTTTTCTTCAACAGCAACACCAGTGCTTTCTGGATTTACAACAACAGCTTTCATAGCTATCCTCCTTGATATTAACTGAGAGCAGGAGAAACAGGACTGGATTGATTTTGTGTCAACAGAGTCGAGTATGACGAGCTCTCTTGTATTTATATGTGAAGTATATCACAAAAGAAAGCCTTTTCCAAGGTTTTGGAGGCAAAAAGTAGAACAATCGATTAACTGGTTGATGAGACTGTGAAAAGAGCACAAAGACCAGCTTGCAAGCTGGTCAGAATGGACTATAAGAATAAATCTTGCAGGGTTTTGGCAACCCCGTCTTGGTCATTTGTCAAGGAAATTTGCTCATCTGCATAGGGAAGTAGCTCTGGGTTGGCATTTTTCATTGCATAACCTTTCCCAGCAAAAGCGAGCATTTCGGTATCATTGTGTTCATCTCCAAAGGCAATCAAATCTTTTTTATCACGGTTCATTACCTTGAGCAAGTAGTCCAAAGCAAAGGCCTTGTTGACACCTTTTGGGGTACACTCAAGGATATTGAGCGGCCCTCCCCAGGTATTGATAGACAGTTCATGCTGGTAGAAGGCGTTCATTTCTTTTGCAAGGGCATACTTGTCACTGGCTCTGGTCTGCAACAGAATACAGTTAGGATCCTTGGTTACTAACTCAGGCTGGAATTGATCTTCAGGCTGGAAAGCTTCTACACCAAATAGTTTAGGATTGGCAATTTTTTCATTAGGATTTGTAATGTAGAATTTTTTACGATATTCTCCAGCGATAAAATCGGCTTGAATGTCCTCTGAACGTTGAACCATGTCTAGCAGATATTTTTTGTCTACGGTTAAACACTTTTCAAAGTTCCAAACTTGGTCTGGTAAATGAGTGAGGGAGCCGTTGAAGTTAATCATAGGAGTGTCTAAGCCTAGTTCACGGTAAAAATCTTTTGACATGCGGTAAGGGCGTCCTGTCGTAATAATAACCTGATGGCCTTTTTCAACAACTTTTTTAATGGTTCTTTTGGTAAAGTCAGAAATTTGACTGTCTGAGTTGAGTAGGGTTCCATCCAGGTCAACTGCAATAATTTTTTTCGTCATAGGGACCTTTCTAGTGTCTTTTCAGATAAGATGTCTACTATTATAACAGAAAGCAGGCAGAAAATCAGATTCGAAACAAAAAAAGAAATTTCATCAAATTCTTAAATAAATCAAACAAAGATATTGAAAAAGTGAATGATAAATGATATAATTCTATTATTGTTCGTAAAAATTAAAAGGAGATTAATAATGGACAAATTATTTAAACTAAAAGAGAACGGTACAGACGTTCGTACAGAGGTTCTCGCTGGTTTAACAACTTTCTTTGCAATGAGTTATATTCTCTTTGTAAACCCACAAATTCTTTCGCAAACAGGAATGCCTGCTCAGGGTGTATTCCTCGCAACGATTATCGGTGCAGTTGCTGGTACCCTGATGATGGCCTTCTACGCTAACTTACCTTATGCCCAAGCGCCAGGTATGGGGCTGAATGCTTTCTTTACCTTTACAGTCGTATTTGGACTTGGTTATTCTTGGCAAGAAGCCCTAGCTATGGTCTTCATCTGTGGGATTATCTCATTGATTATTACCTTGACAAATGTTCGTAAAATGATCATTGAATCGATTCCAAATGCTCTTCGCTCAGCTATTTCAGCTGGTATCGGTGTCTTCCTTGCCTACGTAGGAATTAAGAATGCTGGATTTTTGAAATTTACGATCGATCCAGGTAACTATACTGTTGTAGGAGAAGGGGCTGACAAAGCTCAAGCAACGATTGCAGCAAACTCTTCAGCAGTTCCAGGATTGGTTGACTTTAATAACCCAGCTGTTTTGGTGGCACTTGCAGGACTGGCCATTACAATCTTCTTTGTTATCAAAGGAATTAAAGGGGGAATTATCCTCTCTATCTTGACAACAACTATTCTTGCTATCGCAGTTGGTTTGGTAGATTTGTCAAGCATCGATTTTGCTAATAACCATGTTGGTGCAGCCTTTGAAGATTTGAAGACAGTCTTTGGTGCAGCTCTTGGTTCAGAAGGTTTGGGAGCTTTGATTTCAGATACAGCTCGCTTGCCTGAAACTCTGATGGCTATTCTTGCCTTCTCATTGACAGATATTTTTGATACAATTGGTACCTTGATCGGTACAGGTGAAAAAGTTGGTATCGTAGCGACAAATGGTGAAAACCACCAATCAGCTAAGTTGGATAAGGCTCTTTACTCTGACTTGATTGGTACTTCAATTGGTGCCATCGCTGGTACTTCGAACGTAACGACTTATGTCGAGTCTGCTGCTGGTATCGGTGCAGGTGGACGTACTGGTTTGACAGCCTTGGTCGTGGCAATCTGTTTTGCGATCTCAAGCTTCTTTAGCCCACTTCTAGCGATTGTACCAACAGCCGCTACAGCTCCAATCTTGATTATCGTTGGGATTATGATGTTGGCTAGCTTGAAAAATATCCATTGGGATGATATGTCTGAAGCGGTTCCTGCTTTCTTCACATCTATCTTTATGGGATTCAGCTACTCTATCACTCAAGGGATTGCAGTTGGTTTCTTGACTTACACTTTGACTAAGCTTGTTAAAGGTCAAGCTAAAGATGTTCATGTCATGATTTGGATTTTGGATGCCTTGTTTATCCTTAACTACATCAGTATGGCCTTATAATAGGATAACCCAGGGGGATTTTCCCCCTTTTTTAATATAAAGGAGATGGGTGATGAAAGAGAAAAATATGTGGAAAGAATTATTGAATCGTGCAGGTTGGCTGTTAATCTTTTTGCTGGCGACAATTTTATATCAGATTCCTATAGGGGTTACTGCTATTTTAACTTTAAATGCAGTACCACTGTTGCAGTCAGGACTGATAGTTGCTGGTATTTCGATTGTAGTTTTGGCACTATTTATTTTTGGAGCTCGTAAAACGCAATTAGCAAGTTTTAATTTTTCTTTTTTTAGAGCGAAGGATTTGGCACGTTTGGGCTTGAGTTATTTAGTTATTATCGGGTCAAATATACTTGGTTCTATCTTGTTACAACTGTCAAATGAGACGACAACAAGTAACCAGTCTCAGATTAACGATATGGTTCAGAATAGTTCTCTGATTTCCAGTTTCTTCTTACTGGCCTTGCTTGCTCCGATTTGTGAGGAAATCTTGTGCCGTGGGATTATTCCTAAAAAGATTTTCCGAGGAAAAGAGAACTTGGGATTTGTAGTCGGTACGATTGTGTTTGCTTTATTGCATCAACCAAGTAATTTACCTTCTTTATTGATTTATGGAGGTATGTCGATTGTTCTATCTTGGACGGCTTACAAAACCCAACGTTTGGAAATGTCTATCTTGCTTCACATGATTGTTAATGGGGTAGCCTTCTGTTTATTGGCTCTTGTGGTGATCATGAGTCGGACATTAGGGATTTCTGTTTAAGATTTTTGACAATTGCTTACTTGTTTCTACTGGGAAAAAGATGAATGCAATCGTGTCCATCTTTTTCTTTTTATGGTAAAATAGAGAAATAATATGATGAAAAACCTTGAGGGAGTGACCGATATGTCAAGTAAAGCCAATCATTCAAAGACATCTATTTGCGGAATTATTAATGTAACCCCAGACTCCTTTTCGGACGGTGGTCAATTTTTTGCTCTTGAGCAGGCACTCCAGCAGGCTCGTAAATTGATAGCAGAAGGGGCTAGTATGATCGATATCGGCGGAGAATCGACTCGGCCTCGGCCGGGAAGTAGCTATGTTGAGATAGAAGAGGAAATCCAGCGTGTTGTTCCAGTGATTAAAGCGATTCGCAAGGAAAGTAATGTCCTCATTTCCATTGATACTTGGAAAAGTCAGGTGGCAGAGGCTGCTTTGGCTGCTGGTGCCAATCTAGTCAATGATATCACTGGTCTTATGGGTGATGAGAAAATGGCTCATGTGGTTGCTAAGGCTGGAGCGAAAGTAGTCATTATGTTTAATCCAGTTATGGCGCGACCTCAGCACCCTAGCGCGCTCATATTTCCTCATTTTGGTTTTGGACAAGCTTTTACAGAGGAAGAGTTAGCTGACTTTGAAACATTGCCAATCGAAGAGTTGATGGAGACTTTCTTTGAACGAGCACTAGCGAGAGCAAATCAAGCTGGAATTGCACAAGAAAACATCCTGCTGGATCCAGGAATCGGCTTTGGTCTGACCAAGAAAGAAAATCTGCTTCTTTTACGGGACTTGGATACACTACATCAGAAGGGGTATCCAATCTTTCTTGGAGTGTCGCGCAAGAGGTTTGTAATCAATATCCTTGAAGAAAATGGCTTTGAAGTCAATCCTGAGACAGAACTTGGTTTCCGTAATCGAGATACGGCTTCGGCTCATGTAACTAGTATCGCTGCGAGACAGGGTGTAGAAGTGGTGCGCGTGCATGACGTAGCTAGTCACAGGATGGCAGTTGAAATTGCCTCCGCTATTCGTCTGGCTGATGAAGCGGAAAATTTAGATTTAAAACAATATAAATAAGATGAAAGAAATTGAAAACAATCAGTGGATTGTCAACTATCGGACGGACCAACCGCATTTTGGCTTGGAACGAATGGTGGAACTGTTAGCTTTGCGTGGCAATCCCCATCTCAAACTCAAGGTTATCCATATCGGAGGGACCAATGGCAAGGGTTCGACTATTGCTTTTTTGAAAAATATGCTGGAAAAGCTAGGCCTGAGAGTTGGTGTGTTCAGCTCGCCCTATCTCATTCATTATACAGACCAGATTAGCATCAATGGGGAATCCATTCCCGAAGCTAGACTAGAAGCCCTCATGGCAAACTATGAGTCTTTGCTTGAGGGGGAGAGGGGCCTTGCTTTACAAGGAACAACCGAGTTTGAGATTATCACAGCTCTGGCCTATGACTACTTTGCCACAGAGCAAGTAGATGTGGCTATCATGGAAGTCGGCATGGGTGGACTCTTGGATAGTACCAATATCTGCCAGCCAATTTTAACAGGAATTACGACCATTGGATTGGACCATGTAGCCCTACTTGGTGACACCTTGGAAGCCATAGCGGAGCAGAAAGCTGGTATTATCAAACAAGGTATTCCCTTGGTGACAGGTCGTATTGCTCCAGAAGCTTTGGCTGTGATTGACCGCATTGCGGAAGGGAAAGATGCGCCGAGATTTGCCTACGGGGCAGATTATAAGGTCAGCTATCAAAAGAGTGTGGTTACAGGCGAAGTCTTTGACTATACAAGTGTTGTCAGACAAGGTCGCTTCCAGACTGGCCTGCTTGGTTTGCACCAGATAGAGAATGCTGGGATGGCCATAGCTTTACTTGATAATTTTTGTCAAGAAGATTGTCGAGAGCTAGCAAGCAATTACTTGCTTGCTCAAGCTATGGAAGAAACAAGGTGGCCAGGGCGTTTGGAGGTCGTGTCAAGAACTCCCTTGATGATTTTGGATGGAGCCCATAATCCCCATGCTATTAAGGCTTTATTAGCAACCTTGCAAGAACGCTTTGCGGATTATCGTAAGGAAATCCTCTTTACTTGTATCAAAACCAAGGCCTTGGAGGATATGTTGGACTTGCTGGGGGCCATGCCAGATACCGAGCTTACTCTGACACATTTTGACGATAGTCGGGCGACTGATGAAAAAGTGCTGGAAGAGGCAGCTAAGTCTAGAAATCTCAGCTACCAAGGTTGGCAGGATTTTCTAGAGCAGAAATTGACAGATAAAAAAGAAGAGAAAAAAACAGTTAGGATTGTCACGGGTTCCTTGTATTTCTTGAGCCAAGTGAGAGCCTATCTGATGGAGAGGAAAAACGAGAATGGATACACAAAAGATTGAAGCAGCTGTAAAAATGATTATCGAGGCTGTAGGAGAGGACGTTAATCGCGAGGGCTTGCAGGAAACACCTGCTCGTGTCGCTCGTATGTACCAAGAGATTTTTTCAGGTCTTGGTCAAACAGCAGAGGAACATTTGTCCAAATCCTTTGAGATTATTGACGATAATATGGTGGTAGAAAAGGATATTTTTTTCCATACTATGTGTGAACACCACTTCTTGCCATTTTATGGTAGAGCGCATATTGCCTATATTCCAGATGGCCGTGTGGCAGGTTTGTCTAAGCTAGCCCGTACGGTTGAAGTTTATTCGAAAAAACCACAAATTCAAGAACGATTGAATATCGAAGTAGCCGATGCTTTGATGGACTATCTAGGCGCTAAAGGAGCCTTTGTTGTTATTGAGGCGGAACATATGTGTATGAGCATGCGCGGTGTTAGAAAACCAGGCACTGCAACCTTGACGACAGTAGCTCGTGGTCTATTTGAAACAGATAAGGATCTTCGAGATCAGGCTTATCGTTTAATGGGACTATAATACTTTTCGAAAATCAAATTCAAACCACGTCAGCTTCCATCTGCAACCTCAAAACAGTGTTTTGAGCAGCCTGCGGCTAGCTTCTTAGTTTGCTCTTTGATTTTCATTGAGTATAAAAAGAATCCGCTTTAGGCGGATTTTTCTAGAAAGGAATCATTATGGATCAACTGCAGATTAAGGATTTGGAAATTTTTGCCTATCATGGTCTTTTTCCCAGTGAGAAAGAATTGGGGCAGAAGTTTGTCGTTTCAGCTATCTTATCCTATGATATGACCAAGGCGGCTACAGATTTGGATTTAACAGCCTCTGTCCATTACGGAGAACTGTGTCAGCAGTGGACGACTTGGTTTCAGGAAACGAGTGAAGATTTGATTGAAACGGTAGCTTATAAACTGGTGGAACGTACTTTTGAGGCTTATCCTCTTGTCCAAGAAATTCAGCTGGAACTGAAAAAACCTTGGGCGCCAGTGCATTTGCCGCTAGATACTTGCTCGGTAACCATTCATCGTCGCAAGCAACGGGCCTCTATCGCCCTAGGAAGCAATATGGGGGATAAGCGAGAAAACTTGAAACAAGCCATTGAGAAAATGCGAGATCGAGGTATCCATATTCTCAAAGAGTCCAGTGTCTTGACGACGGAGCCTTGGGGTGGTGTGGAGCAAGATAGCTTTGCTAATCAAGTGGTTGAGGTTGAAACCTGGTTGCCTGCCCCAGTTCTATTAGAGACCTTGTTAGCCATTGAGTCAGAGATGGGACGGGTGAGAGAAGTACATTGGGGACCTCGTTTGATTGATTTGGACTTGCTCTTTGTGGAGGATCAGATTCTTTATACAGACGACCTCATCTTGCCTCATCCTTACATAGCGGAACGCCTTTTTGTCCTTGAGTCCTTACAGGAAATTGCGCCTCATTTTATCCATCCGACATTAAAGCAACCGATCCGCAACTTGTATAATGCTTTGAAACAATAGAAAAAACTCTAGTTTTCAGTCGCTTGTAACTGAAGGCTAGAGTTTTTAAAATAGGTCATTTTCTTCTGGGAGGAGGATAGTTTCTCTACCGTCCATATCTAAAACCAGTACTTTCGGGGGATAAAGAGGGTCGAAAGGATGGTTAAAGTCAAAATCAATGGCTGTAGGGAGGTGTTGACTTGAAAAGTGGAAGGTAATTTTTCCTTGGTTATTGAGCAATTGAAACTCGAGTTCTTCTTCCAATTCAAAGACATTTTTTAAGAAGTGGTCAATAATATACCAAAAAGAGTCAATGACATCATCGGGTAAGCTGGTAACAATGCCAAAACTAGCTGACCGCATGTGGGTATTGGTAAAAGCCATATTTCTTCCCCCTTTCTTTTCCCTTATCATACAGCAAATAGGATTAAAAATCAAGAAAAGGTGATTTTTTCTTCATAAACATAGCTTCCTATGAAATTTTTTCAAATAATCTTCAAAAAACGCTTGAAAGTGTTTACAAATAGTGATAAAATGGAATAAGTAGAACCATGAAAACGAAATTTTCATACCATCTCTTTTTTTGGAGTCTCGTGAGGTATGATATAGAAAGGAAATGGAATGAATACAGACGATACAGTAACGATTTATGATGTCGCCCGTGAAGCAGGTGTTTCAATGGCGACAGTTAGCCGTGTAGTCAATGGCAATAAGAATGTAAAAGAGAATACCCGTAAAAAAGTACTCGAGGTGATTGATCGTTTGGATTACCGTCCAAATGCTGTGGCGCGTGGTCTTGCAAGTAAAAAGACAACCACTGTCGGTGTCGTGATCCCCAATATCACCAATGGTTATTTCTCAACGCTTGCTAAAGGGATTGATGATATCGCTGAAATGTACAAGTACAATATCGTCCTTGCCAATAGTGATGAGGATGATGACAAGGAAGTTTCAGTTGTCAATACACTGTTTTCTAAGCAAGTGGATGGTATCATCTTTATGGGGTATCACTTGACTGAAAAAATTCGTTCAGAGTTTTCTCGTTCTCGGACACCGGTTGTTCTTGCAGGAACTGTGGATGTAGAACATCAGCTTCCAAGTGTCAATATTGACTACAAACAAGCAACGATTGATGCAGTAACCTACCTTGCTAAAGAAAATGAGCGCATTGCTTTCGTAAGCGGTCCACTAGTGGATGACATCAATGGTAAGGTTCGTTTGGTTGGCTACAAGGAAGCCTTGAAAAAAGCAGGGATTTCTTATAGCGAAGGATTGGTATTTGAGTCTAAATACACTTATGAAGATGGCTATGCCTTGGCAGAACGCTTGATTTCATCAAACGCAACTGCAGCAGTTGTAACAGGTGATGAGTTGGCAGCAGGTGTTTTGAACGGCCTTGCTGATAAGGGTGTGTCAGTACCAGAAGAATTTGAAATCATTACTAGTGATGATTCGCAAGTCTCACGCTTTACCCGTCCAAACTTGACCACTATTGCCCAACCTCTTTATGACCTTGGTGCCATTAGTATGCGTATGTTGACTAAGATTATGCACAAGGAAGAGTTGGAAGAACGTGAAGTTCTCTTACCTCATGGTTTGACAGAACGTCGTTCGACACGAAAACGTAAATAGAAAAAATCAGGGAATCGTGAAGATTTCCTGATTTGTTTTTAGAGAAGAGTATTAGCCTTCCATATAGTCTTTCAAAGCTGGCCCTGTTAGTCCGGCATTGATGGCAATAAGGAGCTTTAGGCGGGCTTTTTGGGCGTTAAGTTCTTTGACAAAGAAAACGCCTGCTTTTTGCAACTGCACGCCCCCACCTTGGTAGGCATAAACAGGTTCCGCTATACCGTTAAAGCATCGTGAAACCAGAGCGACTGGGATTCCTTTTTGCAGAAGGCTTTCTAATTTTTGAGCCGTTTCTTTGGGAATATTACCAGCTCCGAAGGCTTGGATAATCAAACCGTCCAATTGTTCCAAATCCAGCATATCAATCAGCTCATCTGTCATACCGGCATAAGCAGAGATGATAGGGACTAAGCCTTGTATGTGATCAAGGTCAAAGCGAACACGAGGTTCAGCTGTTTTAAAGTAGAGTATTTCCTGTTTCATGATGAGACCAAGTGGCCCGTGTGTTGGAGTCTGGAAGGTGCTGACGTTGGTCGTATGTGTTTTGGTAACATACTTGGCAGCGTGGATCTCATCGTTCATAACAACCAAAACTCCTTTATCAGCAGCCTTGTCATCGCTAGCCACCCTTAAAGCACTCAGATAATTATAAACACCATCACTGCCGAGTTCATTTGAGCTGCGCATGGCCCCTGTTAGAACGATAGGCATATGGGGAACTTCCATGGTATCAAGGAAATAGGCTGTTTCCTCTAAAGTATCGGTCCCGTGTGTGATCACCACTCCATCGTAGTTATCTGCTTCCTCTTTGATTTTTTGGTAGAGGGCCAGCATATGCTTGGGTTTGATATGAGGACTTGGCAGGTTAAAAAAGTCCAAGGCGTGGACTTGTATTCCTTCAAGTGGGTTGGACACATGGTTCATGGGATTATCTGAACTTGTCACAACAGCGCCAGAAGCATCGGCCTGCATGGAAATAGTTCCGCCTGTATGTAAAACAAGGATTTTCTTAGGCATGATTTACTCACTCTTTCTGAAATGTGGTATAATCATTGTATCACAAAAGGGGAGATTGGGATAGGATGGAAGTCAAAGCTGTTTTTTTTGATATCGATGGAACCTTGGTCAACGATCGCAAGAGTGTTTTGAAATCCACTAAGGACGCGATTAAGATTGTCAAAGAACAAGGGGTACTGGTCGGCGTAGCGACAGGACGAGGACCTTTTTTTGTTAAGAAATTGATGGACGATTTGGATCTGGATTTTGCGGTAACCTACAATGGCCAGTATATCTTTAATAAAGACAAAGTCTTATTCACGAGCCCTATTTCCAAGTTACATTTGCGCCAGCTCATTACTTATGCTAAAAAAGAGGGTAAGGAGATTGCCCTAGGGACTAAGGATGCCATGTTGGGTTCCAAAATCATGTCCTTTGGTCTGGGTTCTTTTTCTCAACGAATCAGTCGCTTCGTTCCCTCAGTTTTAACTCGGACGGTGAGCCATTCCTTTAATCGTATGGTCAGCAAGGTTGTTCCCCAAAAGGAAGAAGACCTGCTTCATCTGATGAATCAGCCTATCTACCAAGTTTTGATGCTGATGACACCAGAAGAATCTGAGAAGGCAGCAGCTGATTTTGAAGATTTGAAATTGACACGTAGCAATCCTTTTGCAGCAGATGTCATCAATCAAGGAAACTCTAAATTGGAAGGCATTCGACGAGTTGGGAAAGAATATGGTTTTGATCTCAACCAAGTGATGGCCTTTGGTGACTCCGATAACGACCTAGAAATGCTGGCGGGTGTCGGTATGTCGGTCGCTATGGGAAATGGTAGTAGCAGTGTCAAGGAAGTTGCCAAGCACATCACTACCAGCAATCAGCAAGATGGAATCCACAAGGCCCTGGAACATTTTGGTGTTCTGGCCTCAGAAAAAGTCTTTGTCAGCCGTGACTATCATTTCAATAAGGTCAAGACCTTCCACCACATGATGGATGAACGAACCCAAGAAGAACCTCGAGCTTGGGATTTAGAAGGTGCAACCCACAGGGCTGGCTTTAAAATAGAAGAATTGGTGGAATTTGTTCGAGCTGCCAGTCCTTCTGAAGAGGACTTTGATCAAGCTCTATTGCAACTTCATCAAGCTCTTGATAAGGCGGCAGATAAAGTAGCCAAGAAGACCCCTGCTCAGCAAGATTTGATAGGGCAAGTGGATGCCTTGATTGACACGCTTTACTTTACCTACGGTAGTTTTGTTTTGATGGGGGTGGATCCAGAACGTATTTTTGATATTGTCCATCAGGCCAATATGGGGAAAATTTTTCCAGATGGCAAGGCTCATTTTGATCCAGTGACCCATAAAATCTTAAAACCAGATGATTGGGAAGAAAAATATGCTCCAGAACCTGCTATTAAAAAGGAACTGCAGCGCCAGCTCAAGGCTTATGAACGCCATAAAGAGAGAAATAATACTCAATGAAAATCAAAGAGCAAACTAGGAAACTAGCCGTAGGCTGTACTTGAGTACGGCAAGGCGACGTTGACGTGGTTTGAATTTGAGTATAAATAGTAAACAAAAAGGAGCGCTGAGCTCCTTTTCTTCGTGATTATAAGGTTTTTTCTTGTTCTCTCACAACCAGCAAATCGACCTTAGCATGGCGGAGGATGTATTCAGATGAAGAGCCGACCAAGAGGCGTTCAAAGGCGTTGAGACCAGTTGCACCAACGAGGATGAGGTCTACTTCCTCTGCATCTGGAATAGTACGTGCTAGTAGGGTCTTTGGATTTCCCATTTCAATGACGATATGAACATCTGCCACACCAGCATCTTTAGCACGTTTTTCGTACTCTTTCATCAGACTTTCAGCGTCGACTTGGAGTTCTTCGTAAACTTCAGCATCAAAGGTGGATACGCTTTGGAGCGCGCGTGTGTCAATGACATGTGCGATGGTGAGTTTAGCGTCGTTTCGTAGAGCAGAATGAACTCCCTTGACAAAAGCCAAGTCCGCTTCTTTAGAACCATCGATTGCGACCATGATATTTTGGTAACGTTGTGCCATAATGAAACCTCCTGAAATTTTCTTACTATAATTGTAAACCTTTTCACTATAGAAGTAAAGCAAAAAAAGTATTTTTCAAAAGAATGTTAGCGCTTAAAATCTATATAAATATATGATAAAATAAAAGAAAGGATAGCAGGAAAGAAGTGAAGGGAGGGAGAATGATGAAAATCTCTTTTCAAGAAGCAAAAAAATCAAATTTTCTTTATTATGGCATCATCCTAGTTTCAGTCTTGCTAGAAGTTATCATGATCTGGCAATTAGAGAGTCTGGTACCGCTTCTCTATCCAGGTTTTGTTGGCTTTTTAGTCTTTCACCTACTCTACCATTTTCTATTATTCCTGGTTGCAAAACGAAGTGGGCGTTGGGATTACTTGATGATATGGGGACTTTTTCTCATGTTCAATCTTCTTTATGACTCCTTTTTAGGCTTGCTTTTTCTAGGTTTATCTTTTGGTATGTGATGTGACTTTCGCAAAATACCTGCTATCTCCCCTGTCTTGACCTCGCTTTTAGCGAGGTTTTTATTCTGTAGGATTTTAATAACACATTTCAGTAAACTTGTCGCAATCCCTTTCTAGTGGTATAATGTTACTATCTCGATGAATTGAGGAAACAAGATGAAAGAATATAACAAGTCTAGTAAGTTAGAGCATGTTGCTTATGATATCCGTGGTCCTGTTTTGGAAGAAGCCATGCGGATGCGAGCAAACGGAGAAAAGATTTTACGTCTGAATACAGGAAATCCAGCAGAATTTGGCTTTACAGCGCCAGACGAGGTCATTCATGACTTGATTATGAATGCGCGTGATAGTGAAGGATATTCTGACTCCAAAGGGATTTTCTCAGCCCGTAAGGCTATCATGCAGTATTGCCAATTGAAGAAATTCCCAAACGTAGATATTGATGATATCTACCTTGGAAATGGTGTCAGTGAGTTGATTGTCATGTCCATGCAGGGGCTTTTGGACAATGGAGACGAGGTCTTGGTGCCAATGCCAGACTATCCCCTTTGGACAGCGGCTGTCAGCCTAGCTGGAGGAAATGCCGTTCACTATATCTGTGATGAAGCTGCAGAATGGTACCCAGATATTGACGATATCAAGTCAAAAATCACTTCTAATACCAAGGCAATCGTCCTTATCAATCCAAACAACCCAACTGGAGCCCTTTATCCTAAGGAACTCTTGCTGGAAATTATTGAGATTGCCCGTCAAAACGATTTGATTATCTTTGCGGATGAAATTTACGACCGCATGGTCATGGATGGACATGTGCATACGCCTGTGGCGAGCCTGGCACCAGATGTTTTCTGTGTCAGCATGAATGGTCTGTCAAAATCCCACCGTATCGCTGGTTTCCGTGTGGGTTGGATGGTCTTGTCTGGACCTAAGACTCATGTCAAGGGCTATATCGAAGGGCTCAATATGCTATCCAATATGCGCCTTTGCTCTAACGTTTTGGCCCAACAAGTCGTACAAACTTCCTTAGGTGGCCACCAATCGGTCGATGAATTGCTCCTTCCTGGTGGACGAATTTACGAGCAAAGAAATTTCATTTACAATGCCATTCAAGATATTCCAGGTTTGTCTGCGGTTAAACCTAAGGCTGGACTCTATATCTTCCCTAAAATCGACCGCAATATGTACCGTATCGATGATGATGAACAGTTTGTCCTTGATTTCTTGAAGCAGGAAAAGGTTCTCTTGGTTCATGGTCGAGGCTTTAACTGGCAGGAACCAGACCACTTCCGTATCGTTTACCTTCCTCGTGTTGATGAACTAGCCCAAATCCAAGAAAAGATGACTCGTTTCTTGAAACAGTATCGTAGATAGGGCTTACATTCGAAAAAGCTGGAAACATTTGCCTAGAGCTATTGACAAAAGTAAAAGAATCAGATAGAATAGTAAAGTATGTTTAGTAACTGATCACTTTATAGCCGGCTAAACGAATACAAAATCTATGAGGAGGTATTCATCGTGAAACGTACTTATCAACCAAGTAAACTTCGTCGTGCGCGCAAACACGGATTCCGTAACCGTATGTCAACTAAAAACGGTCGTCGCGTATTGGCAGCTCGTCGTCGTAAAGGACGCAAAGTTTTGGCTGCATAATCCAAACGAACCATAACAAAAATCAGTAGGAACTCGAGTCTACTGATTTTTATTTTTGTAAAAAAGTTAAAAAGGCTTTATATTTTTGCTCAAATAGTGTATAATATTTCACATATAGTAAAAAATGGAGAATAATCATGAAGAAATCAAAAGTTATGCTTTTTGGAGCTATGGCTTTGACAGCAGGTCTAGCTCTAGCGGCATGTGGGTCTTCCCAATCAAGTAATGCAGACAAGACTTACTCTTATATCTTTGTTAGCAACCCAGATACCTTGGATTATATTACCTCTACTCGAGACTCAACATCTAGTATCACAACCAACTTGATTGATGGGTTGTTGGAAAATGACCAGTATGGCAATCTCATCCCATCTATGGCTGAGTCATGGACAGTGTCAAAAGATGGTTTGACCTACACTTATAAAATCCGTCAGGGGGCTAAATGGTACACTTCTGAAGGAGAAGAGTATGCAGATGTAACGGCTCATGACTTTGTGACAGGTCTCAAGTATGCGGCTGATAAAAAAGCTGAAAACTTGTACTTGGTACAAGACTCTATCAAGGGGCTAGCAGACTATGTTGAAGGAAAATCATCTGATTTTGGAACTGTTGGTGTTAAGGCAGTGGATGATTACACGCTACAATACACTCTCAACCAACCTGAGACTTATTGGAACTCTAAAACAACAGCAAGTATCCTTAGTCCTGTAAATGAAGCCTTCTTGAAGTCTCAGGGAGATGACTTTGGAAGTGTGACACCATCAAGTATCTTGTCAAATGGTCCTTACTTATTTAAATCATTCACATCCAAATCTTTGATTGAACTTGACAAAAACCCTAATTACTGGGATAAGGACAAGGTCAAAATTGAGAAAGTGAAACTCTCTTTCTTTGACGGTTCTGACCAAGACAGCATTGCTAGAGGTTTCTTGGATGGTAACTATACAGATGGTCGTATCTTCCCAACAAGTTCAGTCTTTGCTGAACTCAAGAAGGGAAATGAGGACAAGATTACCTATACACCACAAAACTCAGTTACTTTCTACTATCTTTTCAACGTCAATCGTCAAAGCTACAAGCAGACTATGAAACAGTCTGATAAGGAAAAGACAGATTCACGCGCAGCTATGCAAAATAAAGATTTCCGTCAGGCTATCAACTTTGCCTTTGACCGTCATGCTTATGCAGCGCAGACAAATGGTGAAGATGGAGCAGACCGTATCTTGCGTAACACGATTACACCAAGTAACTTTGTCCAAGTTGGTGATAAGAACTTCGGTGATATTGTCAATGAAAAAATTGTCAATTACGGTAAAGATTGGGCAAATATCAATCTAAACGATGGTAAGCAAGCCTTCTTGAATCCTGAAAAGGCCAAAGAAAAATTTGCTAAGGCTAAAGAAAGTCTGCAAGCACAGGGAGTAACCTTCCCAATTCATTTGGATATGCCAGTTGACCAGACTGCTAAATTAGATGTGCAACAGGCTGGATCTTTCAAACAAACAGTGGAAGAAACTCTTGGTAAGGAGAATGTAGTTATCGACGTTATCCAACTTTCTCCAGATGAAAAAGACCAAGCAACCTACTTTGCAGATACAGCAGAACAAAAAGACTACGATATCGACATCTCAGGATGGGGTGGAGACTACTCAGACCCTAAGACTTACCTAGCTATTCTTGATCCAGAGACAGGCTCTCAGTTGAAAAACATGGGCTTGTCTGAAGGAAAAGACAAGGAAGTCAAGGACAAGATTGGTCTTGCTGACTACAAGAAACTCTTGGATCAGGCTGATGCGGAAATCACAGATACTCAAGCTCGCTATGAAAAATATGCTGAAGCCCAAGCTTGGTTGACAGATAGTGCCCTCTTCCTACCAGTTCAAAGTGGTGGAGCTAACCCAATCTTCCGTAAGACTGTACCGTTTACAGGACCATTCTCATTCGTTGGTCATAAGGGAAATGCGGACAACTACAAATATGTTGAATTGCAAAAAGAGCCAGTCACTGCTAAACAGTACCAAGAACTCTATGAAAAATGGCTGAAAGAAAAAGCTGAGTCAAATAAAAAAGCTCAGGAAGATTTAGCTAACCACATTCAATGATATTCCTAGTCATGCTTTTCAGTTAATACTCTTCGAAAATCTCTTCAAACCACGTCAGCGTTGCCTTACCGTATATATGGTTACTGACTTCGTCAGTTCTATCTGCAACCTCAAAACAGTGTTTTGAGCTGACTTCGTCAGTTTCATCTACGACCTCAAAGCAGTGCTTTGAGCAGCCTGCGGCTAGCTTCCTAGTTTGCTCTTTGATTTTCATTGAGTATAAGCATAGTGAATGGATTCAGAAAAAGGCCTTACCAGAGCTTCTTGCTTCTGGTAGGGCCTTTTCTTTATTCTTTTAAGTGATAGGAATAGCTAGCGACAACGACGTCTTGGTGCCAGCGGAGTGCATATTTGAGTTTGAGACTCATCTGATTGTGTAGAATATTTTGCCAAGGTTTATTAGGGATAAACTGGGGTACCAGAACAGTGACTGTATAGTTCTTTTTCTGAGCATCCTCAGAGATTCGTTTGACATACTTGACAGTAGGGGTGATGATGTCACGGTAGCTGGTCTTGATGTTCTTCAGAGTAATGGTTGGGAAGTAATCGGCAAATTCTTGGAGAATTTCTTGGTCTTTTTCTGCTGTTTCCTTGGTAGAAATATGCATGGCTAGGACTTCGTCACCAATACTTTGAGCGTAGTTAATGGCTCCGACGCTGACGCGGGTGACATTTCCTACTAGGACGAGGACAAGATTGCCATCGTAGGTACGTTTTTCGATGCCTTCATAGAGTCGTAGTTGTTGGGCCACTTTTTGGTAATGACTGTGAATCGCTAAGAAGAGTAGGGTGAGTACGAGAATAATCGGGAAGAAAGGCCAGATATCACTGAGACGGAAAAAGAGCAGGATTAGCACGATAGCGTAGCAAATGATAGCTCCAAGGATATTGGCAAGGGCAGGTTTTAAGAAATTTACCCCTTTTTCTTTTTTCCAATGGCGAATCATCCCAGTCTGAGAAAGGGCAAAGGGAACGAAGACCCCGATAGTATAAAGGGGAATCAAACGTTCGGTATTGCCATTAAAAATGAGAAGAAGAATCATAGCCCCAAATGCCAGAGTTAAAATTCCATTAGAGTAGCCTAGGCGATCTCCTTTTTCCATAAAGAGATGGGGCATGTATTTGTTTTTAGCCATATTGTAAGCCAGCATAGGGAAGGCCGAAAAGCCAGTATTTGCAGCTACGGCCAAAATCAAGGCTGTGGAGAATTGGAAGATATAATAGCCAAGGTGACCTAAGAAGGAATTACCAAGGATGCCTTGAGCCATCTGTGAAAGAATAGTTTCTCCGTGTTGAGGCATAATCCCCATCCAGTAGTTTAGGAAGGTAATGCCTGCAAAAAGAAAACCTAAAATCAAGGCCATGATGGTCAAGGTCTGAGCGGCATTCTTTTCTTTCGGAGCCTTGAAAAAGGGAACGGCATTTGAAATAGCTTCAACTCCTGTCAGAGAGGCAGAGCCGCTGGTAAAGGCTCTTAGAATGAGAACGATAGACAGGCTCGGAGCAGCATGCCCAATAGGTGAAGTTGCCTGATAGCTGAGAGACCCTGTCATTAGTTGAAAGATTCCGTAGAGCAAGAGAAAGACAGTACTGATGATAAAGAGATAGACAGGAATCATCAGTGAACTGGCAGATTCTTTTAAGCCCCGTAAATTCAAGAGCATAAGCAAGCAAACTAGAAAAATGGAAATGTGGAGGTTGTAAGGGTGGAGAGCAGGGAGAGCTGCTGTGATAGCATCGGCTCCAGATGACACCGATACCGCCACAGTCAGCATGTAGTCAACTAGCAGACTACCTCCAGCGATTAAGCCAAGTTCGGGAGATAGATTTTCTCGAGTAACCATATAGGCCCCTCCCCCTTGAGGGTAGGCATGGATGATTTGACGGTAGGAGACGGTCAGGCTAGCTAGGAGCAGGAGGACAAAGAGGCCGATAGGAAGACTCCACCATATCGCAAGAGGAGAGAGACTAGCCAAGACGAGGACTACTTGCTCAGGCCCATAGGCAATGGAAGATAGAGCGTCGCTTGACAACATAGCCAAGGCCTGCATTTTTCCCAGCAGACCTCCCTCGCCTTCTGTTAAGGACTTAAGAGGACGACCGATAAAAGTCTGTTTTAATTTTGTAAACATTGTATTTTCCTTTTCTGAAAATTTCAATAAGTGCTATTATACTGCTTTGGGAAAATAGCGTCAAGAGACGACGATGGATTTTAGAATATTTTGTACAGATGAGGAGAGAGGGCAGTTTTTTGGTATAATAGAAGATAGAAAACGAGGTTAGAAGAGATGATTTTTGATACACATACACACTTGAATGTAGAAGAATTTGCAGGTCATGAGGCAGAAGAAATCGCCTTAGCTGCTGAGATGGGTGTGACACAGATGAATATTGTTGGTTTTGATAAACCGACGATTGAGCGTGCTTTGGAGTTGGTGGATGAGTACGACCAACTCTACGCGACTATTGGTTGGCACCCTACAGAAGCAGGGACTTACACGGAGGAAGTCGAGGTTTACTTGTTGGATAAGTTAAAACATTCCAAGGTTGTGGCTCTAGGTGAAATTGGTTTAGACTACCATTGGATGACAGCGCCAAAAGAGGTGCAGGAGCAGGTTTTTCGCCGTCAGATTCAGTTATCTAAGGACTTGGATTTGCCTTTTGTAGTTCATACCCGTGATGCGTTGGAAGATACCTATGAGATTATCAAGAGTGAGGGCGTTGGTCCTCGAGGTGGTATCATGCATTCTTTTTCGGGAACTCTTGAATGGGCAGAGAAGTTTGTGGACCTTGGTATGACCATTTCCTTCTCAGGAGTGGTGACTTTCAAGAAGGCAACTGATATCCAAGAAGCTGCTAGAGAACTTCCTTTGGACAAGATTTTGGTGGAAACGGATGCTCCCTACTTGGCTCCTGTTCCTAAACGGGGTCGTGAAAATAAAACAGCCTACACTCGCTATGTAGTGGACTTTATCGCTGACTTGCGTGGCATGACGGCAGAAGAGCTAGCGGCGATAACAACTGCAAATGCAGAACGAATTTTTGGATTGGACAGCAAGTAATGAAAGAGAAAATTTCCCAAGTTATCGTGGTTGAAGGTCGCGATGATACGGCCAATCTCAAACGTTATTTCGATGTAGAGACCTATGAGACACGAGGTTCTGCCATCAATGAGCAAGATATTGCACGTATTCAGCGTCTACACCAACGCCATGGAGTCATTGTCTTTACAGACCCAGATTTTAATGGGGAGCGGATTCGTCGCATGATTATGACGGCCATTCCAACAGTTCAGCATGCCTTCCTCAAACGAGATGAAGCTGTCCCCAAGTCCAAGACCAAGGGCCGTTCTCTGGGAATTGAGCATGCCAGCTATGAAGACCTGAAAACGGCTCTAGCTCAGATTACAGAACAATTTGAACATGAGAGTCAGTTTGATATCAGTCGTAGCGACTTGATTCGCCTTGGTTTTCTAGCGGGAGCAGATAGCCGTAAGCGAAGAGAATATCTAGGAGAAGCTCTCCGAATTGGCTATTCCAACGGCAAGCAACTCTTGAAACGCCTAGAACTATTTGGAGTAACCTTGGTGGAAGTGGAAGAAGCTATGAAATCTTATGAGAACAGCTAAGTAGACCCCAAAATACAAGGGGAATGTGTTACAATAGTAGTAACAGATAATAGAAAAGAGAATAGATGAGAATTGCAGATTACAGCGTGACCAAGGCAGTGCTGGAGCGTCACGGTTTTACCTTTAAAAAGTCCTTCGGGCAAAATTTCTTGACGGATACCAATATTCTTCAAAAAATCGTGGATACGGCTGAGATTGATGACCAGGTTAATGTCATCGAAATCGGGCCAGGGATTGGTGCCTTGACCGAGTTTCTGGCTGAGCGTGCAGCAGAGGTCATGGCCTTTGAAATTGACCATCGTTTGGTACCGATTTTGGCAGATACCTTGCGTGATTTTGACAATGTTACCGTAGTCAACGAGGACATTCTCAAAGTTGATTTGGCGCAACATATCCAGAATTTCAAAAATCCTGACCTGCCAATCAAGGTAGTGGCTAATTTACCTTACTACATCACGACGCCTATTCTCATGCACTTAATCGAGAGTGGGATTCCTTTTAGTGAGTTTGTTGTTATGATGCAGAAAGAAGTGGCAGACCGCATTTCAGCCCAGCCGAATACCAAGGCTTACGGTAGCTTGTCGATTGCGGTGCAGTATTACATGACTGCCAAGGTTGCTTTCATCGTGCCTCGTACGGTCTTTGTGCCAGCGCCAAACGTGGACTCTGCTATTTTGAAAATGGTGCGTCGTCCAGAACCAGCCGTAGCAGTGGAAGACGAGAACTTCTTCTTTAAGGTTTCTAAGGCTAGTTTCACCCATCGTCGCAAGACCTTGTGGAACAATTTGACAGGTTACTTTGGCAAGACTGAAGAGGTCAAGGACAAGCTGACCAAGGCTTTGGACCAAGCAGGCTTGTCACCAAGTGTACGTGGGGAAGCCCTCAGCTTGGCAGAATTTGCCAGCCTAGCAGATGCACTTAAAGGGCAAGGACTCTAAGATGCAGGGACAAATTATTAAAGCCTTGGCAGGCTTCTACTATGTAGAGAGTGATGGCAAGGTTTATCAAACACGAGCGCGTGGAAATTTTCGTAAAAAAGGCCATACTCCCTACGTTGGGGATTTGGTAGATTTTTCTGCCGAGGAAAATTCAGAAGGCTATATCCTCAAGATTCACGAACGCAAAAACAGCCTAGTCCGTCCGCCAATTGTTAATATTGACCAAGCTGTAGTAATCATGTCAGTCAAGGAACCTGATTTTAACAGCAATTTGCTGGATCGTTTCTTGGTTCTTTTGGAGCACAAGGACATCCATCCCATCGTTTATATTTCCAAAATGGACCTACTGGAAGATAGAGGGGAACTGGATTTTTACCAACAGACCTATGGTGATATCGGCTATGACTTTGTGACCAGTAAAGAGGAACTCCTGCCTTTATTGACAGGCAAGGTTACGGTCTTTATGGGGCAGACAGGTGTTGGGAAGTCAACACTTCTCAATAAAATCGCACCAGACCTCAATCTTGAAACAGGAGAAATTTCAGACAGTCTGGGTCGCGGGCGCCACACTACTCGAGCAGTTAGTTTTTATAATCTCAATGGAGGTAAAATCGCAGACACACCAGGTTTTTCATCATTGGATTATGAAGTATCAACAGCGGAAGACCTCAATCAGGCCTTTCCAGAGATTGCTAGTGTCAGCCGAAACTGCAAATTCCGCACTTGTACCCATACCCATGAGCCGTCCTGTGCAGTGAAGCCGGCAGTAGAAGAGGGTGCCATTGCCATCTTCCGTTTTGACAACTACCTGCAATTCCTCAGTGAGATTGAAAATCGCAGAGAAACCTATAAAAAAGTCAGCAAAAAAATTCCAAAATAAGGAGAAACCTATGTCTCAATACAAGATTGCTCCGTCAATTCTGGCAGCAGATTATGCCAACTTTGAACGTGAAATCAAACGCCTAGAAGCAACTGGGGCAGAATATGCCCATATCGATATCATGGATGGGCACTTTGTGCCACAAATCAGTTTTGGTGCAGGTGTGGTCGAAGCTCTTCGCCCTCATAGCAAGATGGTCTTTGACTGCCACTTGATGGTAGCTAATCCTGAGCATCATTTAGAAGACTTTGCGCGTGCGGGAGCGGATATCATCAGCATCCATGTGGAAGCAACGCCCCATATTCATGGTGCCCTCCAAAAAATTCGTTCACTCGGTGTCAAGCCATCAGTTGTCATTAACCCTGGTACGCCTGTTGAAGCCATCAAGCACGTCCTTCATCTAGTTGACCAAGTTTTAGTCATGACAGTTAACCCAGGCTTTGGTGGGCAAGCCTTTTTGCCTGAAACCATGGATAAGGTCCGTGAGTTGGTTGCCCTTCGTGATGAAAAAGGCTTGAACTTTGAAATCGAAGTCGATGGCGGGATCGATGATCAAACCATTGCTCAAGCCAAAGAAGCTGGTGCGACCGTTTTTGTAGCAGGTTCCTATGTCTTTAAGGGAGATGTCAATGAGCGAGTACAAACTCTCAGAAAACAACTGGACTAGGGTTGCCGTTTTTGCAGGTGGAGATCGTGGTCATTATCGGACGGACTTTGATAGATTTGTCGGTGTGGATCGAGGTTCTCTCTGGGTCTTGGAAGAAGATTTGCCTCTTACTCTAGCAGTCGGAGATTTTGATTCTGTGACGGAAGAAGAGCGACAGGTGATTCAAAAACGTGCCCAGCATTTTGTTCAAGCCCGACCAGAAAAAGATGATACAGATCTGGAATTGGCTCTCTTAACCATCTTTGAGCAAAATTCTCAGGCTCAGGTTACTATTTTCGGTGCTTTGGGTGGTCGTATTGATCATATGCTAGCTAACGTCTTTCTACCTAGCAATCCTAAGTTGGCGCCCTATATGCGCCAGATAGAAATTGAGGATGGGCAAAATTTGATTGCCTATTGTCCAGAAGGGACCAGTCAGCTAGAACCCCGTTCAGACTACGACTATCTAGCCTTTATGCCAGTTCGGGATAGCCAGCTGACTATTCTCGGAGCTAAGTATGAGTTGACAGAGGAGAATTTTTTCTTTAAAAAAGTGTACGCTTCTAACGAATATATAGATAGGGAAGTTTCGGTGACTTGCCCAGATGGTTATGTGGTCGTACTGCATAGCAAGGACAGGAGGTAGGATGGAAAGTTTACTTGTTCTATTATTGATTGCCAACCTTGCTGGCCTCTTTCTGATTTGGCAAAGGCAGGATAAGCAGGAGAAACACCTAAGCAAGAGCTTGGAGGATCAGGCAGATCACTTGTCAGACCAGTTGGATTATCGCTTTGAACAAGCCAGACAAGCCAGTCAGTTGGATCAAAAAGACTTGGAAGTAGCTGTCAGCGACCGTTTGCAAGAAGTTCGAATGGAATTGCACCAAGGCTTAACTCAAGTTCGTCAAGAAATGACAGATAATCTCCTCCAAACCAGAGACAAGACTGACCAACGTCTCCAAGCCTTGCAGGAATCAAATGAGCAACGCTTGGAACAAATGCGCCAAACAGTCGAGGAAAAACTAGAAAAAACCTTACAGACACGCTTGCAGGCCTCCTTTGAGACAGTTTCCAAACAATTGGAGTCTGTCAATCGTGGTCTTGGAGAAATGCAGATAGTTGCCCGCGATGTCGGCGCCCTCAACAAGGTTCTCTCTGGAACCAAGACGCGAGGGATTCTGGGAGAATTGCAACTGGGGCAAATTATCGAAGATATCATGACACCAGCCCAGTATGAACGAGAATATGCAACGGTTGAAAACTCCAGTGAACGAGTGGAGTATGCCATTAAGTTGCCTGGACAGGGTGACCAGGAATATGTCTACTTACCGATTGACTCCAAGTTTCCACTGGCAGATTATTACCGATTAGAAGAAGCCTATGAAGCAGGTGACAAGGACGATATTGAACGCTGTCGCAAGTCACTCTTAGCAAGTGTCAAGCGCTTTGCCAAGGATATCAAGAGCAAGTACATAGCACCGCCTCGGACGACCAATTTTGGAATCTTGTTTGTTCCGACAGAAGGTCTCTACTCAGAAATCGTCCGCAATCCGGTCTTCTTTGATGATTTGAGAAGGGAGGAGCAGATTATTGTCGCAGGTCCAAGTACCCTGTCAGCTCTCCTCAATTCCCTATCAGTTGGATTCAAAACTCTCAATATCCAAAAGAGTGCCGACCATATCAGTAAGACTCTTGCCAGTGTCAAGACCGAATTTGGCAAGTTTGGTGGCATTCTGGTTAAGGCACAAAAACATCTCCAACATGCCTCTGGCAATATTGATGAATTATTAAACCGTCGCACTACAGCTATCGAGCGGACGCTCCGTCACATTGAGTTGTCAGAAGGTGAGCCTGCGCTTGATTTACTCCATTTCCAAGAAAATGAGGAAGAATATGAAGATTAGTCACATGAAAAAAGATGAGCTGTTTGAAGGCTTTTACCTAATCAAGTCAGCTGACCTGAGGCAAACTCGAGCTGGGAAAAACTACCTAGCCTTTACCTTCCAAGATGATAGTGGCGAGATTGAAGGGAAACTCTGGGATGCCCAACCTCATAACGTTGAGGCCTATACTGCAGGTAAGGTTGTCCACATGAAAGGACGCCGAGAAGTTTATAACAACACCCCTCAAGTCAATCAAATTACCCTTCGCCTGCCTCAACCTGGTGAACCCAATGACCCAGCTGATTTCAAGGTCAAGTCGCCAGTTGATGTCAAGGAAATCCGTGACTACATGTCGCAAATGATTTTTAAAATTGAAAATCCTGTCTGGCAACGAATTGTCCGAAAGCTCTACACCAAGTATGATAAGGAATTCTACTCCTATCCAGCTGCCAAGACTAATCACCATGCCTTTGAAACGGGTTTGGCCTATCATACGGCGACCATGGTGCGTTTGGCAGATGCTATTAGCGAAGTTTATCCTCAGCTCAATAAGAGCCTGCTCTATGCGGGAATTATGCTGCATGACTTAGCTAAAGTCATTGAGTTGACGGGACCAGACCAGACCGAGTACACAGTGCGAGGCAATCTCCTTGGGCATATTGCTTTGATTGATAGCGAAATTACTAAAACAGTTATGGAACTCGGTATCGATGATACCAAGGAAGAAGTCGTTCTGCTTCGTCACGTCATCCTTAGTCACCACGGCTTGCTTGAGTATGGAAGTCCAGTCCGTCCACGCATTATGGAAGCAGAGATTATCCATATGATTGACAATCTGGATGCAAGCATGATGATGATGTCAACTGCTCTTGCTTTGGTGGATAAGGGAGAGATGACCAATAAAATCTTCGCTATGGACAATCGTTCCTTCTATAAACCAGATTTAGATTAATAATTTAAGAAAAATGAGCATTTTTTAGGATAAGAATGTTCGTTTTTTTATGTGAATATGGTATAATAGATAAAATATCAAAATTAAATGAAGTGGGAAATAGAAATGAAATTAAGAAGAAGTGATCGGATGGTTGTCATTTCCAACTATTTGATTAATAATCCTTATAAACTAACTAGTCTCAATACTTTTGCTGAAAAGTACGAATCTGCTAAATCATCCATCTCAGAGGATATCGTGATTATCAAACGCGCCTTTGAGGAAATTGAAATCGGTCATATCCAGACAGTAACTGGTGCTGGTGGTGGTGTCATTTTCACACCATCAATCTCAAGCCATGATGCCAAGGAAATGGTTGAGGACTTGCGTGCCAAGTTGTCAGAAAGTGACCGTATCTTGCCAGGTGGCTATATCTACCTGTCTGATTTGCTTAGCACACCAGCTATCTTGAAAAATATTGGTCGTATTATTGCCAAGAGCTTTATGGACCAAAAAATTGATGCCGTTATGACCGTAGCGACCAAGGGTGTTCCACTTGCAAATGCAGTTGCCAATGTCCTCAATGTTCCTTTTGTTATTGTGCGCCGTGACCTGAAAATTACCGAAGGTTCAACTGTCAGCGTCAACTATGTTTCAGGTTCAAGTGGTGACCGCATTGAGAAAATGTTCCTTTCAAAACGTAGTCTCAAGGCAGGCAGCCGTGTCTTGATTGTGGATGACTTCTTGAAAGGTGGCGGAACTGTCAATGGGATGATTAGTCTCTTGCGTGAGTTTGATTCGGAATTGGCTGGTGTAGCAGTCTTTGCGGATAATGCCCAAGAAGAACGTGAAAAGCAGTTTGACTACAAGTCACTCTTGAAGGTAACCAATATTGATGTCAAGAACCAAACCATCGATGTTGAGGTTGGCAATATCTTTGACGAAGATAAATAAGAGATAGAACTAAAGGTTGGAACGATTGTCCCAGCCTTTCTTTGCAAATAGAATAGAAGGAAACTTATGAAAACACCATTTATCAATAAAGAAGACTTAGAAAAGATTGTTGCCGAGTTCCCGACTCCCTTTCACTTGTATGATGAGAAGGGAATTCGTGAAAAGGCAAGAGCCGTCAACCAAGCATTTTCGTGGAACAAGGGCTTTAAGGAATATTTTGCAGTTAAGGCTACTCCAACCCCAGCTATTTTGAAAATTCTCCAAGAGGAAGGCTGTGGTGTGGATTGCTCTAGTTATGTGGAGCTTTTGATGAGTCATAAACTGGATTTCCCTGGTTCTGAGATTATGTTCTCTTCAAACAACACGCCAGACAAGGAATACGCCTATGCACGTGAATTGGGTGCGACCATTAATTTGGATGCCTTTGAAGATATTGAACATCTGGAGCGTGCAGCAGGCATTCCAGAAATCATCTCTTGTCGTTACAATCCTGGGGGTGTTTTTGAGCTAGGAACAGATATTATGGACAATCCTGGAGAAGCCAAGTTTGGCATGACCAAGGACCAGCTCTTTGAAGCTTTTGCCATATTGAAGGAAAAAGGAGCTAAGACTTTTGGGATTCACTCCTTCCTAGCGTCCAATACCGTGACCCATCTCTATTATCCAGAGTTGGCGCGTCAGCTTTTTGAATTGGCTGTTGAAATCAAGGAAAAGTTGGGTATTTCGCTAGACTTTATCAATCTTTCTGGCGGTATTGGTGTTAACTATCGTCCTGAGCAGGAGTCAAATGATATTGCTTTGATTGGTGAGGGGGTTCGTAAGGTTTATGAAGAGGTCCTTACGCCAGCAGGTCTTGGTCAGGTTAAGATTTTCACCGAATTGGGTCGTTTTATGTTAGCCCCTCACGGTGCTTTGGTCACAAGAGTTACCCATAAGAAGAAAACCTACCGTACCTATCTAGGTGTGGATGCATCAGCAGTTAACCTTATGCGTCCAGCTATGTACGGCGCCTACCACCATATTACCAATCTGACACATCCAAATGGGCCAGCTGAAGTGGTAGATGTGGTCGGTTCACTCTGTGAAAACAATGATAAATTTGCAGTGAATCGTGAACTGCCTCATACAGAAATTGGTGATTTGTTGGTTATTCATGATACAGGTGCCCACGGATTTTCAATGGGCTACCAGTACAATGCCAAACTTCGTTCTGCGGAAATCCTTTATACTGAAGAAGGCAAAGCCCGCCAAATCCGCCGTGCAGAGCGCCCTGAGGACTATTTTGCAACCTTGTATGGTTTTGATTTTGAAGAGTAAAATGATAATTAATTGAAAATGAAATTGAAAAACAGATTGCTTTCTAAAAAATAGGCAAAAATCTTGTTTTTCCTTCAAGTCGTGATATAATAAAACTATAAAACGTTTTCAAGGAAGGTAACGATATGTCTGAAGAAACAATTGATTATGGACAAGTGACAGGAATGGTGCATTCGACAGAAAGCTTTGGGTCAGTAGATGGGCCGGGTATTCGCTTTATTGTCTTTTTGCAGGGCTGTCACATGCGTTGCCAGTATTGTCACAACCCTGACACTTGGGCTATGGAGTCCAATAAGTCACGTGAACGGACGGTAGATGATGTCTTGACAGAAGCCTTGCGCTACCGCGGTTTCTGGGGAAATAAGGGTGGGATTACAGTCAGTGGAGGAGAAGCCCTCTTGCAGATTGATTTCCTGATTGCCCTTTTTACCAAGGCCAAGGAACAAGGAATCCACTGTACCTTGGATACCTGTGCCCTTCCTTTTCGTAATAAACCACGTTACCTTGAGAAGTTTGACAAACTCATGGCTGTCACTGACTTGGTTCTCTTGGATATCAAGGAAATCAACGAAGAACAGCACAAAATTGTTACTAGCCAAACCAATAAAAATATCTTGGCTTGTGCCCAGTATCTATCAGATATTGGAAAACCTGTCTGGATTCGCCACGTGCTAGTTCCAGGTTTGACAGATAGAGATGATGACTTGATTGAACTTGGTAAGTTCGTCAAGACCCTCAAAAATGTGGATAAGTTTGAAATTCTACCATATCATACCATGGGAGAATTCAAATGGCGTGAACTGGGAATTCCATATTCCCTCGAAGGGGTCAAACCACCAACAGCAGACCGCGTCAAGAATGCTAAGAAACTCATGGATACTGAAAGTTATCAAGACTATTTGAAACGTGTACATGGATAAAAAAGAAGCCTGATGGAAACATCGGGCTTTTAAGTTTACACAAATATATATAATTAAATAAAACAAAATTTTATACTCTTCGAAAATCTCTTCAAACCACGTCAGTGTCGCCTTACCGTACTCAAGTACAGCTTGCGGCTAGCTTCCTAGTTTGCTCTTTGATTTTTATTGAGTATTAAATCTTTTTTACTCTCTAAATTCTGAAAAAAATCCGAAAAAGAATATGTAAGATATAGTTACTTTTAGAAATATTAAATAGAATAGGAGAACATCTATGGAACAAAGTATTGCCATTAAAAATTTATGTAAGTCGTATGGCCAAACTCAAATTTTAAAAGATATTTCTTTTGAAGCAAAAGCAGGTAGAGTGACTGCTTTCCTAGGTCCAAATGGAGCTGGAAAAAGTTCAACCTTACGTATTTTATTAGGATTAGACAAAGCAACATCTGGTCTTACCCAAATTGGAGATCAAACTTATAAGGAAATAAAATTTCCTCTAAAGATTGTAGGAGCTTCATTTGACAGTGTAGGAGCTCCTGATGATCGGACTGTTTATCAACATTTGAAAATTGTTGCTGCTAGTAATGGGATATCCAGTCAGCGAATTGATCAAGTCTTGGATATGGTGGATATTAGCCATAAGAAAAAATCTAAAATTGGGAAGTTATCATTAGGAGAAGGACAACGCTTGGGAATTGCAACAGCTCTATTAGGAAATCCTCAATATCTGATATTAGATGAACCGACTAATGGGTTGGATCCAAGGGGAATTCGGTGGTTTAGAGAGTTTATAAAAAAACAAGCTCAAGAAGGAAAGACAGTCTTGCTATCATCTCATATATTATCGGAAGTGGAAGCAGTAACAGATGATGTAGTTATCATAAATAAAGGAAAAGTTCTTATAAAAGGCACTTTACAAGAAGTGATGAAAAATCTTTCTTCACTAGAAGAAGTCTTCTTTAGTTTAACAGAAGGAGGAAAGTGACATGGCACTTATTTACTCTCTTCATTCTGAAATATTGAAATTATTTTATAAGAGAGCTACTCATATTGTACTATTCTTGATACTCGTATTTCAAACATTTTTAGCAAATATTGGTGCTTCTCAAATTGTTTCAGTTGGTATCCATGCTACACCAGAGACAAATCCAGAATTAGCAGAAGCTATACCTCCTATTGAATTTTTAGGTTTTGACGTCACTTTATTTGGTATTTTTATTATGATTATCCTAGGCTCAATTTACGGAGCCGAGGAGTATAAATGCTCTGCTATTCGTACAAGCATCCTCTCTATTACAAATCGAAGTACTTTCCTAGTTTCAAAAACATTAGTTTGGCTTGTATTTTCTTTTTTCATTTCCTTTCTATCAATATTCCTGACGATTAACATGACACATTATGTTTTAGGACAAGATGGCTTATTGCTTTTTTCACTAAATGGGAGAGTTTGGTTCTATATATTTTTAGCCAGTATAGCTTGGACCTTGTTGGGACTGCTAGCCTATATTATGGCTTTGACATTTAAAACATCCATTGTTCCTCTATTATTTTTGCTTCCTCAAGTCTACAATTTAGGAACATTCTTAGCAAACTATATATCGGTTGCAAAATTTCTTCCAGTTGCATTGGGGCAAGGATTGATTGCTACATCTCCTCAAATTTTAGAACATAATAGTTTACAAAATATTTTACTTTTACTTTGTTGGAACTTCTCATTCTTGGCTTTAGCAATCTACCGCTTACTTAAGTCAGATATTGGAGGAGGTGAATAAGTTGAAAGAGCAACTTAAAAGTGAGTATCTCAAGTTTATTATGAATCCGTGGCACTGGTTGATTATAGGTGCTCTATTACTGTGTGTTCCAGCGTTAGTTATTTTTTTAAATAATAAGCCAGACCAGTTGACCCTACAGTTTGTTTTGGAACAGCTACTGCAAAGTCTCTATTTAGGACAGGCGGGTTTCATTAGTCTAGCTGTTCTATTTATAGGTCAAGAATTTACAGGTTCTAGCCTTCGTACCAGTTTTCTTACATGTCCAAATCGTTTGATATTTATAATCTGTAAACTAGCTATTGTATTATGTATGGAAATTGTATTATTGGCTACTGTAATATCATTATGCATACTAATCGCGCAAGGATACTACAATATCAATCTTTTGAGTAATATTAAACATGTTCTAACAATTCTATTTCCAGCTTGTATTTCTATTCTAACCTTCTCTCTTTTAAGTGGTATTTTTGTATTTATTTCCCAGTCTTTTATCTTAATTTTGGGAATAAGTTTATCCCTTTTATTGGGGTTGGGACAAATGTTATTACAATTCAGTTCTTTTTTTAGAAATTTACCATTACTGGCTAGTATGAATTGTTTTTATACCTATCCATTGTCTCTTTATTATCCAGTGTGGCAAGGCTTAGGGATACAAATAGTTTGGTTATTAATTGTTTTTCTATTTGCTACATTGATACTTATAGGAAAAAATGTACGCTAAAGACAGGGGATATCCTGTCTTTTTCTCAGTTAGTGCTATAATATATTCAGGAGGGTGAGTTATGGCTTATAAAATTTTGGTTGTAGATGATGATCTTGCTATTCTTCGCCTAATAAAAAAAGTACTAGAATATGAAAAATATGAAGTAGTCATACGAAATAAGATAGAAGAGATTGATCTTTGTGATTTTACAGGCTTTGACTTGATTCTATTAGATATTATGATGCCTGTTAGTGGTTTAGAAATCTGTCAGATGATTCGCGAGCAGATAACTGTTCCTATCTGTTTTATAACTGCCAAGGATATGGATGAAGACTTAGTAGCTGGAATCAATGCAGGTGCTGATGATTATATTATGAAGCCCTTTAGTATGCAAGAACTTTTAGCACGTGTTAAAATGCACTTGCGTCGTGAAGAACGGACTAAAGGAAATGTTCATCAAATAAAGATTGGGAAGCTTATACTATATACGGATAGTAAGGAACTATTTGTAAACGATGATAAGATTGCCTTGACAAGGAGGGAATTTGATATAGTGAATCTTTTAGCAAGCACCCCAAGTAGAATATACTCTATAGAGGAAATTTATAATTATCTATATCCACAAAGTTCCGAAGCTCTTTTACGTTCGGTTTCAGAGTATATTTATCAAATTCGTCAAAAGCTGAAACCTTATCAATTAAATCCAATTAAAACCTTGTATGGTGGAGGATATCAATGGGTAGAATCAAAAGTTTTAGACAATTAATTCGAGAAACCTGTTGGAGAATTATTTGGCAGTTTAGTCTTGGCTTACTAATGGCCTATCTTATTCCCTTAGCTTCAGTATCTATACAAATAAATGAAGATGGGAAACCTTTAAACAATAGTGGTGTTCTATCAATCTTTTTTAATGTGTCATCATGGATATATATTTGTGTTTTATTGATTATTCTAATAAGTTATCACATTGGAAAATTGTTGAAAAAACTGAGTTATGAAATGACTTTGATTTATGAAAATAGTATGTGGTTGGAGAAGGAATGTACAGAAAGTTTAACGGTTAAAGAATTTCGCGAGACAGGAAATCGGATTATTGTGATGCAAGATAGAATTCGACAATTAATAGTTGATGAGAAACAGCAGAAAGAAGATTTAATGTTTCAGGTTTCAGCAGCTTCTCATGATTTAAAAACTCCCTTAACCATTATTAGGGGAAATGTGGAATTTTTGCAGACGATAACTGAAAACGACCAATCTCAAGAATGCTTAGCAGATATAGAAAGAGCTAGTCAACAGTTACTAGATTATTTCAATCAATTGATTCACTATTCTAAAACCTATTATGATGATGAGACAGGTTGGACGGAGTATTCCTCTTCAGATTTTATCAATGAATTAGAGAAAGAAGTCTCTTTTTTGATAAAAAATCAGATGAAGTTTTCTTTTGAACAAAATGTGAAAGGAACTGAAAACTATTATATAAATCCATCTCTTCTGATTCGTGCCATACAAAATATTTTAACAAATGCTTTGGAATACGCCGATAAACAGAATCCTAAAATTAACATTAGGGTAGAGCAAGAGGAGAAAGAATTGAAAATAGGCATATGGAATAATGGCTCGGAATTTCCAGATGAAGTTTTAAATAATTTTGGAAAGCTCTTTTATCGTATGGATAAAGCTAGATCGGTTAAAGAGCAACATTATGGTATTGGACTTAGTTTTGTATGTAGAGTTGCAAAACTACACAAAGGCCGAGTTGAGCTTAGAAATAGAGACGCGGGAGCAGAAGTTTTAATAACTGTGAATTGTATTAAATCATAGTGATTTACTTGTTAATTTATGATTGAATAGTTTTTTATATGTGAGCTTTTAAACTATTTAACGTTTTCGATTAGTATAAGATGTAACGGTAGATAATAAAAACGAATGATGATATCTAGTTGATGAAAACTATTTATCATTCATTCGTTTTTTTAATTATTGGATAATTTACGTAGCCTTATCTCGAACGTTGTTTTCCAGCGTTGCGATTTTTATGTTTTTTCTTGCTTGTGATAGCAGTTGGTTGTCCAGGGGTAACGTCTTTTCGTCCACTTGGTGTAGAGAAAGTACTTGCTTTTGGTGGGTTCTTTGCCAGTTCTTCACGGACTTTTTTGCGAAGTTTTGGACGAACGATATAGTTGACGATAAACTGTTGGAGAATCATCATGAAACCACCGACAACCCAGTAAAGTGTGACACTGGCTGGTGAAATGAGGGAGAAGACAACAATCGTGATTGGGCTCACGTAAGCCATTTTCTTGATTTGTTCTCTTTGCGTTTCGTCTTCTACTCCGTGAAGTGAAAGGAGCGATTGAAGATAGTAAAGGACACCTGCGCAGGCAACCAAAATCATACTTGGAGAACCTAGAGGAATGCCTAGGTAGCTTGCTTGAGCAACCCCTTCAGTATGTTGGGCAGCAAAGTAGATAGCTGAGAAGAAAGGCATTTGAAGGAGGATAGGGAAACATCCTACACCACCAAACATGCTGATGCCGTGTTCTTTCTGAGCGGCAAAGAGAGCTTGTTGGGCTTCGAGTTTTTCTTCTTGAGTAGTCGCTTCCTTGAGACGTGTTTGGTGTGGCTCAAGGACGTGCTTGAGGGCGTTCATCTTTTCAGAGTGAAGCGTTGCCTTCCATGATTGGTAGATACCAAGTGGCAAGATAATCAAGCGCACGATAATGGTTACGATGATGATAGCGACACCAAAGCCTAGACCTTGATCAGTAGCGAAGTACTTGATAGCTTCAGCCATAGGCGCTCCGATAGTATTCCAAATAAATCCTATTGGCTTTCCTGTGGCTTTATCGACTCTAACACAGCCAGTCAAGACTAGCAACATAGCCACTCCCATAGCTGAGAGTGCAAAACGTTTAATAGATTTCACTGTTTTTATTCCTTCTTTAAAAATTATACCTTTCTATTCTACTGTTTTTTTACAAAATATACAATAGTTCTAGAGACCTAATTTGCGATTTTAAAGTCAGGATAGGGAGGAAAGTTGCTCAGTTTGACATCTAAGTAGCTGACTTTTGAAAAAGGCGTCGGTCCTTTCCGGATTTCTTGGATAAATTTTGCCATGGTAGCAGATGAGTCTGCTTGGGCTAAGATTTCCACTGTGCCATCGTCGTTATTCCAGACTCGACCTGTTATGCCACCGATTTCGAGAGCCAAGCTGTAAACACCCCAACGAAAGCCGACTCCCTGCACCCTGCCTTGGGCAATCATTCTAACCTTTTGCATACCAAACCCCTTTGATTGTGTTATAATATTTCTATGACTATTATAACCTCAAAAGCCAATTCTGTGGTAAAAAATGCCAAGAAATTACACCAAAAAAAATACCGTAAGTCTACTTATTTGATTGAAGGTTGGCACTTGTTTGAAGAAACTGTTCAAGCTGGAGTGACGATTGAGAAAATTTTTGCCCTAGAAAGTTATAGAGATCAGTTATCTGCTTTTCCGCAAATTGTCTGGGTGTCAGAGGATATTCTGCTAGATTTGGCGGATTCTCAGACTCCACAGGGAATCGTTGCCGTGGTTCAAAAAGAAGAAGTAGGACAAGCTGATTTGAGTCAGGGCAAGTTCTTGTTTTTGGAAGATGTGCAAGATCCTGGTAATGTGGGAACGATCATTCGGACTGCGGATGCAGCAGGTTTTACTGGAGTGATTGTTTCAGATAAGTCGGCAGATATCTACAGTCTCAAGACCTTGCGTTCCATGCAAGGTAGTCATTTCCATTTACCTATTTATCGGATGACTAGTCAAGCACTGCTTGAGGAAGCTAAAGAAGCAGGTATCCCAGTGCTAGCAACAACCTTATCTAAAGATTCTGTTGATTACAGAGAACTGCCTCCTATAGAAAATTTTGTACTAGTCATGGGAAATGAGGGGCAAGGAATTAGTCCCCTTATGGCTGAAAGTGCAGACCAGTTGGTCCACATTAGTATGAAGGGGCAGGCGGAGAGTCTCAATGTTGCCGTTGCAGCCGGTATTTTAATTTTCCATTTAAGTTAATTTTAACTTTCTTTGCTATAATCAAGGAAAGATGTTCATAGAAAAGGAGAAAAGATGAATCACACTATTATTCATGACCGCGCAGGTCTCAATCAATTTTACGCTAAGGTTTATGCCTTTGTTGGTCTGGGGATTGGACTATCAGCCTTGGTATCTGGCCTTATGTTGACGGTCTTTCAGTCTCAGCTGGTTTACTTTTTGATGCAGGGGCGTCTCTGGTTAACCATTGCTACTTTTGCAGAGCTAGCACTAGTCTTCGTTGCTAGTAACATGGCCTTAAAGAATAGTCCAGCGGCTCTTCCAGTATTTTTACTTTACTCAGTATTAAACGGCTTTACCCTTAGTTTTGTGGTGGCCTTCTATACTCCGGGTACAGTTTTGTCTGCCTTTGTATCAAGCGCCCTTCTCTTCTTTGTCATGGCGGCAGTCGGTATGTTCACTAAGAAAGATTTGAGTGGCCTTGGTCGGGCTATGATGGCTGCTCTTATTGGTCTGCTGATTGCTATGGTAGTCAATATTTTCTTGGCTAGTGGCTTCTTTGATTATATGATTAGCGTAGCCATGGTCTTGGTCTTCTCTGGGCTGATTGCTTGGGACAACCAAAGAATTCGTCTCGCTTATGAACAATCACAAGGTCGTGTAGCGACAGGCTGGGTTGTGTCAATGGCTCTCAGTATCTATCTTGATTTTATCAATCTCTTCCTAAGTATTCTACGTATTTTTGGTCGTAATGACTAAAAGGTCTATGAAATCAGTGTTCGAAGGAGCACTGATTTTTTTTAAATTTGCTCTTTCCTTTTCTTAGAAATAGGTGTATAATGCTTTTAATTAATTTTTTGAGGAGTAGTTTATGAAGAAAAGTTTTATCCATCAACAAGAAGAGATTTCCTTTGTCAAAAACACTTTTACCCAGTATTTGAAAGATAAGTTAGAAGTTGTCGAAGTTCAAGGTCCTATCTTGAGCAGGGTCGGTGACGGAATGCAGGATAATTTATCAGGTGTGGAGAATGCCGTATCAGTCAAGGTTCTCCAAATCCCTGATGCTACTTATGAAGTGGTGCACTCCCTTGCTAAATGGAAACGCCATACTTTGGCCCGTTTTGGTTTCGGTGAGGGTGAGGGTCTCTTCGTCCACATGAAGGCCCTTCGTCCAGACGAAGATTCTCTGGATGCGACCCACTCTGTTTATGTTGACCAGTGGGACTGGGAGAAGGTTATCCCAAATGGTAAACGGAATATCGCTTATCTCAAAGAAACAGTTGAGAAGATTTACAAGGCTATTCGCCTGACTGAGCTAGCTGTTGAAGCCCGCTATGACATCGAATCAATCTTGCCAAAACAAATCACTTTTATCCACACAGAAGAGTTGGTAGAACGCTACCCAGACTTGACACCGAAAGAACGTGAAAATGCTATCTGTAAAGAATTTGGTGCTGTCTTCTTGATTGGTATTGGTGGTGAATTACCAGACGGTAAACCGCACGATGGACGTGCACCAGACTACGATGACTGGACAAGCGAATCTGAAAATGGCTACAAGGGTCTAAATGGTGATATTCTTGTCTGGAATGAATCCCTGGGTGGAGCCTTTGAGTTGTCCTCTATGGGAATCCGTGTGGATGAAGAAACTCTTCGCCGTCAGGTGAAAATCACAGGTGATGAAGACCGCTTGGAATTGGAATGGCACAAGTCCTTGTTGAATGGCTTATTCCCATTGACAATCGGTGGAGGAATTGGACAATCTCGTATGGCCATGTTCCTACTTCGCAAGAAACACATCGGAGAGGTGCAAACAAGTGTTTGGCCTCAAGAAGTTCGCGATACTTACGAAAATATTTTGTAGAGAATCGAACCGTAAGGTTCGGTTTTCTTTCTCTTTTCGCCCATAATTTGGTATAATAAACGGTATGAAAATCGTATCAGGAATCTATGGGGGACGTCCCCTCAAGACACTAGAAGGCAAGACGACAAGACCTACTTCGGATAAGGTTAGGGGCGCCATTTTTAACATGATTGGTCCCTACTTTGAAGGGGGACGAGTCTTGGACCTTTATGCAGGTAGTGGTGGTTTATCTATCGAGGCAGTCTCACGTGGCATGTCCAGTGCTGTTTTGGTGGAGCGTGACCGTAAGGCTCAAGCCATCGTGGCTGAAAATATTCAGATGACCAAGGAAGTTGGAAAATTTCAACTACTCAAGATGGATGCAGAAAGGGCATTGGAACAGGTATCTGGGAAATTCGATCTCATCTTCTTAGACCCTCCTTATGCCAAGGAACAAATCGTATCAGATATTGAAAAAATGGCTGAGAGAGAGCTTTTTTCTGAAGATGTCATGGTCGTGTGTGAAACGGATAAGGCCGTTGAACTTACAGAAGAAATTGCCTGCCTGGGCATCTGGAAGGAAAAAATTTATGGAATTAGTAAGGTGACAGTTTATGTCAGATAAGATTGGCTTATTCACAGGCTCATTTGATCCGATGACAAATGGGCATATGGATATCATTGAACGGGCGAGCAGACTCTTTGATAAGCTCTATGTCGGTATTTTTTTTAATCCCCACAAACAAGGATTTCTCCCTATCGAAAATCGTAAACGGGGGCTAGAAGATGCTTTGAAACATTTGGGAAATGTTGAAGTCGTGTCTTCTCATGATGAATTGGTGGTTGACGTTGCAAAAAGACTGGGGGCTACTTTCCTAGTGCGAGGCTTGAGAAATGCTTCGGATTTGCAATATGAAGCCAGTTTTGATTACTACAACCATCAACTGTCTCCTGATATAGAAACCATTTATTTACATAGCCGACCTGAACATCTCTATATCAGTTCATCCGGTGTTAGAGAGCTTTTGAAATTTAGTCAGGATATTGCCTGCTATGTTCCCGAGAGTATTTTGGAGGAAATAAGAAATGAAAAAAAAGATTAGATGGCCCTTATATGTCATTGCGGCCTTGATTGTGACTTTCTTGGCGTTTGTAGTGCCTTTGCCTTATTATATAGAGGTTCCAGGTGGTTCGGAAGATATTCGCCAAGTCCTTAAAGTCAATGACACAGAAGATAAGGAAGCTGGTGCCTATCAATTCGTTACGGTTGGTGTCCAGCATGCCACTTTAGCTCATATGATTTATGCATGGTTGACGCCTTTTACAGATATTCGTAGTGCTCAGGAGACTACAGGTGGTTCTTCCGATGTTGAATTTATGCGGATCAATCAATTCTACATGCAAACATCGCAAAATATGGCCAAGTATCAAGGGTTAAAAACAGCTGGTAAGGATATTGAACTCAAATATCTTGGGGTTTATGTCTTGACTGTGACGGATAATTCGACCTTTAAAGGGATTCTCAACATTTCTGATACGGTCACAGCAGTCAATGATCAGACCTTTGATAGTTCCAAAGACTTGATTGATTACGTCAATTCTCAAAAATTAGGGGATTCTGTCAAGGTCACCTATGAAGAAGATGGGCAAACCAAGTCTGCAGAAGGAAAAATCATTACGCTAGAAAATGGCAAAAATGGAATTGGAATCGGCTTGATTGACCGTACAGAAGTAACCAGTGATGTCCCAATTCGCTTTTCAACAGCTGGTATTGGCGGTCCAAGTGCAGGTCTCATGTTTAGTCTGGCCATCTATACTCAAATAGCTGACCCTGGTCTTCGTAATGGTCGTATCGTTGCCGGTACAGGTACCATTGATCGCGATGGGAATGTGGGGGACATTGGAGGTATTGATAAGAAAGTTGTTGCTTCGGCTAGAGAAGGTGCTGCTATTTTCTTTGCCCCGGATAACCCTGTTAGCGAAGAAGAACAAAAAGCGCATCCTGATGCTAAAAACAACTACCAAACAGCCCTGGAAGCAGCTAGAACAATCAAGACAGATATGAAAATTGTTCCCGTTAAAACCCTACAAGATGCAATTGATTACTTGAAAAACAATCCCTAGTTTTTAAGTGAAGTTTCCAAACTAGCGCACAAACAGAGAAGATGGTATAATAGTCAAATGGTTCAATTATTATTCACTCTAAGCAGTCACATGCTCTTTATTTATGTGAGTTTTTACCTTTTAAAGAATCTTGTTAGATGGGAAAAAGTCTTAAAAGTAACAGCTGAGAACACAGGAAAAGTTCGTTTACTAGTAGCCTTTTTCAGCATTGTAATGGGATATATCATGAGTTCTTTCTTTATCAGTCTGTATCAGTTGTGGCAAGAAGCGCTTAGAGGATTATTATAAAATCAAGAGTAAAGGAAATAAGTATGGAAAAAATTGTGGTTCAAGGTGGCGATAATCGTCTGGTAGGAAGTGTTACGATTGAAGGAGCAAAGAATGCAGTCTTGCCCTTGTTAGCAGCGACTATTCTGGCAAGTGAAGGAAAGACCGTCTTGCAGAATGTTCCTATCTTGTCAGATGTTTTCACCATGAATCAGGTGGTTCGTGGTTTGAATGCCAAGGTGGATTTTGATGAGGAAGCTCATCTTGTCGAGGTGGATGCGACTGGCAATATCACAGAGGAGGCTCCCTACAAGTATGTTAGCAAGATGCGCGCATCCATCGTTGTCTTGGGACCAATTCTTGCTCGTGTAGGTCATGCCAAGGTATCCATGCCAGGTGGTTGTACGATTGGTAGCCGCCCTATTGATCTTCATTTGAAAGGTTTAGAAGCCATGGGGGCTAAGATTAGTCAGACGGCTGGTTATATCGAAGCCAAGGCGGATCGCTTACATGGAGCTCATATCTACATGGACTTCCCAAGTGTTGGTGCAACGCAGAACTTGATGATGGCAGCGACCCTAGCTGATGGGGTGACAGTGATTGAAAATGCTGCGCGTGAGCCTGAGATTGTTGACCTAGCCATTCTCCTTAATGAAATGGGAGCTAAGGTTAAGGGTGCTGGTACAGAGACCATTACCATTACCGGTGTTGAGAAACTTCATGGTACGACTCACAATGTAGTCCAAGACCGTATCGAAGCAGGAACTTTTATGGTAGCTGCTGCTATGACTGGTGGTGATGTCTTGATTCGAGACGCTGTCTGGGAGCATAACCGTCCCTTGATTGCCAAGTTGCTTGAAATGGGAGTGGAAGTGACAGAGGAGACTGAAGGGATTCGAGTTCGCTCTCAACTAGAAAATCTAAAAGCTGTTCATGTGAAAACCTTGCCCCACCCAGGATTTCCAACAGATATGCAGGCTCAATTTACAGCCTTGATGACCGTCGCAAAAGGGGAGTCAACTATGGTGGAGACAGTTTTCGAAAATCGTTTCCAACATCTAGAAGAAATGCGTCGCATGGGCTTGCACTCTGAGATTATCCGTGATACAGCTCGTATTGTTGGTGGTCAACCTTTGCAGGGGGCAGAAGTTCTTTCAACTGACCTTCGTGCCAGCGCAGCCTTGATTTTGACAGGTTTGGTAGCACAAGGAGAAACTGTAGTTGGTAAATTGGTTCACTTGGATAGAGGTTACTACCGTTTCCATGAGAAGTTGGCGCAGCTAGGTGCTAAGATTCAGCGGATTGAGGCAAGTGATGAAGATGAATAAGAAATCAAGCTACGTAATCAAGCGTTTACTTCTAGTCATTTTGGTACTGTTTTTGGGTGCTCTAGCCCTAGGAATCGGTTTAATGGTAGGTTATGGAATCTTGGGCAAGGGTCAAGATCCATGGGCTATCCTGTCTCCAGCAAAATGGCAGGAATTGATTCATAAATTTACAGGAAATTAGACTGGAGAACCAGTCTTTTTCTAGAGATAAGGAGAAAAATGGATAAAAAAACAAGACAGACACTGATCGGACTGCTAGTGTTATTGCTTTTATCTGCGGGAAGCTATTATATCAAGCAGATGCAATCGACACCAAATAGTCCCAAAACCAAGCTTAGTCAGAAAAAACAAGCGTCTGAAGCCCCTAGTCAAGAATTGGCAGAGAGTGTCTTAACAGACGCAGTCAAGAGTCAAATAAAAGGGAGCCTGGAGTGGAATGGCTCAGGTGCTTTTATCGTCAATGGTAATAAAACAAATCTAGATGCCAAGGTTTCAAGTAAGCCTTACGCTGATAATAAAACAAAGACAGTGGGCAAGGAAACAGTGCCAACCGTAGCAAATGCCCTCTTGTCTAAGGCTACTCGTCAGTACAAGAATCGTGAAGAAACTGGGAATGGTTCGACTTCATGGACTCCTCCAGGCTGGCATCAGGTCAAGAATCTAAAGGGTTCTTATACCCATGCGGTCGATAGAGGTCACTTGTTAGGCTATGCCTTAATCGGTGGCTTGGATGGTTTTGATGCCTCGACAAGCAATCCTAAAAACATTGCTGTTCAAACAGCTTGGGCAAATCAGGCACAGGCCGAGGATTCGACTGGTCAAAACTACTATGAAAGTATGGTACGTAAAGCCTTGGACCAAAACAAGCGTGTCCGTTACCGTGTAACTCTTTATTATGCTTCAAACGAGGATTTAGTTCCTTCAGCTTCACAGATTGAAGCCAAGTCTTCAGACGGAGAATTGGAATTTAATGTTCTAGTTCCCAATGTTCAAAAAGGACTTCAACTGGATTACCGAACTGGAGAAGTAACGGTTACTCAGTAAAATACAAAATAAACTCCTATGTCACTTATGGATATAGGAGTTCTTTCTTACTAGTTTAAGCAGGGCTACAATAGACACTGATACTCAATGAAAATCAAAGTGCAAACTAGGAAGCCAGCCGCAGGTTGCTCAAAGCACAGCTTTGAGGTTGCAGATAAAGCTGACGTGGTTTGAAGAGACCTTCGAAGAGCATGAGAAAAAATAATATGTACTGGACTATATTTTGTGATATAATAAAGGATAAGATACTATTTTAGGAGAAGAACTATGGAAGACCCAAGTAGTCAGAATTTGTTGCTACAATTTGTTTTATTGTTTATCTTGACAGTGTTAAATGCTTTTTTCTCAGCCACAGAAATGGCTATGGTTTCACTTAACCGTGCGCGGGTTGAACAAAAGGCAGAAGAAGGAGATAGACGCTATATCCGTCTGCTGAAGGTACTAGAAAATCCTAACCACTTTTTATCAACCATTCAAGTAGGGATTACCCTGATTACGATCTTATCAGGGGCGAGTTTGGCAGACACTCTGGGACGAGAAATTGCATCTTGGCTTGGAAATAGTGAAACATCTTATGCTGTTGCAAGTTTTCTGTCTTTAGCATTTTTGACTTATATTTCCATCGTTTTTGGGGAATTGTATCCTAAGAGAATCGCTCTTAATCTAAAGGATGCCTTGGCGATTCGTACAGCACCAGTTATCATTGGGCTTGGGAAACTAGTTAGTCCCTTTGTTTGGCTCTTGTCTGCATCTACCAATCTCTTGAGTCGCTTGACTCCTATGACCTTTGACGATGCTGATGAAAAAATGACCCGTGATGAAATTGAGTACATGTTGACCAATAGTGAAGAAACACTAGATGCTGACGAAATTGAGATGTTACAAGGGATTTTTTCACTAGATGAACTGATGGCAAGAGAAGTCATGGTTCCTCGAACGGATGCCTTTATGGTCGATATTCAGGATGATAGTCAAACCATCATTCAAAGTATTTTAAAACAAAATTATTCTCGTATCCCTGTCTATGATGGAGACAAGGATAATGTGATTGGGATTATTCACACCAAGAGTCTCCTTAAGGCGGGCTTTGTGGACGGTTTTGACAATATTGTTTGGAAGAAAATCTTACAAGATCCACTTTTTGTTCCTGAAACTATTTTTGTGGATGATTTGTTAAAAGAACTGCGCAATACCCAAAGACAAATGGCAATCTTGCTGGATGAATACGGTGGGATGGCTGGTTTGGTGACCCTAGAAGACCTCTTAGAGGAAATCGTTGGGGAAATCGATGACGAAACAGATAAAGCGGCAATAGATGTTCATCAAATCGGTGAGGATACTTACATTGTTCAAGGTACCATGAATCTCAATGATTTTAATGACTACTTTGATGTTGAACTGGAAAGTGATGACGTTGATACCATCGCTGGTTACTATTTGACAGGAGTTGGGACCATTCCAACGACTGAGAAACTCAGTTATGAATTAGTCAGCCAAAACAAACAGCTTATCCTAACCAATGATAAGGTGAAAAATGGACGTGTTACCAAAGTAAAAGTCCAAATTACCGAAGTTGAAATAGAAGAAGAAACAGAGTAAACTAGAGGCTTTTGTCACCAGGCGTGACGAAGCTTTTTCAGTTGATTTCATACTCTTCGAAAATCAAATTCAAACCGCGTCAACGTCGCCTTGCCGTACGCAAGTACAGCCTGCGGCTAGTTTCCTAGTTTGCTCTTTGATTTTCATTGAGTATCAAAAGATTGTCTCCTAAAAAGAAGTCTGCCCCAAATTCACCCCAAAAGTTTTTGTAAGTTATATGTATTTATCCGAAGAAAATAAAAAAAGCCCTTTAAACTGGGCTTTCTGTTTAAATGAAACCTGATAAATCAAGTTATAGAAGGCGGTAGACGGATTTGAACCGACGATCAAGCTTTTGCAGAGCCGTGCCTTACCACTTGGCTATACCGCCATAACTCTTACTATTATACCTTGAAAATTTCTCTACGTCAATAGTTTCTTAATCAAAAAAATAGTTTACAAAAATGAGTTTTATGTCTATAAATAAAAATGTAAGGAAAGTATGAATTTAAAGGTTTTTAGGGAGCTATTTCTAGAGTAAGTTTTTCATGAAATGAGATGAAAAACTGAAAAAACTTGACAAATAAAATTTTTTTGGTAGAAATGCGCCTAAATATTCTGAAAATTCGTTTACTTTTTAGAAGATATATGTTATAATTTCCAATAAGCCAAAATTTTTCAATAGGAGTTACAAACATGAAAAAAAGTAGAGTATTTGTTGCAGCAGGAGTTGCTTTATTAGCAACAGGTGTGTTAGTTGCTTGTGGAAATTCGAAATCATCTGATTCGACAGCGCCAAAAAATTATGGTTATGTTTATACAGCTGATCCAGAAACGTTGGATTACCTCATTTCAGGGAAACAAAGTACGAAAGTGGCTACTTCAAACGGAATCGATGGCCTCTTTACAAATGATAAATACGGGAACTTGACTCCTGCGGTTGCAGAAGACTGGTCTGTATCAAAAGATGGATTGACTTATACCTACAAAATTCGTAAAGGTGTAAAATGGATGACATCTGATGGCGAAGAATATGCTGAAGTGACTGCTAAAGATTTCGTGAATGGATTGAAACATGCGGCAGATAAAAAATCAGAAGCGCTTTACCTAGCTGAAACTTCTGTTAAAGGTCTATCTGACTATTTGACAGGTAATTCAAAAGATTTCTCTACAGTAGGTATTAAAGCGGTTGATGATTATACTCTTGAGTATACTTTGAACCAACCAGAACCATACTGGAATTCTAAGATGGCTTACTCAATTTTCTGGCCGTTAAACGAAGAATTTGAAAAATCAAAAGGTTCTGATTTTGCTAAAGCAACAGATCCTACATCCTTACTTTATAACGGACCTTTCTTGCTTAAAGGTTTGACTGCTAAATCTTCTATCGAATTTGCTAAGAATGAGCAGTACTGGGATAAAGAGAATGTTCATTTAGATACAGTCACACTTGCATACTTTGATGGTTCAGACCAAGAATCACTTGAACGTAATTTTACAAGTGGAGCTTATAGTTTTGCTCGTCTTTACCCAACAAGTTCAAACTTCTCGAAGGTAGAGGAGTCATACAAGGATAATATTTTCTACACTCCATCAGGAGCTGGTGTTGGAGGTTTAGGTGTAAATATTGATCGTCAAAATTACAAATATACCTCTAAAACAACAGATGATGAGAAAACATCTACTAAGAAAGCTCTTCTTAACAAAGACTTCCGCCAAGCCTTGAACTTTGCCTTTGATCGTACAGCTTATTCTGCTCAAGTTAACGGTAAAGAAGGCGCTCCTCTAGCAGTTCGTAATCTATTTGTGAAACCGGACTTTGTTTCTGCGGGTGAAAAAACTTTCGGTGACTTGGTTGCTGAAAAAGTTACGACTTATGGAGACGAGTGGAAAAATGTAAACTTTGCTGATGGTCAAGACGGTCTCTTTAACGCTGACAAAGCTAAAGCAGAATTTGCTAAAGCTAAAACTGCTCTGGAAGCAGAAGGAGTGAAATTCCCTATCCATTTGGATGTTCCAGTAGACCAAACGTCTAAAAACTATATCGCACGTATTCAGTCGTTCAAACAATCAGTTGAAAAAGTTTTAGGTGAAGAAAATGTTGTCATCGATATTCAACAAATTTCTAAAGATGAATTCTTTAATGTGACTTATTATGCTGCTAATGCGGCGGCTGAGGATTGGGATCTTTCAGGTGCTGTTGGATGGAATCCTGACTATGAAGATCCATCAACTTATCTTGACATCCTTAAATCAACTAATAGTGAGCAAACGAAAACTTATATGGGCTATGATGACCCATCAAATGCAGCTGCGGCAAAAGTTGGTATGAAAGATTACGATAAATTGCTCGATGAAGCTGGAAAAGAAACAAGTGATCTTAACAAGCGTTATGAAAAATATGCTGCTGCTCAAGCTTGGTTGACAGACAGCTCACTCTTCTTACCAGCTATGTCTTCTAGTGGTGCTGCACCATTTATTTCTCGTGTTGTACCATTCTCAGCTTCTTATAGCCAATCTGGAGATAAAGCTTCAGATGTCTACTTCAAATATGTTCAGTTACAAGATAAGGTTGTAACAAAGGCTGATTATGAACAAGCTCGTGAGAAATGGCTCAAAGAGAAAAAAGAATCAAACGAAAAAGTTCAAAAAGAATTGACTAAACACGTTAAATAAATAACTCTCAAGAGAACTTTCTCTCCATGAGGAGAAGGTTCTTTTGGGATTTAAAAAGGAAACGATATGAAGAAATATATTTTTATGCGTGTCTTGCGTTCATTGTTGTCTATTTTCTTGGTGACAACTTTAACCTACACGATTATCTATACGATGGTACCTCGTAAATTGATTTTTAAACAGGATACCAACTATAATAAGATTGCAACCACTCCAGATAAACGGGATAACTATGAAAATACTGTTTATGAGCGTATGGGCTATATCGAGTATTACGATACCAAGGAGCTGCAAGAAAAAGCTAGTAAATTAGACTCATCGGTAACAGTTGATGCTAATGATAGCAATAAAGCGATTTATGAAAAATACATTAATCAATTAGGTAATGGTTGGACACTAGGTGTATTTTCAGAGAGTGGTCAGTTCTATGCTACGCGTGAAATTCCAATTTTTGAACGTGTTTTCAAATTCTATGCTAACTTGCTTGATATTGATCATACAAACAAGATTCAAGACCCTGAAAATCCAAACTTAGAACGCTATCTTCGCTTTGAAAATGACCCTGCTATCGGCTGGTCGTTGGTTGGTTCAGGTACAAAACATAAGTATCTGTTGTATTTTAACAACCAATTCCCATTTGTACACCAAAACTTTGTGAATGTTAATTTAGGTGATTCTTACCCAACTTATGCAAACACTCCCGTACTTCAAGTCATTACACAAGGTCAAGGACAAACAAAGACTGGACAAGTTCAATTCCCTACTGGTAAGAAGACTTCATCTGTAGATATTTACTCACGTACTTATAAATCACCTAGTCAGGCAGACGCTCGTGAGGTAGCCAACTATGGTAAAAATGATCCGTATACAGCTACAGAGAGCAACTATCAGTATCCATCAATGATTGCAAGCTCTGCTGTTGCTGGATTAATTGGTTTGATTATTTCGTATGCTATTGCAATCCCTCTTGGGTCTGCTATGGCTCGCCACAAGAATACTTGGATTGATAGCTTCTCGACAGGTGCTTTGACCTTCTTGCTTGCTCTTCCAACGATTGCTTTGGTTTATATTGTTCGTTTGATTGGATCATCTATTGGTCTTCCAGATTCGTTCCCTATCTTGGGTGCTGGAGATTGGCGTTCTTATGTTTTGCCAGCAGTTATTCTAGGATTGCTAGGAGCACCAAGTACAGCTATCTGGATTCGTCGTTACATGATCGATTTGCAATCTCAAGACTTCGTTCGTTTTGCTCGTGCCAAAGGTTTGTCTGAAAAAGAAATTTCAAACAAACATATCTTTAAAAACGCAATGGTTCCTTTGGTTTCAGGTATTCCTGGTGCCGTTATCGGGGTTATCGGTGGTGCAACTCTTACTGAAACAGTTTTCGCCTTCCCAGGTATGGGTAAAATGTTGATTGACTCTGTTAAGGCGTCAAATAACTCGATGGTAGTTGGTCTTGTCTTCATCTTCACATGTATTTCTATCTTCTCACTCTTTGTAGGGGATATCTGGATGACAATGCTTGACCCACGTATTAAATTGACAGAGAAAGGAGGCAAATAATGTCAACAATCGATAAAGAAAAATTTCAGTTTGTAAAACGTGACGATTTTGCCTCTGAAACGATTGATGCACCAGCTTATTCATACTGGGGATCTGTCTTCAGACAGTTTTTGAAGAAAAAATCGACAGTTGCTATGCTAGGTATTTTGGTCGCTATTATTTTAATGAGCTTTATTTACCCAATGTTCTCAGATTTTGATTTCAACGATGTAAGTAAGGTAAATGACTTCAGTGCTCGCTTTATCAAGCCTAACGCTGAACATTGGTTTGGTACAGATAGTAATGGTAAATCCTTGTTTGATGGGGTTTGGTTTGGTGCGCGTAACTCTATCCTCATCTCTGTAATTGCTACTTTTATTAACCTTATAATTGGTGTTATTGTTGGTGGAATTTGGGGAATTTCAAAATCCGTTGACCGTATCATGATGGAAGTTTATAACATTATTTCAAACATTCCATCTCTCTTGATTGTTATTGTCTTGACGTACTCAATTGGTGCTGGTTTCTGGAATTTGATTTTTGCCATGAGTGTGACAACTTGGATTGGGATTGCTTATATGATTCGTATCCAAATCATGCGTTATCGTGATTTAGAATACAACCTCGCTTCTCAAACTCTTGGAACACCTACCTTTAAAATCATCGTCAAAAATATCATGCCACAATTGGTATCTGTTATTGTATCTACAATGACATTGATGTTGCCAAGCTTTATCTCTTATGAAGCCTTCCTTTCCTTCTTTGGATTAGGACTACCTGTGACAGTTCCAAGTTTGGGACGTTTGATTTCAGACTATTCACAAAATGTTACGACCAACGCTTACCTGTTCTGGATTCCATTAACAACATTGATTTTGGTATCCTTATCTCTCTTTGTTGTTGGTCAAAACTTAGCGGATGCTAGTGATCCACGTACACATAGATAGGAGTAAATATGACAAAAGAAAATAATGTAATATTGACTGCTCGCGATATTGTCGTGGAATTTGACGTTCGTGACAAAGTGTTAACGGCTATCCGAGGAGTGTCTCTGGATTTGATTGAAGGGGAAGTTCTTGCCTTGGTAGGTGAGTCTGGTTCTGGTAAATCTGTATTAACAAAAACTTTTACAGGAATGTTAGAAGATAATGGGCGGATTGCTCAAGGAAGTATCGACTATCGTGGACAAGACTTGACTGCTCTGGCTTCTAACAAGGAGTGGGAGAAGATTCGTGGTGCTAAAATTGCGACCATCTTCCAAGATCCTATGACAAGTTTGGATCCAATCAATACAATCGGTAGCCAAATTACAGAAGTTATCGTTAAACACCAAGGAAAAACAGCCAAGGAAGCTAAAGAAATGGCAATCGACTATATGAAAAAAGTCGGAATTCCAGAAGCTGAGAAACGTTTTGAAGAATATCCTTTCCAATATTCGGGTGGGATGCGTCAACGTATTGTTATTGCGATAGCTCTTGCTTGTCGTCCAGATATCTTAATCTGTGATGAACCTACAACTGCCCTTGACGTAACTATTCAAGCACAAATTATTGATTTGCTTAAAACCTTGCAAAATGAGTACCACTTTACCATTATCTTTATCACACATGACCTTGGTGTGGTAGCAAGTATTGCAGATAAAGTAGCGGTTATGTACGCTGGGGAAATTGTAGAATATGGAACTGTTGAGGAAGTCTTCTACGACCCACGCCATCCATATACCTGGAGTCTCTTATCTAGCTTACCTCAGCTTGCTGATGATAAAGGTGAATTATACTCTATCCCAGGAACACCGCCATCTCTTTATACTGAGTTGAAAGGTGATGCTTTTGCCCTTCGTTCAGATTATGCTATGCAAATTGACTTTGAACAAAAAGCACCTAAGTTTCCTGTTAGTGATACTCACTGGGCTAAGACTTGGTTGCTTCATGAAAATGCTCCTAAAGTTGAAAAACCAGGAGTTATAGCAGATTTGCATGACAAGATTCGTGATAAAATGGGCTTTGCTCATCTAGAAGACTAGGAGGAAGGAAATGTCTGAAAAATTAGTAGAAATTAAAGATTTAGAAATTTCCTTCGGTGAAGGAAGTAAGAAGTTTGTTGCAGTTAAAAATGCAAACTTCTTTATCAACAAGGGAGAAACATTCTCTCTTGTAGGTGAATCCGGTAGTGGAAAAACAACCATTGGTCGTGCTATTATTGGTTTGAACAATACAAGCAAAGGTGAAATTATCTTTGATGGTCAGAAGATTAATGGGAAAAAATCACACAAGGAATCATCAGAGCTGATTCGTCGTATTCAGATGATTTTCCAAGACCCTGCAGCCAGCTTGAATGAGCGTGCGACAGTTGATTACATTATCTCGGAAGGTCTTTATAACTACCATTTGTTTAAAGATGAAGAAGATAGACAAGAAAAAGTTCAAAAGATGATTCATGAAGTTGGGCTTTTAAAAGAACACTTGACCCGTTACCCACACGAGTTTTCTGGTGGTCAACGTCAGCGTATCGGGATTGCCCGTGCCCTTGTTATGGAGCCTGATTTCGTTATTGCAGATGAGCCAATTTCAGCCTTAGACGTTTCTGTGCGTGCCCAAGTCTTGAACTTGCTTAAAAAATTCCAAAAAGAACTTGGTTTGACCTATCTCTTTATCGCCCATGACTTGTCGGTTGTTCGTTTTATTTCAGATCGTATCGCGGTTATTTACAAGGGTGTTATTGTAGAGGTTGCAGAAACAGAAGAATTGTTTAACAATCCAATTCATCCATATACTCAGGCCTTGCTTTCAGCGGTACCAATCCCAGATCCAATCTTGGAACGTAAGAAGGTCTTGAAAGTATATGATCCAGATCAACATGATTATGAGACAGATAAGCCATCTATGGTAGAAATCCGTCCAGGTCACTATGTTTGGGCTAACCAAGCGGAAGTAGCTCGTTATACAGCAAATCTTAGATAAGATAATACTACGAGAGGACTATTTGGTCTTCTCATTTTTAGTTTAAAAAATCCCCTTTTACTATTTTGTAAAAGGGGATTAATGTTGTAATTAACGTTTAGACCAAGTTCTCTTCATAAAGAGAAGTAGGATTGGATAAATCTCCAAACGACCTGCAATCATTGCAAAGGAGAGGAGAATTTTTGAGATAGGACTAAAGATTGAGAAACTAGAAGTGGTTCCTAGAATAGGTCCTATATTATTGAAACAGCTAAAGACAGCGCTAGTCACAACCAGAAAATCATTGCTATCTAGGCTGACAATAAAGATAAGCGCTAGCAAAATCATAGCATAGATGACAAAGTACTTGAGAATCTTATGCTGGGTATCTTTGTCAATCACCGTTTTATTAACATGGAGGGTCAAAACACGGTGGGGCGATAGGATTGACAAAATTTGGTTTTTGGCAATTTTTGAAAGGATGAGGCCTCGAACAACCTTGAGTCCACCTGCGGTTGAACCAGCAGAACCACCGATTGCCATGAGGAAGAGAAGGATAAACTGGGAGAAGAGGGGCCAGTTGGTAATATCTCCGTATCCAAAACCAGTCGTTGTAATGATATTGGAAACTTGGAAGAAGGCCATTTCAAAGCTCTTGGAAAATCCTGGGTAGAGATAGAGGGTATTAAGGCTAATCAAGCCTGTAGAAACCAGCACGATGACTAAGTAAGCACGAAGTTCCTCGTCACCAAAGAAGGCTTTAATGCGACGGAGCATGAGATAGTAGTAGAGATTGAAATTTACCCCAAAAACCAAAACCCCGATACTAACCAGATAGGTAATCAGTGAGCTACCATAGTGAGCAATTCCATCGTTATAGACTGTAAAACCTCCTGTACCTGCTGTTCCCATGGCAATGACAAAACTATCAAATAGGGGCATGCCAGCCAGATAATAGATGATGACAAAGAGGGAGAAGAGAGCTAGATAAAGGAGATAGAGAATCTGGGCAGTGTTTTTTAGTTTGGATACAACCTTGCCAAAAACAGGGCCAGGAACCTCAGCCTTCATCACTTCTAGGTGGCTATTCTTGGCATTATCCATAATAGCAAGTGCAAAAACAAGCACTCCCATCCCTCCAATCAAGTGGGTAAAACTTCGCCAGAAGAGGAGGGAACGACTGAGAACCGAAACGTCGTTCAGAATAGTTGCTCCAGTAGTTGTAAAGCCCGAACTGATTTCAAAAAAGGCATCGATAACGCTGGGAATTTGACCAGCAAAAACAAAGGGGAGACCGCCAAAGAAAGACCAAAGAATCCAACAGAGGGCTACAATCAAGATTCCCTCCTTGGCATAAATCCGTTGATTTTTTGGCTTTTGTAAAATTCCTGAACCTCCTAGTAATACGAGAATCCCAATTGTTGTAAAGAGGGCCGTAAAGACTTGGCTCGATTCACGGTAATAGACAGCGACAGACACAGGAACCAAAAGAAGAACAGCTTCAATCAAAAGTAATTTTGAAAGGAGGTAACGAATCATACTTTTATTCATTTCTTACCTCGCAATCAAGTCATAAATCTTGGTGATGTTTGGCAACAGGGTTGTTACTAGGAGCTTGTCTCCAACTTCCAGCATATCCTCCCCAGTTGGGAAAATAGTCTTGCCCTTTCGAATGATAGCTGCAATCAGAACCCCTTTTTTCAATTTCAGTTGAGAAAGAGGTTTGGCAGTCATCTTATTAGCTTCCTTGATATGGAATTGTAGGGTTTCGATTTGGCCATTGGCTAGATGGTGCATGGCCTGAAGGTCTGAATACTGGGCATTAACCCGACCACGAATAAAGTGCATGATTGTATCTACAGCGATGCTTTTAGGTGTGATGATACTTGAAAAATCAGGCGCATTGATAATCTCGAGGAGACTGGTACGATTGACCTTAGTAATATTTTTCTGTACACCTACCCTGTCAAGGAACATAGAGGTAATCAGATTTTCCTCATCGACCCCTGTTAGAGTCGCAACGGCATCATAGTTTTGAGCACTTTCTTCCAGCAGGATATCTTTTGCGGTACCATCTCCTTGAACGATGTAGAGGTTTGGGAATTTCTCGCTAAAGAAGCTAGCGATTTCAGGATTGATTTCAATAACCTTGGTATCGATACGACTGTCTTTGAGGATACCTAGTAGATAATAGGCAATTCTACCAGCTCCAACGATGAGAAGGCTCTTCACAGCACGAGATTTGAAATAATTATGGAAGAGCATCATATCAACACGGTTACCAGTGACAAAGATTCTATCTTTATCATGTATGGTCATATCACCACTTGGGATGATAATTTGATGATTCCTTTCTATGGCGCAGACAATGACGTTGCCAAATTTTTTTCGAAAATCAGAAATGGGCATTTGGCAAAGACCGCTAGTGGATTTGACGACAAATTCCATGAGGCTAACGCGTCCACCCGCAAAGCGTTCGACAGATAGAGCGTTGGGAAAGTCAATGATGTTGGCGATAGCGCGGGCAGCCAAGAGCTCAGGGTTAACGATAAGAGAAAAGCCGAGAATATTCTTTTCTTTGAAATAAGAGTTAGAGTATTCAGGATTTCGCACTCGAACGATGGTCTCTTTAGCTCCCATTTTTTTGGCTAGAACGGCTGCAATCATGTTCACTTCATCGTATTCAGTCAGGGCGATAAAGATATCACAATCCTGGACACTGGCTTGCTCAAGGATGGTAAAATCGGCCCCGTTACCAAGGATACCCATGATATCAAAGCGATTAACAATATGATTGAGGACAGCTTCGTCTTGCTCAATCAGTAAAACATCATGCTTTTCTGCAACCAAGGAGCGACAGAGGGCAGAACCAACTTTTCCCCCTCCGACAAGGATAATTTTCATAATAAAACCTACTTCTTCATTATGTAACTATCATACCTTTTTTCAAGAAAAAATGCACCTACTAGCTAATCACCAGAGTTTTTAGCAGGAAATTTGCTATAAGGTAAAACTATACCCTAATCAATTGAAATAGCTATTAGCACCTTTCTATGAAATATGGTATGATAAAGGATATACAAGGAGATAAAATGAATAATAATTTACTGGTATTACAATCAGACTTTGGTCTGGTTGATGGTGCGGTATCGGCTATGATTGGAGTGGCTTTAGAAGAGTCTCCAACCTTAAAAATCCATCACTTGACGCACGATATCACGCCTTATAATATTTTTGAGGGGAGCTATCGTCTCTTTCAGACGGTGGATTACTGGCCTGAGGGAACGACTTTTGTATCGGTTGTCGATCCGGGTGTCGGCTCAAAACGTAAGAGCGTGGTTGCCAAGACTGCAAAAAATCAATATATTGTCACGCCAGACAATGGGACGCTTTCTTTTATCAAGAAACACGTTGGTATTGTAGCCATTCGTGAAATTTCTGAGGTAGCCAATAGACGTCAAAACACAGAGCATTCTTATACCTTCCACGGTCGTGATGTCTATGCCTATACTGGTGCTAAACTGGCCAGCGGTCACATTAGTTTTGAGGAAGTAGGGCCGGAGCTCAGTGTGGATCAGATTGTGGAACTTCCAGTCGTAGAGACCATCATTGAAGATCATCTGGTAAAGGGAGCTATTGATATTCTGGATGTGCGTTTTGGTTCGCTCTGGACCTCTATCACGCGAGAAGAATTTTACAAGCTGGAACCAGCATTCGGTGACCGTTTTGAAGTGACTATCTATCACGCTGATATGCTGGTCTATCAAAATCAGGTTGTTTATGGCAAATCATTTGCAGATGTGAGAATTGGGCAACCCATCCTTTACATCAACTCTCTCTATCGTTTAGGTCTGGCTATCAACCAAGGTTCCTTTGCCAAGGCCTATAATGTGGGTGTCGGTTCATCTTGGACCATTGAAATAAAGAAAATAGAATCATAAAATAGGAGAATATAGATGAAAAATCAATCAATTAAACAAGTTGTTGCTGTCGGAATTGGCGCTGCCCTCTTTGTCGTCATCGGGATGATCAACATTCCGACCCCTGTTCCAAATACAAGCATCCAGCTTCAGTATGCGGTACAAGCGCTACTTTCTATTATTTTTGGACCGATTATCGGTTTGCTTGTCGGGTTGATTGGTCATGCAATCAAGGACTCTATTGCTGGATATGGTCTGTGGTGGACTTGGATTATCGCTAGTGGGCTCTTTGGTCTAGTCGTCGGACTCTTTAGAAAATACATTCGAGTAACACAGGGTGTTTTTGAGTTGAAGGATATTGTCTTCTTTAACCTCATTCAGATTGTTGCAAATGCTCTTGTTTGGGGTGTCTTGGCACCACTTGGAGATGTTGTGATTTATCAAGAAGCAGCAGAAAAAGTATTTGCCCAAGGGATTGTTGCGGGAATTGCTAATGCTGTAACTGTAGCTATCGCAGGTACCCTTCTCTTGCTAGCTTATTCACGTACGCAGACTCGTTCAGGAAGTTTGAAAAAGGATTAATATAAGGGAAAAGGCTGGGAAACCAGTCTTTTTGCTGTTTATAGGCTAGTCGGGTAAGCAATTTAGGCTAGGAATCTTGTTGGCGCTAAGATTTTAAGAGAAGAGACTGCAAGAAGGGGTAGATTTATGATAAAATAGAAGTCTAAGAAGCGAATGAAGAGAGTAAGATGAAAGAAGCTATAATTGAGTGGAAGGATTTCTCTTTCCAGTATGAAACGCAACAAGAACCGACCTTGCAAGGAGTGGACTTAACCATTTATAAGGGAGAGAAAGTCTTAATTGTTGGGCCATCCGGGTCAGGTAAGTCGACCTTGGGTCAATGTTTGAATGGGATTATTCCCAATATTTACAAGGGTCATATGTCTGGAGAATTTTTGATCAAGGGGCAAGCAGCCTTCGATATGAGCATCTATGATAAATCTCATCTAGTCAGCACAGTTTTGCAGGATACAGATGGGCAGTTTATCGGGTTATCCGTGGCAGAGGATTTGGCTTTTGCTCTGGAAAATGACGTGACAGCTCTAGATGAGATGAAAAATCGTGTTCATAAATGGGCTGAAAAGCTGAACCTTCTTGATTTACTAGCTCAGCGACCTCAGGATTTGTCTGGTGGGCAAAAGCAGCGAGTTAGTCTGGCTGGTGTCTTGATTGATGAGAGTCCGATTCTCTTGTTTGATGAACCACTCGCCAATCTAGATCCCAAGTCAGGTCAGGATATTATCGAATTGATTGATCAGATTCATAAGGAAGAGGGGACGACGACTCTTATTATCGAGCACCGTTTGGAGGATGTTCTGCATTGCCCTGTGGATCGGATTGTCTTGATAAACGATGGTCGTATCCTTTTTAATGGGAGCCCTGACCAGTTACTGGCGACTGATTTATTGACACAAAATGGAATCCGGGAACCCCTTTATCTAACGATTCTCCGTCAATTGGGTGTGGATTTAGTCAAGGAAGAACAATTAGCAGATCTGGATAACTTGTCTATCTCAAAAGGTCAGGTTCAGTTGCAGAATGAACTGGTAAAAGAAACTCCAGAATTGCAGTCACTCTTTAAATTAGAGGAACTGTCTTTTTCTTATGATGATAGACCGATTTTAAAATCCATTTATCTGGATATTAAAAAGGGCGAAAAGATTGCCATTGTCGGGAAAAATGGAGCAGGGAAATCAACCCTAGCCAAGGCCTTAAGTAGCTTTATCCAGACGGAAGGCCGTTATCTGTGGGAAGGACAGGATATCAAAGGAGATTCGGTTGCAGAGCGGGCGGAACGAGTAGGCTATGTGCTGCAAAATCCCAATCAAATGATTTCGACCAATATGATTTTTGATGAGGTGGCTCTGGGACTTCGTTTGCGAGGTGTAGACGAGCAGGAAATTGAAACGAGAGTCTATGAAACCTTGAAAATCTGTGGTCTTTATGAATTCCGTAATTGGCCCATTTCTGCCCTTTCGTTTGGACAGAAAAAACGTGTCACTATTGCCTCGATTTTGGTTTTAGGAGCTGAAATTATCCTCTTAGATGAACCAACAGCAGGTCAAGACCAGAAGAACTATACTGAGATTATGGAATTTCTCGAAGAACTGCATCAAAAAGGTCATACCATTGTCATGATTACTCATGATATGCAATTGATGCTGGATTATTCAGACCGAGCTCTTGTCATGGTGGATGGGGAACTGATTGCCGATACTGATCCAGCTAGTCTTTTGAGCAATCCTGAGCTGTTAGTAAAAGCCAATCTAAAAGAAACTTCAATCTTCAACTTGGCCAAGAAACTAGACGTGGATCCACTTGCTTTAACGGCATTTTATAAAGAAAGGAGAGAAGGATGCAAGCTAAATTAATCGGTTACCAGCATAGAGATACTGTGATTCATCGCTTGTCAGGAGCTGGTAAACTCCTCTTTTTCATCCTTGTATCATTGGCGGCCATGATTAGCTATGATACCAGACTGCTTGTTCTGATTGCTATTTTTTCGGTCTTTCTCCTCTATTTGTCAGAAATCCGCTTTAAAGATGTTTCCTTTGTAGCCGTTTTTGCGACGGTATTTGCCGTTTTAAACGTCTTGATGGTCTATCTCTTTTCTCCCGAGTATGGGGTTGGACTTTACGGAGAGAGGAGTGTGATTTGGCAGGGAATCGGTGCCTACACTCTGACCAGCCAAGAGCTCTTTTATCTGCTAAATCTGGCCATTAAGTACCTTTGCACTATTCCTCTGGCTATTATCTTTTTGATGACAACCCATCCTAGTCAGTTTGCTTCCAGTTTAAATCAAATTGGTGTGCCTTACAAGATTGCCTATTCAGTCAGCCTGACTTTGCGCTATATTCCAGATTTGCAGGAAGAATTCTTTACTATCAAGATGTCTCAGGAGGCGCGTGGGATGGAATTATCCAAGAAAGCTTCTCTTATGCAACGAATCAAAGGCAATCTGCGCATTATTACGCCCTTGATTTTTAGCTCGTTAGAACGCATTGATACCATCGCGACCGCCATGGAGCTTCGGCGCTTTGGGAAAGAGAAAAAACGCACTTGGTATAGTTATCAGGCCTTGAAAAAAGGAGATTATCTTACCTTGCTCTTGGCAGCCTTGTTTTTAGTAGCTAGTTTACTACTTATCTTGCAGAATCAGGGACGATTTTACAACCCTTGGAAATAGCTTGAAAAAATTGAAAAAATCAAGTCGTTTCTATTGACAATGATTCTGAAAGTGTTATACTAAGAAAGTAGTTTCGCTGATTTACTTCAAACCTGTTGTGAGGTAAGTTAACGATGCCTTAACCACGCTGTTTGCTGAGCTTGACTCCGGGCAGTGTGGCTATTTTTTTGCAATGGTGAAAGGAAGCAAGTCATGACAAATCACATTGTATTATTTGAACCTCAAATTCCACAAAATACAGGCAATATCGCGCGTACTTGCGCTGCGACCAATTCTCCCCTCCACATCATCAAGCCAATGGGCTTTCCTATCGATGATCGCAAGATGAAGCGGGCGGGGTTGGATTATTGGGATAAGCTAGAGATTTATTTTTACGAGAGTTTGGAGGATTTCATGTCTCAGATGAAGGGCAAACTCTACCTGATTTCTAAATTCGCTGAGAAAGTGTATTCTGATGTGGATTTATCGACTGACGAGGACCATTATTTTCTTTTTGGACGTGAAGACAAGGGTTTACCTGAAGACTTTATGCGCGAACATCCTGAGAAGGCTCTTCGTATTCCTATGAATGATGAACATGTCCGCAGTCTTAATGTGTCTAATACCGTCTGCATGATTGTCTATGAGGCTCTTCGCCAGCAGAACTTTGCAGGTCTTGAGCTTGTTCATACCTATGAAGTGGATAAATTGAAATAAAAAATGAAAATGAAAATGAACAAAATGCTTGCGCTTGCAAGCGTTTTTTGTTATGATAAAAGAGTCTTCAGGGCAGGGTGTGATTCCCGACCGGCGGTAAATTTGACTAGCTATTTTAGCTTTCTCGTCGTTGTCTTGTCTCGATATACTTTAAGTATTATCTTCGACTGCGACGCCTAGATAAATCTAAAATATCTTAGCCAAATAAGTCCGCGAGCGCAAGCTGATGTGGTGAGATTCCACAACCGACAGTATAGTCTGGATGGGAGAAGACGAAAGAATAGCTTTGTCTGTTCTGATAGATTTATAGCCAAACTGTAACCGCTTGCTCAACGGAGTTAGAGGGAACTTTTGGGATATAAAAAGTGAGAATAGATAGAGGAATCCTTTCTAACTTCTTCTGATTTTATAGAAAATTGGAGGAACCTGTTATGACAAACACACGTCGACTTTCGACCATTGCGATTTTATCAGCCATCTCATTTGTGCTGATGTACTTTGACTTTCCGCTTTTACCAGCGGCGTCCTTCCTCAAGATCGAATTTAGTATCTTGCCAGTCCTTGTGGGCTTAGTGGTCATGGATTTGCCTGCTGCTCTAGGAGTTCTCTTGCTTCGCTCACTCTTGAAACTGCTTCTTAACAGTCAGGGAGTGAATACTTACATTGGTTTGCCAATGAATATCGTAGCTTTGGGAGTTTTTGTCATCGTATTTGCTTTGATTTGGAAAAAGGAACGGACAACCCTTCGTTTCCTACTAGGCTCTCTAGCTGGGACTATTGGTTTAACCGTGGCTATGTTGGTTCTCAATTATGTTTATGCTGTTCCTTTGTACGCTAAGTTTGCTAACTTTGATATTGGAAAAATTTTGGGACTTTCCAACTACCTAATGACCATGGTATTACCTTTTAACTTGATTGAGGGAGTAATCTTTTCCGTTTCATTCTGGTTGTTGTATATTCTCTTGAAACCAACCTTAAAACATTATGAAAGATAAACAAACATTTTTAATGAAGGGCAGTTTTGCCCTTTTACTTTTCGTTATTCTTGGCTACATGGTCAAATTTTACCCTGAAACGCTGGTCGGTTTTGACCAACCGATACAGACTGCCGTTCGAGGAGACTTGCCAGATTACTTGACTATTCTTTTCCGAGCCATCACACGCCTGATTGATATCCCAGTGATTATCACTTGGGTTGTCATCGTAGCCTTTATCTTTTATCGTAAGCGGTGGAAGATAGAAAGTTTCTTCATGCTGGGAAATCTGGCTTTGGCAGGTCTTTTAATCGTGACCTTTAAAAATATCTACCAGCGCCCACGACCAGCTATTTTACACTTGGTTGAGGAGAAGGGATTTTCCTTTCCAAGTGGCCATTCTCTGGCTGTAACCTTGATGGTCGGTTCTCTGATTGTCATTCTCAGTCAACGGATGAAAGATCCAGTCTGGAGAAAAATCGTGCAAATCGTCCTTGTTATCTACCTAGTCAGTGTGTTGGTATCAAGGGTCTATCTGGGAGTTCATTACCCATCAGACGTTCTTGCCAGTCTCTGTGTGGGCTTGGGAGTATTGTTTATCGAATTTCCCTTCTATGACAAGCTCCGCTTCCAATGGCGATTTAAAGGCAAGCAGAAGTGACTATCAAATTCCTTTGAGGAGAAAGAAATGAAAGTCAATATAGCAGATCTTCATCCGACTCAACTATACTTATCAGAAAAGAAGTTGCAAGATATTCAGATGCTTTACCAGTCGGCAGAAACAATCCAAGTCGATCCAATCAGTATTCTTGCCTTTGGAGATTGCTTGTTGATTACAGATGGGCATCACAGGGCTTATCAGGCTTTATTGGCAGGTCGGGATACGATTTCTGCTGAGTGGGATAGAGATGGTGGTGATGAACTATATCATCTCTATGCGCAAGCCTGCGAAGAAAGAAAAATTTACTCTGTTCTGGATTTAAAAAATCATATCTTAGCTCAAGATGAGTATGAAGCAAAATGGTATAACTGGTGTGATGGTTTTAATCAAGCAGCAACTCTTTTGTTGAAAAGGAAAGCAGATGAAACAGACCCTACAAATAGATAATTCACTGCGTCTTGTTCCTTATTATAAGGTCAATCATTGTGAAGAAGCTCTTGCTTGGTATCAGGATGTGAACTTGGTTCACCTCGTAGATGGGGTGAAGCTTCCTTATAGTCAAGAAACTTTGGAAGCCATGTATTCCTATTTGGATCAGCATGGTGAGCTTTTTTGGATTGAAGTCAAGGAGAAGGGTGAATGGTTTCCAATTGGGGATGTTACACTATCTCAGGACAATCTCCCCATTGTGATTGGAAATCCCGCTTACCAACATCGAGGACTTGGAAAAAAGATCCTAAGTACTTTGATTGAATTGGCTCGAATAAAAGGATGGAAAGAATTGAGAGTCAAGGAAATCTACACTTACAATCATGTATCTAGGCGCTGTTTCAAGTCGCTTGGATTTGTGGAAAATGGAGCAACAGAAAAAGGAACGAGTTTTGTATTGAAATTAGTCTAATCTAACTTGTTTTTTAACTCAAAATCTGATAAACTATGTAGTAATTGAATAGAAATCTGCAAGACTAGTAACTCAAGGGAAGTATATCAGGGAGGAGAGCCGTGACTGCAAGCTCTTTATATGAAAGCTGGGTGAATTCACTTGCGCATGGATTTAGAAATGAAGGTCTGACTTGTCAGATGAAAACGGATGGTACCGCGTGTCAACGCTCCGAGTGGAGTTTTTGGCATGTGGTTTTCTTTTTATCTACGAGCGACTGATGGAGGAATTATGTCAACTATTGAAGAACAATTAAAAGCGCTTCGTGAAGAAACGCTGGCTAGCTTGAAGCAGATTACTGCTGAAAATAAAAAAGAGATGCAAGATTTGCGTGTCTCTGTCCTTGGTAAAAAGGGATCGCTCACTGAAATCCTCAAAGGGATGAAAGATGTCTCTGCTGAGATGCGTCCGATTATCGGGAAACATGTCAATGAAGCGCGTGATGTCTTGACAGCAGCTTTTGAAGAAACTGCTAAGCTTTTGGAAGAAAAGAAAGTTGCAGCTCAATTAGCAAGTGAGAGTATCGATGTGACCCTTCCAGGTCGTCCAGTTGCGACTGGTCACCGCCACGTCCTCACACAAACCAGTGAAGAAATCGAAGATATCTTCATCGGTATGGGTTACCAAGTCGTGGATGGTTTTGAAGTGGAGCAAGACTACTATAACTTTGAGCGTATGAACCTTCCCAAAGACCACCCAGCTCGCGATATGCAGGATACTTTCTATATCACTGAAGAAATCTTGCTCCGTACCCACACGTCTCCAGTTCAGGCGCGTGCTATGGACGCCCATGATTTTTCAAAAGGTCCTTTGAAAATGATTTCACCAGGGCGTGTGTTCCGTCGTGATACAGATGATGCGACCCACAGTCACCAGTTCCACCAAATCGAAGGTTTGGTTGTTGGGAAAAATATCTCTATGGCCGATCTTCAAGGAACGCTTCAGTTGATTGTCCAAAAAATGTTTGGTGAAGAGCGCCAGATTCGTTTGCGGCCATCTTACTTCCCATTCACTGAGCCATCTGTTGAGGTGGACGTTTCATGCTTTAAGTGTGGTGGAGAAGGCTGTAACGTATGTAAGAAAACAGGTTGGATCGAAATTATGGGTGCCGGTATGGTTCACCCACGTGTCCTTGAAATGAGTGGCATCGATGCGACTGTTTACTCTGGCTTTGCCTTTGGTCTTGGACAAGAGCGTGTAGCTATGCTCCGTTACGGAATCAACGATATCCGTGGATTCTATCAAGGAGATGTCCGTTTCTCAGAACAGTTTAAATAAGATTGAAACCTGAAACGCAGTCCTATACAGTTCTAGTCATTTTCTCTAGATGAGAATGGCAAAGACTGACTCGAAGAAAAAGAAAGGAATTGAAAAGGTCCCGCTTGGTGGGATCTTACAATTAGAATTATGCTTGTATCTTATAAATGGTTAAAAGAATTGGTGGACATTGATGTGCCATCACAAGAGTTGGCTGAAAAAATGTCAACTACAGGGATAGAGGTAGAAGGTGTGGAATCACCGGCCGCCGGTCTCTCAAAAATTGTCGTCGGTGAGATCTTGTCTTGCGAAGATGTGCCAGAAACTCACCTTCATGTTTGTCAGGTTAACGTTGGCGAAGAAGAAGCACGTCAAATTGTTTGTGGTGCACCGAATGTGCGTGCTGGTATTAAGGTCATGGTGGCTCTTCCAGGAGCTCGTATCGCTGACAATTACAAGATCAAAAAAGGGAAAATCCGTGGCTTAGAGTCACTTGGGATGATCTGTTCACTTGGTGAATTGGGAATTTCTGATTCAGTTGTGCCTAAGGAATTCGCAGATGGCATCCAAATCTTGCCAGAAGATGCTGTTCCTGGGGATGAAGTCTTCTCATACTTAGACTTGGATGATGAAATCATCGAACTTTCTATCACACCAAACCGTGCAGACGCCCTTTCTATGCGTGGGGTGGCTCACGAAGTAGCAGCTATCTATGATAAGGCAGTCAACTTTAAAGAATTTACTCTTTCAGAAACTGACCAAGCTGCAGCAGATGCTCTTTCTGTGGGTATTGAGACAGACAAGGCGCCTTACTATGCCGCTCGTATCTTGGATAATGTTACTATCGCACCAAGTCCACAATGGTTGCAAAATCTTCTTATGAACGAAGGAATCCGTCCAATCAATAACGTAGTGGATGTGACCAACTACATCCTTCTCTACTTTGGTCAACCAATGCATGCCTTTGACTTGGATACCTTTGAAGGAAATGACATTCGTGTGCGTGAAGCGCGTGCTGGTGAAAAATTAGTGACTTTAGATGGTGAAGAACGTGATTTGGACGTGAATGACCTAGTCATCACTGTCGCAGACAAGCCAGTAGCTCTTGCAGGTGTTATGGGTGGTCAAGCAACAGAAATCTCTGAAAAATCTAGTCGTGTTGTCCTTGAAGCTGCTGTTTTCAATGGCAAATCTATCCGTAAGACAAGTGGTCGCCTGAACCTTCGTTCTGAATCATCTTCTCGCTTTGAAAAAGGGATTAATGTGGCAACTGTTAACGAAGCCCTTGATGCGGCGGCTAGCATGATTGCAGAACTTGCAGGTGCGACGGTGCGTAAAGGTATCGTTTCAGCGGGTGAGCTTGATACCTCTGATGTGGAAGTTTCTTCAACTCTTGCTGATGTTAACCGTGTCCTCGGAACTGATCTTTCTTATGCTGATGTAGAAGACGTCTTCCGTCGTCTTGGCTTTGGTCTTTCTGGAAATGCAGACAGTTTTACAGTCAGCGTCCCACGCCGTCGCTGGGATATCACCATCGAAGCAGACCTCTTTGAAGAAATCGCTCGTATCTATGGATATGACCGCTTGCCAACTAGCCTTCCAAAAGACGATGGTACAGCTGGTGAATTGACTGCGACACAAAAACTCCGCCGTCAGGTTCGTACGATTGCTGAAGGAGCAGGTTTGACAGAAATCATCACCTATGCTCTAACAACTCCTGAAAAAGCAGTTGAGTTTACGGCTCAACCAAGTAACCTTACTGAACTCATGTGGCCAATGACAGTGGACCGTTCTGTCCTCCGTCAAAATATGATCTCAGGTATCCTAGATACAGTTGCTTACAACGTAGCTCGTAAGAACAAAAACTTGGCACTTTACGAGATTGGAAAAGTCTTTGAACAAACAGGTAATCCAAAAGAAGAACTTCCAAATGAGATCAACAGCTTTGCCTTTGCCTTGACCGGCTTGGTTGCTGAAAAAGATTTCCAAACAGCAGCAGTTCCAGTTGATTTCTTCTATGCTAAAGGAATCCTTGAAGCGCTCTTTACTCGCTTGGGACTAGAAGTGACCTATACAGCTACAGCTGAAATTGAAAGCCTCCACCCAGGTCGTACAGCAGTCATTTCACTAGGTGACCAAGTTCTTGGTTTCCTTGGTCAAGTGCATCCAGTCGCTGCTAAGGCTTACGATATTCCAGAAACGTATGTAGCTGAGCTCAACCTTTCAGCCATTGAAGCAGCGCTTCAACCTGCTGCTCCATTTGTGGAAATCACCAAATTCCCAGCAGTCAGCCGTGACGTGGCTCTACTCCTCAAGGCAGAAGTCACTCATCAAGAAGTTGTAGACGCTATCCAAGCTGCAGGCGTGAAACGTTTGACAGATATCAAACTTTTTGACGTTTTCTCAGGTGAAAAATTGGGACTTGGTATGAAGTCAATGGCTTATAGCTTGACTTTCCAAAATCCAGAAGATAGCTTAACGGACGAAGAAGTCGCACGCTACATGGAAAAAATCCAAGCGTCTCTTGAAGAAAAAGTCAATGCAGAAGTGCGTTAACTCATCAATCCATCCTCCAGGGTGGATTTTTGCTTTTCAAATAACAATTCAGGATCAAAAATAGACAGTTGAGGAACAGAGAAGATAAATTGGAGTTCACCAGTGTATAATGTACTCATAACTCAAAGTACCCTAAGATTTTTTACTAAAATGAGGATGATAAAAATGGACAGAAATCATTGTAAAGGCTATCAAAAAAGGGTATAATAAGTGCAAGACATTTCGGAGGTGAAAGATGCTAGAAGTAAGAAGTCTAGAGAAAAGTTTTGGACCTAAGCAAGTTTTGTTTGGTATTGACTTTCAAGCGCGACCAGGTCGTATTTTGGGATTAGTCGGAAAAAATGGTGCTGGGAAGACAACAATTTTCCACAGTATTTTGAAGTTTTTAGAATATCAAGGAGAAATTAGTCTTGATAATCAGGATATTCGTCAGGAAACGTACGCTCGGATTGGCTATCTGCCTGAAGAACGCAGCCTCATGCCTAAATTGACAGTCCTTGAACAAGTTCGTTACTTGGCGACTCTAAAAGGTATGGATGCCAAGGAGATCAAGGAAAAACTCCCTCAATGGATGAAGAGGTTGGAAGTGAAAGGGAAGCTGACTGATAAAATTAAGAGTCTGTCAAAAGGAAATCAGCAGAAGATTCAGCTCATTATTACTCTGATTCATGAGCCAGACTTGATTATCTTGGATGAGCCTTTCAGTGGATTGGACCCAGTCAATACAGAATTGCTCAAGCAAGTCATTTTTCAAGAAAAAGAACGTGGGGCAACCATTATCTTTTCTGACCATGTCATGACCAACGTCGAGGAGCTTTGTGACGATATTCTCATGATTCGAGATGGCCGTGTGGTCTTGCATGGACCAGTTCAGGATGTTCGCAATCAATACGGGAAAACGCGTCTCTTTGTTTCAAGTGAACGAAGCAAGGAAGAATTGGAGAATCTTCCTCATGTCAAACAGGTGAGCTTGACCAAACAAGGTAGTTGGAAATTAATCCTAGAGGATGAGAGCGCTGGAAGGGAACTTTTCCCAATCTTGACTCAAGGGCAATATATCGCAACCTTTGATCAACAAGCGCCAACAATTGATGAAATCTTTAAACTAGAATCAGGGGTGGAAGTATGAGAAATATGTGGGTTGTAATGAAGGAAACCTATCTTCGACATGTCAAATCGTGGAGTTTCTTCTTTATGGTGATTTCACCATTCTTGTTTATCGGTCTATCTGGGGGAATTGGCTACCTCCAAGGGTCTTCTATGGCCAAGAATAGTAAGATAGCAGTAGTAACAACTGTGCCATCTGTGGAAGATGGGCTCAAGAGTACCAATGGTATCAACTTTGATTATAAGGATGAAGCCAGTGCCCAAGCTGCTATCAAAGATGAGAAAATCAAGGGTTACTTAACCATTGACCAAGAGGACAGCGTCCTCAAGGCCGTCTATCATGGTGAAACTTCTCTTGAAACAGGCATCAAGCTAGCAGTAACCAATAAGCTCAACGAACTGCAATACCAACTCAATCGCTCGGCGGCTAATTTGTCTCAAGAACAGGAAAAACGCCTGAGTCAAACCGTTGATTTTACTGAGAAAATTGATGAATCTAAGGAAAATAAAAAAATGATTCAAACCTTTGCGGCCGCAGGGCTTGGTTTCTTCCTTTATATGATTTTGATTACCTATGCTAGTGTCACTGCTCAGGAAGTGGCTAGCGAGAAAGGAACCAAAATTATGGAGGTGGTCTTCTCTAGTATCCGAGCTAGTCATTATTTCTACGCTCGCATGCTGGCTCTGCTTCTTGTGATTTTGACCCATATTGGCATTTACGTCGTAGGTGGACTTGCTGCCATTCTTCTCTTTAAAGACCTACCAATCTTGGCACAATCTGGTATTTTAAACCATATAGGAGAGGCTTTCTCGCTCAACACCTTATTGTTTGTCTTGGTTAGCCTCTTTATGTACGTTGTTTTAGCAGCCTTCCTAGGTTCTATGGTTTCTCGTCCTGAGGATGCAGGGAAAGCCTTGTCGCCTTTGATGATTTTGATTCTAGGTGGTTTTTTTGGAGTGACAGCTCTAGGTGCAGCTGGTGACAATCTCCTCTTGAAGATTGGTTCTTATATTCCCTTTATTTCGACCTTCTTTATGCCGTTTCGAACTATTAATGGCTATGCAAATGGGTTAGAAGCATGGATTTCACTTGCGATTACGATTGCTTTTGCAGTAACAGCAACAGTCTTTATCGGGCGTATGTATGCTAGTCTTGTTCTGCAAACAGATGATTTAGGTCCTTGGAAAACCTTTAAACGTGCCTTATCTTATAAATAGAAGAGCCTCGCGAAAGCGAGGTTTTCTACAGATAAAAAGAGTGGAATTCAGAAAAATATTTTTCATATCTATTGACTTTTAGGGGTGAAATTTGGTATTATAGTAGGCGGTATTGTTTACCCCATTTGAAAGGCCCCGGAACCTTCCAAATACTTTTCGATGGGAAGGAACACCCATCACCGTAAACAAAAATCGAACTATATATAGGAGAAATCATGAACAAAACAACATTTATGGCTAAACCAGGCCAAGTTGAACGTAAATGGTACGTAGTTGACGCAACTGATGTACCACTTGGACGTCTTTCTGCAGTAGTTGCTAGCGTACTTCGCGGAAAAAACAAACCAACATTTACACCACACACTGATACAGGTGACTTTGTGATTGTTATCAATGCTGAAAAAGTTAAATTGACTGGTAAAAAAGCAACTGATAAAATCTACTACACTCACTCAAACCACCCAGGTGGATTGAAACAAATCTCTGCAGGTGAACTTCGTTCTAAAAATGCAGTACGTTTGATTGAGAAATCAGTTAAAGGTATGCTTCCACACAATACTCTTGGACGCGCTCAAGGTATGAAGTTGAAAGTATTTGTTGGAGCTGAGCACACTCACGCTGCACAACAACCAGAAGTTCTTGATATTTCAGGACTTATCTAAGGAAAGGAACAATAAAGTATGTCACAAGCACAATATGCAGGTACTGGACGTCGTAAAAACGCTGTTGCACGCGTTCGCCTTGTTCCAGGAACTGGTAAAATCACTGTTAACAAAAAAGATGTTGAAGAGTACATCCCACACGCTGACCTTCGTCTTGTCATCAACCAACCGTTCGCAGTTACTTCAACTGTAGGTTCATACGACGTTTTCGTTAACGTTGTAGGTGGTGGATACGCTGGTCAATCAGGAGCTATCCGTCACGGTATCGCTCGTGCCCTTCTTCAAGTAGACCCAGACTTCCGCGATTCATTGAAACGCGCAGGACTTCTTACACGTGACTCACGTAAAGTTGAGCGTAAGAAACCAGGTCTTAAGAAAGCTCGTAAAGCATCACAATTCTCAAAACGTTAATCAATACGATTATATCAACGTTTCAAAGCACTTTGCAAAGATTTTGCAAAGTGCTTTTTTGTCGATTTTTGAGCTAGAATAGCTTTGTGATAACCTTCTGATAACCTCTTCAAAATTTTAAAAATCATAATTCTATTTTGCTTTATTGAGATAATCTGCAAATTTGTCAATAGAGTTTTTCTCACCAGTTTTTGTGGTGTGAGTGTAGACATCTAATGTCATCTGACTGCTTGCGTGGCCAAGTCGTTTTGAGGTATTAGAAGGGTCGATTCCAATTTCAGACATGAGTGTTGCATGTGTATGTCTGAACCCATGTGGGCTAATTGGTTTTAATTTATGATTTTTAATAATTCGATTCAGCACATTATTAATGTAGTCAGCATGCAAAGGTTCAATTTTGTCATTGCTTGATATGTAAGAGAACATATATTCGTTACTGATATTTAGTTTTGTAAGAGGCAACTGAGATTGTTCTTTCAGATAGAAATTTCTCCATTGCTTAATAATATCGATTGTCTCATCATCAAGATAGATTGTGCGAACTGAAGATTCATTCTTTGTGCACTTTTCAATCGCTTTACCGTCAATTCTTCCTAGACTTTTGTCTATGTTCAATAGATTGCTATCAAAGTCAATATCAGCCCATTTTAAAGCGTATAACTCCCCTTTTCGTAGTCCACTAAATGCAAGCAGTCTAAATAAAGCAAAATGTTTAAATGGCTCAGTTTCTTTCACTATATCAAGGAAATGATGTAATTCCTCCAGAGACCAAAAATTATCTGATCTAGTTTTTTTGATTTTAGGCATGATAACATTCTTCATTGGATTTCGATCAATGTAGTTCATGTTGATTGCAAAATCAAAAATTTTTGAGGTATAGGATTTTATCTGTTTGATATTTTTGAAAGTCTGAGATTTTTGTGTAATAAAGTTTTGACAGTCTAAAGGACTGATTTGGTCAATAAATTTATCGCCAAATATTGGTAGAATATGTATTCGATAGATATTCTTAGTTTGGGAAGAAGTTGTTTCTTCAACGGTACCAACATAGGCATTAAACCATTCTTGATAAAGTTCTTTATAAGTGACTTTGGGGTTAGGTTTGTCGGTACTTACTGTGGGGGCAACGACACCAGCTTCTAAACGAGCTTCGTACAATTTTGCCTCTTTTTTGGTTTTGAACCCTCTCTTTAAGTGCCTTTTTTTCTTTCCATAAGCATCTAAGCCAATGTAAAAGCTGACATAGTATAGGATTCCTTTTTTTGTTTTGTATTTGTGTATAGACATTTTTTCTCCGTATCTAAGTTTTCGGAGCTTATGTAATTGAGAAATGAGTGTCTATCTATTTTTTCTATCTTCTTGGCGGATAGCGTATTCGTCTGTTTTAATCCAGCTCTGCCAAACTTTAGAATCTTTATTTTGGTGATTCATATAATCTATAAACTCAGACATAAAACGTTTGTTTTTCTCAGCTAGATATTCTGAGAATATATGACGAAATTCATCTGAAAAACTATCATCAAGTGGTAGTGTTAATGCCCTTTCGCCAAATTCGATGCTCTTCTTTAACTTCTCCATATCGCTTTTAAAAGGTGTCACAGAACCAATTTTAGATGTTTTGAAACTATCTGTAACAATTTTAAGATTTGATGGAGCGTGTGGGTTGCTATCAAGTCCCATAATGTAAGCGACGGAAACATTAAAGTATTTTGCCAATTTTTCAGCATTATCTTTTTTAGGTTTGCGGATTCCTTGATTGTATCCAGAAAGTGTAGGATAGGCTATATTTGTAGCTTCGCTAATTTCTGTCAATTTTTTTCCGCTATTTTCTATCAGTTTAGTAATATGATTCGTCATAAGAACCTCCTTTTTATCATTATAACACATTTTATTCTTTTTGAATAAAAAAGCTTGACAAAAATTCAAAAAGGATATATAATTCAAAATGAATAACAAATTAAATGGTTTCGGAGCTTATTTAATTTAGAAATGAGGTGTGAATTTATGTCGGAAACTACTTTAGTTGTCCAGCTTCCTAAAGAATTAGAGAAGCAATTACGTGCTCACTATGATGAGATGATTTCAAATGCTGTAGCAAGAGTATTTGAAGATAAAGAACTTTATAAACCTATGGTTCGTATGTCAGGTTTGTCTAGGTGGTTAGATGTATCTACGACAACAATCCAAAAATGGACGAAAGAAGGAATGCCAACCATGGTGATTGATGGAGTGACTTTATACGATAAAAGAGCAGTAACACGATGGTTGAAGCAATATGAAAGATAGGTACTCGTATGAATGGTGTTCAGTGGATCAAGATAACAACAGATATATTTGATGATGAAAAAATTCAGCTAATAGAATCAATGCCAGAAGGAGATACTCTTATTGTAATATGGTTTAAAATTCTGGTGCTTGCAGGAAAGCAAAATAATAGTGGCATATTAAGTCTAGGGAACAAGGTTTATTACACAGAAGAGATGCTTTCAACAGTGTTTAGGCGAAAGGCTACATCTGTAAAATTAGCTCTCAGCATGTTTGAAGAATTTGGCATGATAGAAATCATAGATGGCGCTATTACCATTCCAAAATGGGAGAAACATCAGAATATAGATGGACTAGAAAAGATTAGAAAACAAACTAGGGAACGTGTTGCTCGTCATAGACAAAAACAAAAAGCACTAATTACAGGCGAGCCACAACTCGTTTTAGACTGTAACGTTACAGTAACGGATGAAAATGATAATGTAACGCAAGAGATTAAGAACAAGAGTAAGAATAAGAAAGAGATTGAGAATATACTGGATAATAGTTCTAGAAAGCCTGAAACTTATATTCCACCCAAATATTATTCTTTGTTAGAATCCATTTCTTATAAGTACAATGATAGATTTTTGTATCCTAACAATTACACTTTAACACATGCTCAGAAGATGAAGATAGGCGAGTATTTGGCTAGTGGGTATGTAACTAGTGATGAAGTCATTAGCATGATTGAACGGATTCCTGAGGATGCGACGTCTCCTTTGGCGTATTTATTTAAGTCTATGGAGAATTTAAAGCAGGAACGTATGCTGGAGTGCAAAGCTATTGCCCATGAAAATGCCCGAAAGAAGTATATGATAAATGAGTAGATATAGGACTGTTCTAAAGAAATGTTACATCACTGAGGAGCAAAATGAAATAGTGAATAACTTGATTGAAATGACAAATCATCTAAGTTTTTCCTCTTATGCCAGAAAAATGTTATTTAAGAGCTCGCCTATTTATCTTCAATTTGATTTTGAATCTTATCATGACTTTATATTTCAAGTTAGAAGAATTATCAATAACTTACGTCAGTTAGAAAGAATAGCAGAACAAAGTGAGGATTTGGATAATGTAAGGATATTTCACTACTGCGTTGAGCTGATGATAGAATATGAAAAGAAGACAAGTAAACAAGTGAAAGAACTTGTAAAACGACTAAATAAGAAAACGAGGTGATAGGACCATGAGAATAAAATCTGTGTTGAAACAGGTGTTTTTGACGGAAGAAGAAAATAAAAAATTAAATGATTGTATGAGGAAGGAAAATATTCGTAATTTTTCTGAGTTTGCTAGACAAAAATTAATACGAACAGATTTGAACATCCAAAAAGTCTCTTTTGAAGGTTTAGTTCCTTTAACAGAAGAGTTGGAACAAGTCGGAAAGAATATCAATTCTATAGCCCGTCTTGCAACTGTAGTTGGGAGAATAAGCTATGAAAACAAAATGGATATGTCTATTTTGATGCAAAAAATAGTTGATGTGATGGAGGAAAAAGATGTTTATTTTCAAAAGTAATATGGATAAGGATTTTGATCAGATATGTGAATACATATTGAAATTAAAGCGAGCAGAATTATTTCTTCATGGAATTAAACAACAAGATAAAACGAAGGCTCGTTTGTATCATGCGATGCTGGAATACTATGATGCTAACCATAAAAAAGAAAGACATATGAGAATTTTAAAATAAGGAAACGCTGTTAAAAATTTTGCAGCGTTTTTTATATATCTTCTTAAAATATTTGTACACACAAATGACAGTCAAATTGATTTTTGGGATTATTTTATCGAGAAGGAAAGATTTCTCATAATATGACTTTGCGAGCTCAGAGTCTGTATACACACACTCCCAAAATCATCCTAAAATTTGTATACACAAAGTGTATGTACTTTTTGGGATGATTTGAATTTTGGGGAATCCCCAACCCCCTTTAGAAATAGTTAGATATAAGATTAAAAAATGGTATAATCTTAAAAGATAAACGTTTTTAAGGAGTAGACTTTGAAAGAGAATTTAATCAAATCAAAAAAGCGTGTTCAAAAGCATGGAGAGGTTTTTATACCATTCTGGATGGTACAGAAAATATTAGATACTCCAGGTATTAAAGAGACTTGTGAAGATATTTCTGCAACATTTTTAGAACCTTCTGCAGGAGATGGGAAATTTTTGCAAGCTATTTTAGAAAGAAAATTATCTGCTGTTATCATGTAATATGCAATATGATGAAAGAAGTTGGAAGACAAAATCATTGATTGCATTATCATCTATATATGGGATAGAATTTCTCGAAGATAATTTAGAAGTAGCACGTTCACGTATGTTTCTTTATTATTTAGATTGGTACGAACAAATTTTTAGTACTAAGCTAACTAGTAGAAGTGACATCTATAAATCTGCATATTATCTTATTCATAAAAATATAGTTAGAGGAAATACCTTAACTCAACGTCATCCTGTTACAGATGAACCTATTTGGTTTAATGAATGGCAACTTTTCAAAGGCCATTCTAGTTTGGTAAGACTGGGCAAAAAGTCTTTAAAATTAGAAAACGCATAGTATCAAGTGTTAAATCCTTGATATTATGCGTTTTATTGTTAGAAAATTTGCTTTATTTTCTCCTTAAGTTGAGTTTTTGCCCAGCCTCTATCAGAGCTTTTAGGTAAAAAGTTGAGGATAATACAGTTGTAGAAGGACGAACCCACTGAAAAAATAAGGAGCTTACTTTTAATGAAAGGAAAATCGAGGAATCTTTCATCAATTTGAGCGAATTCCTCGGTTATTTTGTATTTATTAAGGTCATAATTCGTTTTATATTGACCACGAAGATGGTTGTGGCTGCCTGTAACTCCATGCTGAAAAGACCCGATGCTCTCGCGACATCAAAGCCATGTCTCTGTTTTAGTTCGGCATTCTTCGCTTCGATTTTATAGCGATGTCTGGCCATTTCTTTAAAATAAGGTGTTTCCTGAAATTTCTTCTGGAAAAGATGGTCGTTACTCTTAATAGCCAATGAATAAGTTTTAAACTTTGCTCCCTCCTGATAACACCCTTCCTTGGAAAGACAATTCTTGCACTTTTCAATGTCAAAGTAATGAGTGACAACTTGATTCTTATTTTGATATTTTTTCCCTGTCCTTGCTTTGCGAACAGCCAAGTGTCCTTCTGGACAGACAAATAGCCCTGCGTCTTTATTAAATTCAAACGCATCCTCTTCTTTACGGTAACTTTTTGAAAAACAGAAGGGTTCAGTTTTGACACCAAATGAATCTTTTCTTTGCGAGTTAGTTGAATGTTGTTCTTTCCCGAATAAGCTGCATGACCAATAATAGTCTCGATGTCCAGACTATTTTCCTTTGTTTTGGCATATAACTCAGGTAAATATTTCCCATCGCTTTGTTCACCAGAAGTGACCACGCAAGCAGTAATAATCCGTTCATCCGTCATAGCGATATGACTTTTATATCCATAGAAAGAGGTGTCGGCTGTCTTATGTCCGAGCCTAGCCTCCTCCTTAACAGAAGCTTCCAAATGTTCTAAGTCGTCCTCGACAGCCTCTTTTAGGTAATTGAACTTTTGAGAAACAGCCGGTAGGGCTAAGAGTTCCTCGTGTTTTTCAACCACAGCCATTAACTCCTCTGTATAGGTCAACTCTGCTTCGAGGTTATCTTCTTGAGGTTTCTTTGGAAATTCTATTTTGATATCTTCTGAATGTTGATAAATTGTTTTACGTAAAGCTTTTGAACGCTCTCTAAGGATTTCTTGGGGTTTCTTATGATTATAATGAGATTTGGTGTGAGTGGCATCCACAATGAGGATTTTACTCTTAATCAAGTTATGTTCGAGTGCAATTTGAACAGACTTCTGAATCAATACATCAAGCAGTTTGTCATCTTTAATTCTTAGCTTTCTAAATTTCGTCAGAGAGGATGGCTCGATAACAGAATCTTCAGGAGCTAGACCAAGAAAAAATTTAAAGGCCATATCTGACAAGGAACGTCCTACCACATCTACATCTGATAACTTATAAATATCTTTTAACAAGAGATATTTGAACATCATAATCGGTGAATAAGCTTTACGCCCAAAATCGGGACGATAATTCTTTTCTAGTTCATCATAAATAAAGCTAAAATCACAGAGTTCAATTAGCTGACGTAAAAAGTGGGTTTTAGGAACCACGATATCATACAAACTAGAATAAGGACTGACATCCATAGTTAACTGATTATCAAGCATTATTTCACCTCATCTCTAGTATAACAAAAAAGCCATCAATTTGATGACTTTTTCAGTGGGCTCATGAAACGCTATGAGTTTTTTTGTTGTACTATATTTTACAATTTATCATTATAAAATAAATGCTGAACTTTTTGAAAGCTTCTAATTTGGAAAAATTAGAATTGCTGAAAAGTAAGAGTACATTAATGATATTTTATGAATATATGTACACACACTAATTAGTTATAAATATGAGAAACGAAAATTATATTAGTGTTGTTGAACTCGGCTAAAGGAAAATGGGAGAAAAAGTTATCAATTGAACGATACTTCAGTACCAATAAAATTGAGTACTAAAGTATACAAAAATTACTAATGGATTGAGACTTTTGTATTTGATTATACTGTAGAGAATATTAGTCAAATAAAATTGTTTTGTTTTCACTAATGCATTTCTTATTATTATCCCAGTAGTTAATACTTTCAAAGCTTCCTTTTCTTAAATAAAGCGGTATCCTTTTTCTTATATCATCTTGCATTGGTATTTTATCAATATCTTTTAGATTCCACCATTTTGGCTCACCTTCATCAGATGTGCTTAGTTCACCAGTAAACTGAGTACATAAAAAGTCATAGAAGACAAATCTCTCATTACCAATTGAATTAGTAAAGCCTGAAATTCCCTTTAATTCAAGATTTAATGCAGTGAGTCCAGTTTCTTCCTTAAGCTCCCGTAGTGCAGCTTCAAAAAAACTTTCAGGGAATTCAACTTTTCCCCCCGGTGGAATCCAGCCAGGAAAATTATCGTGCTGTCTATTAAGTAATAAAATTTCTTGATTTTTCAAAACGCAAATATTAACCCAGTTTTTGATTTTTTCAGTCATATTATCAACCTCCAATAAGTATTTTTTCATATATTAGACTATATGTCAAGAACTATATGCTATTTATGATTGTGACAAATGTGTCTCAGCTAAAGATTGATGATTTTTATGAAATAGCTGATAAACTCTCAGATATGACGATAAAATAATTTTTATAAGGCTAGTTACCCTTATTATACTGTGGCAAAAAATAGAATTTCATTGATTTTCTGTATATATTTTCTAGTGATTCAAATGGGACATATGTGGGTCTTGTTTTACTTTTAAGAAAAGTTGATAATAAAATCAAGATATCTGAAGGATGTGAAGAAATGGATGGTATAGGTTATGTATTGAGGAATTTAAGACTTAATAAAGGATTAACTCAAAAATATATTTATAAGAATTTGTGTAGCCGGAAGCAATTATCTAGAATAGAGAATAATACTTCTTATCCCTCAGTATATCTTTTGTATTATATTTGTCAAAGATTAGAAGTTACTACAGACTATGTTATTAGTCTAACGTTAGAAAGAGGAAATCATGCTAAATGACACAAATAAATTGAAATATGAATTACCGGTTGAATTAGCTGCTCGGGAGCCAGTAGAACTTATGTCAGGGAGTCGAGATAGTTCAAGATTGATTATTGGATTTAAAAATTCAGATAAAATTATTGATGACTATATCTTGAATTTTCATAATTACATTAATCCAGGAGATTTGATTATTCTAAATAATAGTAAGACAGTCTCTCCTATATTTTATGCGTACTCTGAAAAATATGGGGAAGTAAAGTTTCATATAAAAACAAAAAATGAAGAAGGTTATGTAATTTATATCAGAATTAGGTCAGATTTACAGGATGGAATCATATCAGAAAAATTTTTTCTTAGCGATAAAATAAATGTTACAGTAGATAAAAATATTAATGGTGAGGAATTTTTGTGCAGTTTTAATTGTTCACAAGAAGACTTATATGATTATCTCCTAGTACATGGTGAAGCTGTAAGGTCTATTTATACGAGAAAAAAGTGGTCCATTGCTTATTATCAAAATGGAATTGCTAATAAATTAGGTTCATTTGAAAATCCTGCTGCTAACCGACATTTTTCTAATAGAATTTTAAGAGCTTTAAGAAAAAAAGGCGTAAAAATTGGATATATTACTTTAAATTGTGCATCAGTTGATACAAAAATTTTTGAAGAATTTATTGAAGAACATAGCGTTTTCAAAGAATACTACGAAATACCAGAAGAAACTGCAGAATTAATTCGAGATACTAAATTAAATGGAAACAAAATATTTGCCGTGGGTACGACTGTTATAAGGACTTTGGAAAGCTGTGAGTATGATAATTTTAAAATTGTATCTCCATTAAAAAATTATACTGATTTATATATATATCCAGGTTACAACTTCAAAATCACGGATGCATTAATTACAAATTTTCACGGTTCAATGACTAGTCGCCTTGCGTTATCAGCAGCAGTAATTGGCACGGAAAATATTATGAATTTATATCGACATGCAATAGATGAGCAGTATTTATTCTATGAGTTTGGAGATGCTAATTTATTATTTATGTAATCCAATAATTATAGTTCATGGAAAGGAGGTGATCAAATGAAAAAATTAACTTTGAAAGAATTGGTTAATAAAGCAAGTGATTTGCTTGCCTGTTGCAATGCAACTAAATAATTAACCGAATTCAAATTTTTAACTTCAATGAAAAAAATATCAAATTTTTTCATTGAAGTTGTTTATGGAGGAATTTATGGCATATAAAATTAGTCACGATATAGATATTACAGAAGATAATGGATATCAAGTATTGCATCGATACTCAGATGATACGTATTTTTCATTGCAGAAAGACTATTTATTTATTCTGTTAAGTTATAATGGTCTGAATAATTTAAATGATATTGCTAAAGTCTTTTCAAATCATAAAGGAATTTCAATTAACTGTTCATTAGAGTATGTAGAAAAAGTTCAAAATTATTTTATTTCAGAAAGAATTATATTCAAAGATGAAAACAAAAACCATTCTTACTAATAATCTATGTGAAAATAATATTGATTCGCTATATGTTAAGTTATGTAAATTGCTTGAAGATAATGGGCAACATATTGTTTCAAGAGGGATGGCAGTAAAAGAATTAATTGGCGTTAGTATTGTTCTAACGGAGCCCAAAAGACGATTTTTAGAGAACTCTGCTAGGAATCTTAAACTTTATTATGCCATAGGAGAATTTTTATGGTATTTACGAGGGAGCAATGATTTATCCGAAATCGAGTATTATGCTCCGAGTATGGCAAAGTTTTCAGATGATGGTTCAATACTTCAAGGGGCATACGGTCCCAAAATAGTACCCCTAATTGATGACTTAATCCAGCTTTTAAAGAATGATACAGGAACTCGGCGTGCTGTAATACCCTTATATAGTGCAGATGATCTTGGTAAGGAAAGTAAAGATATCCCATGTACTCTTTCTTTAGAATTTTTAATTCGAAATAATAAGCTACACCTTATTACAAATATGAGATCAAACGATATCTTTTTAGGTCTACCATATGATATTTTTTCTTTTACAATGCTTCAAGAGTATATAGCGTATCAACTTGGAGTAGACTTGGGATGCTATTATCATTATGTAGGAAGTTTACATGTATACCAGCGTAATTTTAAAAAAATAGAAGAGATATCTCAAATGAGTCCTCATGAGACGGCAATATTTAACAAATCAGATTCAATATTTAAAAATTTTAGTGAGATAATTGATTTAGAAGAATCTATAAGAAAAAATAAAACTTTTAATCATAATTTAAATTTATTAATGGACTCAGATTTTCAAAAAATTAAGACAGAGCTAGAAAATTATAGGTATAGTAGGGAAAAGAATGTCGAACGGAAAACTGATATATATATGCGGTATTGATGGGTCTGGTAAGACTACATTATCCAAAAATCTTTCCAAAAATTTAGGAAGTAATTCTATTTTTTTGCCTTTGAATCAATCTAAGATATTTTTTAAAGAACTAGATTCTATTTGTCGTAAATACAATACAAATAGATGGGCAGAGTTTTCCGAAATTTTTAGAGGCTGTTTATGGGCATTAGAAATGGTTTATTTTTCTGAAAAAATTTTAAAACCAGCATTGGAACAGTATGATTATGTAATTATTGATAGGTACATGACTTGCAATAAAGTTTATTCTAATTTATCAATTACAAACACCTTGGTAGATAGATTACATGAGCTCCTTATACAGCCTAAAATCACAATGTATATCGATATAGAGCCAAAGATAGCTTTTAGTAGAGTTATTAAAAGGAATGAGCAACAAACGCCTAAAGAAACTTTAGAAAATTTAAAAATTGCCAAAGAATTATATGCTAGATACTTAAATAATTTAGAATATTATCGATTAGATGGTAGAGAATCTGAGGAAAGATTATTACAATCTGCACTAGGAATATTAGGAGATAAAAATGAAATTTGAAACTATATTAGATTTTTACATATTTTATTTAGAGGAGTTACTTAATGGATCTCAAAAGCAGAAAGTACCCTATTCAGCTATTTCTGATAAAATTGAAATTTTCAATAATAGTGTAGAGATATCTCATGGAAATCTCATTAATATGATGTTTAGTAAATCAGAATTAAATTATAATATTGTGCACACATTATTTTCTTTAAGCGGCAGGACAGATGCGTATATTTTAAAAAAATATAAAAGTGCGTACCTGAGATATTCAGATGATGGGTTTTATCAAAATACTGTAGGTGAACGCTTGTATACTTTATACGGTAATCAAATAAAAAGAAGTTATGGTTTTTTAAAGGATGATATTTTTTCACCAGATGCTATTTGCTTTATGAAGGCAAATGATAATAATAATATTGATTGTACTTTTTACGTACATTTTTATTATAGAGAGGAGCGTTTAAATGTAGAGCTTACATATAAAGGCTCTCACTTATTGGAGTATACGAATTCTGATTTATTTATTTACTCTTCATTACTGTCATTAATGAGTCATTGGCTAGGTGTTAAAGCAGGTAGTTTAATATTAAAAACTCACTCAATCTTTATTTCGGAACGTGATAAAGAACGAACTGAAAAATTATTAGATAGCTGTAGATTATTAAAAAAAGTTGATTTATCTCTAAATCATGATTTCTCTTCAAGTTTAAAAAGCTATCGAGAAGAATTTTCTGATGCAATTAATCGTGTTATTACTTGGGATATTGTAGAAGTATCAAAAAGATTAAACAATGAGATTGAATATATAAACAATAATTTCACTCCATATACTCAGGATTTATTGTTTATACTCCTTGCAGATAGATTTCATAGTAATACTGAGGAGTACAAAACTATACTTGATAAAATAAATAATGACTCTATTAGGTGTTTTAAAGAAACAGTTGATAGAACAGAATTCAATTCCATTTTAGAGGTGGTTTAATTTTGAACTATAAAAAAAGTTTATCCGCAGTACTGCATTCGTCGTCAGATAAGGATTTTCTACTAAATTTATTGAGTGATCGAACATTCTTGCTTAACGATGTTTCATTATATATTTGGAATAGTATTGAAAAATACAGTTTGGAAGATATTGCTATTAACTTATCGAATTTATATAATGAGAATTTAGATATAGTTAGACAAGACTTACATGAAATGATTGAAATACTGGTTTCTGAGGGTCTTATAGAGATAAAAAATTAAAAGATAGGGAGAATTTATATGTGTAATAATGACTACACTTTAATTACTAAAGAAATATCAAATTTAGTATCAGAAAAAAATATAGTAATTTGGAAATCTGAAATGGATGGCTTAGGTACATCTTTATCTGATATTGATGCATATTGTATTTGCGATGAAGAAAAAAATTTTAAAAATTTTTCTTTCAATGGCATCCCTGTAGATATTGAATATATTGGATTAAATAATCTAAAAGAAAAATTAGAAAATATTGATAAGTTTGCAAAGCATGGATTAGCGTATAAAGGACTAGATGAAGATTTAAAATTGTTTTACAGGCTAGAACGAGGTCACAAGAGTCAGCAATTCAATCTCAATGATATAGAATTACCTACAATTGATGTTATTTCTAAAATTGCAGCTCAATATTATAATGAACTTTTTCTAGCATTGTATGAAGATGCATTTAAAATGTTTCATGGGAAAAATTTTTTAGATGCCTTTATACTCTCATTAGAGGCATTACAAATGTCAGTTGCAACATATTTAGCCAGAATAGGAAAACCTCAGTTCAAGAAAAAGTGGTTATTCAAATATTTTGATAATCTGACGGATTGCTCTTACTATGAAGAATTAAGGATTGAATTGGAGTCAGATACAATTTTACCTGAACGCATAAGTAAAATATTATCTGATTCAAAAAAAATCCTAGAATTTTAAATTTTCATATTGAAAGGAGGTGAGGATTATGGCTTATAAAAAACCTATCGTAAAAGATATTAAATTGAGTGCTTCTACAATTCTTCGTTAATATCTTGACTCTTAAAGTAGAGATTTGAACAGGATTACGGATGGTTAAAGCTAATAAAAATCAATATGAAATATATTCTTGATGCTAGACTATTAGTATTGAATTAACAATGTATTTATGGCTCTAAAGTTTTATAATCTACAGTTCACCTCTCTGCTTTTTTTGTGATATTGAATATTAATAATGAAATTTAAGATACTATGTGTGAAATTCTTATTAAATATATATTATGGTCTAAGCGATATCAAATTTATTGAGCGACTTGAAAATATGAATGTCGTCTATATTTTCAAAAATAGTAAAACAGGAAACAAAATTTTGCTAAAAATTTTCTCATCTTCGAAGGTTGACACTATAGTATTTCAAAATGAACTTGCAAAATATAAGTTATCTCCGAATTTGATAAAAACTAACAAGGGTAATATATATATAAGAGTGTTTAAATATCTAATTTTTGTACAATACTTCGTTGAGGCAAGTAGTCGGAGAATCGAGTATAGTGAAATGGTTATATTTTTCAAAGATTTTTATGCAAAGCTTGATTATTATAAGAATTTTTTTTTAGAAACAAGTATTGGTTTTCCTAATTATAAAACCAACGCAATCAGTCAACATTTTAGCATGATACATGGTGATTTACGACCACCGAATGTAATTATAACTGCGAATAATTTTAGTGTAATTGATTTTGAATATTTAAGACTCGGAGTAAGAGAAGTAGAAGTGATTAAATATATAGTTCTGTACACTAATTTTAATAATTGTGAAGTTGAAATTTTATATAGTAAGTTTCTGGAAGCTGGTATAGTAGAGATAAGTTTACAAGAATCAATTAGGTTTTTACTTTTTGAATTACTAAAATCAGATTTTCCAGAGAAATACATCGTGAGAATTACTCTAGATTATTATAATGAAATTATATCCGAGAGAATAAAATTAATTGAATTTTGTGATAATTATTTAAATAAAAAGAAAGGGGGGGACTTAAGTGTCAGTAGAAGTTGAGAAGAAATATTTGCTTACAAGTGATGAGTATTACGCTCTTAGTAAAAGTCACTTTGAAGGTGCAATAATTCAAGAACAGCTTAATTACTATTTTGATAGTTTAGATTTTTCACTTTTAAAAAGGGGGATAACTCTTAGAATCAGAGAAAAGGCGAATAATCTGATTCTAACTATAAAGAGAAAAATTTCAATTAATGACGTAATTGAGTCAGAAGAAAATGATTTTTTAATAAGTCGAATAGAATTTATGGAAGCAGTATTGCGTGGAGAATTCCCTAAAAAGGTAGAGCAAAAGTTAAATGTTTTAATCCCCAAAAAGAAAATCTTTTATTTGGGATTGCTAAAGACACAGAGACTAATTAAAGAAAAAGATTCAATTTTATATTGTTTGGATAGGAATACTTACTTTGATAAACAAGATTTTGAATTAGAAATTGAGGGAACACGAGAATCATTACAGAAAGTTAGCGTTGATATTCCAGAAAAAAAGTTTAATAGAGTTGGGAAATATTCTAGGTTTATAAGTGAATTATTGAAAGGGAATGGTAATTCATTAATTAAGATTCAAGTATCTGCCATTATTTTAAATGAAGATAAAGATGAAGTATGTCTTATTAAGAAAAATGCACCTACATCAAGTGTGCATAATATCTGGATTCCTCCAGGTGGTCATGTAGATATTGGGGAAGACCTCTTGAAAGCTGTAAAGCGTGAAACAATTGAAGAAACAGGATTAGAAGTTGAAATATTAGCTTTGTCAAGTGTCGTTTCTTTTCAAATTCAACAAACTAGTCAAGCCATATGTTTCTTTTATCTGGTTGAGGCTAAAAATTGTGGTGAGATAACAATGTTAGAACCAGGAATGGATTGTAAGTGGTTTAATTTAGCAGATGTGATAAGTGGAAATATTACAAATTTAACAGACTACCATAAGTTGATTATTTCTAATTCAAAAAATACAAATACTTTATATTTAGATTTAGAAAAAAAAGGCCTTGATTACAAAATTTTAAATTCAAAGATCCTCTAAAATGTTTTAGTGTACTATAATTAAAATTATAGTTTTGGTAAAAATATAAGGAGTGAATATGCTGACTGCTATTATAAGAAGAAATTGGCAAATGTATGTAAGATATTTTCCTATAACTTTATTTTTTAATCGTATTTTAGATATTGGATTTAAACTTCTAGGACTCTGGTTAGTGTCTAATTTTTTATTTGATAATAAAATACAGGTAAATAACGTAATAGAGTATAGAGATTACTTTAGTTATGCTGCAATTGGGTTAATTTTTTATAATGTATCAATAGCTATTTTAATGAATGTAGGTCGAGCATTAATAACAGAAGTTAGAGAAGGTACTTTAGAAAGCACGTTAGTGTCACCGTATAGTATAGTGAAGTACTATTTTGGAATCTTTTTTGAACAATTAGGAAGGACTTTTCTTGAATTTCTTTCTTCGTATTCAATAGCGTTTTTTTTAGGTGCCAATTTGCAAAGTATTTCATTATTAAATTTAATTATTTGTTTTTTATATGTATCGTTGATTTCTTTCTCAATGGGAACGCTTTTATCAAATATCATGTTATGGTTTCGTGATACTTTCATAACCCAAAATACATTGTTTTTAATTATTTTTTTAGTCTCAGGGATTACCTTTCCAAAAGAATTGCTACCTAGTTTTTTGCAAAAAATTAGTAAAATGATTCCTTTATCTCATTCGCTTGATGCTATTAGAAACTTATTTTTTAATACTTCTCATTTTAATATATATAATTTTGATTTTTTACAAGGTATTTTAATTTCGGTAGTATATTTTATTGTAGGGCTTTTGGTGTATAAAAAAATTGAACAAAAGATAGTAAGTTATATTTCATATTGAGTTTAGGAGATAATTATGTTAAAAGCAATTAATATATCAAAAAATTATACTTTTAAAAAAAGAACAGGCTTATTTCAGTATGAAAAGCAAATAAAAAAAGCTATAGTAAATGTAAACTTATCTTTACCAAAAGGAAAAATTATTGGAGTACTGGGAGAAAATGGTGCTGGTAAAACGACACTTATAAAAATGCTGACAACACTTTTAACGAATGATACGGGTATAATTTTAATTGATGGAGTAGATATCAATGAAAACTTAAAAAATACAAGGAAAAAAATTAATATTATTAGTGGGGGAGAGAAAAATTTATACTGGAGATTGACTGCAGTTGAAAATTTGATATATTTTGCATCCTTGTACGGAATTTCAAAGAGGGAAGCATTACCTAAAATAGAAAAACTGTTGATAGAATTAGGATTATGGAACAGTAAAGATATTCCTGTAGAAAAATACTCAAAGGGAATGAAACAGCGTTTACAGATTGCAAAGGGTCTAATAAATGATCCAGAGTATTTATTCCTAGATGAACCAACTCTTGGTTTAGACGTGAGTGTCGCTCATGAATTACGTAAAAAATTAAAGGAAATAGCGATTAAGCGGAATACGGGTATTTTATTAACTACACATTATATGGCTGAGGCAGAAGAACTCTGTGATTATATCTATTTTTTAAAGAAAGGTAAAATCATCATTTCTGGTACTAAAGACGAAGTTTTTGACAAATTAGAATTAGCCCCAGAGATACATATTACACTTGCACCTCAATTTCAATGGAATTCAATGGAGATTAAACGGTTGAGAGATTTATTTCCAGAATTAGAGTATAGGAAAGAAGAAAATCTTACATTGATAAAATTTTCGTTACTAAAATATAAAGTTCAAAGTGTAATAAAGACTATATACGAAAGGAATATAGATATTATTGAAATAAAACACACGGAGCCTTCACTAGAAGATGTAGTTCTGCATTTAGAGAGGAGATGAGTTGCTTTGTTTTTTTAACATATTTAGGAGTGAAATGAGAAGAACCCTCTTCAATGATAGTACCAATATTTTTTATTTTTTTTCAATGATATTATGGCCAATTTTTTCGCTACTCCAGGTTTATTATAATATAGGAGCATTTCCGATTTCAGATTTAAAAATTTTGGACTTAAGTAATGAGGAGCAGCTATTTTATTTTATTTTTATAGGATACTGTACCTATATTATTTTTTCTAATGCTTTTCAGAGTGCTTGGAGACTGGGGGGAGAACGTTATCAGGGGACTCTAAGTCAGATTTTTATTGCTCCACTGAAAAAAATTCTATGGCTTTACGCCCGGACATTTTCATCGATTTTTAGTCAGTCATGGTTTTTTATGGTTATTTTTGTAATTGGTAATTTTGCTTATATAGATTTTTCATTAAAATCGATCTTTCATATTTTATTAGCAACCATTATTTTAATTACTTCATCATGGATTTGGACTAGCTTTTTGAGTAGTATTTGCATTGTTATGAGAGATGCTACTATAGTTTATGTATTATTAGAAGGCTCACAAGATACGTTTAGCGGTGCTAAAGTCCCTTTATCTATTTCTCCAAAATTGGTAAAATTTATTGGAAGTTTATTTCCAGTTAGCTATACTATTATTTATTTACGAGATATGCTTCTTTTCAATAAATTTTATAGTTTAAATTTTTATTTGCTCATCGGTATAAATATTGTTTGTTTTTTACTGACTAATATCATTTTAAGAATTGGTGAATCTCACATGAAGAAGCATGGAAGTTTTGATGTGGTTTAATTTGGTGTTAATAATGTTAGATATTGCAGAAGGGACATTACAATAGTGAGTAAATTATGGGGTAGATGTAGGTACAGGAAGTGAATTTAATGTTATTAAGGAAGTAACGTTTGATGATGCATTGCCTAAATTAATTGTTAAAGTTAGAGATTTTATTCGAACCCAGCTACGAGAGTTTCAGTATCTAGATAGTGATGGTAGATTTCAGATACTTCCAGAATATCCTGAATTTGCCTGGTTTGAAGGAATTGTAAATGCAGTAACCCACAGGAATTATTCAGTATACGGAGATCATATCAGGGTATTGATGTTTGATAATCGTTTAGAGATTCATAGCCCAGGAAAACTACCGAATATTGTAACTGTTGAGAATATAAGACATGAACGTTTTTCTAGAAATCCGCGTATCGCTCGTACCTTAACTGAATTTGGATGGGTCCGAGAAATGAATGAGGGAGTAAAACGAATCTATTCTGAAATGGAATCTGCTTTTCTCCATGAACCGTGTTACTCTGAACCAGGTAACAAAGTAGTTTTAACATTAGAAAACAGTATTACAAGTAGAACATTGAGAACGCGTGATTCTTTGGAAAGTAAACTTAGAGATTATAGTGATTTAAGTGTTGATGAAAAACTATTGATACAGTATATGTACAATACAGCAGAACCTATGACAACTAAAAAAGTAGCAGAGTTCTTAGGTAGGAGTGTTTCTTACTCGTCCAAATTATTGAAAACAAAAGGCATTTTAACATGGTATGGGACAAGTACGAAAGATCGCAGTCAATACTATAAATTAGAAATGAAATAAAAAAGAAGAAAAACGAAGAAAACATAGTTACTAATTAGTGAATTTAAAAGTAAGCTTACTTTTAAATTCATAAAATTTATTTGCTTTATAGTTTTGCAATTCAATTGTTTGTATGGGAATGTGATTTTTATTATACATCATTTTACAACAAGTAACGAAACGAAGAAAAACGAAGAAAAACGAAGAAAAATAAATCGTTGTTTCTCAACTACATAAGCTCCGAAAACTAAAAGTGATAACCCTTTGATAACCTCTCAATTTTTAAAAGGGTTATATATGTAAAGATTGAGGATTTATCTCTTAAAATTACTTGATTTTAGTGATAATTTACCATAAATATCATGATGTAGAAAAAACCAGGTCTTAAGAAAGCTCGTAAAGCTAGCCAGTTCTCTAAACGTTAAGAATCAGCTACAATACAGCATTTACAACACTTCATGGTTCACACCATGGGGTGTTTTTTTGATGATTTTTAGCAAAATTCACACCATTTTTCACACCAAATTCACACCATTACTTTTTAAGATTGCGATAAGCAATCTCTCCAACAGCCATTGGAATGATATTCGAAGTATTGACATAAGTCTTTGTTGTAATCGTGTCACTATGGGTTAGAGCCTCAGATATAGCTTCAATAGATGTTCCAGCCTGTTTTGCTAATGTTGCCCCTGTATGTCGTAATTTATGAGGTGTAGCATGCTTAAGTTCAGGATGACGACGTTTGACAGATTTCATTTTATTATTAAGATAGTCAGAGTGTAGAGGGCTATTAACATTACCCTTCATATCGATATAAGTAAAGACATACTGTTCATTGGATTGGATAATTCCAAATTTTGCTAGTTCATCTTTTTGCTGTTTTTTCCATTCTTTAAGTAAGTTAGTCAATTCAATGGGAATTCGGAAAGTTGTCTTTTTATTCCCTTTGGTAGACTTTGGATTTTTGTATTTATCCAAAGCTTGTACTAACTGAATTTCCTGATCACTTGTATTGATATGCTTCCATTGTAAAGCGTAGCTCTCTGATTTTCTATCTCCCAAGAAAAAGGTGGTATAAAACAAAACATAGTCTTTGAATAGAATTTTTCCAGTATCTAAATCCTTTTCAAAAGCTGTAAACCATGCTTGAAGTTCTTCTTGAGATAGGTATAAATCTTCATCTTTTTTAGATTCTTGCAACTTGATTTTCTTAGTGGCTTTGATACGACTTATTGTTTTAGATAGGCGGTTTGTTTCGATGTATTCTAATTCTTCCGCCCAGTCAAAGATAGAATTAACGTAGCTCCTGATAACTTTGAAATTTGCATATTCTTCAGCCTTTTGAGTTAATAGATTTAAAACAACTTGTTTATTTTGATTGAGAAACTCAATAGAGTAGTTACCAAGCATAGGTAAGATATGTTTTCTAAAGGCAATTTCTGTACCAGTTATGGTAGCTTGAGAAGGTGGCTTAGTTGTAGAAGTGGTTTGTCCTGCTTTGTAGGATTCCCACCAAACGTTTTTATAGAAGTCGGAAAAGAGTATAGAACCATTATTTTCTAGTAAGGCTGATTCTCCACTAATAATTTTGTCAATCTTGTTTTGAAGTTCTAGTTCGTATTTTTTTGCTTCACTCCTTGTTTTGAACCGTTTTTCAATCACTTTCTTATCAACACCTAGTGAAGACTTAACTTCCTCAGGAATATAGATTCGTAAGCGATAAGTTCCATTTTTAGTTTTTGTAATTGACATAGTATTCTCCTTTTTAATTGAGCTAGAAAAATACCGTGATTTCATTATAACAAACCACGGTAGAAATGCTACTGATTTTGTAACCAGCGATTGATTTCTGCTTTATCAAAACGAATAGTTTTTCCAACTCTAATGTAAGGTAATCCTTTTTTAATCCAACTGTCGAGAGTATTGTTTGAGATACCCAAGTAGTGGCAAGTCTGTTGTTTGTTTAAAAACGGACTGTCAAGGTTACTATTGTTTAATCTATTTTCAATTTCTTTCTTGATAAGTTCAGCAAGTAGGAGCTGAATTTGTTGAACTTGTTCATCTGGTAGAATTACTTGCATCTGTTCCTCCAATGTATGGTATAATAGAGGTATCAAGAGATACCCTACTTACTTTTCTTGATTATCTGCAACCTCGTCCTCGCTCGCCAAAGTTTCGGATGGGGTTTTTGATTTGCCTAATTCTAAGATATCCCACTGATTATTAATCGCTATTTTAGAAAGCAATGTTGATAATAAATCCTGTCTACTATTAAGTAACGAATCATTTGCAAAGTCATAAGATAAGGAAACTTCCTGCTCATTTTCTAAGATAGTTTTTACAGGTTCTTCCATTCGTTGAGGATATGATACATAAAACTTAGGATTTTTATCATTTCCTCTTATTCTAGCCAGACACTCAATTCTTCTAACATACTGTGATAGGTCTTCTCTATCGTTCCCTTTTGTGTTGTAAAAGAAATCTAGTGGGTATTTCGAACTGGTGATAATGATAACTTTTGCTGCTCCCATCTTATTTTGATAGCGTGCAGAAATTGGGCTTATGTTGAAGGGGTCTAATAGTTTTAGCCAATCTGACGCGGTTAAACTATCTCCTCGAACGTCGTCAAGAAAAAGGATCTCTTCTCCGTTTACCTCGTCAAAGATGTTTGTGGCAGCAGTCACTACTGATTGCCAGTTTTGACCATTTAATTTTGCCAACTGAATGATGGCTTTGGATAAGTCCTTTGCAAAGGTTGACTTTCCAAGACCAGTACTACCATGAATGAAGAGAATGGTTTTTTTAAATTCTCCGTTATCTAACTCATATTTAGTACGAGTTCCTTTGATTTCTCCGACGGTACGAAATGTATCGTTTATCCTAGCTTTGTGGACTGCGTACAGTGTACGATATTTCTGTTCAAGAAGTATTTCATTTTTGGTGATATACTCGTTTAGAATGTTATCGATAAGTAAGTCAATATCTTCGTAGGTTTGGTTTACCTCTTTTTTGGCTTTTCCTTTAAGCCAGATTTCTTTCCTTTTGTGATATACTTCTAAGTAGTCTTTACCTGCTAGAGTAACTACTTCATCAGGGCTATATTGATATTTATCTTTATCTTTTGCATGAATTAAGTATGCTAACAAGTTATCGTAACCATATCTTCCAGACTTTGATTTTTCGAGATACTCTTCTGCTAATCCGATTATTTCCGCTAAAGTAGATAGTGTTGCACCTTTGCATTTTTTAAACTTGAGTAAAGCATGAATGTGTGGTTGGGCAAGTTCAGTAGTTGTTTCTTGAAGTTCTTTGTCGAATACTACAGATGTGTCCTTATCATGCTTAATTGCATATGCTTCAGTAACAGTTGCTATTTCACTAACTCTTCTGACTATTTCTTCAAGAATTTTTTCGATATTTTCGGACTTAATGAGTTCTTCATCCCAACCATTCTTCCAATAAGTCGAATCAAAATATTGTGTAATTGCTATAGAAGTCAAAAGCGCTTCCTTCTTCTTTGAAGTCATTTATATTAAACCTTTCTTTTTTAACTATTCTTTAATTATTCTTTTAATTATTATAGTGTTAGACTATCGACAAGCCCAGTCTAACACGCGTTAGAAATAATTAAAATTAAATTCAGATACTCTTGGGGCTTTGCCCCAAGCCCCAGCCTCCCCTGCCCGATGATGAATCATCGAACCGAGAACGCTTGCCAGCTAACAAGGGACGGGTAGTATTTTTCTTCGCTTCACTCCTTGCCTTCGGCATCGTTACGCTTGAAAAATCTCCACCCTCTAGCCCTTGCAAGCAGGCATTTTTCTGCAGGCAATGTCGTGCCGACACCTATACCGATGAAATCCCTAGGTAAGGTCAGTTTCGCATCAAACAAGTGTAGCAGAAAAAACGCTAGCTATACCTTGAAAATAGCTCTTGCATCCGTTGATTTAACCGTTCCTCGTCTTTTACTTGGATCGTACGAAACATTTTGACAGCTTCGCCCTCTAATTGAAAATATCCATACCCTCGCGGTTTTACGATGACTTCGGATTTTTCCATGTCTGGAAATAGAAGTTGTCTGTTGTTTGTTGCTAGCAGAAAGCTCGTTGATAAGGATATGACACAATTAAAATTGTAGCGACCTGGAAGGTCAGACATCAAGAAACGCTGACTAGACAAAATAATTCGTAAACCTAAACTTCTGCCCATACTGTTCATCATCAATATCTTAGAAAGTACTTCCTTATGTTTTTTCTTATCTGTCTGTTCGAGATAGGCGAGAAAAGCTTGCCATTCATCAAAAATTAAGTAAAGATTATGAGAATTTTCTTCTTGCTTATTTAGTCTCGTTTCAAAGCGTTGATAGACGATTTCGAAAAGTTCTAGACAGTTAAATCCTCTTGCAACGTGATTGCCAGTCATTGAAAACATTTCTTCATCTGCTTTAAAATCCATAAGGTAAACTTCAGCATCAGTATCATGAAATGAAATGAGTCCTAAAAGTCTTCTCAAAAAAGTGGACTTTCCAGAGCCAGAAGGGCCTGCGATTATCCAAGCGAAATATCGGTTTATGTCAATGGTGATAGGGGAAGGATCTCCCCGATTGTTGACTTCAAAAACGTTTTTGATCATGCTAGAAGTCCTCTTCTCTTTGATTTTTTTGCACGAGCATTGTATCAGCTGATACTAACCGAACCTTGATTGCAAGGAAGGGCTCACGTTTAGAGCGACTTACAACGCAATCAGTAGAACCATTTGAAAGAGTTTTTACGACTTGTCTTACTTTTGTTTCAAAACTTTCGAGAAGTTCATCAGTGATTTCTTTGTCAATATGAACAAAGTAAGTATATGGTTTATCTGCTTCTACCCCTTGGGTGAATTTTAGTGAGGAAATTGGTAGTTCTGTTACCCCTTTTTCGGTTAACCAGTGATATAACTCCTCGTACAAAGGATTGCCAGAGGTTTGATTTCTTTGTTTGTATCGTTGCCAAGCAAAAGCGATAATTTCTCCTTCGTTGTAAATTATGAGAAGACCAAAAATCACTAGAAAAATAGGAGCAATCCATACCAAAAATTTGATAAGAAGTGCTAGTAAAACAAAGATTACTGAACTTATAAGTAGTTGATAATACCACTCTATATCCATGAATTTTGTTACAAGTTTCTTCATGTTGCCACCTCTCTTCTATTTGAGCGAAATGTCGGCAAGCTCAGCGACAAGAGCTAGTCCGACTGGTTGCTTGAGTTTATCAAGTACAAATGATAAGTCATACTTGCTAATTACGATGTCAGCGTTAATCAAACCATCTAAATTCTCGTTCTGATAGTTTTTCAACTTGACTTTGAAAGTTGGACAGTAAGATTCTTGATTAATGCTAGCGAACTGTTCATAGAGTTTGACATCTACGCATGTTAGAGATGCCCAAGGGCGTTGGTTTTCCTGACCTTCGTTGATGATGCCATTGTTTTTGTCAACAACTTTAACAGCTGATGGGACATCAACAGAAGTTGATAAAGCATCCAAAAATGCTCTTGCACTTTCGTGGTTGCCAGGTGTTAATTTTTTTTCTTTTGACATGTTAATTCCTCCTGTCAAAAAAGCATGGTCAGCTTATCGCGAATGCTGACGAGTAAAAGAGCTCTTGTGTTAACAAAAACATGATACAAAATTTTTGACCCCTTTGCAATGCTTTTTATTGCGTTTCTAGGTTCATCGTGATATAATTTTTTGAACCCCAAATAATTACAAAGGAGTTAAGGATGCTACATGAGTTTAAAAACTTGAGTGATGTAAGTAAAAGAGAATTTGTTTTAAAATATTACCCATTAATATTACGTAGTCAACAGAAAAAGGAGCGATTAAGTAAAGAAAAATTCTTGATGAGATATTTTCAAGTAAAAAGAGGGGAACATGCTGGAAAACTACTAATTTCAAAACCAGCATATAAACGTTATTTGCGACTTATTAAGTATATAGGGATTAGTCGCTATGATTATATAGATGATGTAATCAAAAACGAGGATGTAATCAAAAACGAGGATGGTTCCTATTCAATGTCTTTGGGTGATTATCCTATGTTTGATTATCCTATGTTTGATGTAGTAGAGCCTCATTTTTCAGAATTAGACATTCCGAATATTCATCAAAAAAAATATGGTATTGATATACCTAAACATATTATTGAAAAATTTGATGATGATGTTTTGGAAGAAATTTGGTCGATTGTGAGTCGTAATACACTTTCAGATAGATTTCTTAAAGGTAGGCAATTATACTTATCTGGAATTGGTCAAGAGATACTTAAATCATTGGCCGAATTGAATCTTACTGAACTGCTTTATGCTACATTAAATAATTTACGGATTGATGAGGGAGGAAAAAAGGAATATCATATAGAAAGATACGAATTGGTGAAAAGAATGGTATCAGAGCTAGAGAGGTTAGCTAAATCGGAATATGATAAAGCAATTAAGTTAGAGGAATTCGTAGAAAACTTTTAATGATTTTTTGAAGAAATTTGTTAAAATAGGCAAGACTGTAAAACAAAACCCAACCAAAATTTATTTTGGCTGGGTTTATTTGATATTTTTTACAATTTCATTAAATGAAGATATAATTTTTCCTTGTTTTTCTTTGGGTAACTTTGTTAAATTTTCAAAAAGTATTTCTGGGGAGTCTTCTCTTTCTGATTCATATGATTGTAGATCAAAGAACTCCTCGACTGTTAGATTTAGGGCTTTGATTACGGATTCAAGAGTTTTTATCTTAAAATCATACTTCATGTTCTCTATATTTTGAATCGCTTTAACGCCTAGCCCAGCGATTTCAGATAATTTTTCTTGACTTAATCCCTGCTCTTTTCTGCATTCACGTATTCGAAATGCGATATGCTTTTGTAATTTATTATATTCCATACTATATACCATTGTACTATCTGTTTTCTCTAAAAATAAGTATAATAAACTATCCAAAAAACGATAAAAGTATGGTAGAATAGTACTATATTAAATAAAATGCATAGGGCATTGTACAAAGGAGTTTATAGATGTCAAAAACTACGGAAAATAGTCATAGTACTACTAAAAAATTGTATACAGGTGCGGTTATTTCTGTCATCGCAACTGGTCTTGTCAGCACAATCGGAACTGCTCATGCAAATGAGGTAGAGATTCCATTACCTACAACTGCTAAAACCGAGCCAGCTTTGGTAGAGAAAGAAGCGCCTAAGAACACTGAAGTAAAAGTTCCTACAAAGGATGAAGTTGCTGAACTTGGTGCAACTGCTAAAAAAGCGCAAGACGATGCAGACAAAGCAAAAGAAGTCTTGGATCAAGCCAACGAAAAATCTGATAAGGCAGAAAAGAAAGCTGCAGGCTTGAAACAAGATGTCGCAGATGCTCAAAAGACTGCTGACAAAGCGACACCTGAAACGATTCAAAACGCAGAGAAGAAAGTGGAAACTGCAAAAGCAAGTGTTCCAACTGCTGAACAAGGGGTATCAACTGCTAAAACTGCTAAAGATGATGCAGACCGTGAGGTTGCCGTACACGGTAAAACCGTAGGCACTAAGCAAGCAGAAGTGACTCAAGCTCGTAACCAAGTCGCTACTGCCAAAACAAAAGTAGAAAACGCACAAAAAGCTCTCAATGGCGAAGGTCTTGCTGATGCTAAAAACAAACAAGCAGATGCTATCAAAGAAGAGAGCGAAAGCAAACAAGCTCAAGAAATGGCACAAAAGGCTCTTGATAGTGCTAAAGCACAAAATCAAGACCACGATGCTCAACTAAAACAAGCAGAACAAGCGGTTAAAACTGCTCAAGCAACTCTTGAAAGCAAGTCTCAAGAGAAAGAAACTGCACAAACTAATGCAGAGAAAGCAACTGCTGATTACAACCAAGCGGTATCCACTCTTAACAATCTTCAAAAAGAGGATGCGAAAGCTACTATCACTCTTGCTCCAGACTTCATCAAGGCTGTGAAAGAGAAAATTGCGTTTAAACGTGAAATTCGTACTAATGGGGATAAGTTGTCCGAGGAATATCTTGACTCTAAGTCAGATGAACTTTACGACCGTATCGTAAATTCTCAACTCCAAAACCGCACCCTCAACAAATACACACCATCAGCAAAAGACCAAGCAGATGAAACTCGTTATGACATTAACAATCTTCCTAAAGAAGTCACAGATGAACTTAATTATTTCGTAGCTGACCTCATCAACCAAATGCGCCGCCAACTTGGACTTCCAGATGTTGTTCTTTCAAAATCAAGTCTTGAATTTGCGAACAAAATCGCTAAAGAATATGTAAAAGCAAATTGGTCACACGCTATGATTGATGACTACCGTGCTAAAGGCGGTGCAGGTCACTACGCTAAAGGTGTTTACAAAGCAGCTAGTGATTATGGTTTGAAGAGTGGTTATTCCGAAGCGAAAGACAAAGAGTATATGGAAAAAGGTTTCCAACCTTATGAAAACTCTGTAACCAATCCGCTTTACCATGATTTTGATGATGCAGACGGAGTTTACCGTAAAACTCTTGGAGAAATGAAAGAGAAATTGTACGATGACCTCATTGAACTTGTTTCTCACAAAAATGACTATCTCCATACTCAGGGTATCCTCCAATTCGACTACGCTGATGAAGTCGCTTATTTCGGTGGTGTAGCGCAAAGCAAGTCCAATGAGATTTACACTACCCACTTTATCACAAGTCTTCGCAGTAGCCACGTAGACGGCTCAAAATGGGATAAAACTCCTATTGTGAACCCACTTTCAAACACAAACAAAGAGCAAGAAATTGCCAAAGTTCGCCAAACTCTTGCTGATGCTATGGTAGCTCGTAAAAACGCTCAAGACAAACTTGAAGCAACCACAAAAGCAGAGTCAGATGCCCAAACTACTCTTACGACTGCACAAGCTCACTTGTCTGCCTTGAACAATGGCGAAAGCCCACTTGCAAACGCTCAAAAGGTTTTCAACGAAGCGAAAGACCGTCATGATAAAGCAGTTGTGACACTTGCTAATGCTAATGCTCTTGTCAATAACTTGACTGCTTCAAAAGCAACAAAAGAGGAAACTCTGACACAAGCACAAGCAACTCTTAAAAACGCTGAGAAAGCTCTCAAACTTGCACAAGATGCTCTTAAAGCAGAAGAAGATAAGATGGCAAATCTTGAAGCTCTCGCTTCAAATAAAGCCCAAGTGGTATCTACTGCTAAGAAAGCTCTTCAAGATGCGAAAGACAACGTTAAACAAGCTGAGAAAGAACTTGCAGACCTTAAAGGTGCAAAAGCTCGCTTGACAGAAGTTAAAGCTCAACTTGAAAAAGCCCAAGCAGAGCTTAAAGATGCTTACAAAGCACAAAATAAAGCCAAAGTAGACTACGAAGTTAAGAGCCTTGCAGCAGGTCAAGTCCGAACTGCTTACGAAACTGCCAAAGCGAAGTTTGAAGAAGCCGAAACAAAACGCTTGGTAGCACAAGCAGATGCCAAACGTAAAGAGCTTGAAAAAGCGGGTTATAAACCAGTTCCAGTTGTAGATGGTAAGGGTAATGTTGTGGATTATACAGCAGAAAAAGTAACCGTAGGAACTAAAGACGATAAGACTTATCAAGCGCCTGCACAAGCTACAAATGCAAAAGCAGAGCCTAAGAAACAACTTCCAAATACAGGAACAAAGGAATCGAATCTCCTCGCATTGCTTGGAGCAAGTGTTGGACTATTGGCTTTAGCAGGAAAACGAAAATATAATAGATAAAAAGAAAGAGAGCGGTGGCTCTCTTTTCTCTATTACAGTTCAGTTATATATAAATTTTATATGGTGTGAACTTTTTGGTAAAATCTAGCTCAATTCGTGTATTTTTAGGGTAAAATTCACACCATTCAACTGAAATTTATTCAAATTAGATGAAATTCTGTTTTCTGAAAAAGTGGGAAAACATTGATTTTAAGCATTTACTGAAGGTTATTCAAATCATAGTTTTTCCAACCAGGTCTTAAGAAAGCTCGTAAAGCATCACAATTCTCAAAACGTTAATCAATACGATTATATCAACGTTTACAGACATTCAAGAATTTACTCTTGGATGTCTTTTTTGTTCAGAATAGATAAGTGGTACTGTTTAAACTTGATTTTCCCAGTGGACAATCGTTCACTTTTTTTATATAATAAAACTAAATCAAATTGGTTGAGTTTTGAAAATGTAAGCTCAACCATCGATGTGTCTTTCTAAGGGAGATAATGTCCATTAAAGCATCACACTAGGAGGTGAATCATGTACCAACCAGAAAAACTCAGGGCTCGGAGGAAAGAGCTAAAACTGACACAAAAAGAGATTGCAGAGGAATTAGGGATTAGTTTTCAGGCTTACTCCGCTTGGGAGCGTGGCATCAAGGAACCGTCCCAGGAGAAAGTTGCTCAGCTGGAGAAGATTTTAAAAGTAGCAAAAGGGTATTTTACTCAGATTGAGATTGTTCGTCTCTACAATAGCCTCTCCAAGCAAGGGAAGGACAAGGTTGTGCTCTATGCTCGCAACCTGGCTCAAGAAGAACAAACTCAGAAGGTGGCGACCATGCCAGAGCGTCTCTACGAATATCGTGTCTATGAACGCATGTCAGCAGGGATCGGGGCTTCGGTTTATGATGATCGGAATTTTGATACGGTTTACTTTAATGAGGAACTAGCCCACGATTTTGCTTCCTGGGTGGCTGGGGACTCCATGGAACCTAAATATCAAAATGGTTCCGTGGCTTTGATTCGAGAGACCGGATTTGATTATGATGGGGCGGTTTATGCAGTGGTTTGCAACAACCAGACCTATATCAAACGGGTCTATCGAGAGGAGAATGGATTGCGTCTGGTCTCTATCAATCCTAAATACAAGGATATTTTCATCTCCTATGAGGAAGATCCTCGGATTGTGGGGATTATCGTTGGGAACTTTGTGCCGATGGAGGGCTAGCCAATGGGCTACTTTGATTATTCCAGAGAGCCCAAAAGTGACATTGCCTTTGTCGATATGAAATCCTTTTATGCTAGTGTTGAGTGCGTGAAAAGGGGCTTGCATCCGCTGAAGACCTCGCTTTGTGTCATGAGTCGCGCGGATAATTCAACTGGTCTTATCCTAGCCTCCTCTCCCCTGTTTAAGAAGATTTTTGGCAAGTCAAATGTTGGTCGAGCCTATGATCTGCCCTTTGATATCAAGACCCGTAAATTTTCCTACTATAATGCTAGAAAGCAAGGGCTACCTACCGACTCAGACTATGTTCGCTACATCGAAGATTGGGCTCAAGTGACCTTGATTGTGCCACCCAGGATGGATGAGTACATCGCAGTCAATATGGAAATCCAGCGAATCTTTCAGAATTATGGCAGTCCAGATGATATTTATCCTTACTCTATCGATGAGGGCTTTATTGACCTGACTAGTTCACTTAATTATTTCATTTCGGACAAGAGTTTCTCTCGCAAAGACAAGCTGGATATGCTTTCTGCTCGTATTCAGAGGGATATTTGGAGGCAGACAGGAATCTACTCTACAGTAGGTATGTCCAATGCCAATCCCTTACTGGCCAAGTTGGCTCTGGATAATGAGGCTAAGCACACTCCGACCATGAGGGCTAACTGGTCTTACCAGGATGTGGAAGAGAAGGTCTGGTCCATTCCCAAGATGACGGATTTTTGGGGGATTGGCAGGCGGATGGAGAAACGCTTGCATGCTCTGGGGATTTTTTCCATCAAGGAATTGGCAACCAGCAATCCCGACCAGCTAAAGAAAGTTCTGGGTCAGGCTGGTCTTCGTTTGTGGTTTCATGCTAACGGAATTGATGAGAGCAATGTTCATAAGCCCTATAAAGCCAAATCCAAGGGCCTGGGAAATTCTCAAATCTTGCCGAGAGACTACGTGAAGCTACGGGATATTGAAATTATTCTCCGGGAAATGGCGGAGCAGGTGGCTATTAGATTGAGAAGGTCTGGCAAGAAAACAACCCTTGTCTCTATCTATGTCGGTTTCTCTAAACAGGAGGTCAGGTCGTCTATTCACACACAAATGAAGGTCGAACCGACCAATAATACAGCTGTCTTAACGGATTATGTTTTGAAGTTATTTCAGAACAAATATACTTCTGGAGCGGTTAGAAGTATTGGAGTTAACTATTCAGGATTTGTAGACGAGTCCTTTGGTTTGATATCTCTCTTTGATGATGTTGATAAGTTAGAAAAAGAAGAAAGGCTCCAGACGGCCATTGACTCCATTCGGGAACAATTTGGTTTCACTTCCCTTTTAAGAGCAAATGCACTGGAAGAAGCCTCTAGGAGTCTTGCCAGAAGCAAGCTGATTGGGGGACATTCTGCTGGAGGATTAGATGGATTAAAATGATTGATCGTTCTTATTTACCTTTTCAATCTGCGCGAGATTATCAAGATCCAGGTATGCAGAAGTGGATGGGATTTTACCTCTCAGAACACACCAGTTCGCTCAGTGAAGAAAAAAAACGTGTTGATTTTTCGATAGATTTGGACCCAGTTGAGAAACTACATTTACTTTCTCAGCTTTATATTAGCCAGCTAAAGGGATGCTTTGTGGTTAAGGAAAAGAGGCAGAAGGCGACTATCATCGGTGAGGTAAGAGAGTTATCACATCAGACTCTATCTATTAGGACAAACGAGGGATATAGGTTAATAGAGGTTGCAGATGTCCTCGAAATTCGACTGTGGGAGGAGGGAGTTTATGACTAGAAAAGAGCTGTATGAAAACAAACTGCAGATGGATTATTTTTCAGATGACTATATTCGTTTTGAAGAGGATTTTCAAAAATACTCTGCCATGAACGTACCCTTGACTTTCTTGATTGATGACATCCTACGAACCATGGCAATGAATCAGAAGAACTACTTTGTCTTAAATAAGGAAAATGCCAAGGATGGGCGGGAGCATCGTTTTTATTTTAGGGTGGTAACGGAAAAAGCGTGTCCCAGAAATAGGACCTATGTATATGTTGGGGTTAAAAATAGTGACCAGTAGGCTAGGTGTGTTAGAATGAAGGTATTGGGCAGATATTGTCCTTGTAACAACGTAATAAAATAGAATAGGAAGTAAACTATGCTAGGAACAATTATAGGAGATATTGTCGGTTCTCGTTTTGAGTGGGACAATCATAAAAGTAAAAATTTTGATTTGTTTACCTCGGATTGTTCACCAACTGACGATAGTGTAATGAGTTTAGCAGTTGCTAAGGCGTTGTTGGCTAGTAAGGAAGATTGGAGTCATCTTTCGGAAAATGCTGTTAAGTACATGCAAGAGATTGGGAGAGACTATCCAAATTGTGGATATGGTGGGAATTTTTTCTATTGGATTCTGTCTGATAATCCGCAGCCTTATGCTAGCTATGGTAATGGGGCTGCGATGAGAATCAGTGCAGTCGGTTTTGTAGCAGATAGTATAGAGCAAGCAAAATACTTGTCACAAGCAGTGACACAAGTGAGTCATAATCATCCTGAGGGGATCAAAGGAGCAGAAGCAGTTGCAGTAGCTATTTTCTTAGCTCGAAAGGGTTATGGTCTTTTTGAAATCAGAGATTATATCGATGAAAACTACTATCCCATGGACTTTACTTTAGATAAAATCAGAGATTCTTATACATTTGACGTTACTTGCCCAGGCTCTGTTCCCCAGGCTTTCCAAGCTTTTTTCGAGTCAACTAGCTTTGAAGATGCTGTCAGAAATGCCATTTCTATAGGAGGAGATAGTGATACTATTGCAGCCATCTGCGGAGGACTTGCAGAAGCTTATTATGGTCTTTCTGACGAGATTAGACAAGAAGCCCTATCTTTTTTAGATAATCGTTTACTTGAAATTGTTGTTGAATTTGAAAATACTTATCCCAAATAATCATTCTGTTTTATATATACTAAGACATCCATATAAATTCATGGATGTTTTTTGATTTATATATCGAAAAAGAGAAGACCGGCTGGTCTTCTCTTTGGGGGAACTAGAATCATTGAAAAGAATTAAGTAAAGATTTTAATTAGTCTTTTAAATTCTTTTGGAAGATGAGTAGAGACAATACTGAAGTAATAGCAGCCAAGAATAAGAAGGCATTTGCTTCTTGTTCTCCAGTTTCTGGGAGTTGTTTTTCCTTGTCTTGTTTAACTGTAGTAGCAACAGGTGCTTTTTCATCTTTTCTTGGCGAATCTTCTGTTACAACTGCAGGAGCTGGTTTTTCAGTTTCTCTAGGTAGAACATACTCAGGGAGAGTCACAACTGGTGGTGCCTCTGTTCCTATAGAACTTTGTTTAGTTCCAACCTCAATTACTCTATCTAGAGCTGGAGTTGATTTGGTTTGGACTACCTTGCGATTGTTACCATCTACTTCGACATACTCAACTAACAAACCGTCTTTCCCTTCTGCTAGAACTTTCTCTTTTCCTTTATCTAAGTTTGGATTTTCGTGACGGATAGTCTTGAATGGTACTGCCTTCTTGACAATATCCAAGCTTGGAAGTTTAAAGACAAGGTCCTTAACCCCTTCTTCAGGACTTGAAGAAGTAATTGGTTTTCCAGGTTCTTTTGGTAGAAGGTACTCAGGGAGAGTCACAACTGGTGGAGTATCTGTTCCTACAGAACTTTGTTTAGTCCCAACTTCAATCACTCGGTCTAGAGCTGGAGTTGATTCGGTTTGGACTACCTTGCGATTGTTACCATCTACTTCGACATACTCAACTAACAAACCGTCTTTCCCTTCTGCTAGAACTTGTTCTTTTCCTTTATCTAAGTTTGGATTTTCATGACGGATAGTCTTGAATGGTATTGCCTTCTTGACAATATCCAAACTTGGAAGTTTAAAGAGAAGGTCTTTAACTCCCTCTTCAGGACTTGAAGAAGTAATTGGTTTTTCAGGCTCTTTTGGTAGAAGGTACTCAGGAAGAGTAACAACTGGTGGAGTATCTGTTCCTACAGAGCTTTGTTTCGTTCCAACTTCAATCACTCGGTCTAGAGCTGGAGTTGATTCAGTTTGAACTACTTTACGATTGCTGCCATCTACTTCTACATACTCGATTATAGCACCATCTTTCCCTTCTGCTAGAACTTTCTCTTTTCCTTTATCTAAGTTTGGATTTTCGCGACGGATAGTCTTGAATGGTACTGCCTTCTTAACAATATCCAAACTTGGGAGTTGGAAGACAAGCTCTTTAACCCCTTCTTCAGGACTTGAAGAAGTAATTGATTTTTCAGGTTGTTTCGGTTCAACCGGTTGTTCTGGTTGGCTAGATTGCAATTGCTTGATTTGTTCAAGAGCGTTATTGAGGGCTTTATTGACGTCTTCTTGAGTCTTCGCTTCTTGGATAGCTGCGATTGCTTTATCAGTAATTTCAACTAATTTTTTCTTAGCATCGTTGTTAGTACCAAGTTCAGCCACTTTTTTCTCAATAGCTTCAGTCAAGCTAGCCATAGCCTTATCATAATTGATTTCAGGCTGTTCAGGTTGTTTCGGATTAACCGGTTGTTCTGGTTGGCTAGGTTGCAATTGCTTGATTTGTTCAAGAGCGTTATTGAGGGCTTTATTGACGTCTTCTTGAGTCTTCGCTTCTTGGATAGCTGCGATTGCTTTATCAGTAATTTCAACTAATTTTTTCTTAGCATCGTTGTTAGCACCAAGTTCAGCTACTTTTTTCTCGATAGCTTCAGTCAGGCTAGCCATAGCCTTATCATAATTGATTTCAGGCTGTTCCGGTTGTTTTGGTTCAACTGGTTGTTCTGGTTGGCTAGGTTGCAATTGCTTGATTTGTTCAAGAGCGTTATTGAGAGCTTTGTTGACGTCTTCTTGAGTCTTAGCCTCTTGAATAGCTGCGATTGCTTTGTCAGTAATTTCAACTAATTTCTTCTTAGCATCGTTGTTAGCACCAAGCTCAGCCACTTTTTTCTCGATAGCTTCAGTCAGGCTAGCCATAGCCTTATCATAATTGATTTCAGGCTGTTCCGGTTGTTTCGGATCAACCGGTTGTTCTGGGTCTGTTTCGTCTCCAGGTTTTTGGTAATTTTCATCTTTGCTAAGAATATCTTGCAAAGCAGTGACTGTTGACATCACATCTTGTACATTTACCGTATCAGAACTTAATTGTGCAGTGAGTTTATCAAGATTAGACTTGAACGCTTGGCGTGCAGTTGCAGTATCTTTCAATCCAGCAGGATTAAAGTTAGACAAATCTTCTTTCCATTTAGAGATAGATTGAAGGATTTCTGCTTTGCTGTATAGCTCGCTTCCTTCGCCTTTTGTAATGAATTGATCCACTTGCATACCAATATTTTTAGTCAAATCATTCTTGTCAGGGTCTAGTTGGAGAGTTACTGCGTGCAAGTTTTCATCAAGTCCTTTTAGGCTGACTAGAGTCTGATCACCTTGACGGTTAGCGGCATGACCGCTAAAGTATTTCTTGCCATCAATAGTAGATGCATTTCCCATTCCATCTTGATAGGTGACTTCCTTACCGTCAAGGAATACTTTATAGACACCATGACCTGGGTCAACAAATCCTTTGATTTCTAAGCCTGTACCATAGAAATAAGCAGTCACAGTTGTCTTTTTCTTCTGATCCTCTGTCAGATGTCCAAATGATACCCATGATTCAGTGTTTTGGTATTTTCCAGAAGAGTTGGTTTCGTGTCTCCAGCCAGAACTGTAATCTAATTGGCTAGCCTGGTCGTCGTAATTTGTCTGATTCGTCTTCAATAAATCAGCCTTCATTACTCGAATAGTTGCGTCGGTAGCAAAACCGAGTAGGGCACCATCAGACGCAGAAGTGAGTTTGGCTTTGAAGTCAAAGATTGAGTCAGCTTGTTCGGTGAAGTCGATAGTTGGAATGGTAACAGTTTTCTCTGTTTCACCATCTGCAAAGGTCACATCTTGAGTTGTATCTTGGTAAACCTTACCGTGAACACCTGTTCCAGGTTCCGTAATGAAGCGAACGGTAGCAGCTCCCTTGCTTCCACCAACACGCTTAATTGTAACAGTAACAGGTTTTCCTTTTTCGACATCGTAAGAAGTTGCTTCAAGCTCAAACATACCCTTGCTGTTATTGTTTAGAGTGTAGATTCCTTCTGTAGCAATTGGTTCACCTGTTTTATTAACGAGAGTAATAGTGTGTTCTCCAGGCGCTAAATCACCAGTTTCGTAAACTTTTTGGCTACGTTTACGGCTACTGTTCTTGGTTTGTACATCTGCGACTTTTTGACCATCCACGTATACAGACATTTCACCATGGTTTGGATCTACTGTTGATACAACATAAGCCTTGGTTCCTGTGAAACGATAGGTGACTTTGGCGTCTTTCTTGTTGGTCCACATAGAAGTACCGCGGATACCTTCTGACTCGTTGTACCAAGTTGTACCTTCCTTGTCAGCCGTTGTATTTGAGTGGTATTCTAGTCCAAGAGGATATCCATCATTCTTTTCGATAGTGCTTGGAGTTTTATAGACTGAGAAGTTGGTTAGGATTGGTGTAGCTTGTGAGCCAGTAATCGTAACTCGGATTTTTTGTGCTTCTACAGGTTGACCCTGGATCAAACGACGATAGCCTACGGTTGAACCTTCACCATATGGAACCCAGCGTCCGTTGATTTCGACTTCAATCTTGAATCCAGAAATACGTTGTCCTTTGGCAATATCTTCCTTGAGTTCTACGACGTCAAAACGTCTCTTTTGTCCCAAATCAACTGTGAAGCTACCAGTTGTAGCATCATTTGAAAGAGCCCAGCTAGTATCGTCTTTACCGTCTGTAAGGTGGCTTTCTTTGTAGAGATGGTTCTGACGAGTCGAACTTGCTGTTACAGTTGCACCTTTGGCAAAGTCAGTCGCATACATTTGATCTAGAGTCGCTTTGAATTCTTTCAAGCGAGCCACGTCAGCATCTGCGAATTTACCTTCTTTGTTTGGTGGAATGTTGAGAAGAAGTGGCGTTCCACGACCAACAGACTTGAAGTAGATATCCATCAATTCTTTGAGGGATTTTGGCTGCTGGTTATCATGGTAGAACCAGCCGGAGCGGATGGAAACATCTGCTTCCCCTACAGAGTACATATCTCCGTCAGGGTCACCGTGGTTAAGGTATTCGTTCTTAACGTTTTCGGTGATATTTGCTTTCTTGACCTTATGCCATACAGGGTCACCGGCGATACCACGCTCATTTCCAATCCAACGGATACTTGTTGGTTCGGCAGAGAAGATAGCGATATCTCCTTCAGCTTCCTTGATGTATTTGAACCACTCATCAAAAGTGTAGGTTACTTTTTGGGCACCGCTACCGCGTGCTCCATCCATCCAGACTTCGATAAATTTACCCTTATTACCGTATTTTGGATTACCAAGGATTTCTTTTAGTTGATTGAGGTAGTATTCGTTGTATTCTTTTTGAGTAGCTACCTTATATTTAGGGCTATTAACATCCCATGGTGATAGGTAAACACCCATGTTCATATCGTATTTAGTAGCCGATTTAGAGATTTCTTCTAGAAGGTCACCTTTTCCATCTTTCCATGGACTTGCAGCTACGGTATGATTTGTATATTTAGATGGGTAAATAACGAAACCATCGTGGTGTTTGACAACCATAATAGTTCGTTTGAAACCAGTTTCCTTTAGAGTACGGATCCATTGGTCTGTATCTAAGTTAGTTGGATTGAAGTTTTTAGGGTCTTCATTTCCATGTCCCCACTCAGAATTAGTATAAGTATTCATACCATAGTGGATGAAGGCAGCTAATTCTTCCTTGTGATAATCAAGCTGAGCCTTGCTTGGAAGCGGACCGTGATTTCCGATTTCTGTTTCTTTATCTTCTGGATGAACAGCAGGTAAAACATTTGAAGTCGGACTAGAGCTATCAGAGATTTTTTCGTATTCAAAGACAACATCATTCACACCCTTGTGCTGGATGCTGGCTTCTAAGCGTGGAGTGATTGCGCGGTAGCCTGCGATTTCTTTTGCTTCAAAAGTGTTTACAAAGGAAACATCGTATTCTTTTCCGTCATTATTATCAGTAACAACATCTGCTAATTCTTGCTCTGAGCCTTTCAAACGATAATGAATGGCAAATGAACCTTTATTCACTTTATAAATCACCTTGATGACCCGTGTTCCTGGAGCTGTTTTGCTGACGACGTTGTAGGTCCACTCATCTTTGAGTTGTTTGTTGATTTCGACGCCATCAATAGAGACAATCTGGTATTTCTCTTGATTTTTTGTATAGAAGTCGGTCTTAGCGATTTCTTTTTTGAAGTCATAATCAAAAGCTGTTCCAACTTCAGTTTTTTCGACAAAAGTATCATCAGTTTTGATTGGATTACCAGTTTCATCTACGTGTTGAACCACTACACGTCCGTAATCGATTCCTTTAATGAGTGTCGCAACACCATTTTCATCGAAAGAATATTGATTTTCACCAATAACAGCAGTTTTATTTCTGAACATTTCTCCTTCAGGAGTAAAGTAATATCGTTTCCCGTTATCACCTTGGTACCAACCTTTGACACCATATTTTGCGATAATATCTTTTACCCATTTGACTTGCTCAGGTGAGAGGACGATCCCACCACCGAAACGGTCTTTGTCAGGGATGCCGTTTTCAATTGTGCCGTGTTGGTGAACACCGACTACTTTACCATCACCGTTGATAATACCAGCACCTGAAAGGCCTGAAACAGAAGTCATATGATAGGTAATGCCTTTTGAGCCTTTATCATTATAATTATCAACAGATTTCACGACACCATCAGCCTTGTAAAGTTGACCAGCGACAATTGGTTTTTTGAGCTCAGGTGAGCTTGAATCGGTCGGATATCCAATTGTGCTAACAGGATCTCCTGGTTGATAGGTTTTGTTTTCTGCCAAGGGAACAAAGGTAGCAGCTTTATTCGGGCTAGCGATTTGAAGAGGAACAGGTGCTACAACAGCAGCCAAGTCATTTTGATATCCTTTTCCAAATTCTTTCTTGTTCCAAAAATGAATATCTTCTTCTTTGAAAAGAGTAGTATTACCCGTTACAGGTTGAGAATTGCGAACAGCAGAATTGGAACCGAGGTTATAGTAAAACTTAGCAGAATCTCCACCTCGAATATGTCCTTCTTTTGTATCACGGTCTGATTCTAAAAAGTTGTGAGCGACAGTTAAGATGACATTTGGTGCCACAAAAATACCAGAACCAGACACGATATAGCGTTGGGAACCACCATTGTAAATAGTGTAAATCATACTAGCAGCAGTAGCAGGTTGTCCTTCATAAGGGACGTGCTTCAAATCTAGACCACCGTTGATGATCGCACGATTACCATTTTCAGCTTCTTTTGGAAGTTCTTCCTTGTTTTTTAGAATGCTTTCTGTCTCAACTTTAGGGCTATCCTTCTTGTCTACGATTGCTGAAGTATCTATGTTTTTCACGGGCGTATCAGGATAAGCTTGATCGTGGATTTCTTCAGGAAGCAAGTCAGTAGTTTTAGTTTCTGCTACAGTCTTCTCTTCTACTGGTTTAACAGTTTTTTCTGATTTCTCTGACTCTTGAGGTTTAGAAATTACAGGACTTTCATTTTTGACTTCTGGTTTAATTTTTTCAGCTTCGGCCAATTTTTCTACATTTGGTTGAGAGCTTGTAGTTTCAATTTTTGCTTCGTCAGCTAGTGCTGTTCCAGATGCAAAAAAAGCGAGACCAACCATAACCGAAGCAACACCAACGGTTAATTTTCTGATGCTAAAAGTTTGCCCTTTTTCAAAAAGGTATCGATTCATAATGTACTCCTAGTTTGAATAAAGACAGTCAGCTACTGTCTGAGCCCAAGTATGACTTGGAAACAATTTTTCTTTAGCGTTAGTTAAATTTTGTGCAATAGTTTGAGATTAATTACCCCTCCTGTTTAAGCGCTTTCATTTTAAGATAAAAAAATTAAAATTGCCATCTTAATCTTTAAAATGACCTAAAAACCTTAATATAACAAATATACTAAATTATTCCAAGAAATGCAATAGAGAAATGTAAGAAAATCAATCTAACTTAAAGAAATTCATTTGCTTTTTAAAGAAAAAATACATCCTTTCAAAAATTAAACTAAATGAAAGGATGTATTCAAAAAATCAGAGTAATTTTCGTATGGCCTCTTCAATTTGTTGTGGGTCTGTTTTGGAAGAGAAGCGTTCAAAGACTTGCCCATCTCGACCGATGAGAAACTTAGCGAAATTCCATTCGATTCGTTTTCCTAGTGGACCAGATTTCTGGTCTTTCAACCAAACATAGAGGGGATCTGCCTCCTTACCGTTGACCTTGATTTTGGCAAAACGTGGGAAGCTGGTTTGATAATGTAGGCTACAGAAGGCGTTGATTTCCTCTGCGCTGCCTGGTGCTTGTCCCATAAACTGATTGCAAGGGAAGTCTAAAATCTCAAAACCTTGTTCCTGATAGCGATCATAGAGTTCTTGAAGTCCTTGGTACTGGGGCGTTAAACCACATCCAGTAGCAGTGTTGACAACCAAGAGAACTTTCCCACGATAGGCATTTAGTGGGGTTTCTTGATGGTCTTGGTTTAAGACTGAAAAATCGTATAGTGTAGTCATTGATTGCTTTTCTCCTTCTGTTTAGTATTTTTAGGAGTTTTCTCCTCCTGAAGTGATAGAAATCCGTAGGTCAGGGTTCCAAAAATGCTACCGATAATCAGACCGTACATTAGGAAAGGACCACTTTTATCGAATTGCAGGAGCAACTTTCCAAAATCTGAAAGGGACATCTGCTGAACGAAGACTTTATGAAAGATGAGTAAGGTAAAGAAGCCAATCTGAATACCGATAAACACAATCCAGCTTCGGAATTTGATTTGGGCTTTGCTGTAGGTTTTGAGAATGATTTCTGATTTGTCATCCTTTTCAAGATGAAGCTCTTGGACGGCTTTTTGAGCTTTTATACTCATGAACAAAATGAGTCCAAAATAGATGTAGGGCATAACATTTCGAACAATTTCTATAAAGCTTCCGAACAAAATATAGAATAGGAAGAGAATGAAGGAAGAGTAAAAGATTTGGATCATGGAACGGGCGCAAGCCTTGTAGATAACCTCTTGACGGCATTCATCAAAAGGCCCTTGGATATGAAAGAAATTTCGAAGTAGGCGAGTTGTTAAGTCTTCTTTTTTCATGCTAGTAACCTCCTAAATGAGCGGTTTTTGATTGACTTCTTTAACGAGTTGATAGAAAGTATAGAAGTAAATCAAGCTAAAAATGATACAAATTGTTAGAAATACTAGATATCTCCAATCTGCAGGATTCCTTAAAAGTTGTGGGAAGGATAGAATCATAAAGATTAGTGCTAAGTTGAGTATGCGCGTTTTTTGGGAGTCGATTTTTAGATAAGTCAATCCTTTGTTGAGGGCTGGAACAAAGACTGGAAGGAGGACTATATCGTAGATTGGCAAGTTCCCTGAAACGATGATGAAGATGAGCAGTGAAGCAAACAAAAGATGATAGGTAAGTAAAGTTACTAGTGATTTCATAGGGCACCTCCTAATCCTCATCTTGATCTTTCTTAGTTTTTGCAATGCGACGGGAGATGAGGAACTGTATGCTCGCTCCGAAGAAAATAGAACCGAGAATGCTTGATACACCATTTCTTATAGTGAGAAGAGAATGAAAATAGTCCTGACCTTCACCTATGAGTATATGGAGAAGAGGAGTTATAAAAAACATCCATAGACCAAAGAACAAACCTGCTTTAAGACCTGGGGAATGTAGTTGCTTGCTTTCTTTCTCATTCAGCATATCTGGTTCAATAGTTGTAATCCCTGTTTTTTGCATTTGGTAGGTGAGATAGCTAGCAGCGATGAGGGCAATCACTAAAATCAGAGGAGGATAGACCAGAGCCACTAGTTGAGGAAATTTATAGGCTAAAACGAGTGGAATAAGATTTCCGAAAATCATCAGATAAAAGAGGATGATAAAGACTTGGTTACCGATACGATCGGCCTCACGCCGTTTGTATTCGTCAAGGGGATCAGAAATGCCGTATGTGCGTTTGATCAGTTTTTCAGTAAAGGTTTCTTTTTTCATAAGTTTGCTCCTTTTTTAAAAATTATCCTCCCAAAAGAGACTATTGAGGTCAGTTTGGAGGCTGCGGGCGAGATTGAGACAGAGTTCCAGGGTTGGATTGTACTTGTCGTTCTCAATCATATTGATGGTTTGTCTCGAGACACCGATATCCTTGGCTAGTTCGAGCTGGGAAATACCCAATTCCTTGCGAAATTCTTTCACACGATTCATCTGGACTCCTTTCTGACTCATGTCGTATATATTTGACTATATTATATTCTTCTATGAAATAGATGTCAAGCATATTTGACATATTTCTTAAAGAAATCTTACTTTTTTTGACCTATTTGTCTGACTAGTGCAAGCTAGTCGGATTTGTGGTAAAATAGATAAGATATGACAAAAGAATTTCATCATGTAACGGTCTTACTCCACGAAACGGTTGATATGCTTGACGTAAAGCCTGACGGTATCTACGTTGATGCGACTTTGGGTGGAGCGGGCCATAGCGAATATTTATTAAGTAAATTAAGTGAAAAAGGCCATCTCTATGCCTTTGACCAGGACCAGAATGCCATTGACAACGCGCAAAAACGTTTGGCACCCTATATCGAAAAAGGGATGGTAACCTTTATCAAGGATAATTTCCGTCATTTACAGGCACGTTTGCGCGAAGCTGGTGTTCAGGAAATTGATGGAATTTGTTATGACTTGGGAGTGTCTAGTCCTCAATTGGATCAGCGTGAACGTGGTTTTTCTTATAAAAAGGATGCGCCACTGGACATGCGGATGAATCAGGAAGCTAGTCTGACAGCCTATGAAGTGGTGAACCACTATGACTATCATGACTTGGTTCGTATTTTCTTCAAGTATGGTGAGGATAAATTCTCTAAACAGATTGCGCGTAAGATCGAACAAGCACGGGAAGTCAAGCCAATCGAGACAACGACTGAGTTAGCAGAAATTATCAAGTCGGCTAAACCTGCTAAGGAGCTCAAGAAGAAGGGCCATCCTGCCAAGCAGATTTTCCAGGCTATTCGGATTGAAGTCAATGATGAACTGGGAGCAGCAGATGAATCTATCCAGCAGGCTATGGAGATGTTGGCTCTAGATGGTAGAATCTCAGTGATTACCTTTCATTCACTAGAAGACCGCTTGACCAAGCAATTGTTCAAGGAAGCTTCAACGGTGGAAGTTCCAAAAGGCTTGCCTTTCATCCCAGATGATCTCAAGCCCAATATGGAATTGGTGTCCCGTAAGCCAATCTTGCCAAGTGCAGAAGAATTAGAAGCCAATAACCGCTCGCACTCAGCCAAGTTGCGCGTGGCCAGAAAAATTCACAAGTAAGAGGGGAAAAGATGGCAGAAAGAATCGAAAAAACAAGCCAGTCGCTGCAAACCAAGTTTAAGAGATTTTCACGAGTAGAGAAGGCATTTTATCTTTCGATTGCTTTGACTACAATTGTTTTAGCAATTAGCGTTGTGTTTATGCAGACAAAGCTATTACAAGTTCAGAATGAATTGACCAAGGTTAATGCTCAGATAGAAGAAAAGAAGACAGAACTCGATGATGCTAAGCAGGAAGTGAATGAATTGATTCGTTCAGAGCGCTTGAAAGAGATTGCAGATAAAAAAGATTTGAAATTGAATAACGAAAATATCCGAACAGCGGAGTAAGATATGAAACAATTGAAAGAAAAAATTATCCGTTTTGCCGTTCGCAACCGTAAATCACCAGAAGAAAATCGCCGAAGAGTAGGGAAGAGCTTAAGTTTATTGGCAGTCGTACTCTTCGCTGTCTTTTTGGTCAACTTTGCGGTCATTATCGGAACGGGTAGTAAATTTGGTAAAGACTTGGTCAGAGAGGCTAAGAAGGTTCACCAGACAACGAAGACCATTCCGGCGAAACGAGGAACCATCTATGATCGAAATGGAACGCCAATAGCAGAAGATGCGACTTCTTATAATGTGTATGCTGTTATTGACAAGACCTACAAGTCAGCTACTGGGAAAGTTCTTTATGTAGAAGATTCACAATTTAGTAAAGTTGCAGAAATTTTTCATAAATACCTAGATATGGATGAGTCCTATGTGACAGAACAACTTGCTCAGCCCAATCTGAAACAGGTATCGTTTGGTACAAAAGGAAATGGTATTACTTATGCCAATATGATGGCTATTAAAAATGACCTCAAGACTGCTGGTGTGGAGGGGGTTGATTTTACAACTAGTCCTAACCGCAGTTATCCGAATGGTCAGTTTGCTTCATCATTTATTGGTCTAGCACAACTTCATGAAAATGAAGATGGTAGCAAGAGTTTGTTAGGGACATCTGGTTTAGAGAGTTCTCTAAATAGAATTCTTGCGGGAACAGATGGGGTTATCACTTACGAAAAAGATCGTCTGGGAAATATTGTACCAGGTACAGAGCAAGTTTCTCAACAAACTGTAGACGGGAAGGATGTTTATACCACTCTTTCAAGTCCCTTGCAGTCCTTCATGGAAACACAGATGGATGCCTTTCAAGAAAAGGTAAAAGGCAAGTACATGACAGCTACCTTGGTCAGTGCTAAGACAGGTGAAATCCTCGCTACTACTCAAAGACCTACCTTTAATGCAGACACTAAGGATGGTATCACTAAAGACTTTGTCTGGCGTGATATCCTCTATCAAAGTAACTATGAGCCAGGGTCAACCATGAAGGTGATGATGTTGGCAGCAGCTATTGATAATAAGACTTTCCCTGGTGGAGAATACTTTAACAGTAGCGAGTTGAAACTGGCAGATGCAACCATTCGAGACTGGGACGTTAACGAAGGTTTGACGAGTGGTGGAACAATGACCTTTTCTCAAGGTTTTGCCCACTCTAGTAATATCGGGATGACCTTGCTTGAGCAGAAAATGGGAGATGCGACTTGGCTCGATTATCTCAATCGCTTTAAGTTTGGAGTGCCGACGCGTTTTGGTCTGACTGATGAGTATACAGGTCAATTGCCTGCAGATAATATTGTCAATATTGCCATGAGTGCATTTGGTCAGGGGATTTCTGTAACGCAGACCCAGATGCTACGTGCTTTTACAGCCATTGCCAATGATGGTGTTATGTTAGAGCCGAAATTTATCAGTGCCCTTTATGACCCTAATGATCAATCTGTTCGTAAATCTCAAAAAGAGGTTGTCGGAAATCCTGTATCGAAAGAAGCGGCATCAGTCACGCGTGACCACATGGTTATGGTCGGAACAGACCCTACATATGGAACTATGTATAATCATAGTACAGGCAAGGCAACTGTCAATGTTCCGGGTCAGAATGTGGCCCTTAAATCAGGGACTGCGCAGATTGCGGATGAGAAAAATGGTGGTTATCTTACAGGTTCAACAAACTACATTTTCTCAGTTGTTTCTATGCACCCAGCGGAAAATCCTGACTTTATTCTCTATGTAACGGTTCAACAACCTGAGCATTATTCAGGTATTCAACTTGGAGAGTTTGCCAATCCAATTCTTGAAAGAGCCTCAGCTATGAAAGAATCACTTAATCTTCAGTCAACTGCTAAGAATTTGGAGCAGTTTAGTAAGATTACAAGTTATGCAATGCCTGCAACTAAGGATTACACGCCGGGTGATTTAGCAGAGGAATTACGACGTAACCTTGTTCAACCAATCGTTATTGGAACAGGAACTAAGGTTAAAGATAGTTCTGTTTCTGAAGGGAATAATTTGGAAGCCAATCAGCAAATCTTAATTCTATCTGATAAGCTTGAAGAAATGCCGGATATGTATGGATGGACACAGGAAAATGTTCAAGCATTTGCCAAATGGTTGAACATTGAAGTAGAGTGGGATGGTACAGGTAAAACGGTTCAAAAACAGAGTGTTCGTGCCAATACTGCCATCAAAGATATTAAAAATTTGAAAGTAACTTTAGGAGATTAACATGATTAGTTCCATTAGTGCTGGAATTCTTAGCTTTTTATTAACAGTTATTGGTATTCCAGCCTTTATCCAATTTTATCGAAAAGCCCAGATTACTGGACAGCAGATGCATGAGGATGTCAAGCAGCATCAGGCAAAAGCTGGAACTCCAACTATGGGGGGACTTGTTTTCCTTGTTGTTGCAGTTGCGGTGAGTTTCCTCGTCGCTCTTTTTTCAAAACAATTGACCAATAATGTTGGTATGATTTTGTTTATTTTGGTCTTGTATGGCTTGGTTGGTTTTTTAGATGACTTCCTCAAGGTCTTCCGCAAGATCAATGAGGGGCTAAATCCCAAGCAGAAATTGGCTCTTCAGCTTCTAGGTGGCGTCATTTTCTATCTTTTTTATGAGCGTGGGGGCGATATGCTCTCTGTCTTTGGTTACCAAGTGCATCTAGGGATTTTCTATATTATCTTCGCTCTTTTCTGGCTAGTCGGTTTTTCAAATGCAGTGAACTTGACAGACGGTATTGACGGTTTAGCGAGTATTTCCGTTGTGATTAGTTTGTCTGCCTATGGAGTTATTGCCTATGTGCAAGGTCAGATGGATATTCTTCTAGTGATTCTTGCCATGATTGGTGGTTTGCTAGGCTTCTTCGTCTTTAACCATAAGCCTGCTAAGGTCTTTATGGGAGATGTGGGAAGTTTGGCTCTCGGTGGAATGCTGGCAGCTATTTCAATGGCTCTCCACCAAGAATGGACTCTCTTGATTATCGGAATTGTTTATGTCTTTGAAACAAGTTCAGTTATGATGCAAGTCAGTTATTTCAAACTGACAGGTGGGAAACGTATTTTTCGTATGACGCCTGTGCATCACCATTTTGAGCTTGGAGGATTGTCTGGTAAGGGAAATCCTTGGAGCGAGTGGAAGGTTGACTTCTTCTTTTGGGGAGTGGGGCTTCTAGCAAGTCTTTTGACGCTAGCCTTTTTATACCTACTGTAAAAAATAAATCAGGATGAAGCTTATCTTCATCCTGATTTTTGTGTGGTTAAACGTTAGTTGGATTCATCCTTTTTACTCTTAAGTAGAAAAGTTGCTGTTAGGACTAGACTCAATCCTGACAAGAATAGTAGTGGATTGGATGTTTCACCAGTAGCTGGAAGTTGTTCTTTAGGAGAATCATTTGCAGATTGAACAAGGTCTGGACTAGATGAAACTTGCTTAGAGCTGTTGGCTAATGGTTTGATATCTGTTTCACTTGGTTTTTGATTTGCAGTAATTGATGCTCCATTAGCTCGATAAACGACTGCATAGGTGCTGAAATGACTAGTCGTAAATTCTGCCATTCCCTCGCGAATAGTAAAATCGAGTGCCTGTAACTCTTTTGATGGAGTTAGGTAGTAAACATTTTCGACAGCAGAGGAAATAGGCAAGCGAACCAAGACAGATCCTTTTGGTTGTAAACTCTGGTCTGTTGAATTTTTAAGGTGAAGATCGTAAGCATCATAGGTCTTACCAAATAGTTCTTGAGCTAAGACATGTCTGCTAGAAATATGAGAAATTCCCTCTAAGTCAGTCGCTCCTCCAATAATTTCAACTCCAGTCCTTTCATCCTTTAAGACACGAAGTTTATATCCAGGAACAGAAACAGTAGGTGCTTGCTCCTGTCCTGCTGTGCCGATAGGTTTCGTGTACTCAGGAATAGAAACCGTAAGTGCTTGCTCTTGTCCTGCTGTGCCGATAGGTTTCGTGTACTCAGGAATAGAAACCGTAGGCGCTTGCTCTTGTCCTGCTGTGCCGATAGGTTTCGTGTACTCAGGGATAGAAACCGTAGGTGCTTGCTCTTGTCCTGCTGTGCCGATAGGTTTAGTATATTCAGGAATAGAAACGGTAGGTGGCTGTTCTTGTCCCATCGTGCCGATAGGTTTAGTGTATTCAGGGATAGAAACCGTAGGTGCTTGTTCTTGTCCCACTGTGCCGATAGGTTTAGTGTATTCAGGGATAGAAACCGTAGGTGCTTGTTCTTGTCCCACTGTGCCGATAGGTTTAGTGTATTCAGGGATAGAAACCGTAGGTGCTTGTTCTTGTCCCACTGTGCCGATAGGTTTAGTGTATTCAGGGATAGAAACCGTAGGTGCTTGTTCTTGTCCCACTGTACCGATAGGTTTAGTGTATTCAGGGATAGAAACCGTAGGTGGTTGTTCCTGTCCTGCTGTGCCGATAGGTTTAGTGTATTCAGGAATTTCTACAATAGGAGCAGGATCATCTCCCTTGCTTGTAGTTGGTTGCTGATTCTCAACCTTCTTCTCATCCTTTTTGGTAAAGACAGCTACTACAGGACTGCTTGTTGTATTTTCCTGGATAGAATAAGCTTCTATCGCATTTCCAACTTTTCGATTGGTTTCGTCAGGGATAGGGATTTGTACCTGTTTATCTTGGATTGATAAGACAGTCTGATCCCCAGTCGTAACCAGATGATTATCGTCTATCCTGCGTAAAACGAGTGGATCTTTGATACCAGGGAAGGTTACAGCGATGGCTTCCCAATCTCCAGCTGGAAGAGTTAAAGAGATGTTTTTATCCCCTTCCTTAAGTGGTGCGATACTTGGACTATCCAAGCTTACAGCTGGAGATTTAATCACATCAAATGAATCTAGAGAAATTTTCTTGCGACCTGCTGGTGAATTTGGATCAACTTTCAATGTCAAAATATGATTACCATCGGTCAGATTAGTAAATTCTCCAATTAAGGTTGCCTTTTGGGTAGCTCCAGCTGTGTAGAAGTCTAGACTTGGCATTTCTTTGCCATCTAGTGTCACGAGAGCTTTTCCGAGAGCGGATGTTTTAAGTCCGTAAATTCGAATACCTGTTCCAGTAAATGGAATGGTTGCTTGAGCTTCTGAAGCAGTACTTGGGTCACTGTTATTGATGTCCGCATATTTTTCTGTGCTCTTATATAATTCAGTGTCGCTCCAATCTTTGAATTGAGATCCGTATTGAATGCGAGAGTCACGGTCATCCATTTTTTCAATAGTTGTTCCCTGTCCAGGTAAAACTTTAAAGTAGTCTAAGGAAATTTTGGAACGTTCACTGCCACGGTGTTTATGCTCTTGTTTTACAGTGATGGTCATCACATGAGCACCATCTGACAATCCTGTGAAGCGACCGATAAGGCTCCCTTTTTCAGTTGCACCTGCAGTATAAAAGTCCAGTTCACCGACTGATTTACCATCGATTTTGACTTCAGCGATTCCCAATTGAGATGATTTGAGACCATAGATTTCAATGCCAACACCATTGAAAGGAATGGTTGCTGTCGCATCTTTATCTGTATAGTTACCTAGTGAAAGGTCGGCAAACTTCTCTGTTCCTCCAAATAATTCTGAGTCTGCCCAGTTTCCAAATGCAGAACCGTATTGGATTCGGCTATCACGGTCATCCATCAATTGGTTATAGGTTTCGACATTGGCCTTTTCGGATACCTGTGTAGAAACATTACCTAGCATAGCCTTAACAGTATAAGTGTAGACGAGTTGAGGATTGAGTGAGCGGTCGATAAAATGGGTTTGATTGGTTACAAATTCTCTGCTTGCAGAGGTTTGGCCAGATTCGTCTTTCGCTTGTCTTTGGATAACATAGTGGGTAGCGCCTTCTACTTGGTTGAAGGTAAGTTCGGCAGTGACGCCATTTTGTCTAACTGCTGTCAGACTGGTTACACGACCAGGGAAATGTTCAAAGGTAATGACATCACCTTTTTGTGTTGCCAGTTGAATGCGGCCATCTTTAAGAACAGTTGCTTTGACAGATTTGCCATTAACCTTAACCTGACTGGCTTCGATATTTGGATAATCTACAACTAGGTCTCCACCGACATTTGAAAGGAAGGACAAGCTTTGCAGGTTTTTATCTTTCCACTTCATGCTAACTTCAAAGTTACCACGGGCAACCAGACCAGAAACCTGACCGTCTTTCCAAGCATCTGGAAGGGCTGGCAATGGTGCAATGTAGCCAGTGTGTGATTGAAGAAGCATTTCTGCAATTCCACTGGTTGCTCCAAAGTTTCCATCGATTTGGAAAGGTGCGTGCGTATCCCAAAGGTTTTCTAGGGTTGAATACTTGAGCTGTTCAGCGAGCAAGCGATGGGCGCGGTTACCGTCCAGCAGACGAGCCCAGAGATTGATTTTATTAGCCTTAGACCAACCAGTACCACCATCTCCGCGGTGATTGAGGGTAGCACGTGCAGCCTCTAAGTATTCAGCCTGGTCCTTGCTAAAGAGTGTACCTGGGAAGAGGCCAACTAGGTGGGAAACGTGGCGGTGGTTATTTTCAATCCCTTCATTAGTGAATTGTGGACTGTCTTCCTCGTACCATTCCTTGATGCGTCCCTCTTTGTTGATGTGAAGGGGTTTTAGTTTGTCAAATTTAGCCTTGACCTCTGTTACTAAGTCTTGGTCGACTTTTAGATGGTTTGCAACTTCCATGTAGTCGTGGAATAGCTGCCAGACTAGCGACTGATCAAAGGTGTTTCCGATGGTGATGGTACCATGTTCTGGTGAGTAGGATGGAGAAGACACCCAACGGTCACTGGCCTGGTCATAGTGCAAGAAGGAGTTCCAGAACTTAGCAGTCTCTTTCAACATAGGATAAATCTTTTCTTTGAGATAAGTCTCATCCTTGGTGAATTTATAGTAGTCATAGACGTTCTGCATCATCCAGGCATTAGCTGCTGGCGACCAACCCCAATAGTAATTCCAACCAGGAGTAGTCCAGCCAAAGGGTGTAGCTTGAGTGTGGACCAGCCAGCCATTTTCTTGTCCATCTTTGGATTCGATGCCAGCGTATTCCTTAGCAGCGATACGGCCATAGTAACGCATATCGTCAATGTAATTGATCATTGGCTTGGCTGTTTCAGCTAGATTGCTCATGTAGGCTGGCCAATAGTTCATTTGCAAATTGACATTGAGGTGGTAATCAGCGTTCCAAGGTGGATTGTCTACGGCATTCCAGACTCCTTGTAGGTTGGCAGGAAGGGCATCTGTCCGATCACGAGACGAACTAATCAATAAATAACGTCCGTATTGGAAGAAAAGTTCTTCCAGTTTTTGCCCTTTTGTTGGGTTATAGGTTTGAAGGGCCTCTTTTGTCGTTTGAGCAATATTGCTTCCACCTAGGTTTAGTTTAACGCGGTTAAAGAGGCTTTGATAGTCTTTGATATGGTTCCTTTTAAGTGTCTCGTAGTCTTTGCCCTGAGCAGCTTCTACAATCCCTTTAACTGTTTTTTCGAGGTCAATGTCTTTTCGATAGTTGGTTTTAGGATTTTGAGCAAAGTTAGTCTTGGCACTGAGTAAAAGCGTAGCGTAGCTGGCCCCTGTGATCGTTAAACTATCCTCATGAACAGTAACTTTTCCGTCCGTTTTAATTCCTAGATAGGATGCGAACTGGAGGCCATTATCTTTGACTGTACCTTTTAGTAGGATACCATTTGGGTCTGTCGTAACATGGCCACTCTTGTAGTTAGAATACTCCGCTGAGTAGTCTCCGTTAGCAAGTAAATCTTCTGTTAAGCTATTCCAAACTGTAAAATCAAGTTTTTTGTCCCCTTTTTGGGTCAAGTGGGTCACGGTGACATCATCAGGGTAACTTGAGAAGGTTTCTCTTTTAAAGGTCGTTCCATCTTGGGTGTAAGAAGTTGTAGTAGTGGCTTCTGTGATATCCAAACCACGGTGATAGTCTGTAACTGTATCCAGCCCCTTTTTCTGGTTATTGAAGACCATGAAGATATCACCAAAGGCTAGATAACGTCCATACTGGGCATTGTTTGGTCCAACTAGATTTTGTTCAGCTAATCGTTTGGCTTTTTGGCGATCTCCGTCTTCAAGAGCCTTACGAATTTCTGCTAAAATTTTATACCGTTCCTGATAGTTTCCTCCATTATAGTCGGTACTGTCGGGACGCGGTCCACCTGACCAAAGAGTTTTTTCGTTGTATTGGATTCTCTCCTCGCCGATGAGACCAAAAACCTTAGCACCCATTTCACCATTCCCAACTGGAAGGGCTTGTTTTTCCCAGCCATCATAGGAAGGAGCTGTTGGTCGATCATAGTTTAGCTGATAGTTGCTTTGTTCTGTCACAGGTAGTTCTTGTTTTTCGGTTTCCTTATTTTCATTAGGTTTGACAATAGCCTCAGTACTGGCTTGATTAGTTGTAGCAGAGGCAACATTAGCCTCAGCGGGTCTGCTTTCAGAAACACTATTATCAGCTAGAACTGGTTTTGAATGGTCAACTGCTTCGCTTGGCTGTGTGTGCTCGGTTGATTCAGTTGTTTTCGTAACGGTATCTGTCTTAGTTGTAGTTTTCTCTAGTGTAGACTCATTTTGCTTTACTTCAGTAGTATCAGCAGAGACGGTATGACTAGCTAGAAAAACTGCTCCAAGCAAAACAGAGGCTGTGCCGACTGTTAGCTTTCGAATACTGTAGCGACAGGATTTCTCCCTCCAAATTTTTTCCATAGAAACCTCCTTCATTAATTAAAAGCGCTTTCATTTTTATGAGACGAACTTTTATTTCTATATTGTATTGTTAATCTAATTTTACCAGCTAATGAAGTATTGTCAAGGGGATTTGAGAAGGATATATATTTGATATTGTTTTGTATTAAAAAAGTGGAGGGAACGAATGGTAAGAGAGTGTATTTTTAATATTCTTTCTAGTTTTGATTAGAACAATAAGCCAACTTTATTACAGTCTACCCATCCCTGAAAGCGTAAAACAAACTAGTCAGGGTGGCTAGTTTATGGTATAATGAAAGAGACTCAAAAAGAAACAGGAGAAATATGATGGATTTACTATTAGCAATTGTATTGATTGTGCTAGCTTTTCTAGGAGGAGCTCTTGGAGGAATGTACTTGGTTCGTAAGCAAATTGAAAAAGAATTCGCTGACAACCCACGTTTGAATGCTGAAGCAGTTCGTACTCTTTTGAGTGCAAATGGTCAAAAACCAAGCGAAGCTAAGGTACAACAAATTTACCACCAAATCATCCGCCAACAAAAGGCAGCCCTTGCTAACAATAAAAAGAAAAAATAAATAAGGAAAAGTCTGGGATGAAAGTTCCAGACTTCTCACTATGTTGGTTATGGTTTAGGGATGAGACTTTTTCCTTGCATTCTATTGATATTTGATTATGATTAAGAGAGATAGTTATTGATTAGGCTGTCATTCAGTTCATAAGGATCAATAATCATAATGAACTATCAATCAGAAAAAAACTAGAAAGAAGACTGTATGGATAATCGACCAATTGGTTTTTTGGATTCGGGTGTCGGGGGCTTGACCGTTGTGCGCGAGCTCATGCGCCAGCTTCCCCATGAAGAAATCGTCTATATTGGAGATTCGGCACGGGCGCCTTACGGACCCCGTCCTGCTGAGCAAATTCGTGAATATACTTGGCAGTTGGTCAACTTTCTCTTGACCAAGGATGTCAAAATGATTGTCATTGCTTGTAATACTGCGACTGCGGTCGTCTGGGAAGAAATTAAGGCTCAACTAGATATTCCTGTCTTGGGTGTGATTTTGCCAGGAGCTTCGGCAGCTATCAAGTCCAGTCAAGGTGGGAAAATCGGAGTCATTGGAACGCCCATGACAGTACAATCTGACATCTATCGTCAGAAAATCAACGATCTGGATCCGGACTTACAGGTGGAGAGTTTGGCCTGTCCCAAGTTTGCTCCCTTGGTGGAGTCTGGTGCTTTGTCAACCAGTGTCACCAAGAAAGTGGTCTATGAAACCCTGCGTCCCTTGGTTGGAAAGGTGGATAGCCTGATTTTGGGCTGTACCCATTATCCACTTCTCAGACCTATTATTCAAAATGTTATGGGGCCCAAGGTTCAACTTATCGATAGTGGGGCAGAGTGCGTACGAGATATCTCAGTCTTACTTAATTATTTTGAAATCAATCGTGGTCGCGATGCTGGACCACTCCATCACCGTTTTTACACAACAGCCAGCAGCCAAAGTTTTGCACAAATTGGTGAAGAATGGCTGGAAAAAGAGATTCATGTGGAGCATGTAGAATTATGACAAATAAAATTTATGAATATAAGGATGAACAGGACTGGTATGTCGGGTCCTATGGTATTTTTGGTGGCGTCCGGACGTTGACGGATGATGACTTGGATTTTCCTCTATTGGAGTTTGCCCAAAGATTTCGAGATGAGGATCGAGGTTTTCCTGTTTCTGTTACTGTTTTACGCTATGGTTCTCTCTACCGTTTATTGTCTTTTGTGGTAGATATCCTCAACCAAGAAATGGGACGAAATCTGGAAGTCATCCAACGTCAGGGAGCTTTTCTCTTGATTGAAAATGGGCAACTCCTGCATGTAGCATTGCCTAAAGAAGGGGTCAATGTTCATGATTTCTTTGAGACAAGCAAGGTCAGAGAAACCTTATTGATTGCGACTCGAAACGAAGGCAAGACCAAAGAGTTCCGAGCTATCTTTGATAAGTTAGGCTACGATGTGGAAAATCTTAATGACTATCCTGACCTGCCTGAAGTAGCTGAAACAGGCATGACCTTCGAAGAAAATGCCCGTCTCAAGGCAGAAACCATTTCTCAATTAACGGGCAAGATGGTTTTGGCAGATGACTCAGGTCTCAAAGTCGATGTCCTTGGTGGCTTGCCAGGTGTCTGGTCAGCTCGTTTCGCAGGTGTGGGAGCTACTGACCGTGAAAACAATGCCAAACTCTTGCACGAATTGGCCATGGTCTTTGAACTCAAGGACCGCTCGGCTCAATTCCATACAACCCTAGTTGTGGCCAGTCCAAACAAGGAAAGCTTGGTTGTTGAAGCAGACTGGCCAGGCTACATTAACTTTGAACCTAAGGGTGAAAATGGATTTGGTTACGATCCTCTCTTCCTTGTAGGAGAGACAGGCAAGTCCTCAGCTGAATTAACCCTTGAAGAAAAAAATAGTCAATCTCACCGCGCCTTAGCCGTTAAGAAACTTTTGGAGGTATTTCCATCATGGCAAAGCAAACCATCATTGTAATGAGCGATTCCCATGGCGATAGCTTGATTGTGGAAGAAATCCGTGATCGCTATGTAGGCAAAGTTGATGCCGTTTTTCATAACGGCGATTCTGAACTGCGTCCTGATTCTCCCCTTTGGGAAGGCATCCGCGTTGTTAAAGGGAACATGGACTTCTATGCCGGCTATCCAGAACGTTTGGTGACCGAGCTTGGTTCGACCAAGATTGTCCAAACTCATGGCCACTTGTTTGACATTAATTTCAACTTTCAAAAGTTGGACTACTGGGCTCAGGAAGAAGAGGCCGATATCTGCCTTTATGGTCACTTGCATGTGCCAAGTGCTTGGATGGAAGGCAAGACCCTTTTTCTAAATCCAGGCTCCATCAGTCAACCACGTGGGACCATCAGAGAATGTCTCTATGCTCGTGTGGAGATTGATGATAGTTATTTTAAAGTGGACTTTTTGACACGAGACCATGAGGTGTATCCGGGCTTGTCCAAGGAGTTTAGCCGATGATTGCCAAGGAGTTTGAGACTTTCTTGTTGGGGCAAGAAGAAACTTTTTTGACCCCTGCTGAAAATCTAGCTGTGTTGATTGATACCCACAATGCGGATCATGCGACCCTCTTGCTCAGTCAGATGACCTATACCCGTGTTCCCGTTGTAACAGATGAAAAACACTTTGTTGGGACGATTGGGCTCAGAGATATTATGGCTTATCAGATGGAGCATGACTTGAATCAAGAAATTATGGCGGATACGGATATTGTTCATATGACCAAAACGGATGTAGCGGTTGTTTCGCCTGATTTTACCATTACGGAGGTCTTGCACAAGCTGGTAGATGAGTCCTTCTTGCCGGTTGTGGATGCGTCTGGTATTTTCCAAGGAATTATCACGCGCAAGTCTATCCTAAAGGCAGTGAATGCCCTCTTGCATGACTTTAGTAAGGAATATGAGATTCGATGCAAATGAGAGACAGGATTTCAGCCTTTTTAGAAGAAAAGCAGGGCTTATCTGCCAATTCCAAACAGTCCTATAAGTATGATTTAGAGCAATTTTTAGACATTGTGGGCGAGCGGATTTCTGAGACCAGTCTCAAGATTTACCAAGCCCAACTAGCCAATCTAAAAATCAGCGCCCAGAAGCGGAAGATTTCAGCCTGTAACCAATTTCTCTACTTTCTCTATCAAAAAGGAGAGGTGGACAGCTTTTACCGCTTGGAATTAGCTAAACAAGCTGAAAAGAAAACCGAAAAACCAGAAATTTTAGACCTAGACTCTTTTTGGCAGGAAAGTGACTATTCAGAGGGTCGCTTGCTAGCGCTCTTAATCCTAGAAATGGGGCTCTTGCCGAGTGAGATTTTAGCTCTCAAGGTTGCGGACATCAATCTGGATTTTCAGGTGTTGCGAATCAAGAAGGCTTCCCAACAGAGGATTGTCAGCATTCCCACGACCTTGCTTTCAGAATTGGAACCCTTGATGGGCCAGACCTACCTTTTTGAAAGGGGAGGGGAAGCCTATTCTCGTCAGTGGGCCTTTCGTCAGCTAGAAGCTTTTGTCAAGGAGAAAGGTTTCCTAGCCTTATCAGCCCAAGCCTTGCGGGAACAGTTCATTCTACGACAAATTGAAAACAAGGTCGATTTGTACGAAATTGCAAAAAAATTAGGATTAAAAACAGTCCTGACCTTAGAAAAATATAGATAATGGATATTAAATTAAAAGATTTTGAAGGACCCCTGGACTTGCTCTTGCATCTTGTTTCTAAGTACCAGATGGATATCTACGATGTGCCCATTACGGAAGTCATCGAACAGTATCTAGCTTATGTTTCAACCCTGCAGGCCATGCGTCTGGAAGTGACGGGCGAGTACATGGTCATGGCCAGTCAGCTCATGCTGATTAAGAGCCGCAAGCTTCTTCCAAAGGTAGCAGAAGTGACAGATTTGGAAGATGACCTAGAGCAGGATCTTCTCTCCCAAATCGAAGAATACCGCAAGTTCAAGCTCTTGGGTGAGCACTTGGAAGCTAAGCACCAAGAACGGGCCCAGCACTATTCCAAAGCGCCGACAGAGTTGATTTACGAAGATGCGGAGCTTGTGCATGACAAGACGACCATTGACCTCTTTTTGGCTTTTTCAAATATCCTAGCAAAGAAAAAAGAGGAGTTTGCCCAGAATCACACGACTATCTTGCGGGATGAGTATAAGATTGAGGATATGATGGTTATCGTGAAAGAGTCCTTGACTGGACGAGATCAATTGCGCTTGCAGGATTTGTTTAAGGAAGCCCAGAATCTCCAAGAGGTCATCACCCTCTTTTTGGCAACCCTAGAGTTAATCAAAACCCAGGAGCTGATCCTCGTGCAAGAGGAAAGTTTCGGAGATATTTATCTCATGGAAAAGAATGAAGAAAGTCAAGTGGCCCAAAGCTAGACTTGATAGAGAGGAAAGATGAGTACTTTAGCAAAAATAGAAGCGCTCTTGTTTGTAGCGGGTGAAGATGGGATTAGAGTCCGCCAGTTAGCTGAACTCCTCTCTCTGCCACCGACAGGTATCCAACAGAGTTTAGAAAAATTAGCCCAAAAGTATGAAAAAGATCAAGAGTCGAGCTTGTCCCTGATTGAGACAGGTGGAGCTTATAGATTGGTGACCAAACCTCAACTTGCAGCGATTTTGAAGGAATATTCCAAAGCTCCCATCAACCAGAGCTTGTCTCGGGCAGCTCTTGAGACCTTGTCCATCGTTGCCTACAAGCAACCTATCACACGGATAGAAATTGATGCCATCCGTGGGGTCAACTCGAGTGGAGCCTTGGCAAAGTTGCAGGCTTTTGACCTGATAAAGGAAGACGGGAAAAAAGAAGTGTTGGGGCGCCCCAACCTCTATGTAACTACGGATTATTTCCTAGATTACATGGGGATAAACCATTTAGAAGAATTACCAGTGATTGATGAGCTTGAGATTCAAGCCCAAGAAAGCCAATTATTTGGTGAAAGGATAGAAGAAGATGAGAATCAATAAGTATATTGCCCACGCAGGTGTGGCCAGTAGGAGAAAAGCAGAAGAGCTGATCAAGCAAGGCCTGGTGACGGTTAACGGCCAAGTGGTACGTGAACTAGCAACCACTATCAAGTCAGGCGACAAGGTCGAAGTTGAAGGTCAACCTATCTACAACGAAGAAAAGGTCTATTATCTGCTTAACAAACCACGCGGTGTCATTTCCAGTGTGACAGATGACAAGGGGCGTAAGACTGTTGTCGACCTCTTGCCCAACGTGAAGGAACGCATCTACCCTGTAGGTCGTTTGGACTGGGATACATCAGGAGTCTTGATTTTGACCAATGATGGGGATTTTACGGATGAGATGATTCACCCTCGTAATGAGATTGACAAGGTTTATGTCGCGCGTGTTAAAGGTGTGGCCAATAAGGATAATCTCCGCCCCTTGACTCGTGGACTTGAGATTGATGGCAAGAAAACCAAGCCGGCTGTTTATGAGATTCTCAAAGTGGATCCGGTCAAAAACCGCTCTGTGGTGCAGTTGACTATCCATGAAGGGCGTAACCACCAGGTTAAAAAGATGTTTGAAGCTGTCGGTCTCCAAGTGGACAAGTTGTCACGGACTCGTTTCGGACATCTAGACTTGACAGGACTCCGTCCAGGAGAATCCCGTCGTCTTAATAAAAAAGAAATCAGTCAACTACACACCATGGCTGTAACTAAGAAATAATGAAACGAATTTTAATAGTGCCTGTGCGCTTTTACCAACGGTTTATCTCACCAGCCTTTCCCCCCTCTTGTCGCTTTGAGCCGACTTGTTCCAACTACATGATTCAGGCTATTGAAAAACATGGCTTCAAGGGTGTTTTGATGGGCTTGGCTCGGATTTTACGTTGCCATCCCTGGTCGAAAACAGGTAAGGACCCCGTCCCAGATCATTTTTCACTCAAACGAAATCAAGAAGGAAAATGAGGCTAGGGAAAAATATTTTAGTGAAATGATAAAAACGCATCCTATCAGGTTTGAGTGAGCTTGATAGGATGCGTTTTGTCATGTAAAGATGTTAGTTGAGTTTGAAGTAGCTTATTTCAAGGCTTTTTGAGCGTCTTCAATCATGAGTTTTGTTGATTCAAGACCGCCTCCACTTAGATACCAGAGGTCTGGTGTGAGTTGGATAATTTTACCATTTTTAGAGGCAGGAGTTTCAGCGATGAGGGCATTTTCTAGGACGCCATCGTTGCTAGAATTGTCGCCACCGATGGCAAGGGTGCGGTTGATGACAAAGAGGATATCGGGATTGATTTCTTTGACACTTTCAAAGCTGACTTCTTGTCCGTGGCGTGACTCTTCAAATTGAGTATCAGTTGGCTTGAATTTCAAGGTTTGGTATAAGAAAGAGAAACGAGATTGGGCACCAAAGGCAGCCATTTTTCCTTCGTTGAGGAGGATAGCAAGGGCTTTTTTGTCAGAACTTTCGTTTTTAGTTGCGACTTCTTGGATGCTCTTGTCTAGCTTGGCCAATTCTTCCTTGGCTTTCTGTGTACCAGTTTCACCAAAGGCGCCTGATAAGGATTCGATATTAGCCTTGGTAGAAGTCCAGTAGTCGTCCTTGCCTGCTTGGAAGAGAACAGTCGGAGCGATTTCGTTGAACTTATCTACGAATTTTTGGGTACGTGGTGAAGCGATAATTAGGTCTGGTTCAAGAGCAGCAAGGGCTTCTAGGTCTGGCTCAACCATAGAACCAACATTTTTAACTTTTCCAGCTAGGTCTTTAAGATAAGTCGGAACAGTTTTTGTAGGCATTCCGACGATATTCTTTTCAAAACCTAAAGCGCGAATAGTATCCGCAGCACCGAGGTCAAAGGTCACAATCTTTTCAGGGACTTTTGAAAGTGTGACTACACCTAGTGAACTTTTAATGGTTACCTCTGTTGGAGCAGAGCTACTTGACTCCGTCTTACTAGTGCTTGAGTTTGTACTACATGCACCAAGTAGGAGCAAGAAGCTGGCCGCTAGGGCAGTGAGATAAAGTTTAAGGGATGTTTTCATGATTTCTCCTTTTTAAAATGTGATAACGACTTAGGGAGTCTCTAGGTTTTATTGACTAAGAGACAAAGTTTCTTCTAACTCGAGTTTCTGAGTTGCTAGCTATAGATACAAATCTTTTTGCCATTGATATCAGCTAGCGTGATGGGAATCTCATAGAGTTGACTGAGCAGGTCAGCCTGCATGATTTGATTGGTTGTTCCTTTGCTAAAGACTTGACCGTCCTTGAAGGCGACAATCTCATCTGCATACTGACTAGCCATGTTGATATCGTGGAGGACGATGATAATGGTTTTGCCGAGTTCCTCCACCAGTCGCTTGAGAATCTGCATCATGCTGACGCTTTGCTTGATGTCGAGATTGTTGAGTGGTTCGTCCAGCAAGATAAAGTCCGTATCCTGGGCCAGTACCATAGCGATAAAGACCCGCTGGAGTTGTCCCCCAGACAGGCTATCGATGTAGCGGTCTTTTAAGTTGGTCAGTTCTAAATAGTCCAGAGTTTCTAGGATTTTTTCCCAGTCTTCTGCTTTCAGTCGACCTCGGCTGTAGGGAAAACGTCCAAAACTGACCAGTTCTTCAACAGTCAATTTGGCTTGGTAATTGATTTTCTGCTTTAGGATAGTCAGTTCTTAAGCCAGTTCTTGCGAATTCCAGCTCTCGATTTCACGGCCTTTGATACTGAGAATTCCCTGATCTTTCTTGGTCAGTCTGCTCATGATGGAGAGGAGAGTCGATTTTCCAGCACCATTTGGGCCAATAAAGGCTGTCAGTTTCTGAGGACTGACTTCAAGCGAAATGCCTTGCAAAATATCCTGTTTTTGAATGGATTTGTCAATGTTTTCCAGTTTCACCGACGCGCCCTCCTATAAAGTAAGATAAAGAATAAGAGACCACCTACGCTCTCGATGACCATGCTGATGCGAATTTCCAGTGCAAATACTCGTTCAATCAGGGCCTGCCCCAAGGTCAAGCTAATAAATCCAACCAGAATGGCCACGATAAAGAGCAACTTGTGTCGATAGTCTTTGACGATTAGGTAGGTGAGGTTGGCCAACATAAAACCGAAGAAGGCCATAGGTCCTACCAGGGCAGTGGCCGTTGAGGTCAAAAGCACGATGCCCCAGAGGAGTTCTTTCTGTTCTTTTTCAACATCGAGTCCCAATATCTGAGCTGTTTCTCTTTGCAGGTGCAAGACATCCAGAATGACTGCTTTCCGAAAGAAAAAGATTGTCAAAGTAAGGATAATCAGAGAACCGATGGCTAGGATGGAAGTGTTGAGATGTTGAAAGGAGGCAAAAAGGCTGTTTTGCAGTTTATCATATTCATTTGGATCCATCAGGACCTGAAGGAAGGTACTGATATTTCGAAAGAGACTTCCAAGGGCTAGACAGATTAGCAGGATAAAGACCAGATCTTGCTTCATCAGCGTCTTCAAGTAGCCTTGCAAGGCGAGAAAGAAGAGAGATTGGACGAGAAGTAAGATTAGGAATTCTAAGATGGGAGACTTCCCGAGTTGAAGAAACTTACTTTCAAAAACCAGTAGTAGGGTTTGCAGTAGGACGTAGAAGGATTCGATTCCTAAAATACTTGGCGTCAGGAAACGATTTTCCGTCAGTGTTTGAAAACTAATGGTCGAAATCCCTGTCGCGATAGCTACCAAGAGATAAACGATGATCTTTTGGGAACGCAGCTTCCAAGCGAAGGTGGACAGGTGAGTAATGGGCCAAAAGTAGAGAAGGCAAGCTCCGATGGCAAGAATAATGAGAAGCCAGAATAGCTTAGTATGTTTGCTTTTAGACTGCATCTTTTCGTCCCCCTCTCCAGAGAAGTAGGATAAAGACGAGGCTACCAATGATTCCTAGTAGAAGACTGACAGACAGCTCATAGGGCCGAATTAGAACTCGGGATAGGATATCGCAGGCTAGGACCAGATTGGCACCGACCAGTGCGACCATGAGCTTGGTTTGGCTCAGATTATCTCCGTAGCGCTTGCGAACAAGATTGGGAACGATGACCCCGAGAAATGGCAAGCCACCCACAGTAATCATGGTGACACTAGTCGTTAGTGCCACCAGAAAGAGGGCCAGTTTTTCAAGTAGGGAGTAGGAAATCCCCAAACTTTCGCTAGTTTCTTTTCCTAGATTCATGATGGTAAAAGTTTGGGATAATTTCCAAACGGCTATCAGGATAATGAGGCCTAAGAAGAGCCACTCATACTGATGAGTCTGAATCATGGAGAAGGAGCCCTGGGTCCAGGCTGTCATACTCTGAACCAGATTGAAACGGTAGGCGATAACTTCTGTCACAGAACCAATAATCCCGCTATAGATGATCCCAATCAGAGGCAACATCCACCTTTCCTTTACAGTAAAAATGGTCATAAAGGCTAGGAAGAAGAGGGTGAATACGATGGATGAAACAAAAGCGAAGAGCATCTTTTGGGTCAGACTAGCCGACGGAAAGACAAAGAGGCTCAATACCATTCCCAGTTTGGCGGCTTCAGTGGTTCCAACTGTACTCGGAGCAGCAAACTGATTTTGAGTGATAGTCTGCATGAGCAGTCCTGCCATACTCATACTAGAGGCCGTCAGGAGAATACTGATGGTTCTTGGAAGACGGGACTCTTGAAAGAGAAGCAAAGTTTCATGATCCAGAGCAAAGAGTTTTCCCCATGAAAAATCACTGGTCCCAATGCTAATAGAGAGAAAGACTAGGAGTAGAAGTAAGCCAATTAAATAATGAGAAAGTTTCATGCCCCATCCTTTCATGTAGATTTGGTACCGAAAGATACCTGCGGATATTACTGTAACACGATTTATTTAATCTGTCAATAAATTTTCTGACAATTTAATGTAAAAAGAAAGAAAAATTCCTGAAACAAGTGCGAAATCCCTCTTTTATAGGATAAACTTGCAAAACCCAATCCACCTTCCCGCTATCCTTCTCCTTTAAAAAGTGGTAAAATGGATGAAAGAAAGAAGGAACTGAAATGACAACATTATTTTCAAAAATCAAAGAAGTAACAGAACTTGCTGCGGTCTCAGGTCATGAAGCACCTGTCCGTGCTTATCTTCGTGAAAAGTTGACACCGCACGTGGATGAAGTGGTGACAGATGGTTTGGGTGGTATTTTCGGGATTAAACATTCAGAAGCTGCAGATGCACCGCGCGTCTTGGTCGCTTCTCATATGGACGAAGTTGGTTTTATGGTCAGCGAGATTAAGCCAGACGGTACCTTCCGTGTCGTAGAAATCGGTGGCTGGAACCCCATGGTGGTTAGCAGCCAACGTTTCAAACTCTTGACTCGTGATGGTCATGAAATTCCTGTGATTTCAGGATCTGTTCCGCCACATTTGACTCGTGGTAAGGGCGGACCAACCATGCCTGCTATTGCAGATATCGTCTTTGATGGTGGTTTTGCGGATAAGGCTGAGGCAGAAAGCTTTGGCATCCGTCCTGGCGACACCATTGTTCCAGATAGTTCTGCAATCTTGACAGCCAATGAAAAAAATATCATCTCAAAAGCTTGGGACAACCGCTACGGTGTTCTTATGGTTAGTGAATTGGCAGAAGCTCTGTCAGGTCAAAAACTCGGAAATGAACTCTATCTTGGCTCTAACGTCCAAGAAGAGGTTGGTCTCCGTGGTGCTCATACTTCTACAACTAAATTTGACCCAGAAGTTTTCCTAGCAGTTGACTGCTCACCAGCAGGTGATGTCTACGGTGGTCAAGGCAAGATTGGGGATGGAACCTTGATTCGTTTCTACGATCCAGGTCACCTGCTTCTCCCAGGTATGAAGGATTTCCTTTTGACAACGGCTGAAGAAGCTGGTATCAAGTACCAATACTACTGTGGAAAAGGCGGAACAGACGCTGGCGCAGCTCATCTGAAAAATGGTGGTGTCCCATCTACAACAATCGGTGTTTGCGCTCGTTATATCCATTCTCATCAAACCCTCTACGCTATGGATGACTTCCTAGAAGCTCAAGCTTTCTTGCAAGCCTTGGTGAAGAAATTGGATCGTTCAACAGTTGACTTGATTAAAAATTATTAAACTTAAGGAGGTGGTAGGGATGGTAGAACCAAACCTAGAAATCCTTGTAAAAGATCTTTACAATCATGCTCGACATGATTTGAGTGAAGATTTAGTTGCTGCTCTCCTAGAGACTGCTAAAAAACTGCCTTCTACAAATGAGCAATTGCTGGCAGTTCGTCTCTCAGGCCTGGTCAATCGTGAATTGCTCCTAAATCCCAAACATCCGGCACCTGAGTTGCTCAACTTAGCTCGCTTTATTAAAAGAGAAGAAGCTAAGTACAGAGGAACCGCAGCTTCTGCGCTTATGTATGGGGAGCTCTTTAAAATGCTTTGATTCCATTGTGAATCAAAGCATTTTTCTATATGTTAGAAAAGCAATTCTAGATTAGGAAAAGAAAAAAGCCATCCTATTTAGGATAGCTTCTTGGTTCTTAGATTTGTTCAGCGATGACCTTTTCAGCTAGATTCATAGCGTGGTCAGATACACGAGTATAGTGGGAAATGATGTCGATAAAGTTGACCCCAGCTTGTGTTGAACACTCGCCCTTGTTGAGGCGTTTGATGTGGGTCTTTCTGAGAACACGTTCCATATTGTTGATTTCTTTATGGCGTTCAATCAGACTTTGAGCTTTTTCAATATCATTGTTTTCCACGCTGTCAAGGGCATCTTTGATAAAGCCAGTGGTCTTTTGATAGATATCAGCTAATTCCTGTAAAGCAGCTTCAGAGAACTCAACGTTTTTACGTTGAAGGTAGTCAGTCAGGTTGATTAGCGCTTCTGCGTGGTCCCCAATTCGTTCCAAATCGCGGGATGAATCAAGAATGTTGGTGAGCACTTCACTTTCTTTCTGGCTAAGAGCTTCACTTGAAAGAGTAATAAGGTAACGAGTCAATTTTTCATCAATGGTATTGATGGCTTCTTCTGTCTTGTGGCCTTTTTCAGCAACCTTTTCATTGAGGTTAATGATGTAGTTGTATGAAAGGTCAAAGGCTTTAGAAGCATAATTTCCCAAGTGAAGGAGTTCTTTTTTGGCATTTCCGAGAGCGATTGATGGAGCTTGTTTAATCAAATGCTCATCAAGATAAAGTGGCTCGTACTTGACAACTTCATCTTCACCAGGGATGAGCTTGGTTACAAAGTAGGCCAAGGCTCCGATGAATGGAAATTGGATAATAGTATTTGTGATATTAAAGGTTCCGTGGGCGAAGGCAATGGTCATTTCTGGAGCCAGATTGAGTGTAGATTCAAACCATTGAATCAAGCCAGTGAAAGGTACAAGGAAGACAATACAGATAACCGTACCAATCACGTTAAAGGCGACATGGGCACCAGCAACACGTTTGGCAGCGATATTGGCTCCAAGAGAAGCAATAATAGCTGTAATGGTCGTTCCGATATTATCACCAAACAAGACTGGTAGGGCACCTTGTAGATCAATCAAACCACTTGCGTAAAGATTCTGTAGGATACCGATAGTTGCGGAAGAAGCTTGAATGAGTAGGGTTAGTCCAGTTCCGACAAAGACACCTAGAATAGGACTCTTACTTAGTTCAACCATATAGTCTCTAAAGACTTGCAGGTCTTTTAGAGGTTCCATTGCACCGCTCATAAGATTGAGAGCGAAGAAGATACCACCTACACCAAAAATGATACGTCCGATGTTATTGATAGAGCGATTCTTGGTGAAGAAGAGACAAATCGCTCCGATGAAAAGCATTGGTAAGGCGTAATCTCCTAGCTTAAAACCGATGATAAAGGATGTAACGGTAGTTCCAATATTGGCACCCATGACAATACCGATAGCTTGACGCAAGGTCAAAAGTCCTGCGCTGACTAGCCCCACTGTAATGACTGTGACCCCAGAACTTGACTGAATTAGCGCCGTCATACCGATACCAACTAGCACACCGAAGAACGGATTGCTAGTGTACTTGTCAATGTAAAAACGAAGGCGATCTCCAGCAGCTTGTTGCAAACCGTCTCCCATGGTCTTGATACTATATAAGAATAGTCCCAGACCACCTAAAAAGTGAAATAAAATTTCCTGCCAATTAATGGACATTTCTTTTTCCTCCGAAAAATAATAACGGAATTTCTCCTATTCTATTTTAAAGGATAAAAGTAAATCTAACAAGTGTTTAGATGAAATTTTCCTAAGAAAAGGCAACTTTCTTTAAAAATAGTGAGTAAATTTACTTTCCAAGAGTGGGTTTATGGAATTATGTCCAAATTTTACTGATTATTATCCTAGTTATAGTTTTTATGTTAATTAGATTGACATCGCTTTCGTATAGGATAAAATGAAGATGATCCTGTTCTGATGGTTGTCATGAGAACAGTTACTTTTTGCAAAAAAGTAAAGCGCTTACTTTTAACTTTTATTTTAATAGGAGGAAAAGATGAAAGATCTATTCTATGAAAAACGTTGCCGTTACAGCATTCGTAAGTTGTCAATCGGGGCTTGTTCCTTGATGATCGGTTCAGCTTTGTTTGCGAGTCCAGTCCTCGCCGAACAGCTCTCAGTCTCTGACACAGCAGTAAATACGAGCGCTCAAGCGACAAGTACTAATGAGACAACTAATCCAGATACTGCAGCTATCGAAAAACAATTATCGGAAGCAGAGAACAAAGTAGCTGAGCAACCAATTTCAGAAAACACTCCAGCAATAACTGATTTGCTTAATGAAAAAGAAGAAGCGAAGCCTGCTCCGATGGATAAAGCTGAAAAACCTGCTCAACCAACTGACAAAGAAGGAGTCAAGCCTGAGGAAGCTCCTCAAGTGGTTGACAATAAAGCCGATAAACCAAGTCTAGCAGACGTTCCTAAAAATGAAGAAAAGAGTCTCCGACCAAAAGAAATCAAATTTGATACTTGGGAGGATTTGTTGAAATGGGAACCGGGTGCGCGTGAAGATGATCCCATCAATCGTTCCTCAGTTGAACTAGCCAAGCGCCATAGAGGCCAGCTGGTAAATGAAAAAGCAAGTAGAAGAGCCAAGGTTCAGGCGCTAGCAAATACCAACTCAAAGGCTAAAGACCACGCTTCTGTTGGTGGAGAAGAATTCAAGGCCTACGCCTTTGACTACTGGCAATACTTGGATTCAATGGTCTTCTGGGAAGGTCTAGTCCCAACCCCAGATGTCATTGATGCAGGCCACCGCAATGGAGTTCCCGTTTATGGAACACTTTTCTTCAACTGGTCCAACAGTATTGCTGACCAAGAGAAATTTGTTGCTGCTTTGAAACAAGATGAGGATGGAACCTTCCCTATTGCACGAAAACTTGTCGACCTTGCTAAGTACTATGGCTTTGATGGGTATTTTATCAACCAAGAAACAACGGGTGAATTAGTAATGCCACTTGGTGAAAAAATGCGTCAATTCATGCTCTATACAAAAGAATATGCGGCAAAAGTCAACCATCCAATCAAGTATGCTTGGTACGATGCCATGACCTATAAATATGGTCGTTACCACGAAGATGGTCTAGGTGATTACAACTACCAGTTCATGCAAAAAGAAGATGACAAGGTCCCTGCGGATCAATTCTTTGCCAATTTCAACTGGAATAAGGAAAAGAATGACCACTCTGTAGAAATAGCAAAATGGCTGGAACGTAGCCAATATGATGTCTTTGCAGGCTTGGAATTGCAACAAGGTGGTTCTTATAAGACAAAAGTTAAATGGGATGCCCTCTTAGATGAAAAAGGCAAGTTACGTTTGTCACTTGGACTCTTTGCACCAGATACAATTACCAGTCTAGGAAAAACAGGTGAAGATTATCATAAAAACGAAGATATCTTCTTCACAGGTTACCAAGGAGATCCGACAGCTCAAAAACCAGCGGACAAAGAGTGGTATGGGATTGCTAATTTAGTTGCAGACCGCACACCAGCAGTAGGCCGGACCTTCACTACCTCCTTTAATACAGGCCATGGTAGAAAGTGGTTTGTAGACGGAAAGGTTTCTAAGGATTCTGAGTGGAACTACCGTTCGGTTTCAGGTATCTTGCCAACATGGCGCTGGTGGCAGACTTCAACAGGGGAAAAACTTCGTGCAGAATATGATTTTACAGATGCCTACAATGGCGGAAATTCCCTTAAATTCTCAGGTAATGTAGCTGGTAAGACGGACCAGGATGTGAATTTGTATTCTACTAAGTTAGAAGTAACTGAGAAAACCAAACTTCGTGTTGCCCACAAGGGAGGAAAAGGCTCGAAAGTTTATATGGCCTTCTCTACAACTCCAGACTACAAATTCGATGATGCAGATGCATGGAAAGAGCTAACCCTTTCTGACAACTGGACAAATGAAGAAATTGACCTTAGCTCACTAGCAGGTAAAACCATCTATGCAGTCAAACTCTTCTTCGAACATGAAGGGGCTGTGAAAGATTATCAGTTTAACCTAGGTCAATTAACAATTTCAGACAATCACCAAGCACCACAAGCGCCTACAGGCCTTTCTGTGGTGAAACAATCTCTTAAGAATGCCCAAGAAGCTGAAGCAGTGGTCCAGTTTGCGGGTAATCAAGATGCGGATTTCTATGAAGTCTATGAAAAAGATGGGGATAACTGGCGTTTGTTGACAGGTTCATCTGCTTCAACCATCTACTTGCCAAGAGTTAGCCGTTCTGCTAATGCGACTGGTACGACGCAAGAATTGAAAGTTGTTGCAGTTGGTAAAAATGGCCTTCGTTCAGAAGCTGCGACGACATCCTTTAACTGGGGCATGACTGTTCAGGATACGACTCTCCCAAGACCTTTGGCTGAAAATATTGTTCCAGGAGCAAAGGTTATCGGTAGCACTTTCCCTAATACCGAAGGTGGAGAAGGTATTGAAGGTATGTTGAACGGTACCATTACCAGTCTTTCAGACAAGTGGTCTTCAGGACAATTGAGCGGTAGTGTTGATATTCGTTTGACCCAACCACGTCGTGTTGTCAGATGGGTAATGGATCATGCGGGAGCTGGTGGTGAGTCTGTTAACGATGGTTTGATGAACACCAAGGACTTTGATCTTTACTACAAGGATACAGATGGCGAGTGGAAACTAGCTAAGGAAGTCCGCGGCAACAAAGCACACGTTACGGATATCACTCTTGACAAACCAATCACCGCCCAAGACTGGCGTTTGCATGTCATTACATCTGATAACGGAACACCTTGGAAGGCCATTCGTATCTACAACTGGAAGATGTACGAAACCTTGGACACAGAAAGTCAAAATATTCCAATGGCTAAGGTAGCTGCTCGTTCGCTTGGAAACCACCAAATTCAACTAGGCTTCTCTGATGTTCCGGCAGGCGCAACCATCACCGTTTACGACAAGGCTGATTCACAAACACCAATTGCAACCTTGAAGACTGAAACTGGAGGTGACTTGGCAACAGCTCCATTGGGCTTTGACAAGCAACCAACTCTCCTCTACTATCGTACCCAACTACCTGGCAAAGAAATCAGTAACACCTTGGCTGTAGCGATTCCACAGGATGAGAGAAAAATTGCTGCGGTTAGCCTGGAAAAAGAACCTAAAAAGACGGTTTACAAAGTAGGAGAAAAACTGGACCTCAGAGGCGGAACACTCCGTGTTCAATACGAAGGGGGACGAGCCGACGAGCTGATTAACCTTACTCACTCAGGTGTGACGGTATCTGGATACGATGATCATCAAAAAGGGGGACAAAACCTAACACTTCAATACCTTGGTTTACCAGTGTCAGGTGATCTAAAAGTCCAAGTGACAGGACAGGATGAAGGAAAAACAAAAGAAGTAGCGGGCTTGTATATTACTAAGAAACCAAAAACAGACTATCTAGTAGGAGATCAACTGGATCTCTCTGAAGGTCGCTTTGGTGTTCTCTATGATGACGAGACAGAAGAGACTCACAGCTTTACTGATGAAGGTGTTGAAATCACGGGATACGATGCTCAGAAGACTGGACGCCAGACCTTGACCCTGCATTACAAGGGGCACACAGCTGAGTTTGATGTCTTGGTTTCTCCAAAGGCTGCAGTTAATGATGAATACCTTAAACAAGAAATCACTGCTGCCCAAGGCCGTCAGTCAACCCTTTCCTATACCTTCTCAAGTGAGGACAAACAAGCTGTACTAGTAGAGAAACTCAATGCAGCGAAAGCTGTTGCAGAAAACCATGATGCCAGTCAAGAAGAAGTCAACAAAGCCTTGAATGAATTGAAACAAGCAGGGACAGACTTGGATGGAAATCAACGTTATCAGACAGCTAGAGAAGAATTGGAAGGTTTGCTCGAATCTATCCGTGAAAAAGATCCTAAAGCTGAGTTGATTGAACAAGCAGAAACTTTGTTGGCTTCAGAGATGCCAACTCCACAAGCTTTTGCGGACATGAAAGAAAAGCTGAATAAGAAACTAGCTCCTGCAGAAGAAAGTCATCATGTTGGTAGTATGGATCCAAGTGAAGTAGCCCCAACAGTTGAGGTTCTCCCTGAACTAGTTGTTGAAACTGAAACAACAGCCTTTGAACGTCAAGAAAGACCAAATTCGGATCTTCTTAAGGGTCAACGTCAACTTGTCCAAAAAGGAGAAGAAGGTCAAGTTCGTCATTTTGTAGAAGTAGATGGCCAAGGCAATCGTATCCTTCGTACAACAGAAATTCTTAAGGAAGCTGTTCCAGAGATTACCGAAGTAGGTACAAAAGTTCTATCAAGTAATCAACCAGCAGAAGGAGCAAAAGACCTAGTTTTAGAAACTCCGAAACTAGAAGTTGAAGAGGGCACAGTTTCCTTCGAACATCAGGAACGACCAAATGCAGCCCTTCTCAAAGGACAACGCCAGCTAGTTCAAGCAGGTGTGGAAGGACAAGTTCGTCATCTAGTAGAAGTAGATGCCCAAGGCAATCGTATCCTTCGTACAACAGAAATTCTCAAGGAAGCTGTTCCGGAAATTACCGAAGTGGGAACAAAAGTTCTATCAAGCGACCAACCAGCTGAGGGAGTAAAAGACCTGGTTCTAGAAACTCCGAAACTAGAAGTTGAAAAAGTTGCAGTATCCTTTGAACGTCAAGAACGTCCAAACTCAGAACTTCTCAAAGGTCAACGTCGTATTGTGCAAGCTGGAGAAGAAGGACAAGTTCGTCATCTAGTAGAAGTAGATTCCCATGGCAATCGTACCCTTCGTTCGACTGAAGTTCTCAAGGAAGCTGTTCCAGAGATTACCGAAGTAGGTACAAAAGTTCTATCAAGCAATCAACCAGCTGAGGGAGTAAAAGACCTAGTTCTAGAAACTCCGAAACTAGAAGTTGAAGAAATTGAAGTATCCTTTGAACGTCAAGAACGTTCAAGCTCAGAACTTCTCAAAGGTCAACGTCGTATTGTGCAAGCTGGAGAAGAAGGACAAATTCGTCGCTTTGTAGAAGTAGATGCTCAAGGCAAACGCACCCTTCGTACAACAGAAGTTCTCAAGGAAGCTCTTCCGGAAATTGTTGAAGTTGGAACGAAAGAAGAGCAAGACTCTCAAAAAACAGGTCAAGCTCTTTTAGCAACACCGACAAATGAAAAAGTAGGTAAAGAACTTCCAAATACTGGAGTAACAAGAGATGCTAGTCTAGTAGCACTAGGACTCCTCGGAGTGATGAGTGGCTATGGCCTACTTGCTGGAAAGAAGAGAGAAAACGAATCGATTTAGGATTCTTGCATTTCCTCATAACAACTAAAAACAAGGTTTGACTGCAGATTAGTCAAACCTCGTTTTAACTAGTAAAAATCAGTGGAAGAATGAGATGGCTTAACTAGTTTTTCTTGTATTACTTAGTGATTTGGAAAGGTTTTTCTAGTTTTGATTTTCAGAAATGCTAGTTTTCGTTGCAAGAAAGAACTGGAAAAGTTTAGGGTTTTTCTATCTCTTTTGCTGATTTTGTGATATAATTAACACGTATAAAAAAAGAAGGAGTCATATCTAATGGCAAAATTGACTGTTAAAGACGTTGAATTGAAAGGGAAAAAAGTTCTCGTTCGTGTTGACTTCAACGTACCTGTAAAAGATGGCGTGATTACCAACGACAACCGTATCACTGCAGCTCTTCCAACTATCAAGTACATCCTTGAACAAGGTGGACGTGCTATCCTCTTTTCTCACCTTGGCCGTGTAAAAGAAGAAGCAGACAAAGCTGGTAAATCACTTGCTCCTGTAGCTGCTGACTTGGCAGCTAAATTGGGTCAAGACGTTGCTTTCCTTCCAGGTGTCACTCGTGGTGCTGAATTGGAAGCAGCTATCAACGCTCTTGAAGATGGACAAGTTCTCTTGGTTGAAAACACTCGTTACGAAGATGTTGACGGCAAGAAAGAATCTAAAAACGATCCTGAACTTGGTAAATACTGGGCATCACTTGGAGATGGTATCTTCGTAAACGATGCATTCGGTACAGCTCACCGTGCACACGCATCTAACGTTGGTATCTCAGCAAACGTTGAAAAAGCAGTTGCTGGTTTCCTTCTTGAAAACGAAATTGCCTACATCCAAGAAGCAGTTGAAACTCCAGAACGTCCATTCGTAGCGATCCTTGGTGGTTCAAAAGTTTCAGACAAGATTGGTGTTATCGAAAACTTGCTTGAAAAAGCTGATAAAGTCCTTATCGGTGGTGGTATGACTTACACATTCTACAAAGCACAAGGTATCGAAATCGGTAACTCGCTTGTAGAAGAAGACAAATTGGATGTTGCGAAAGCTCTTCTTGAAAAAGCAAACGGTAAATTGATCTTGCCAGTTGACTCAAAAGAAGCTAACGCATTTGCTGGCTACACTGAAGTACGTGACACTGAAGGTGAAGCAGTTTCTGAAGGCTTCCTTGGTCTTGACATCGGTCCAAAATCTATTGCTAAATTTGACGAAGCTTTGACTGGTGCCAAAACAGTTGTATGGAACGGACCTATGGGTGTATTTGAAAACCCAGATTTCCAAGCTGGTACAATCGGTGTGATGGACGCTATCGTGAAACAACCAGGCGTTAAATCAATCATCGGTGGTGGTGACTCAGCTGCCGCAGCGATTAACCTTGGCCGTGCAGACAAATTCTCATGGATTAGTACGGGCGGAGGTGCTTCAATGGAACTTCTCGAAGGTAAAGTATTGCCAGGTTTGGCTGCACTTACAGAAAAATAATTTCAGCCCGTTAGTCTCTACAAAATCCTGATTTTGTAGAAAAAGGAACAAAACTGAAACGTTAACAAAAAGGTGGCTATGTCACCTTTTTGTGTTAGTGTAGGTATTTGTGACGCGGTGGTGGAGCATCAATGGAACTTCTTGAAGGTAAAGTTCTTCCAGGACTTGCAGCTTTGACAGAAAAATAAGATTTCATAAATGAATCAAAGAAGAGAGGGATGACAGTTCCTCTTTTCTTTTACTTAAAATAAAAACGCTTCCTCTCAACTATTGCTCATAAAATCAGCCAATTTATGATAAAATGGAAATAGAAAGTTGAGATTATGAGTTATTTTAAAAAATATAAATTCGATAAATCCCAGTTCAAACTTGGTATGCGAACCTTTAAAACAGGTATTGCTGTTTTTCTAGTTCTCTTGATTTTTGGCTTTTTTGGCTGGAAAGGTCTTCAAATCGGTGCTTTAACAGCCGTTTTTAGCCTGAGGGAGAGTTTTGATAAGAGTGTCCATTTTGGGACTTCGCGTATTCTAGGAAATAGTATCGGTGGCCTCTATGCCCTAGTCTTCTTCTTATTAAATACCTTTTTCCACGAAGCCTTTTGGGTGACCTTGGTAGTTGTTCCAATCTGCACCATGTTAACCATTATGACAAATGTAGCCATGAATAACAAAGCAGGAGTTATTGGTGGTGTAGCAGCTATGTTAATCATTACCCTATCGATTCCGAGCGGCGAAACAATTTTGTACGTATTTGCGCGTGTATCAGAAACTTTCATGGGAGTTTTTGTCGCAATTCTCGTAAATTACGATATTGATCGTATTCGGCTCTTTTTAGAGAAAAAAGAAAAATAATGTTACATTTTATAACATTATCAATTGACGTTTGTCTTTTTTTAGACTATAATAGACAGAAAGAAGGAAATTGTAAATGAAGGAAAAAGAATTTCGCCGAAATATGGCTGTTTTTCCTATCGGCAGTGTTATGAAGTTGACCGATCTATCGGCGCGTCAGATTCGTTATTATGAAGATCAAGAGTTGATTAAGCCTGATCGAAACGAAGGGAACCGTCGCATGTATTCCTTGAATGACATGGATCGTCTGCTTGAAATCAAAGATTATATCTCTGAAGGTTATAATATCGCTGCCATTAAGAAAAAATATGCTGAACGTGAAGCGAAATCCAAGAAAGCGGTGAGTCAGACTGAGGTGCGTCGTGCACTTCACAATGAACTCCTCCAACAGGGTCGCTTTGCTTCGGTACGATCACCTTTTGGTCGCGGTTAGCCAACCGCAAGTAGTCATACATTAAGGAGAAAACTCATGCCAATCACAGCTGCAGATATTCGTCGTGAAGTCAAGGAAAAAAATGTTACCTTTATCCGTCTCATGTTCTCAGATATTTTGGGAACCATGAAAAACGTCGAAATTCCTGCTACAGATGAACAGTTAGATAAAGTCTTGTCAAACAAGGCTATGTTTGATGGATCTTCTATTGAAGGTTTTGTACGTATCAATGAGTCGGATATGTACTTGTACCCTGACTTGGATACATGGACAGTCTTCCCTTGGGGAGATGAAAATGGAAGTGTTGCAGGTTTGATCTGTGATGTCTATACAACAGAAGGTGAACCATTTGCGGGTGACCCTCGTGGCAATCTCAAACGTGCTCTTCGTCATATGGAAGAAGTAGGATTCAAATCTTTCAACCTTGGGCCAGAGCCAGAATTCTTCCTATTTAAACTAGATGAAAATGGAGACCCAACACTTGAAGTAAATGACAAGGGTGGCTACTTTGATTTGGCACCTACTGACCTTGCGGACAATACACGTCGTGAGATTGTCAATGTCTTGACCAAAATGGGATTTGAAGTAGAAGCGAGTCACCATGAGGTTGCGGTTGGACAACATGAAATTGACTTTAAGTACGATGAAGTTCTCCGTGCCTGTGATAAGATTCAAATCTTTAAACTTGTTGTTAAAACCATTGCTCGCAAACATGGTCTTTATGCAACCTTTATGGCAAAACCAAAATTTGGTATTGCTGGATCAGGTATGCACTGTAATATGTCCTTGTTTGATGCAGAAGGAAATAATGCCTTCTTTGATCCAAGTGATCCAAAAGGAATGCAGTTGTCAGAAACGGCCTACTATTTCCTTGGCGGTTTGATTAAGCATGCCTACAACTATACTGCCATCATGAACCCAACGGTTAACTCATACAAACGTTTGGTTCCAGGTTATGAAGCGCCTGTTTACATTGCTTGGGCTGGTCGTAACCGTTCGCCACTTGTGCGCGTGCCTGCTTCACGTGGTATGGGAACTCGTCTTGAGTTGCGTTCAGTGGATCCAATGGCGAACCCGTATATCGCTATGGCGGTTCTTTTGGAAGTTGGTTTGCATGGTATTGAAAATAAAATCGAAGCACCAGCTCCTATCGAAGAAAATATCTACATCATGACAGCAGAAGAGCGCAAGGAAGCTGGTATCACAGATCTTCCATCAACCCTTCACAACGCCTTGAAAGCTTTGACAGAAGATGAGGTTGTCAGAGCAGCTCTTGGAGAACATATCTATACTAGTTTCCTTGAAGCAAAACGAATTGAATGGGCAAGTTATGCAACTTTCGTTTCACAATGGGAAATTGATAACTATTTAGATCTTTACTAATATAGAAGAAAGATTGCCTGTGGGCAAACAGTCATACAGCAGTCTAAGCCATCAAATACCTATAACCCTTAAAATAGCGATTTCGGTCGCTATTTATTTTTCAAAAAATCCTCTTGACTCTTTTGAGAATTAGATTTATCATCAGACGTGTAGAAGAAAACCAAGGAGTAACTGCAGAAAAGGTGGAGGTTTTGAATATTCGATTGGAAGTAAAAAATTGAATTATCTATAATCTCATCAACAATAAACCTATTTCAACCCCATTATCTATAGGCGTATTTTTATGCCTTTTTATATACTTGAAGCACATAAGAAACCTTATGAGAAGTTCGCTGATGGAAGTGTTCAAGAAATTAAGGTTCCTTATGATATTCCTGAGAATTGGGAGTGGGTGAAGGTTGGTAATATTTGTACTACAAATATTGGGCTGACTTTTAAACCGAGTGAAGTTCAAGAAACAGGAATACCTATCTATAAGGCTAATAATATTAAAAACGGGAAAATTAGCACACTAGATTTAGCCTTTGTATCTGAAAAAACGATAATAAAGGAAAATGAGTGGCTAAACAAAAATGATATTTTAATGGCTGTTAGAAGCGGTAGTAAGCAGCTTGTCGGAAAGACAGCTATTGTCGAAAATTTAAAGACGAAAACGAGTTTTGGTGCATTTATGTCAGTAATTCGTCCTATATCCATTTCTTCCACTTTTATGAACTATTTTTTTCAATCAAGTCATTTCAGAAGTCAGCTTGACGATGCAAACACAACTACGATTTTTCAAGTTACTCAAAAAATGTTAAAGGAGACTCTCCTCCCCCTTCCACCCCTCGCCGAACAAAAACGGATTGTTGCTCAAATTGAACGAGCCTTGAAAAAGGTTGAAATTTACGCTGAAAGCTACAATCAACTCCAAAAGTTAGATAAAATTTTTCCAGATAAACTAAAAAAATCTATTCTTCAATATGCTATGCAAGGAAAATTAGTTGAACAAGACCCAAATGATGAATCAGTCGAAGTTTTACTTGAAACAATACGAGCAGAAAAACAAAAACTCTTTGAAGAAGGCAAGATTAAAAAGAAAGATTTGGAGATTTCAATTGTTTCCCAAGGAGATGATAACTCTTATTATGAGGAAGTTCCTTATGAAATACCAAAAAGTTGGGAGTGGGTGAGGTTTTCTACATTGGTTGAAATTGTTAGAGGTGGTTCTCCACGACCAATCAAAGATTATCTTACTTCTGAAGTAGATGGAATAAATTGGATAAAAATAGGTGATACTGAAAAGGGTGAAAAGTATATAAATAATGTTAAAGAAAAAATCAAAAAATCAGGGCTTAACAAAACTAGATTTGTAAAAAAAGGTACATTTTTGTTAACTAATTCTATGAGTTTTGGTAGACCTTATATTTTGAATGTTGATGGTGCAATACACGATGGATGGTTGGCTATTTCGAACTATGAAAACTCATTAAATAGAGATTACCTATTCTATATTCTTTCATCAAATGTAGTTTATTCTCAATTTTTATCTCTAATTAGTGGAGCTGTTGTGAAAAACTTGAATAGTGATAAAGTTGCTTCTATTCTAATCCCCCTCCCCCCACTATCCGAACAAACTAGAATCGTTGATAAAATCGAACAATCTTTCGCCCATATTGACGCACTAATTTAGTATAATAGTTTTACGTGCGGTGGAATTTCTATCAAACATAAGATAGGAGTTTTACGTTGAAAGATTTTGAATTACATTTGAAGAAAGCTGGTTTAGCTGAAAATACTGTGCGTTCGTACCTTTATGGTGTTCGATTTTTCTTGGAGAATTACGAACTCAAAATGGAAGAATTATTTGAATACAAAGGATATTTATTAGACAATTTTAAACCTAAAACTGTCAATTTGCGACTACAAGGAGTAAATAAATATCTGGCTTTTATTGGTCATGATGATTTGAAATTAAAATTTATCAAAGTACAGCAAAAACCGTTTTTAGAAGATGTCATTAGCCATGCTGATTACCTTTTTCTTAAACGTAGTTTGAAAAAAGATGGTATTTTAAAATGGCATTTTGTTGTTTGGTTTTTAGGTGCAACTGGGGCTCGTGTAAGTGAACTTATTAAACTAAAAGTAGAGCATGTAGAAATCGGTTATTTTGACATTTACTCAAAAGGTGGTAAAATTCGTAGACTGTACATTCCTAAAAAATTAAGAAATAGTTGTCTTAGTTGGTTAGAATCAGAAAATCGCCGAAGTGGCTATTTATTTTTGAATAAATTTAACGAACCAATTACAGCAAGAGGAGTTGCTCAACAGTTAAAAAATTATCTGATAAATACAAAATGAATCCTAAAGTAATTTACCCTCATTCTTTTAGGCATTTATTTGCTAAGAATTTTTTAGCGAAGTATAACGATATTGCCTTGCTCGCAGATTTGATGGGACACGAAAGTATAGAAACTACTCGAATTTATCTAAGGAAAACAGCTACTGAACAACAAAATATTGTAGATAAAATTGTTAATTGGTAAAAAATAACAGGTGGTCAAACTGACCACCTGCTATTTTTGTGATTATGGCTCTTATTATGGGAATGTACCTATGAATTGGGTTGTTATAAAAATAAAAGATATTTTTTCAATAAATACAGGTCTTTCTTACAAGAAGGGCGATTTAAGCATTAATAATAAAGGTGTTAGAATTATACGTGGTGGTAATATTAAGCCTTTAGAATTTTCTCTGTTGGATAATGATTACTACATTGATACACAATTCATCTCCTCTGAGCAAGTTTATTTAAAACGTAATCAGCTAATAACACCTGTATCAACCTCTTTAGAACATATTGGAAAGTTTGCAAGAATCGATAAAGACTATGATGGTGTTGTGGCTGGTGGATTTATTTTCCAATTAACACCATTCGAAAGTTCAGAGATTATTTCAAAATTTCTATTATTCAATTTGTCCTCTCCGTTATTTTATAAACAATTGAAAGCAATAACTAAACTATCAGGTCAAGCTTTATATAATATTCCTAAAACTACACTGAGCGAGCTATTAATTCCGTTAGCTCCTTTTGAGGAACAGGAACTTATTACTCAAAAAGTTGAGAAACTTTTTGAAAAAGTAAATCAACTTTAGAAATGATTCTTTTCATCTCTTCATGGTTAGAAATAGGGATTAATAATTCGGAGATGCTGGTGCTATTTAATGTTTTCCCTTTGATAGCATCTTTTGAATCACCTAAAGTAGAGATGAGTGGCAAAAATATCATTAAGTAATCTCTGATAATATTTTCTTTATTAGCATAGGGGAATATCGATATAATGGCTTCATTATGAGTGGCAGGAATATCCAATATGGCAACTTTTCCAATAGATAATTTAAAACTCATTAATAAAGTTCCTTTAGGTGAAATGTCTATTTTCTTTGATTTTAATGCTAATTTAGAAATAGATTCTCTCGTATTAGTTACATAACCAGATATAGGCATATCTGATATAGATACCCAAGGTATTTCAGTTCCCCAAAAAGTAGCTTCACTGCGTGGAGGAGTTTTTCCTATTCTGAAGTTAACTAGGCTAGCAAATTTAATATATCTCCATGCTTCTGGAATTTCATATATAGGATAAGAGATTGTTTCATCTTTGTTCCCATAATAAGAGTTATCATCTCCTTGGGAAACAATTGAAATCTCCAAATCTTTCTTTTTAATCTTGCCTTCATCAAAGAGTTTTTGCTTTTCTGCTCGTATTTTTTCAAGTAAAACTTCGACTGATTCATCGTTAGGATCTTGATCAACTAACTTTCCCTGCATAGCATATTGAAGAATAGATTTTTTTAGTTTATCTGGAAATTCTTTATCTAGCTGTTCTAGTCTATTATAACTTTCAGCATATTCATCTACTTTTTCTAAAGCTGATTCGATTGCTTCTACTATTCGTTGTTGTTCAGATAGTGGGGGAAGAGGGATAAGAAGAGCTAAAAGTGTCCCTCTCGAAATTCCGGGAATCATGGACTGAGCTTGTAGTTTAATGTTGGGTAATAATTGTTGCAATTGATATTTTAGAAACACTAGATTTAAGTGAGTAGACTGAATAGCCATAATTTGTCGTGCGATATGTGCTTTTTGAAAATAATTAAAAGCTAATTCACCAATAGTGCCTTTAACAGTAATCAATAAGTCCCCTTTATAAGATAAGACAGTGGGATGATTAGTGTATCTATTGGTATTTACCAAACCATTAGAAAAATTACTAGCTCCAGTTATATATGGAGTGTCACCTACTTTCCCGTCAAAATAATTAGATTTGTTTAAATCTCTCCCAGATAATAGGCTAATAGCTCTCCCCAACCTCACCCACTCCCAAGTATCAGGAATATCATAAGGAACATCAATTTCTTGAGTGCTTCCATCAGCAAACTTCTCATAAGGTTTCCCATCATCACCACGAAATATCTCAGTTTCCTTTTTATCTCGTTTGATTTTTCCTTCACTGATAAGTTTTTCTTTTTCAGCTTTGATTCTCTTTAATAATTCACTTGCAGGTTCGTCATTGGGATTTTGCGGCACTAATTTCCCTTCCATCGCTCTTTGGAGAATACTTGCTTTAAGTTGTTCTGGTGTCATTATTTGTCCTCCAACAACTGCAAAATATCAGCTAATACATTATCAATCTTATGATTTAAAGTTGCTCTTTCCGCTTGATAATTCTGAATCAACTCAAAGGGATTTAAGATTTCCTCTTCCTCTTTTGGAAAACCACACTGGTCTAAATTATAATTCAACTCAGCCAATTCACTAGGTGTAAATGATTTAGATTTGTAGAACTTACCTTCCAGAATCTCTTCACGATTTTCCCACCAGTCACGAACAGGATTGAAGTGTTCTGACTTCATTGGCTTAGTTTTCGAGAAATTTTTATAACCATCTGGCATATCTAAACGATAAAACCAAGTTTCTTCTGTTTTCTTTGTTTTATCAAAGAAAAGAATGTTCGTATGGATTCCTGTATACGGTGCAAAGACACTATGAGGCAACCTAATAATCGTATGCAAGTTGAACTCGTCTACCAGTTTTTGTTTCAAGCGAGTTTTTACACCTTCACCAAATAGAAAACCATCAGGTAAAATAACTCCAACACGACCATTTTCTTTCAAACGATACATAATGACAGCCATAAATAAATCAGCTGTTTCAGAACTCCGTAATTCTGCTGGAAAGTTATTTTTTATTGTTTCTAATTCTGACCCTCCAAAAGGTGGATTCATCATAATAATGTCAAATTTTTCATCATCCGTATATTCACGAACATTTCTCTCCAGAGTATTTCCGTGAACAATTTTAGGGTCATCAATTTCGTGAAGAAACAGATTTGTAACTGCTAAAAGATGAGGAAATGCTTTCTTTTCAATACCAAAAACAGCTGTATTATATTTTTTGGTATCTTCACTAGTTTTACGTTGACTACTTAAACGGTTCAGAGTCGAAGTCAAGAAGCCTCCTGTTCCGCAAGCAAGGTCTGCCATTGATTCTCCAAGTTTTGGGTCAAGGACTTCGGCGATAAAATCAGTCGCTGCACGTGGCGTATAAAATTCTCCTGAGTTCCCAGCATTTTGAATATCTTTAAGAATTTTTTCGTAAATATCATTAAACGAATGACGATCTTCAGGGCTATTGAAATCAACTTCATCAATAACATTGATGACTTGGCGTAACAAGACGCCATTTTTCATATAGTTGTTCGCATCTTCAAAAGCTGATTTAACAATCGTTTTTCGAATAGGCATATTTGAAGTTATTTCAAGCTCTTTCAACTCTTTGAATAACTTGTTATTGACAAAATCAAGTAATTCATCGCCTGTCAATACCCGTTCCCCATTTTGAGAATGAGCCCAATTCCGCCATTTTAATCCCTCTGGGATAATTGACTTATACTCGTCTTCTTCTAATTCCCAAACCATTTCACGGCTATCATAAATTTTTAAGAATAATAACCAAGACATTTGCTCAATACGTTGAGCATCACCATTAACACCAGCATCGTTTCGAGTGATATCTTGAATTCTTTTTACAAATGATGTAATTGACATACTTTCCTTTCATTAAGCTACTGTAAATAGCTCTTTCTCCAATTCTTTAATTGCTTGTAAATATCGTTTTTTATCTCCAAAATAAGTATTGATGATTTTGAAGGTTCCACCATATATCTGAAATTCTGGAAGTTTTAATGTTTCAATGCTTTCGAGTTCTCCAATACCTTTATCCATGTATTTGTCCAGTAAAATTTCCAAAACAGCACGTGCTTCTTCACTATATTTATATAAATATCCGCTTTGTTTGAGTTTATTGATACGTTCCGTTTTGGTTAATTCTTTTTGGCCATAGGCAAGTTTTAGGAGTAAATCAAAATCATCGATTTCTTGTTCTGATATTCCCTCCGACTCTCGAATAGCATCTAGATAAACTCCTTTTTTATAAAGTTCGTCTAAGATAAGCTTCTTTTTATCCGCCGTATGCCAAACTGTGATAAAATCGTTCAAAGTGGCGTAGCTACCTAAGATATTCTTCCGAGTGTAGTCGGTCAGGCTTTCGGTAATCAGTTTCCCGTTTTCATCCAATACTTGAACAGTAGAATTAAGAATGGTAACCTGCTTGTCTGTAACGATATATTTTTCTACTGGGTCACCTTCCTCACCTACGAAACTGGGCGTAGAACCACTGACTGTTTTCGCACCTGTTTCCAGCACCTTCACTGGCTCACCATCAAAATCAGGGTCAGCAAACAAATTGGTAACATTTCGAAAATCAATAATCGTAAAAAATTCTTTCCCTTTTTGAGGGTAGAGACGAGTTCCACGACCAATAATTTGTTTAAACTCAGTCATGGATTGGATATTAGAGTCTAAAACAATCAAACGACATGTTTTAGCATTAACTCCTGTCGTTAATAATTTAGACGTTGTTACAATAGCGGGAAAATTAGAATTGACATCCATAAAGTTATCCAGTTGAGCTTTTCCTTCAGCGTTGTCACCAGTTACTTGCATAATATAACGATAGTCTTCTTGGACTAAGTCTAGATTCTCTTTTATAAGTGCAGCACGCATTCGCTCGGCATGGTCAATATCAACACAAAAAACAATTGTTTTATCAAATCGTGCATTGTTTTGCTTCATATAATCAGAAACAAACTTGGCAACTCTTTGAGTTCTATCATCAATGACAATGGTTTTGTCAAAATCTTTCCTGTCGTAGTACCTATCTTCTATTAATTGTCCGTTAGCATCAACTTTTCCAGTTTCTGGACGATAACCATCCACATCCACATCTAAATTAACCCTCATAACACGATATGGAGCCAAAAAACCATCCTCGATTCCCTGTTTTAAACTATAAGTATAGATTGGCTCACCAAAGTATTCCATATTGGAAGCATTCTTGGTTTCTTTAGGAGTAGCGGTCATCCCAATTTGTGTAGCAGAACTGAAATAATCAATCACCTTACGCCAGTTACTGTCTTCCTTAGCTGAGCCACGGTGTGCTTCATCAATTATGATTAAATCAAAGAAGTCTTTGTCAAACTTTTGATAATGTGTTTCAGTTCCATCTTCACCAGTTAGCTGCTGATAAAGTCCTAGATAAATTTCAAAAGAATTTAATTTTTCAGGAGCAGTCAAAAGTTTTGGTGTAATTTTCGTCATTACCTTTTCGAATGGCTTAAAGTCTTCAGCCATCGTTTGGTCTACTAAGATGTTTCTATCTGCTAAGAATAAAACTCGTTTAGCCAAACCAGCTTTTCGAAGGCGATGAATAATTTGAAAAGCCATGAACGTTTTCCCTGTTCCTGTTGCCATCACAAACATTACTCGTTTTTGTCCTCTGGCAACTGTTTCAATAGTACGGTTGATAGCTATTTGCTGATAATAGCGTGGCGTTTTCATTGAGAAGGCGTCTGTATAGTATGGAGTTGAGATAGCTTCTGTAATTTCGTACGTCAATTCTTTTTCCTTCGTCATACGAGAAAATAATTCTTCACGAGTAGGGAATTCGTCTAACTTCAGCTCACGTTCTTCTCTCGTGATACGGTCGTGTTCAATAAAGCCATCACCATTCGAAGAATAAACAAATGGAACATCTAAAATCTCTCCATATTCAATAGCTTGTTGTAATCCTGCTCGAACGCTGTGTTTATTATCCTTTGCCTCAACAATTGCAATTCGAGTTCCAAATTGGTAATACAGTGAATAGTCTGATTTTTTTCCTTCTTTACGACGAGCCTTATCTCCTCTAACCTCAATTCGACCATCAGTGAAGTATTCTTCGTAAGCGATATGCTCACCATTTTTCCATCCTTTGGATACAATAGCAGGAGTCATAAAATTTGCTTTAATATCCTCCTCACTCATTTCTTTCTTAGACTTTATAAACTCAACCATATTGAACCTCCGCATTCTAAAAGTCTACTTCTCCATAAAATAAACTATCAGAACAAATTATACTTCTATTATATCACACTTATAAAAACACTCTGCTGAATTGTTGAAAATAAGTATGCAATATACTTTCGCATTGCGTCAGATTATCTCCGCATAACACCGCTATTTTTCAAAAATAAATAATCACATTTAAACATTTTGAAAGTATAAAATATCTACATCAGCAGTTCAAAAATTGGCGTAAATTTTACCATAATATTTTTGTTTAAATAAAGATTTTTTATGTCAAACGGATTTTAACGAGGCGGATGTTTCCTATTTTGCTTCTCTTTTTAGCTCTACTACCGGTTTTCTCAAAGTTTGTCAGTGGAGGTAGTTCTTTCAGTTGGGTAGTGTTTTTGATTTTCATAATAGATTGGGTTTTATTGATAGTTTTTGCGATTCAGATTTCTTATATTTTTTGGAGATTGTTTCAAAAGTGGAAAGAATTATCTGATAAATAACGCCAGGCATGTTTTCTAATTTTGGGGTAAGACAATGAATAGCAGAGTAGAATTTCGGATTTTCACCATTGTTGATTTGGACAAGGAAGAAGAATATTTACATGAGATGCATTTGAAAGGCTGGAGGTATAGAACTAGTCGTTTTGGTTTGTTCTATTTTGACCAATGTCAACCAGACAATGTCATCTACTGTATCTATGATTCTAGATTTCTTAAAAAATATAAGCATGAACTGCAAGATTTTAGAAACAGAGGTTGGGAATTGATAGAAGCAGGTTCTTGTTCGATTCTTCATAAATCGTCTTCTCATTTACTTCCAGAGGATCAAGTTTATATGAGTAAGGGGCTCAGATGGGAAGTTATGCGAAATAGACTTCGTTCATGTACAGTTGCTTTCTCAGGTGGTCTTGTAGTTTGTATGAGTTCGTTTAGAGAAGATCTTTCTGTGTCTTTCTTCGTTATTTTTCTTTTATATGCTTTTCTGATTTCTTATTTAATTTTTGGTTATTTTAGACTTAACAGGGTATACCGAGTAGATAAACAGTAAGGTTCTAGGTCTTCAGACCGATTTTTAGCACTCTTGGTAAAAGAGTGCTAATTTTTTGAGTTTTTATCTTGACATTCTCTTTTAAGGGTGTATAATAGAATCATAAGTTAGCACTTGAGTGTATCGAGTGCTAATCGATCAGACAGAGAGGAGTGATGAGGTGGTTACAGAGCGTCAGCAGGATATTTTAAATCTGATTATTGACATCTTTACCAAAACGCACGAACCTGTCGGATCCAAAGCCTTGCAAGAGTCTATTAACTCTAGCAGTGCAACCATTCGTAATGACATGGCGGCTCTAGAAAAGCAAGGTTTGCTTGAGAAGGCTCATACTTCAAGTGGTCGGATGCCAAGTGTTGCTGGTTTTCAGTACTATGTAAAACACTCACTGGATTTTGACCGACTGGCTGAAAATGAGGTTTATGAGATTGTCAAAGCCTTTGATCAGGAATTCTTCAAATTGGAGGATATTCTGCAAGAGGCTGCTAATCTACTAACAGACTTGAGTGGCTGTACGGTAGTAGCACTGGATGTTGAACCGAGCAGGCAACGTTTAACAGCCTTTGATATCGTTGTTTTGGGGCAACATACAGCCTTGGCAGTATTCACTCTAGACGAGTCTCGAACGGTTACCAGTCAGTTTCTGATCCCAAGGAACTTCTTGCAGGAGGATTTGCTGAAACTGAAGAGCATCATTCAGGAACGTTTCCTCGGTTATACCGTTCTAGATATTCACTACAAGATTCGGACGGAGATTCCGCAGATTATCCAGCGTTACTTTACAACAACGGACAATGTGATTGATCTCTTTGAACATATCTTTAAGGAAATGTTCAACGAAAACATTGTGGTGGCTGGCAAGGTCAATCTCTTGAATTTTGCCAATCTGGCAGCTTATCAGTTCTTTGACCAACCGCAAAAGGTGGCCTTGGAGATTCGTGAGGGGCTGCATGAGGATCAGATGCAAAATGTCCGTGTTGCAGACAGTCAAGAGTCCTGTCTAGCTGACCTAGCGGTGATTAGTAGCAAGTTCCTCATTCCTTATCGGGGAGTTGGAATTCTAGCGATTATCGGTCCAGTCAATCTGGATTACCAACAGCTAATCAACCAAGTCAATGTGGTCAACCGTGTTTTGACCATGAAGTTGACAGATTTTTACCGCTACCTCAGCAGTAATCATTACGAAGTACATTAAGATTGAAATCATTAAAGGAGGCGAAAATGGCCCAAGATATAAAAAATGAAGAAGTAGAAGAAGTCCAAGAAGAGGAAGTTGTGGAAACAGCTGAAGAAACAACTCCTGAAAAGTCTGAGTTGGACTTGGCAAATGAACGTGCAGATGAGTTCGAAAACAAATACCTTCGCGCTCATGCGGAAATGCAAAATATCCAACGCCGTGCCAATGAAGAGCGTCAAAACTTGCAACGTTATCGTAGCCAGGACTTGGCAAAAGCGATTCTTCCTTCTTTGGATAACCTTGAGCGTGCACTTGCAGTTGAAGGTTTGACAGATGATGTGAAGAAGGGCTTGGAAATGGTGCAAGAAAGCTTGATTCATGCTTTGAAAGAAGAAGGAATCGAAGAAATCGCAGCTGACGGTGAATTTGACCATAACTACCATATGGCCATCCAAACTCTCCCAGCAGACGATGAACACCCAGCAGATACCATCGCCCAAGTTTTCCAAAAAGGCTACAAACTCCATGACCGCATCCTACGCCCAGCAATGGTAGTGGTGTACAACTAAGATACAAAGCCCGTAAAAAGCTCACAGTAAAAATAGGAGATTGACGAAGTGTTCGATGAACACAAGGAAATCTATCTTTTTTACCCAGAGCTTAGGGCGTGTTCGATTAGGCAATTCTGACGGTTGCAACATATATAATAGAAACCTTGTCCGAAACGACAATAAACTATGAAGAAAGATAAAAAGTAGTTTAGCTTTGCAATAGTGAGCGAAGCGAACCAAAGACGATACTCTTCGCCGTGGCGTTATTTGCGCAAACTTTGAGACCTTAGGCTCAAAGTTTAGTCAAAGAGATTGACGAAGTCAAGCTCTGACGGCGCCGCCACCTAAGAAGAGTATCAAAAAGAAAGAATATAAAATTTAAGGAGAAAAACACATGTCTAAAATTATCGGTATTGACTTAGGTACAACAAACTCAGCAGTAGCAGTTCTTGAAGGAACTGAATCAAAAATCATCGCAAACCCAGAAGGAAACCGCACAACTCCATCTGTAGTCTCATTCAAAAACGGTGAAATCATCGTTGGTGATGCTGCAAAACGTCAAGCAGTTACAAATCCAGATACAGTTATCTCTATCAAATCTAAAATGGGAACTTCTGAAAAAGTTTCTGCTAACGGAAAAGAATACACTCCACAAGAAATCTCAGCTATGATTCTTCAATACTTGAAAGGTTATGCTGAAGACTACCTTGGTGAAAAAGTAACCAAAGCAGTTATCACAGTTCCTGCTTACTTCAACGATGCTCAACGTCAAGCAACAAAAGATGCTGGTAAAATCGCGGGTCTTGAAGTAGAACGTATCGTCAACGAACCAACTGCAGCAGCTCTTGCTTACGGTTTGGACAAGACTGACAAAGAAGAAAAAATCTTGGTATTTGACCTTGGTGGTGGTACATTCGACGTCTCTATCCTTGAATTGGGTGATGGTGTCTTCGACGTATTGTCAACTGCAGGGGATAACAAACTTGGTGGTGACGACTTTGACCAAAAAATTATCGACCACTTGGTAGCAGAATTCAAGAAAGAAAACGGTATTGACTTGTCTACTGACAAGATGGCAATGCAACGTTTGAAAGATGCAGCTGAAAAAGCGAAGAAAGACCTTTCTGGTGTAACTTCAACACAAATCAGCTTGCCATTTATCACTGCAGGTGAGGCTGGACCTCTTCACTTGGAAATGACTTTGACTCGTGCGAAATTTGACGATTTGACTCGTGATCTTGTAGAACGTACAAAAGTTCCAGTTCGCCAAGCCCTTTCAGATGCAGGTTTGAGTTTGTCAGAAATCGACGAAGTTATCCTTGTTGGTGGTTCAACTCGTATCCCAGCTGTTGTAGAAGCTGTTAAAGCTGAAACTGGTAAAGAACCAAACAAATCAGTAAACCCTGATGAAGTAGTTGCTATGGGTGCGGCTATCCAAGGTGGTGTCATTACTGGTGATGTCAAAGACGTTGTCCTTCTTGATGTAACACCATTGTCACTTGGTATCGAAACAATGGGTGGTGTCTTCACAAAACTCATCGACCGTAACACAACAATTCCAACATCTAAATCACAAGTCTTCTCAACAGCAGCAGACAATCAACCAGCCGTTGATATCCACGTTCTTCAAGGTGAACGCCCAATGGCAGCAGATAACAAGACTCTTGGACGCTTCCAATTGACAGATATCCCAGCTGCACCTCGTGGAATTCCTCAAATCGAAGTAACATTTGACATCGACAAGAACGGTATCGTGTCTGTTAAGGCCAAAGACCTTGGAACTCAAAAAGAACAAACAATTGTCATCCAATCAAACTCAGGCTTGACTGACGAAGAAATCGACCGCATGATGAAAGATGCAGAAGCAAACGCTGAAGCAGATAAAAAACGTAAAGAAGAAGTTGACCTTCGTAATGAAGTAGACCAAGCAATCTTTGCGACTGAAAAGACAATCAAGGAAACTGAAGGCAAAGGCTTCGATGCAGAACGTGATGCTGCCCAAGCTGCCCTTGATGACCTTAAGAAAGCTCAAGAAGATAACAACTTGGACGACATGAAAGCAAAACTTGAAGCATTGAACGAAAAAGCTCAAGGACTTGCTGTGAAACTCTACGAACAAGCCGCAGCAGCGCAACAAGCTCAAGCAGGAGCAGAAGGCGCACAAGCAACAGGAAACGCAGGCGATGACGTCGTAGACGGAGAGTTTACGGAAAAATAAGATGCAAAGCCCGTTAAAACCTCACAGTGAAAATAGGAAATCTGACGCAGAAACTTTAGTTTCTAGAAAGATTTATCTTTTTCACCAAGAGGTTAGGGCGTGCTCGATTCGGTAAGATGTTGAGGTATTAATATGAATGATAGAGTTGAATTGGAACTCATCTCTGATGAAACACATGAAAATGGTACATATGATGAGAGAGTGAGAACTTATAAATGCCCTTGTGGTCAAGGAACTGTCGTCTGGTCTAAAGAACGTCCGAATGGTAGTGGTTACGGCTATCAAGCAACTTTTTCAGATGCATTTTGCTATTGTGACAATTGTAAAGATAAATATGATGTTAGCGAATGGAAAGGCTATGCGATTCCGCTATAAATCATAAAATATGGAAATCCAGAGGTTGCAACCCAGCCTCTGTTTTTCGATAAAATAGAGGATGTTGCGTATGAAAAAAGTACTTTGTGTCATTTATCCTAATTTTTCTCTTTATGAGATAACCACTTTAACAAGTGCTTTAGCTCTGTCTTTTGATATCACGATTGATTATGTAGCTTCTGAGAATTCGATGGTGGTCTCTGAGGATGGTTTGTCCTGTCAACCGACGAAAACATTGGATCAGATCCGTATAGAAGATTATTCTTGTGTGATTTTGCCGGGAATGGTAAATATAGGTCCTGCTCTACAAGATGAGAAATTGATCTCGTTTTTGAGAAGTCTTAATGAGCAAGATATCCTAATTGCAGCCATTTCTTCAGCGCCCCTTTTATTGGCGAAAGCAGGCTTATTGAACGATACGAAATTTACAGGTGGGATTTGGCAAAACTTCTTTGACTATTTTGAATTTCTTCCACGTGAGAATTTCCACCCCAAACTGGTTGTGCAAGATAAAAATATCATTACGGCTATAGGCTTTGCGCATCAAGAGTTTGCAAGAAAAGTGATTTTCGGTTTAGGGTTGGCAGAGAATACGGACAACTATTTTAGAGAACAGAACGAGTATGCTGAAGAGGATTTGATATTTACTCTATCAGATGAAGAGTTTAATCAAGTGAAGCAGAGTATAGAAAACAGCCTCTAAAGATTTACATGAAAATTATAGAAAGGAACAAAGGTGTTCGTAACTGAACACGGGTTCCCAAATTTCTTACTCAATATAACAGAAAGGAATTGAACCCGACCTAAATTCTCGGAAAAAAGATAAATCTGCCTAGGAGCATCGCTCCAGCGTCAGATTTCCTATTTTTCAGTCGAATTTTACGGTCTTGGTATCTTGTATGAACAATACTGAATTTTATGATCGTCTGGGGGTGTCAAAAAACGCTTCGGCAGACGAAATCAAAAAGGCTTATCGTAAGCTTTCGAAAAAATATCACCCAGATATCAACAAGGAGCCTGGTGCTGAGGAAAAGTACAAGGAAGTTCAGGAAGCCTATGAGACTTTGAGTGACGACCAAAAACGGGCTGCCTATGACCAATATGGTGCGACTGGAGCCAACGGTGGCTTTGGTGGTGCTGGTGGTTTCGGCGGTTTCGATGGGGCAGGAGGCTTCGGTGGTTTTGAGGACATCTTCTCAAGTTTCTTCGGCGGAGGCGGTGCTTCGCGCAATCCAAACGCTCCTCGCCAAGGGGATGACCTCCAGTATCGTGTAAATTTAACCTTTGAAGAAGCTATTTTCGGAGCTGAAAAAGAAGTTAAGTACAACCGTGAAGCAAGCTGTCGTACATGTAATGGCTCTGGTGCTAAGCCAGGGACAAGTCCAGTCACTTGTGGACGCTGTCATGGCGCTGGTGTCATTAACGTCGATACACAGACTCCGCTTGGTATGATGCGTCGCCAAGTAACCTGTGATGTCTGTCATGGTCGCGGAAAAGAAATCAAAGATCCATGTACAACCTGTCACGGAACAGGTCATGAAAAACAAGCCCATAGTGTACATGTCAAAATCCCTGCTGGTGTGGAAACTGGGCAACAAATTCGCCTAGCCGGTCAGGGTGAAGCAGGATTTAACGGTGGACCATACGGTGACTTGTATGTAGTAGTTTCTGTGGAAGCTAGCGATAAGTTTGAACGTGAAGGAACGACTATTTTCTACAATCTCAACCTCAACTTTGTCCAAGCGGCTCTTGGTGATACAGTAGATATTCCAACTGTTCACGGTGATGTTGAATTGGTTATTCCAGAGGGAACTCAGACTGGTAAGAAATTCCGTTTACGTGGTAAGGGAGCTCCGAGCCTTCGTGGCGGTGCAGTTGGTGACCAATACGTTACCGTTAATGTCGTAACACCGACAGGCTTGAACGACCGCCAAAAAGCAGCGCTTAAAGAATTCGCAGCTGCAGGTGATTTGAAAGTCAATCCAAAGAAAAAGGGCTTCTTTGACCATATTAAAGATGCCTTTGAAGGAGAATAAAGCAAAAAGAGCCGTTGGGCTCTTTTTGTTTATAGATTTTTTAAAACTTTCCTTAAGTAATGACGGACGGTAGCGACCTTCTTCGAAGTTCCATACCTAAACTTTGAGCCTAAGTCTCAAAGTTTCCGGACACCTGAAACCAAGCTGTTTCAGGTGTTTTCATTACGGCGGAAAGTCTTCGATTTAGTTGTGAAATGGTGAATGAGTTGCCTAAATTATGATGTATAGTTAATGGGATATAACTTGTTTACCTTTTAAAAAAGAGCCGTCGGGCTCTTTTTACTTATCTTCAGTTTCCTGCAGTTCTTTTATCACAGCTAGTCTAGTCTGAATATCCTTTTCCAAGACTTTAAATTTGTAAGTCAGGTCTTCTTGGTATTCCTTGATGAGTTCTTTTTGCTGGTCGATGATTTGCAGACTGTTTTGGATAATATCTACATCGTCCTTGATAGCTTGAACGCGGTCAGTGGTATTCAAGACTTCATCTGTGATGGTTTGGCGATTTTTTGTGACCAGATAACTTCCGGCTGCAGCTCCTGCAAATAGCAGTAGGTTGGATAATTTCATGGCAACTCCTTAGGCATTTTTGATGGTTTCAGCGACTTGAGCGAGTTTGTCAAAGTCTGGTTCGTGGGCGATAAAATCAATCTTGAGGTCATCGTCCGCACTGTAGCGAGGTACGAGGTGAACGTGGGTATGAAAGACGGTTTGCCCTGCGATTTCTTCACAGTTAGCAATGATATTCATACCAGCAGCCTTGGTAGCTTTCATGACTTTTTGAGCTACTTTTGGTACTTGGGCAAAGAGTTGGCTAGCGCTAGTAGCGTCCATCTCCAAAAGATTGCGATAGTGTTCCTTTGGCACGACTAAGGTGTGTCCTGGTGTCACTTGAGAGATATCAAGAAAGGCAAGAACCTGCTCATCTTCATATACTTTTGAAGCAGGAATTTCCCCTGCGATGATTTTACAAAAAATGCAATCTGACATAAAATCTACCTCTACTGTATTGAATTTTGATATAATATAGCTACATTATACCAGATTTGGAGAAAATATGTTAGAAATTAAAAACCTGACAGGTGGCTATGTTCATGTTCCTGTCTTGAAAGATGTGTCCTTTACTGTTGAAAGTGGGCAGCTGGTCGGTCTGATTGGTCTCAATGGTGCTGGGAAATCGACGACTATTAATGAGATTATCGGTCTGTTGACACCTTATAGTGGCTCCATCAATATCAATGGCTTGACCCTGCAAGAAGATGCAACGAGCTACCGCAAGCAAATTGGCTACATTCCTGAGACGCCCAGCCTTTATGAGGAATTGACCCTCAGAGAGCATATCGAAACGGTTGCCATGGCTTATGGTATTGAGCAGAAAGTGGCTTTTGAGAGAGTGGAGCCTTTGTTAAAAATGTTCCGTCTGGATCAGAAATTAGACTGGTTCCCTGTTCATTTTTCAAAAGGGATGAAGCAGAAAGTCATGATTATCTGTGCTTTTGTGGTGGATCCGAGTCTCTTTATCGTGGATGAGCCTTTCCTTGGTCTTGATCCGTTGGCTATTGCAGACTTGATTCAGCTTTTGGAAGTGGAAAAGCAAAAGGGTAAGTCTATTCTCATGAGTACTCACGTGCTGGATTCGGCGGAGAAGATGTGTGATGCCTTTGTCATTCTTCACAAGGGAGAGGTGCGTGCCAAGGGGAATCTCCTGCAACTGCGCGAAGCCTTTGATATGCCTGAGGCCAGTTTGAATGATATTTACTTGGCTCTGACCAAAGAGGAGGAGCTATGAAAGACTTGTTTTTAAAGAGAAAGCAGGCTTTTCGTAAGGAGTGTCTTGGTTATCTGCGCTATGTGCTCAATGACCACTTTGTCTTGTTCCTGCTTGTTCTGCTGGGCTTTCTAGCCTACCAGTACAGTCAACTCTTGCAACATTTTCCTGAAAATCATTGGCCTATTCTTTTGTTTGTAGGAATTACGTCTGTTTTACTTTTGCTTTGGGGAGGAATTGCTACCTATATGGAGGCTCCAGACAAGCTCTTTCTCTTGGTCGGAGAAGAGGAAATCAAGCTCCATCTCAAGCGTCAAACTGGCATTTCCCTAGTCTTTTGGCTCTTTGTCCAGACCCTTTTCTTGCTGTTATTTGCGCCTTTATTTTTGGCAATGGGCTATGGCTTGCCAGTTTTTCTGGTCTATGTGCTTTTATTGGGGGTAGGAAAATATTTCCTCTTTCGTCAAAAGGTCAGCAAATTTTTCACTGAAACTGGACTGGACTGGGACTATGTCATTTCTCAAGAAAGCAAGCGTAAGCAAGTCTTGCTTCGTTTCTTTGCCCTCTTTACGCAGGTAAAGGGAATTTCAAACAGCGTCAAGCGTCGTGCCTATCTGGACTTTATCCTAAAGGCTGTTCAGAAGGTTCCTGGGAAGATTTGGCAAAATCTCTATCTGCGTTCTTACTTGCGAAATGGAGATCTCTTTGCCCTCAGTCTCCGTCTTCTCTTGCTTTCTTTGCTGGCGCAGGTTTTTATCGAGCAAGCTTGGATTGCGACAGCAGTTGTGGTTCTCTTTAACTACCTCCTGCTCTTCCAGTTACTGGCCCTCTATCATGCCTTTGACTACCAGTATTTGACCCAACTCTTTCCACTTGACAAGGGGCAAAAGGAAAAAGGCTTGCAGGCGGTAGTCCGAGGATTGACCAGTTTTGTTTTACTTGTGGAATTAGTTATTGGGTTGATTACCTTCCAAGAAAAATTGGCTCTTCTAGCCTTGCTGGGTGCAGGTTTGGTTTTACTAGTCTTGTATTTGCCTTATCAGGTAAAACGTCAGATGCAGGACTAATCTTGCTTATATGACACTAAAAAAGAAGTTGAGTTCGGTTTGTCTCAGCTTCTTTTTAGTTACTACAAGATAATGGTTGGTCCGTAGAGGCTCAACTTGGTCTTGACTTGATCAAAGTGGAAACGGTCATAGGCCCGCCAAGCGGCGCGAGTAGGGGCATCTGGCTCAAGAGCGCTGAGTCCCATGAGAAGACTGGAAGTCTGGTAAAATTTTTCCAGTTCAATCAAGACTCGATTATCCACTGTTTCAGCCTTGGCTAGAAAGCCAAGAATAGAGTTTAATTGCTCCTGAAAGCGGACGTCGTCAGCGGTTGCCTGTTTGCATGCTTGGTAGGCTTTGTTTAAGTCAGTAATCAAAGTCTGAGCTCTTTTGATAGGGTCTGTATCTGTCATGAGAATTCCTCCTTTAATCTGGGTGCCAGTCTTGTTTCTAGCAACTGTGTTTTGATACTGTCAGTTTATCACTTTTATCTCCTTTTTTATCTACAAATCTTTAATTGTTCTTGAAATTTCCTGAATGGTACTGTTAAGATTTTATGATAAAATAGTTGTAAGATTATCATGCTTATTTGAGGAACAAGACACCCTTCAGGAGCGTTAAAGGCCTGTTTAAGATTTGGTGGGCTTGTGTCAGAGTATTTTTGCTATTCTCTTTTTAGGAAGAAATCGAAACAAGGAGAGTAAGAAGATGAGAATATTTGTTTTAGAAGATGATTTTTCCCAACAGGCTAGGATTGAAACGACGATTGAGAAACTCTTGAAGGAGCATCATATCACTCCGAGTTCTTTTGAAGTCTTTGGTAAGCCAGATCAACTGCTGACAGAGGTGCATGAGAAGGGAGCTCATCAACTATTCTTTTTGGATATTGAGATTCGAAATGAGGAGATGAAGGGGTTGGAAGTGGCTAGAAAGATTCGGGATCGGGATCCGTATGCCCTGATTGTCTTTGTGACGACTCACTCAGAGTTCATGCCCCTGTCCTTTCGCTACCAAGTGTCTGCTTTGGACTACATTGATAAGGCCCTTTCGGCAGAGGAGTTTGAATCTCGTATCGAGACAGCCCTCCTCTATGCCAATAGTCAAGACAGTAAGAGTCTGGCGGAAGATTGCTTTTACTTTAAATCAAAATTTGCCCAGTTTCAGTATCCTTTTAAAGAGGTTTATTATCTTGAAACATCGCCCAGAGCCCATCGTGTTATTCTCTATACCAAGACGGACAGGCTGGAATTTACAGCGAGTTTGGAGGAGGTTTTCAAGCAGGAGCCTCGCCTCTTGCAGTGCCACCGCTCTTTTCTCATCAATCCTGCCAATGTGGTGCGTTTGGATAAGAAAGAAAAACTCCTTTTCTTTCCCAATGGTGGGAGCTGTCTGATCGCGCGTTATAAGGTCAGGGAAGTGTCTGAAGCTATCAATAACTTACATTGAGTTAGGAGAGCTTATGTATAATATTTGGATTATATTGTATACACTAGTTATTATTGGGCTAGAAATTATCATGTTCTTTAAGGTAGATGGAATTGGTCTAACTTTTGAGAGAATTTTTAAGGCCTTTCTTCTGAAATTTCTTCTAGCAGCAATTGTTACAACTTTTAATTATTTAGTCTTGACTGACTATCTGTCATACTTTATAGAACCCTTGTTCGGCCTCAGCTTGTCTTTCTTATTGTTAAGAGGACTTTCTAAAAGACTCCTTTTCTTTTATGGTCTCTTTCCAATTGTATTGATGGATATCTTTTACAGAAGTGTCTCCTATTTTGTGTTTCCGTTTTTTGGGAAAGGGATTGTAGATGGAGATGGAAATCCTGTCTTTTTGTTGATTATGCTATTCGTTTGCTCCATAGTATTAGTCTTTTTGAAATGGTTGGACTATGATTTCACTAGCTTGAGAAGGGAGAGTCTAGATAAAGATTTTCAAAAATCTCTGACTACGATTAACTGGATAATGGGGGCTTACTTTCTAGTCATGGAAACTTTGTCTTTCTTTGAATATGAACAAGTTATCCAATCAAAGACTGTTCGCCATTTGATTCTAGTGTTTTACCTCATCTTTTTTATGGGAATTGTCAAGAAGCTAGATACCTATTTGAAGGAAAAACTTCAGGAAAAACTGAACCAAGAGCAGGCCTTGCGCTACAGAGATATGGAACGCTATAGTCGGCATATAGAGGAACTTTACAAGGAAGTACGGAGTTTTCGCCATGACTACACCAACCTCTTGACCAGTTTACGTCTGGGTATTGAAGAGGAGGATATGGAGCAGATAAAAGAGGTCTATGACTCGGTCTTAAAGGATTCTAGTGAAAAATTGCAGGACAATAAATATGACCTGGGCAGATTGGTGAATGTTCGAGACCGTGCCCTCAAAAGTCTTCTAGCAGGGAAATTTCTAAAAGCTAGAGATAAGAACATAGTCTTTAATGTCGAAGTTCCAGAGGAGATTCAGGTCGAGGGGATGAGTCTACTTGATTTTCTAACCATTGTGTCTATCCTTTGTGACAATGCTATTGAAGCTAGTGTGGAAGCCAGCCAACCTCATGTTTCAATCGCCTTTTTAAAAAATGGAGCACAGGAGACCTTTATCATTGAAAATTCCATCAAAGAAGAGGGCATAGATATCTCTGAAATCTTCTCCTTTGGAGCCAGTTCTAAAGGGGAGGAGAGAGGAGTTGGTCTCTATACCGTTATGAAGATTGTGGAAAGTCATCCCAATACCAGTCTAAATACCACCTGCCAAAATCAAATCTTTCGTCAAGTTTTAACGGTTCACTCGATGTCAGTTGATGATTAGAAGACTTGTGTAAAGAAGTATTGCCTGCAGTCATCGATTAAAATACTATAGTGTATGAGGTGTTTTATATGAATAAGAAATCATTTTTTATCATCTGTTCTACGTTAATCATAGCATCGAATCTTCTCATGATTTCTGTGGTGAATAAGGGAGAAGAAACGGGGAGTAATCTGTTTGTGATTGCTATAGCCTGTGTTTTACTACCAGCCTTTTTATATGCGGTTGAGAACCGAATGGCTTCTTTAATTAGGACAGAGTCAGTAGCTTTACTCTTATTGACAGTATTGTCTTTAGTCCGTCTCGTCAACAGAATAGAGAGGACGCCTGAAATTCTCAACATTATTATTACCCTCCTCGTTTTGGCAGGTGGGACAGCCTGTATCCTTATTGCGATTATGAGAATATATGAGAACAGACGGAAGTAAGGGTGAATAGTTAGATCTTTACGTTGTTAAATTCCCCTAGGGCAAGTATGTTTTTCATGCTTGCTTTTTAAATTTTTTACAATTCAAGATGTTTTGATGACCATTTGTGATTTGGATGGAAAATTTTAAAAAATAGTAGTATACTAACCTTATTAAGGTTGTAATAGGACGAAAGTAAAAAGAGGTATTCCTCGTGAATGCAAAAACAATGCTACAATTGACTATTATGCTTGCTTAAAGGTTTGAGCTTGTATGTAGAGGAGCTGTACTTGGAGGTAATTATGGATTTCAAAAGTTTTCTTATTGCTTTTGTTGTTAGTATGTTTGTTTCTTTTATTACTTCTTTAATTAGGAAAAAATTTTTAAAATCTCCAAAGAAGAATAAAGATAGATCTAATTAGATAAAAAGATTTTTTATCGCTAGTTTAATCTACAGTGGAGTTTCTTTAATATTGTTTCGCCTGTTAAAATGATATGTGATAGCAGGATAAAAAAATCTACAAATTAAGTTGGTATCAATATGGTGTAAAGGGCAAGTATGTTTTTCATGCTTGCTTTTTTAAATTTTTTACAATTCAAGATGTTTTGATGACCATTTGTGATTTGAGTGATCCAAGGTCAAAATGAGTGCTATACTAGCAGTGTAAAGGTTGTAGCTTAACTAAGATAAAGCATACATTTAGGAGGAAATCTTATGAAGAAAAAAATACTGATCATTTTCGTTCTGTATCTGATTATGTCTATCCTTCTTTATCCGCTTAGGGAGAGTATTTGGTATCATCTATTTTATACAATAGCCTATATGATTGCGGTTATAATCTATCTTGCTTTAACTAAAAAGAAAGGAGCAAAGAAATGAAAACTTTTCTTGCTAAAAAACGGAACATCTTCCTTGCGAGATTGTTCTTAGGTCAGTTGCCTTTACTTGTCTCTACTTATCTATTTCTATCTCGTCAGTTTTTAAATTTTTCCTTGGTTTTCCAATTTCTTTTAGTGGTTATTAACTTGGCTTCTATTTTGGTCACTGTTTATCTCACTAGAGAAATGAGGATAAGAAAGTTTGAAGATGATGATTTGGTTAGTCCTAGAACCAATCAACTCATGTTCATCGGCTTGACAGGTTTTATGTCTATTATTTGTTTGTATAGAGGTGTCACAGCAGGAGAATCTTACCAACAACTAATTGCCTATATTGGCGCTATTCTCTGCTTGATTATTATGCTTCTACTCATTTGGGGCTTGAAGTATTATAAAAAGTAGGGAAGAACTTGCGGCTAGTCTATAGTCTGATAAGAGGAGGTCATCATGTATAAACACTTATTTTTCCTAGATTCCAAAACTTTAGACCGGTTGACGCCCTATATTCTGGTCTTGGCTTCTGACACCATTGCCTTTAATGTTTTTGTGCTAACCTTTGTATCTGCGGTGGTCTTTAATTCCCTAAATTCCATGCTAGCTTTAATGGCTATATTCTTAGGGGCTGGCTATGTGGTCGGATTTTGGTTACTCAAATGGTTTGTTTTGGAAAGACTAGATCTAAAGAATGACGTGTAGGAAGTCTGTTTGGTGAGGAGGATAGCTTTATGGCCATTTTCAATAAGTGTCATGCCTTGTTTTTGGGATTTTTAGTCTTTGCAATCATTGGTACAGCGGGATATTCCGTCAATCAAGGGGATTATTTTCAACACCAGTACACATTCATTATGATAAAGAGTCTCTTGCTTTTCCTTAGTTTTGGCTATGCGAGATGGTTTGACATGATTTCTTTTGGGATGTTAAGCAAGAAACAACTCTTGCTCTTCATTGGAATCTTTCTTCTCACTGTGCTGGTAAATATAGGTTATCATGCCTTTTTCTCAGTTGCTTCTGGTGCTTCGGCTCAACACCTTGAGGAAACGAGTAAAGGACTTTCGCTTTCCTTTATTGTAAGTGCCATAGTTTTGGCCCCTATCCATGAGGAACTCCTGTTTAGAGGACTTCTTCAGGGTGCTGTTTTTGACAATTCTTGGTTAGGGTTTGTGCTAACTTCATCTCTCTTTTCTTTCATGCATGGACCTTCTAATGTCCCTTCGTTTATTTTTTATCTACTTGGGGGCTTGTTACTGGGCTTTGCTTATAAAAAGAGCCAAAACCTATGGGTTTCTACTCTAGTCCACATGTTTTACAACAGTTGGCCACTCTTATATTATTTATAAAAATTATGAAAAGGTAAGTAGGAGATTGTGCTTACCTTTTTCTTTCTATAATGATACCCAAGCCAATCTAGAGGCTTTTCTTTGAGAATCGGGTGTGGAGCGGTTGACGAATAGCCCAAAAACTAGTAGAATAGTAAGGAAACTTTATACGGAGGAAAGAAATGGATTTGGGTGATAATGAGCTAACACTGACTCCCATACCTGGGAAAAGTGGCAAGGCTTATATGGGTAGCTATCCTGATGGGAAGCGTATCTTTGTAAAAATGAACACCTCTCCAATCCTACCTGGTCTAGCTAGAGAACAAATTGCTCCACAATTATTATGGAGTCGCCGTTTGGCAGATGGGCGTGATATGTGTGCTCAAGAATGGTTGACAGGCAAAATATTGACCCCCTATGATATGAATCGTAAACAAATCGTCAATATTTTAACCCGCCTTCATCGCTCACGTCCTTTGATGACACAGTTGAGTCGTTTGGGATATGCCATGGAAACACCTGTAGATTTACTACAGTCTTGGCAGGAAACGGCTCCAGATGCTTTGCGTAAAAATCATTTTATCAGTGAAGTGATGACTGATTTACGTCAGACTATTCCAGGATTTAGAGAGGACCATGCGACCATTGTCCATGGAGATGTACGACATAGTAATTGGATTGAGACAGACAGTGGCTTAATTTATTTGGTGGATTGGGATTCGGTTCGCTTGACCGATCGCATGTTTGATGTGGCCCATATGCTCTGCCATTATATTCCAGAACATCAGTGGAAGGAATGGTTGACCTACTACGGTTACAAGTACAATCAAACGGTATTAAGTAAATTGTATTGGTACGGTCAATTGTCTTATTTGAGCCAGATTTCCAAGTATTATATGAACCAAGATTTAGAAAATGTCAATCGGGAGATTCATGGCTTGCGTCACTTCCGAGACAAGTATGGAAAGAGAAGATGAGAGTTAGAAATCGTAAAGGGGCAACAGAATTACTAGAGGCAAATCCCCAGTATGTGGTCCTCAATCCCTTGGAAGCCAAGGGAAAATGGCGGGACTTGTTTGGTAATGATAATCCCATTCATGTGGAAGTTGGAAGTGGAAAGGGTGCCTTTGTTTCAGGTATGGCCAAGCAAAACCCTGACATCAACTATATCGGGATTGATATTCAAAAGTCTGTTTTGAGCTACGCTTTGGACAAGGTGCTTGAAGTTGGAGTGCCTAACATTAAGCTCTTGTGGGTAGATGGTTCTGACTTGACTGACTACTTTGAAGACGGTGAGATTGATCGCTTGTATTTGAACTTTTCAGATCCATGGCCTAAAAAACGCCATGAAAAGCGTCGTTTGACTTACAAGACCTTCTTGGATACCTTCAAGCGTATCTTGCCTGAAAATGGAGAAATTCATTTCAAGACGGATAACCGTGGCTTGTTTGAGTACAGCCTAGTGAGTTTTTCTCAGTATGGCATGAAGCTCAATGGTGTCTGGCTTGATTTACATGCCAGTGATTTTGAAGGCAATGTCATGACAGAATACGAGCAAAAATTCTCCAACAAGGGGCAAGTTATCTACCGAGTTGAGGCAGAATTTTAAGAAATAGCCTGAAATCAGGCTGTATAAGTGCTTTTGCTTTACATAAGCTGGCAAACGTGCTATACTAAGAGTAAGAATATGAAAAGAGAGGCGGGGAAATATCTTCGCCTCTTGCTTATGAGGAGGTGGACGCAATCGCAACAATCGTAGAATTAGTCAGAGAAGTTGTAGAACCTGTCATCCAAGCACCTTTCGAACTCGTGGATATCGAGTATGGAAAGATTGGCAGTGACATGATTCTCAGTATTTTTGTAGATAAACCTGAAGGAATTACCTTGAACGACACGGCAGACTTGACAGAAATTATCAGTCCTGTCTTAGACACCATCAAGCCAGATCCCTTCCCAGAACAATATTTCCTAGAAATCACCAGTCCAGGCTTGGAACGTCCTTTGAAAACCAAGGATGCTGTCGCTGGAGCGGTTGGGAAATACATTCATGTCGGGCTCTACCAAGCCATCGATAAGCAAAAGGTCTTTGAAGGAACCTTGTTGGCCTTTGAAGAGGACGAGTTGACCATGGAATATATGGACAAGACGCGTAAGAAAACCGTCCAAATTCCATATAGTTTAGTATCAAAAGCACGTTTAGCAGTTAAATTATAGAAAAAGAAAGGATAGCTTTTGAGGATTCAAAAGTGAAGAAAACATGAGTAAAGAAATGCTAGAGGCCTTCCGCATTTTGGAAGAAGACAAGGGAATCAAAAAAGAAGATATCATCGACGCAGTAGTAGAGTCGCTTCGTTCCGCTTATCGCAGACGCTATGGTCAATCAGACAGCGTAGCTATTGACTTCAATGAAAAAACAGGTGACTTTACAGTCTATACTGTCCGTGAAGTGGTTGATGAAGTATTTGATAGCCGTTTGGAAATCAGTTTGAAAGATGCTCTTGCCATTAATTCAGCCTATGAACTTGGTGACAAAATCAAGTTTGAAGAAGCACCTGCTGAGTTTGGTCGTGTAGCAGCTCAATCTGCCAAACAAACCATCATGGAAAAAATGCGCAAGCAAACACGTGCCATCACTTACAATACTTATAAAGAACATGAGCAAGAAATCATGTCTGGTACTGTAGAACGCTTTGATAACCGTTTTATCTATGTCAACCTTGGCAGCATCGAAGCCCAATTGTCAAAACAAGACCAAATCCCTGGAGAAGTTTTTGCTTCTCATGATCGTATTGAAGTTTATGTCTACAAGGTTGAAGACAACCCTCGCGGGGTCAACGTCTTTGTTAGCCGTAGCCATCCAGAAATGATCAAACGTTTGATGGAGCAAGAAATTCCAGAAGTTTATGATGGAACTGTTGAAATCATGAGCGTGGCTCGTGAAGCTGGTGACCGTACGAAGGTTGCCGTTCGCAGTCATAATCCAAACGTGGATGCTATCGGTACAATCGTTGGACGTGGTGGTGCTAATATCAAGAAGATTACCAGCAAATTCCACCCAGCTCGTTATGATGCTAAAAATGACCGCATGGTACCAATCGAAGAAAATATCGATGTTATCGAGTGGGTAGCAGATCCAGCTGAATTTATCTACAATGCCATCGCTCCTGCTGAAGTTGACCAAGTTATCTTTGATGAAAACGACAGCAAACGTGCCTTGGTGGTTGTTCCTGATAACAAGCTTTCTCTTGCTATCGGTCGTCGTGGGCAAAACGTTCGCTTGGCGGCTCACTTGACTGGTTACCGTATCGATATCAAGTCTGCTAGCGAATTTGAAGCCATGGAAGAAGCTGGTTCGGTAGATTTGGAAGCAGAAAACGATACTGTAGAAGAATAAAAGCTGCTAGAGGAGGGAAAGATGAAAACGAGAAAAATCCCTTTGCGCAAGTCTGTTGTGTCTAACGAAGTGATTGATAAGCGTGATTTGCTCCGCATTGTCAAGAATAAGGAAGGGCAAGTCTTTATCGATCCGACAGGCAAGGCCAATGGCCGTGGCGCTTATATCAAGCTAGACAATGCAGAAGCCCTAGAGGCGAAAAAGAAGAAGGTCTTTAACCGCAGCTTTAATATGGAAGTGGAAGAAAGCTTTTATGACGAGTTGATCGCTTATGTGGATCACAAAGTAAAAAGAAGAGAGTTAGGACTTGAATAAGCAAAAGATAAGCAATCTCTTGGGACTTGCTCAGAGAGCAGGGCGGATTATATCGGGTGAAGAATTGGTGGTCAAGGCCATTCAAGATGGCAAGGCCAAGTTGGTCTTTCTAGCCCATGATGCTGGACCCAATCTGACCAAGAAGATTCAAGATAAAAGTCATTATTATCAAGTAGAAACTGTAACCGTGTTTTCAACACTGGAATTAAGCATAGCAGTCGGGAAATCAAGAAAGGTTTTGGCTGTAACAGATGCTGGATTTACAAAGAAAATGAGGTCTCTTATGGAATAGAAGAGGAGGACATGATTTGTCTAAGAAAAGATTGTACGAAATCGCAAAAGAACTTGGAAAAGAAAGTAAAGAAGTTGTAGCGCGTGCAAAAGAGTTGGGCTTGGATGTGAAAAGCCACTCATCAAGTGTGGAAGAAGCTGTCGCTGCAAAAATCGCTGCCAGCTTTAAGCCTGCAGCTGCTCCGAAAGCAGAAGCAAAACCTGCAGCACCAAAAGCAAGTGCAGAAAAGAAAGCCGAAAAATCTGAGCCAGCTAAACCAGCTGTAGTTAAGGAAGAGGCAAAAGCGCCAGAGCAAGTTGCTCCGAAAACAGAAAAAGTAGCAACTAAACCGCAAAGCCGTAATTTCAAGGCTGAACGTGAAGCCCGTGCCAAAGAGCAGGCAGAACGACGCAAGCAAAATAAGGGCAATAACCGTGACCAACAACAAAACGGAAACCGTCAGAAAAATGATGGACGTAATGGTGGAAAACAAGGTCAAGGCAATCGCGACAATCGTCGCTTTAATGACCAAGCTAAGAAACAGCAAGGTCAGCAAAATCGTGGAAATGAGCGCCGTCAACAAGAGGACAAACGTCCAAATCAAGCGGCTCCACGTATTGACTTTAAAGCCCGTGCAGCTGCCCTAAAAGCAGAACAAAATGCAGAGTACGCACGTTCAAGCGAGGAACGTTTCAAACAAACTCAGGCTGCCAAAGAAGCCTTGGCCCAAGCTAACAAACGCAAGGAACCAGAGGAAATCTTTGAAGAAGCTGCTAAGTTAGCTGAACAAGCGCAACAAGTTCAAGTAGTGGTTGAAACAGCTCCTGCGAAAAAAGAAGCTGCAGTGGATACACGTCGTAAGAAGCAAGCCCGACCAGACAAAGAACGTGATGATTATGATCACGAAGAAGATGGTCCTAGAAAACAACAAAAGAATCGAAGTAGTCAAAATCAAGTGAGAAATCAAAGAAATAGTAACTGGAATAACAACAAGAAAAACAAAAAAGGCAATAACAAGAACAACCGTAATCAGACTCCAAAACCTGTTACAGAACGTAAATTCCATGAATTGCCAACAGAATTTGAATATACAGATGGTATGACCGTTGCGGAAATCGCAAAACGTATCAAACGTGAACCAGCTGAAATCGTTAAGAAACTTTTCATGATGGGTGTCATGGCCACACAAAACCAATCCTTGGATGGAGAAACAATTGAACTCCTCATGGTGGATTACGGTATTGAAGCTAAGCAAAAGGTTGAAGTGGATAATGCCGACATCGAACGTTTCTTTGTCGAAGATGGTTATCTCAATGAAGATGAATTGGTAGAGCGTCCACCAGTTGTAACCATCATGGGACACGTTGACCACGGTAAAACAACACTCCTAGATACCCTTCGTAATTCTCGTGTTGCGACAGGTGAAGCAGGTGGTATCACTCAGCATATTGGTGCCTACCAAATCGTGGAAAATGGCAAGAAGATTACCTTCCTTGATACACCAGGACACGCGGCCTTTACATCTATGCGTGCGCGTGGTGCTTCTGTTACCGATATTACTATCTTGGTCGTAGCGGCAGATGACGGGGTTATGCCTCAGACTATCGAAGCCATTAACCACTCAAAAGCGGCCAACGTTCCAATCATCGTAGCCATTAACAAGATTGATAAACCAGGTGCTAACCCAGAACGCGTTATCGGTGAATTGGCAGAGCATGGAGTTATGTCAACTGCTTGGGGTGGAGATTCTGAATTTGTTGAAATTTCAGCTAAATTCAACCAAAACATCGAAGAATTGTTGGAAACAGTCCTTCTTGTGGCTGAAATCCAAGAACTCAAGGCAGACCCAACAGTTCGTGCTATCGGTACAGTTATCGAAGCGCGCTTGGATAAAGGAAAAGGTGCGGTCGCAACCCTTCTTGTTCAACAAGGTACCTTGAATGTTCAAGACCCAATCGTTGTCGGAAATACCTTCGGTCGTGTCCGTGCTATGACCAACGACCTTGGTCGTCGTGTTAAGGTTGCTGGACCATCAACACCAGTATCAATCACAGGTTTGAATGAAGCGCCGATGGCGGGTGACCACTTTGCTGTTTACGAAGATGAAAAATCTGCGCGTGCAGCTGGTGAAGAACGTGCCAAACGTGCTCTTATGAAGCAACGTCAAGCTACCCAACGTGTCAGCCTTGAAAACCTCTTTGATACACTTAAAGCTGGTGAACTCAAATCAGTTAACGTTATCATTAAGGCTGACGTACAAGGTTCTGTTGAAGCCCTTTCTGCATCACTTCAGAAAATCGATGTAGAAGGTGTTAAAGTTACCATTGTTCACTCAGCGGTCGGTGCCATCAACGAATCTGACGTGACTCTTGCCGAAGCTTCAAATGCCTTTATCGTTGGTTTCAACGTACGCCCTACACCACAAGCTCGTCAACAAGCTGAAGCTGACGATGTGGAAATCCGTCTCCACAGCATTATCTACAAGGTTATCGAAGAGATGGAAGAAGCTATGAAAGGGATGCTTGATCCAGAATTCGAAGAAAAAATTATTGGTGAAGCAGTTATTCGTGAAACCTTCAAGGTGTCTAAAGTGGGAACTATCGGTGGATTCATGGTCATCAACGGTAAGGTTACCCGTGACTCTAAAGTTCGTGTTATCCGTGATGGTGTCGTTATCTATGACGGTGAACTTGCAAGCTTGAAACACTACAAAGACGACGTCAAAGAAGTTACAAACGGCCGTGAAGGTGGTTTGATGATCGATGGCTACAATGATATCAAGATGGATGATGTGATTGAGGCCTATGTCATGGAAGAAATCAAGAGATAAGATTTTTTTGCTCCTTTCTTAGGTGGTGAGGGACGCAAGCAACCCCATGGTTTCATTGCTTATTTTTGAGCTTAGGGTCTCAAAAATCCCCTGTGATGGGACTGATAAATCAGTTCCATCACTTTCACCACAGCGAAAGAAGCGGATGAGTTCAAATTGAACTTTGTTTCAATTTGAACTGAAAATCAAGCAGTTTAAAAATAGCTAGGTCTGCTGGCCTAGCTTTTGGTTCAAAGTAGAGAAAGGAATATCATGGCAAATCATTTCCGTACGGATCGAGTGGGCATGGAAATCAAGCGTGAAGTCAATGAGATTTTGCAAAAGAAAGTCCGTGATCCGCGTGTCCAAGGTGTGACCATCACAGATGTTCAGATGCTGGGTGACTTGTCTGTTGCCAAGGTTTACTACACCATTTTGAGTAACCTTGCTTCAGATAATCAAAAAGCTCAAATCGGACTTGAAAAAGCAACTGGTACCATCAAACGTGAACTTGGTCGCAATTTGAAATTGTACAAAATCCCAGATTTGACCTTCGTCAAAGACGAGTCCATCGAGTATGGGAACAAGATTGACGAAATGCTACGCAATCTGGATAAGAACTAAAGAAGAGGGGCAACCCTCTTTTTTGGTGTTTGAACTCTTCTAGCTATTAATAGCTGTATTTACAAAAAACAGTTTAAAAAATTTGTAAATACCTCATAGTATGATATGATAAAGTTTAATACGAATGACGAATGGAGATAGAGATGGGCAAACAAGAGTTAGCGATGAAAGTGCTGCAACAAGTGGTGAAATTACCCATGGTCAAAGTTGATCGAGAAAAATTTTTAGTTGACAAGTTTTCTAAAGAGTTAAATCGAAAGGATATTGCTACATTATTGGAAAAAGGTCCGACCTCTTTGTTAACAAAGGGAAGCTTGGATCGAGTTGCTAAGACCTGTATTAAGGACAATGTTCTACGAGCAAGCGGGACTTCGATTTTGGCAGGTTTACCTGGCGGTATTGCCATGGCAATCACTATTCCAACAGATGTAGTTCAGTTTTATGCTTTTTCATTAAAGTTGGCCCAAGAACTAGGCTATATTTATGGATTTGATGATCTTTGGGAATCCCGTGATGAATTGAGCGAGGATGCTCAAAATACACTCTTGCTTTATCTCGGTGTCATGCTAGGGGTAAATGGAGCAGGGGCTTTACTTCGCTCTGGAGGTGTGACAGTTGCCAAGCATGTGATGAAGACGATTCCGCAGAAAGCTTTGACAAAGACACTTTGGTATCCTATTCTGGAGAAAGTTTTGAAAATTTTTGGAGTCAGCTTGACAAAGGGAGGCTTGGCTAAGGGAATGGGAAAAGTGATTCCTATTTTAGGGGGTGTCCTTTCTGGTGGCTTAACCTTTGCGACCATGAAGCCGATGGGGAAAAGACTGCAAAAGGAATTATCCAAATTAGTTAATTATAATGAAGGGCAGTATCAAATAGATATTGATACTATCCGAAAAGAAGCTGAAATCATCGAAGGTGAGTAATATGGGACTTATAAAAACTCTAGCTAAAACTTACGGGAATTACTTTTTGACCGTGCAAGGTGTAAAAGTAATGAAAACGATAAAGAAAGATGACAATGTCGTTGTCGGTCTGGGGAAACTCTTTATTGTAGACAAGTTAATGGATACGGCTCGGTGGCTCATTAAGCCAGAGGAGAAAGAATGAAATTTTTCTGGGGACTTCTTGCCATTCTTTTTATCAAACCAATTTTTGGGATTGTGAAATTCTTTTGGATGATCATCTCTTTTGCAGTCCAATTGCTGTTTTACAAGATAGTGTTTAAGATATTGGATTGGCTCTTTAAACTTATTTAGATAGTAATTCAAGTCGCAGATAACTAGCAGGAACTCCACTGCTAGTTTTTTAATCTCTTTCCTTGTGGTATAATAAAAGCAGTAAAATCATTTTAGAACATTCAATGGAGGTCGTCATGGATAATATCATCGATGTGTCAATTCCCGTTGCAGAAGTGGTTGACAAGCATCCAGAAGTCTTGGAAATCCTAGTGGAGCTTGGTTTTAAACCCCTTGCTAATCCCTTAATGCGTAATACAGTTGGTCGTAAAGTATCACTCAAACAGGGTTCTAAGCTTGAAGGAACTCCTATGGACAAGATTGTCCGCACGCTGGAAGCAAACGGCTACGATGTGATTGGATTAGACTAATGGCAGATGAACGGATTCATGTCCTGCGGGATATTTTGTTAGAATTGCACAATGGTGCCTCTCCTGAGTCGGTTCAGGAGCGTTTTGATGCGACTTTTGCAGGTGTCTCAGCCATAGAGATTTCCCTCATGGAGCACGAGCTGATGAACTCAGACTCAGGTGTCACCTTTGAAGATGTCATGGAACTCTGTGATGTCCATGCCAATCTTTTTAAAAATGCTATTAAAGGTGTCGAAGTAGAGGATACCGAGCATCCAGGTCACCCCGTTCGCGTTTTCAAAGAAGAAAATCTGGCCCTCCGTGCGGCCTTGATTCGCATTCGGAGATTGTTAGATACTTATAAATCTATGGAAGACGAGGAAATGCTGGCGGAGATGCGCAAGGGCTTGGTGCGTCAGATGGGACTTGTAGGTCAATTTGACATCCACTACCAGCGCAAGGAAGAGCTCTTTTTCCCCATCATGGAGCGCTATGGTCACGATTCACCTCCTAAAGTTATGTGGGGAGTGGATGACCAGATTAGGGAACTCTTTCAAACAGCTTTAGCGACAGCCAAGTCACTACCAGAAGTGCCGCTTAGCACTGTAAAGGAAGATTTTGAAGCCTTTGCGACAGAGTTTGAAAGTATGATTTTCAAGGAAGAGTCCATCCTTCTTATGATTCTCCTTGAATCCTTTACTCAGGATGACTGGCTTCAGATTGCGGAGGAGAGCGATGCCTATGGTTATGCCATCATCCGTCCATCTGAGAAATGGGTGCCAGAACGCCAGAGTTTTGTTGAGGAAAAGAGTGCAGAGGAGCCCGTACAACTAGATACGGCAGAAGGTCAAGTTCAGCAAGTTATTGATACGCCAGAAGGTCAGTTTACCATTACCTTTACCCATAAGGAAAAGGAAACAGTGCTGGACCGCCATAGTCAACAGGCTTTTGGGAATGGCTATCTCTCAGTCGAGCAGGCCAATCTCATCCTCAATCACCTCCCCATGGAAATTACCTTTGTCAATAAAGACTATATTTTCCAGTATTACAATGACAATGCGCCGGCTGATGAGATGATTTTCAAACGAACGCCGTCCCAAGTTGGGCGCAATGTTGAACTCTGTCATCCACCTAAGTACTTGGACAAGGTCAAGACCATCATGAAGGGGCTTCGTGAGGGAAGCAAAGACAAGTATGAAATGTGGTTCAAATCTGAGTCACGAGGCAAGTTTGTCCACATCACCTATGCCGCAGTCCATGATGAAGAGGGAGAATTCCAAGGTGTGTTGGAGTATGTTCAGGATATCCAGCCCTACCGTGAGATTGACACGGACTATTTTCGTGGATTAGAATAAGGAGAAAAAATGAGTTACGAACAAGAGTTTATGAAGGAATTTGAAGCTTGGGTCAATACCCAAATCATGATCAACGACATGGCGCATAAGGAAAGCCAAAAAGTCTACGAAGAAGACCAGGACGAGCGTGCCAAAGATGCCATGATTCGCTACGAAAGTCGCTTGGATGCCTACCAGTTCTTGCTGGGTAAATTTGAAAACTTCAAAGCAGGCAAGGGATTCCATGATTTGCCAGAAGATTTGTTTGGTGAGAGAAATTACTAAACGAGATAGATTCTTGATTTTTTACTAAAATCTTGATAGAATATTTATATTAAATCCTTGTCAGAACAGGGATTTTTTATTGAAAGGATTTTATCATGTCAAAGAAACTCAATCGTAAAAAACAATTACGAAATAGCCTCCGTCGTGCAGGTGCTTTTTCAAGTACTGTGACTAAGGTTGTAGAAGAGACAAAAAAAGTCGTGAAACGTGCAGAGCAGTCAGCAAGCCAAGCTGGTAAGGCTGTTTCTAAAAAAGTTGAGCAAGCAGTAGAAGCTACCAAAGAGCAAGCTCAAAAAGTAGCCAATTCTGTAGAAGATTTTGCAGCAAACTTGGGTGGACTTCCACTTGATCGTGCTAAGACTTTCTATGATGAAGGAATCAAGTCTGCTTCAGATTTCAAAAACTGGACTGAAAAAGAACTCCTTGCCTTGAAAGGAATCGGCCCAGCTACCATCAAGAAATTGAAAGAAAACGGCATCAAATTCAAGTAATCTTTCTTGTCCCTTGCATTTCCGTCAAAATCTTGCTACAATATAGCCATTAGAGGTGTTTTGAATCCCACATTTTACAGAAAGTGGCGGTGCTGAGAAGTCCATAAATGTGTCAAAACTGGTTGCTAATGGATGAAAAATTGAAATAAAAGTGTCTTTTTGTTTTAAAGACGAGAGTTGCGGGCTCTGCCCGAAATTGGGTGGTACCGCGGATAAACACATTCGTCCCTGTCATGTAGATGGCAGGGGCGATTTTTTGTAGAAAGCGAGGTGAGAAGAATGTCAAGAGCTGAATTACCAGAACGCTTAGAAACCGAACGGCTCGTCTTGCGAGTTCGTACAGTGACTGACGCCGAAGATATTCATGCCTACGCTAGTCTCCCAGAGGTCGCCTATCCAGCAGGATTTCCGCCCGTCAAGACCTTGGAAGATGAGGTTTACTATCTAGAGCATATTCTGCCTGAGCGCAATCAAAAGGAAAATCTCCCAGCTGGCTATGGGCTTGTCGTCAAAGGAACAGATAAAGTCATTGGTTCGGTTGACTTCAACCACCGCTATGCGGATGATGTGCTAGAGCTTGGCTATACCTTGCATCCAGACTATTGGGGTCGAGGCTATGTACCAGAAGCAGCGCGAGCCTTGATTGACCTAGCTTTTAGAGAACTAGGTCTTCACAAGATTGAACTCTCTTGCTTTGGCTACAATATCCAAAGTCAACGAGTTGCAGAAAAACTTGGTTTTACTCTTGAAGCTCGCATCCGAGACCGTAAAGATGTTCAAGGAAACCGCTGTGACAGTCTGATATATGGCTTGCTGAGAAGTGAGTGGGAGGGAATTTGATGCATCTTTTCATCATTGGTGCTCCGGCCTCAGGAAAAATGACGATTGGTCAAGAACTATCTCGACTGACGGATTCTACCCTCTTTTATAACCATCAAGCCATCGATTTTGCACTAGAAATCTATCAGGATTATACAGAGGAGATGTGGGAATTTGTTCGTGGAATTACCTTTTCTTTCCTTGGAGCAAGTGCAAGAAATCAGCGATCAGTAATTTTAACAGACGTAATTGATTTTTCAAATCAGTACCAGCTGATGTATTTAAAGCAAATTCAAGATTTGTTGAATGACTATCATCAAGAGATTCTTTTTGTGGAGTTGGAAACAAGTCTTGAAGAGCGCTTACGTCGAAATCGAACGGAGAACCGGTTGAAGCACAAACCCTTAAAACGACATATTGAGTTATCTGAAAGAGAAATTTTAGAGACCGCTGAAACACTTCAATTAAATTCCCAACATCAACCGAATGAGCTGCACCACTACTTTAAAATAAATAATACGAATTTGTCTGCAGAAGAAGCTGCTAAGCAAATTCAAGATAAAATGAATACAATAGAGAAAGGACAAACACATGTCTAAAGAACTTTCACCTAAATACAATCCAGCCGAGGTTGAGGCTGGTCGTTACCAAAAATGGCTTGACGAAGATGTTTTCAAGCCTTCAGGCGATCAAAAGGCTAAGCCTTATTCAATCGTGATTCCACCACCAAACGTAACTGGTAAACTCCACCTTGGTCACGCTTGGGATACGACTTTGCAGGATATTATCATCCGTCAAAAACGCATGCAAGGGTTTGATACTCTTTGGCTTCCAGGTATGGACCACGCGGGGATTGCCACTCAGGCTAAGGTTGAGGAGCGCTTGCGTGGTGAGGGCATTAGCCGTTATGACCTTGGTCGTGAGTCTTTCTTGACGAAAGTCTGGGAATGGAAAGACGAATATGCGACTACCATCAAGGAACAGTGGGGCAAGATGGGGCTCTCTGTAGACTATTCTCGCGAGCGTTTCACTCTTGATGAAGGTTTGTCAAAAGCCGTTCGCAAGGTCTTTGTGGACCTTTACAAGAAAGGCTGGATCTACCGTGGTGAGTTTATCATCAACTGGGACCCAGCAGCTCGCACTGCCCTTTCTGATATCGAGGTGATTCACAAGGACGTCGAAGGTGCCTTCTACCACATGAATTATATGCTGGAAGACGGTTCGCGCGCCCTTGAAGTTGCGACCACTCGTCCTGAGACCATGTTTGGGGACGTTGCCGTTGCGGTCAATCCAGAAGATCCACGCTACAAGGACTTGATCGGTAAAAACGTCATCCTTCCAATCGCTAATAAATTGATCCCAATCGTTGGGGATGAGCATGCTGATCCTGAGTTTGGTACTGGTGTTGTTAAAATCACCCCTGCCCACGATCCAAACGACTTCTTGGTTGGTCAACGCCACAACTTGCCACAAGTCAACGTCATGAACGACGACGGAACTATGAATGACTTGGCCTTCGAATTTGCAGGCATGGACCGTTTTGAAGCTCGTAAGGCAGTTATTGCTAAGCTGGAAGAAATCGGTGCCCTTGTTAAAATCGAAAAACGTGTCCACAGTGTTGGTCACTCAGAGCGTACAGGTGTTGTGGTGGAGCCACGCTTGTCTACTCAGTGGTTCGTCAAGATGGATCAATTGGCCAAGAATGCTATTGCCAACCAAGACACAGAAGACAAGGTAGAATTCTACCCGCCACGTTTCAACGATACCTTCCTCCAATGGATGGAAAATGTCCACGACTGGGTTATCTCTCGTCAGCTCTGGTGGGGTCACCAAATCCCTGCTTGGTACAATGCTGAGGGTGAAATGTACGTCGGTGAAGAAGCGCCAGAAGGTGACGGATGGACTCAGGACGAAGATGTCTTGGATACTTGGTTCAGTTCAGCCCTTTGGCCATTCTCAACCATGGGCTGGCCTGATGTCGACTCAGAAGACTTCAAACGTTACTTCCCAACTTCAACCTTGGTTACAGGTTACGACATCATCTTCTTCTGGGTATCTCGTATGATCTTTCAATCATTGGAATTCACTGGTCGTCAGCCATTCCAAAACGTTCTGATCCACGGTCTTATCCGTGACGAGCAAGGACGTAAGATGTCTAAATCTCTTGGCAATGGGATTGACCCAATGGATGTTATTGAGAAATACGGTGCAGATGCCCTTCGTTGGTTCCTTTCAAATGGTTCTGCACCAGGGCAAGACGTGCGCTTCTCTTACGAGAAAATGGATGCTTCATGGAACTTCATCAACAAGATCTGGAACATCTCTCGCTACATCCTCATGAACAATGAAGGTTTGACTCTTGAGCAAGCAACTGCCAATGTGGAAAAAGTTGTCAACAAGGAAGCTGGTAATGTCACAGACCGCTGGATTCTCCACAACCTCAATGAAACGATCGGAAAAGCTACTGCCAACTTTGATAAGTTTGAGTTTGGTGTCGCTGGACACATCCTCTACAACTTCATTTGGGATGAATTTGCGGACTGGTATGTTGAGTTGACTAAGGAAGTCCTTTATAGTGATAATGAAGAAGAGAAAGTCATCACACGCTCTGTTCTCCTTTATACTTTGGACAAGATTCTTCGTCTCCTTCACCCAATCATGCCATTCGTGACAGAGGAAATCTTTGGACAAATCTCAGAAGGTTCTATCGTTACAGCAGAATACCCAACTGTCAACTCAGCCTTTGAAGACCTTGCTGCCCACACTGGTGTGGAAAGTCTTAAAGACTTGATTCGTGCAGTTCGTAATGCGCGTGCAGAAGTAAACGTAGCTCCAAGCAAGCCAATCACCATCCTTGTTAAGACAAGCGATAGTGACTTGGAAGCCTTCTTTAACAGCAATGTCAACTACATCAAACGCTTCACAAATCCAGAACACCTGGAAATCGCATCAACTATTCCTGCACCTGAACTCGCTATGTCAAGCGTCATCACAGGAGCAGAAATCTACCTGCCACTCGCTGACCTCCTCAATGTCGAAGAAGAACTCGCTCGTCTCGACAAGGAACTCGCTAAATGGCAAAAAGAACTGGATATGGTCGGTAAGAAACTCTCTAACGAACGCTTCGTAGCCAATGCCAAACCAGAAGTCGTCCAAAAAGAACGCGACAAACAAGCCGACTACCAAGCTAAATACGACGCGACCGTCGCACGTATTGATGAGATGAAGAAGTTGGTGAAATAAGTAATTATATAAATATAATAAAACGCAGTGTAAAAACTGTGTTTTTTTGGTATAATGCTTACAATAGTAACTGTAATTAGGAGAAAAATTAATGGAATTAAAACAAGCTACTATTTATACAATTGATAGGCAAAATAATATTACAATAAAAAATATACCAGATGATAGTATAAAATTTGATGATTACTTTCATGAAATTCTTATCACTATGGCAGATAATAAAATTGTTAAGAACTATAAATCAAAGGCAGTAACGACGCAAGTCTTAAATTGTATTAAAAAGATAATAGATAATCAAAACGAACCAACTGATTGTGAAGTATTTTTTGAATCAATTTCTAAAAGGTTGTTGGAGAAAGAATTGTGGGCACAAAGTAAAATAGAAAAAATGCAAAAATCTGTTCAAGTTGGGTCACTAATGCAAGCTTTGTTCTATGATGGTGATAACGAAAGATATATGTTTTTACTTGCAAAAGTAGCTCACATTGTTTTTGTGAATCAAGTAGGTTTATCAGATACACAAGGTTTTCCAAAAGATATTAAAATTTACAAATCGGCAACTTTTTATATTGATGAAACTAGTAACGAAGAGATTGGAGTTCAACTACACCAAGATACAATTACTAAGTATTGGTATGATGAATTTCTTGAGTTAATTGAATTGACTAATGATGAGGAAAACACAAAAAACGCTTTTAATGCTATTGATGGTTTCTTGAATAGAAAAATTAAGCAAAAATATCCAAAAGATCGAGCTTTTTTAAGGAATTCTTTTATCCATTATTTTAGAACAAATGCTACTATGGATTATGATTCTATGATCGATGACATTTTTAATGATTATTCTCCTATTGATGAATTATTTCCAAGAGAACAATTTAAAAATGAATTACTTGAATTACCAGAAAAGAAAAAATTTGAGAGGAATTTTCAGGTAGTTGCCGATATTGTAAAGGCTAGAATCCGTACAAATTATGAAGTATACCCGGGCATAAGATTAACAGTTTCAGAAAATAGAGAAGTTATTGAAACTTATATTGAACAAGGGAAAAAGTATTTAAAAATACAAGTTACCGATGAAACGACTTATTTAGAATTTACGCATAGAAATGACAATATATGATATTCTATTAGAAAAATTTAAAACTGATGATGATCGACTTTATTTTGAAGCTAAACAATCATTTTCTCTGAAAGCACTACCTAGGATTTCGTTCTTTAAAACTCTTATAAAAGCAGTATCAGAACGAGATAAAATAATAATTAATTTAACTAATGATGCAGGGCGAGAGCTGCGGATTGATAATGTAACACAGAATGATGTTTATATAGATTTTATATCTGATTCTGATCAAATTGATGTAACTATTTCTATTAATAAGAATGTTTTAAATCATACTCTATCAATCTTTAATTACAATAAGTTTATTGATAATCTAAGCAAACTTGATAACACTGATTTTCTGAATTTTTTAAGTTCGATAATAACTAGCAATACAGAGTATATTTTTTTTGAAGTTTATGATAACGATATGCTTGGTAAAGCATATCGAACAGAAACTATATTTTTTAAATATTATGAAGATAAGTGTTTTGAATGTTCGAAAATAAATAGATTAGAATTATTTTCGAAAGTATTGTTTACTAATAATTTTTTTAATTTAAATGAGTTTCCCTTACTTCCAAATGATTTTCATATAGTCAGTAGTGAGTTCGACTCTAGAATAAAAGAATTGTTTCAAAAATGGGAGATACTATTTTCATTTATCTATCTAGCTTCTTTTTCATTTCTTCACAAAGAGAAATTAAATTTATCGAAAAATGCAACAAAGAACATAACAGATGTTATAAATATAAATCAATTTTCTTTTTTATATACTAAAGAAATATATGATATTTTTAGTTGGATTTACCATGATGATATTTATCTGGATAAACTTACAATAGCAAGAGAAGTGATAGAATCACCAACATTTCATTTTAGTGATTTAAAATTAAGTGTGAGAGATGTTTCAAGGGCTTATAATTTATATATAAAAAATAATGTGAGCGAATATCTAAGTGCTAAAAAGGATATAGGTGATTTTATAGTACATACACTGTATGAAATGGATCAGTATCGTAATGTTATAATTGGTAGTTTTAGTAATAACTTTGTTGCGTTAGTAGCATTTATTACGACTACTATGATAGCTAATATTGTATCTGATTCTCCTCTAGATAATATTTTTAGTAAAGATATTCTATGGTTGTTGCTGTTCGCGCTGCTAGGTTCTTTAATTTATTGTTATTTATCTAATAAAAAATTTAATAAAGATATAACAGATTTTAATAAAGTCTTTGAGAGATTAAAAAATAATTATAAAGATATTTTGACAGAGGAAGATATTGGTAGTTTATTTTCTGAATCTGAATTTAAACAGCAAGTCGAAAATATATCAGAGATTAGACTGAATATAAATATTATTTGGATTATATCTTCTATTGTACTAATTTTTTTAACTGTTTTTGCGTTATATAAGAAATATGTTTAATCTATTTTGGGAATGCGAGGATTTACATACCAGATTTTGTTAGTTCGAACCGACCTGAGAAGTACAATATTGTTACTTAATTTCATATACCATTGCATCGAATTCATCTGGATTGATACCGAAAATCCACCAAGCGACACCATCGGCTGGGTAGCAAAGAAATAAAAAGTCCTGTCACTTTCTCTCATTTAACCTTTGACTATTCCGCAAAATTATCGTAAAATAAAGAGTAAATGATAAAATGAGGTCAGAGTCTGTTTACTCTGGCGATAGTAGTAAAAATGAGGAGAAACGCTTTGGAATTAGAAGTATTTGCTGGGCAAGAAAAAAGTGAACTATCTATGATTGAGGTAGCGCGTGCTATCTTGGAACTTCGTGGTCGCGATCATGAGATGCATTTTAGCGATCTTGTAAACGAAATTCAAAACTACCTTGGAACATCAAACAGCGATATCCGCGAAGCTTTACCTTTGTTCTACACAGAGTTGAACTTTGACGGTAGCTTCATCTCACTTGGAGATAACAAATGGGGGCTTCGTTCATGGTATGGTGTGGATGAAATCGACGAAGAAATCATCGCTCTTGAGGAAAATGACGACGATGAAGTAGCACCAAAAGCTAAGAAAAAACGTGTCAATGCCTTCATGGATGGTGATTCAGATGCTATTGACTACAATGCAGATGATCCAGAAGACGAAGATGCATACGAAGCAGATCCAGCTCTTTCATACGATGATGAAAATCCAGATGATGAGAAAAATGAAGTGGAAGCTTACGATGCAGAAATCAACGAAATCGCTCCTGATGACTTGGGTGAAGACGTGGATCTCAACGAAGAAGACGACGAGTTTTCAGATGATGATACTGAAAACATCGAGGAATAAAAGTTAGCTATTGACAATTATCCTATTTTTAGGTATCATATTGTTCGGGCACCTCTTTTGGAGGTCGGGGCTCCCTAGTTCTTAGGGAGCTATTTTTGTTTTTTCAAGAAGTTATATTCTTGTATTTTATACTCAATGAAAATCAAAGAGCAAACTAGGAAGCTAGCCGCAAGCTGTACTTGAGTACGGTAAGGCGCAGCTGACGTGGTTTGAATTTGATTTTCGAAGAGTATTTGTTGTGAATCTGGTGCAGTCATCCCAGATTATTCTTATTAGTAGGGTCTTGTTTTCTATGTCCCCTCGTAGTTGACAAGACATTGAGCATTTTAGAAAGAGGAATCTATGTCAACGAAATATATTTTTGTAACTGGTGGTGTGGTATCGTCTATTGGGAAAGGGATTGTTGCAGCGAGTTTGGGCCGTCTCTTGAAAAATCGTGGTCTCAAAGTAACCATTCAAAAGTTTGACCCTTATATCAATATCGATCCGGGAACTATGAGCCCTTACCAGCACGGGGAAGTTTTTGTGACAGATGACGGAGCTGAGACAGATTTGGACTTGGGTCACTATGAACGTTTCATCGATATCAATCTTAATAAATATTCCAACGTGACAACTGGTAAAATTTACAGTGAAGTGCTTCGTAAGGAACGCCGTGGAGAATACCTTGGGGCAACTGTTCAAGTCATTCCTCATATCACAGATGCTTTGAAAGAAAAAATCAAGCGTGCCGCTCTAACGACTGATTCTGATGTCATTATCACAGAGGTCGGTGGAACTGTTGGGGATATCGAGTCCTTGCCATTCCTAGAGGCCCTTCGTCAGATGAAGGCAGATGTGGGGGCGGATAATGTTATGTACATCCATACAACCTTGCTTCCTTACCTCAAGGCTGCTGGTGAAATGAAAACCAAACCAACTCAACACTCTGTAAAAGAATTGCGTGGATTGGGAATCCAACCAAATATGTTGGTTATTCGTACAGAAGAGCCAGCTGGCCAAGGAATTAAAAACAAACTAGCCCAGTTCTGTGATGTGGCACCAGAAGCCGTTATCGAATCGTTGGATGTTGAACACCTTTACCAAATTCCATTGAACTTGCAGGCTCAAGGTATGGACCAAATTGTCTGTGACCACTTGAAATTAGACGCACCAGCAGCGGATATGACAGAATGGTCAGCCATGGTGGACAAGGTCATGAACCTTAAGAAACAAGTTAAAATTTCCCTTGTTGGTAAGTATGTGGAGTTGCAAGATGCCTACATCTCAGTGGTTGAAGCTTTGAAACACTCTGGTTATGCCAACGACGCAGAAGTTAAGATCAATTGGATCAATGCCAATGATGTTACAGCAGAGAATGTGGCAGAGCTTTTGTCTGATGCGGACGGAATCATCGTACCCGGTGGTTTTGGACAACGTGGTACGGAAGGGAAAATCCAAGCTATCCGCTATGCGCGTGAAAAGGATGTTCCAATGTTGGGTGTCTGCTTGGGCATGCAGTTGACTTGTATTGAGTTTGCTCGTCACGTTTTAGGTCTTGAAGGTGCCAATTCTGCAGAGCTTGCACCTGAAACAAAATACCCTATCATTGATATCATGCGTGATCAGATTGACGTTGAGGATATGGGGGGAACCCTTCGCTTGGGACTTTATCCGTCTAAACTAAAACGTGGCTCTAAGGCAGCAGCTGCTTATCACAATCAAGAAGTGGTGCAACGCCGTCACCGTCACCGCTATGAGTTTAACAACGCCTTCCGTGAGCAGTTTGAGGTAGCAGGCTTTGTCTTTTCAGGAGTTTCTCCAGATAATCGTTTGGTCGAAATCGTGGAAATTCCTGAAAATAAATTCTTTGTAGCGTGTCAGTATCACCCTGAACTTTCAAGTCGTCCAAACCGCCCAGAAGAACTCTACACAGCCTTTGTCACTGCAGCAGTTGAGAACAGCAATTAGCTAGATTATAACCTTTGAGAAGAATCTCAGAGGTTTTTTGCTTGCATATTTAGGATATGAGTTGCAAAATAAAAACATAGTGATATAATTAACATAAAAAATCCTAAGGAGGATCTACGATGAAAAAAATAACATTATTTGGTTTGTCTCTAGCTGGTCTAGCTTTACTGGCTTTTCCACATTCAGGTCAGGCATTTGAGCTTAAAGAAGAATGGGTTGTTAAGTGTGGAGTACAGTATCAAGATGGCAAGATTCTTCGGTTTAACAATGGTCATGAAGTAGATATCAAAGTCTTGGATTTGCCTAAAAACGAGAAAATCGAGTGGACAGTTAGTCTCAATGGTCAAGATCAGACTGTCAATTTTCTAGGCCAAGAAAAGGACAAGTCTATGATTGGTATAGAAGGGCGTTACCTGAATTTCTATGTTCCATATGGCTATAGAGGAGATATCAAGGTAGAGGCCAAGAGCGGAAACGAAGTGAAGACCTGGTCAACGAAAGTTGTGGATGATATTCATAATGATAGTGGAAAGAGAGGTTATTATCGTATTGAAGAATCCAATAATCAATACACTTACCTCGATGCTAAATGGGATTATCAAACTAAGACTTACACTGCTACCTTACCAGAGACTGTTAATGGTCAAAAAGTTTTTGCTTGGGCAAATTATGATAATGACGAGTTGAAACTTGAAAAACTAAAGTTTGTCAGTCATAAATATGATGATGGAGGATCTTTCAAAGAACTTTATCCAATTGTGAAAGCAGAAAGCTGGCTAAAATCAAACCAAAAATGGTACTATCAAAAACAAGGTCAATTAGTGCAGAAGGATTGGGTTTATGACAAGGGAACTTGGTACTTTATGAATGATAAAGGAGTCATGTTCAATCAAACTTGGCTTTATCAAGGTAGCAACTGGTATGCCTTTAAATCATCAGGAGCTATGATTGCGAGTGACTGGCTTTACGACCAAGGCAAGTGGTACTATTTATCAGCTTCAGGGGCCATGAAAGCAAGCACTTGGATTTATGACAAGGGAGAATGGTATTATGTAAGTTCTTCTGGTGCCATGCTAGCGAATGATTGGGTCAAAGATAATGGCAAGTGGTATTATCTAGCTTCATCAGGTAAGATGCTTCGCAATACCTACACACCTGATGGCTACTACGTTGGTAACTCAGGCGCCTGGCAATAAGAATAAGAAGTCCTTTTCCTTAAAGGAAGAGGCTTTTTACTTGCTTTTCTGCTGCTTCCTCATTTGTCCTAAAGCCTTTTTTGTGTTAAAATGAATGGTATGAAAGCTAAAAAAATGTGGATGGCAGGTCTGGCTCTGATAGGTATTGGGAGCCTTGCCCTTGCTACGAAAAAAGTTGCAGATGACCGTAAGCTCATGAAGACTCAGGAAGAGTTGACAGCGATTGTGCGAGACCATTTTTCAGATATGGGGGAAATTGCGACTCTCTATGTTCAAGTTTATGAAAGTAGTCTAGAACGACTAGTCGGTGGTGTCATTTTTGAGGATGGTCGTCATTATACCTTTATCTATGAAAATGAAGACATAGTCTATGAGGAGGAAGTCTTATGATACAGCCAGCAAGTTTAGAAGAATTGGCATCTTTAGTTGAAAAGGATGGCAAGAAAGTCTTTCTTTTTGTGGCGGACTGGTGTGGCGATTGTCGTTATATCTATCCTGCCTTGCCAGAAATTGAGGAGACCAATCCAGAGTTCACCTTTATTCGAGTGGATAGAGACCAGTATATGGATTTGGCCAAACTCTGGGATGTATATGGAATCCCTAGCCTTGTTGTTCTAGAAAAGGACAAGGAAATTGGCCGTTTTGTAAACCGCGACCGTAAAAGCAAGCAACAAATTAACGATTTTTTAGCAGGACTGAAATAGGAGAAAAAGGAAACAATGATTTTTACATATAATAAAGAACATGTCGGCGATGTCCTTATGGTCATCGTGAAAAACAGCGGAGATGCCAAACTGGATGTGGAGCGCAAAGGAAAGGTAGCTCGTGTTTTTCTCAAAGATAATGGGGAAACAGTGGCTTGGAATATTTTCGAAGTTTCAAGTTTGTTTGAAATTACAGAGCGCGGTCAAGTCTTTTTATCAGATGAGCAAGTCGTTCGTTTGAACCAAGAATTGCAGGCGGAAAGTTTTACAGAAGAAATTATCAATGACAAAGAGCCTAAGTTTGTTGTTGGTGAAATTGTCGAGATGGTAGCTCATCCAGATAGTGATCACCTCAACATCTGCCAAGTTGCAGTCGCAAGTGATAAGACTGTACAAATCGTTGCAGGGGCTCCTAATGCGCGTGTCGGATTGAAAACCATTGTCGCTTTACCTGGTGCCATGATGCCAAAAGGCAATCTCATTTTCCCAGGCGAACTTCGTGGTGAAAAGAGTTTTGGAATGATGTGCAGCCCTCGTGAACTTGCCTTGCCAAATGCTCCGCAAAAACGTGGTGTGATTGAATTATCAGAAGACCAAGTTGTCGGAACTCCATTTGATCCAGCTAAACACTGGACTGCTTAGGAACTTGTCAGTATCTGATAGACCAGCTAGAAGGAAATAAGATGGCAAAAAATGTAGTGATTACAGGAGCGACATCAGGAATTGGTGAAGCGATTGCGCGTGCTTATCTAGAGCAGGGTGAGAATGTCGTTCTAACTGGACGACGGATAGACAGACTAGAAACCCTCAAGTCGGAGTTTGCAGAAACTTTTCCAAATCAAACAGTTTGGACTTTTCCCCTAGATGTCACGGATATGACCATGGTAAAGACTGTATGCTCTGATATTCTAGAAACGATAGGTCAGATTGAAATTCTGGTCAACAATGCCGGACTGGCTCTAGGTTTAGCACCTTATCAAGACTATGAAGAGTTGGATATGTTAACTATGTTGGATACCAATGTCAAAGGTTTGATGGCAGTCACTCGCTGTTTCTTGCCAACAATGGTAAAAGCCAATCAAGGACATATCATCAACATGGGGTCAACCGCAGGAATCTACGCCTATGCAGGTGCAGCAGTTTATTCAGCTACCAAGGCAGCAGTTAAGACCTTTTCAGATGGTCTGCGAATTGATACCATTGCAACGGATATCAAGGTGACGACCATTCAGCCTGGAATTGTCGAAACAGATTTTTCTACAGTGCGTTTTCATGGTGACAAAGAGCGGGCTGCGACGGTTTATCAGGGGATCGAAGCCTTGCAGGCACCGGACATCGCCGACACAGTAGTCTATGTGACCAGTCAACCTCGTCGTGTTCAGATTACAGATATGACCATTATGGCCAATCAACAGGCGACAGGTTTCATGGTTCATAAAAACTAAAAAATTTTCTCGAAAAGTTACAAATTTCTGTAACTTTTTTTGATTTCCTACGAATAGATAAGTAGGAGGAAGAAAATATGTATAATAAAGTTATCATGATTGGACGTTTAACGTCTACACCAGAATTGCACAAAACCAATAATGACAAGTCAGTAGCGCGCGCAACGATCGCTGTGAACCGTCGTTACAAAGACCAAAACGGTGAACGCGAAGCTGATTTTGTTAATATGGTTTTATGGGGTAGACTAGCAGAAACTTTGGCAAGCTACGCAACCAAAGGTAGTCTTATTTCTGTGGATGGAGAATTACGTACCCGTCGTTTTGAGAAAAACGGTCAGATGAACTACGTGACCGAAGTCCTTGTCACAGGATTCCAACTCTTGGAAAGTCGTGCCCAACGTGCTATGCGAGAAAATAACGCAGGGAAGGATTTGGCAGATTTGGTTTTGGAAGAGGAAGAATTGCCATTTTAAACATCGAAAAGTCTGAGTTTGTCTCAGGCTTTTTATCTTGAGAAAGTCAGACTTTTTTCTTGACTATTTCTGACCAAGTGATACAATAGAACTATGATTTAGCACTTAGGTATAAAGAGTGCTAATAATATCTATCTCATTATGGAGGAAATCAGATGTTGAAACCATTAGGAGACCGTGTGGTCTTGAAAATTGAAGAAAAAGAACAAACTGTTGGAGGCTTTGTCCTCGCAAAATCAGCCCAAGAAGAAACGAAAACAGCTACAGTAGTGGCTACTGGACAAGGTGTTCGTACCTTGAACGGTGACTTGGTTGCTCCAAGTGTTAAAGCTGGAGACCGTGTCTTAGTTGAAGCTCACGCAGGTCTTGATGTCAAAGATGGCGATGAAAAGTACATCATCGTTGGCGAAGCTAACATCTTGGCAATCATTGAAGAATAGAAGGAGAAAGTAAGTATGTCAAAAGAAATTAAATTTTCATCAGATGCCCGTTCAGCTATGGTCCGTGGTGTCGATATCCTTGCAGACACTGTTAAAGTAACCTTGGGACCAAAAGGCCGCAATGTTGTTCTTGAAAAATCATTCGGTTCACCACTCATCACCAATGACGGTGTAACTATTGCCAAAGAAATCGAATTGGAAGACCATTTTGAAAATATGGGTGCCAAATTGGTATCAGAAGTAGCTTCAAAAACCAATGATATTGCAGGTGATGGGACTACAACTGCAACTGTTTTGACCCAAGCAATCGTCCGTGAAGGAATCAAAAACGTCACAGCAGGTGCAAATCCAATCGGTATCCGTCGTGGGATTGAAACAGCAGTTGCTGCAGCAGTTGAAGCCTTGAAAAACAATGCTATTCCTGTTGCCAACAAAGAAGCTATCGCTCAGGTTGCTGCCGTATCTTCTCGTTCTGAAAAAGTCGGTGAATACATTTCTGAAGCTATGGAAAAAGTTGGCAAAGACGGAGTCATCACTATCGAAGAGTCACGTGGTATGGAAACAGAGCTTGAAGTCGTAGAAGGAATGCAGTTCGACCGTGGTTATCTTTCACAGTACATGGTGACAGATAGCGAAAAAATGGTAGCTGACCTTGAAAATCCATACATTTTGATTACTGATAAGAAGATTTCAAATATCCAAGAAATCTTACCACTTCTAGAAAGCATTCTCCAAAGCAATCGTCCACTCTTGATTATTGCGGATGATGTTGATGGCGAAGCTCTTCCAACTCTTGTTTTGAACAAGATTCGTGGAACCTTCAACGTAGTAGCCGTTAAGGCACCTGGTTTTGGTGACCGTCGCAAAGCCATGCTTGAAGATATCGCCATCTTAACAGGCGGAACAGTTATCACAGAAGACCTAGGTCTTGAGTTGAAAGATGCGACAATTGAAGCTCTTGGTCAAGCAGCGAGAGTAACTGTGGACAAAGATAGCACGGTTATCGTAGAAGGTGCTGGAAATCCTGAAGCGATTTCTCACCGTGTTGCAGTTATCAAGTCTCAAATCGAAACCACAACTTCTGAATTTGATCGTGAAAAATTGCAAGAACGCTTGGCAAAATTGTCAGGTGGTGTAGCGGTTATTAAGGTTGGAGCCGCAACTGAAACTGAGTTGAAAGAAATGAAACTCCGCATTGAAGATGCCCTCAACGCTACTCGTGCAGCTGTTGAAGAAGGAATCGTTGCAGGTGGTGGAACAGCCCTTGTAAATGTTATCCCAGCCGTGGCTGATTTGGAATTGACAGGAGACGAAGCAACGGGCCGCAATATTGTTCTCCGTGCCTTGGAAGAACCTGTTCGTCAGATTGCGCACAATGCAGGATTTGAAGGATCTATCGTTATCGATCGTTTGAAAAATGCCGAGCTTGGTACAGGTTTCAACGCAGCAACTGGTGAGTGGGTCAATATGATTGATCAAGGGATTATCGATCCAGTTAAGGTTAGTCGTTCTGCCCTTCAAAATGCAGCATCTGTAGCCAGCTTGATTTTGACTACAGAAGCAGTTGTAGCCAATAAACCAGAACCAGTGGCCCCAGCTCCAGCAATGGACCCAAGCATGATGGGCGGCATGATGTAAGCTTTCTGTAGATAGCAACTTATAAAAAACACAAAAGGAGGGAATGTACTGACCCCAAAAAGTTAGACAATTAATTTATCCAAAGGATTTAGTTCTGTATTGCACAGGACTGAGTCCTTTTAGTTTTACCTTAATTCGTTTATTGTTGTAGTAATCAATATAGTCTACAATGGCTTGTTCCAATTGCTTAAGCGACTGAAACGACTTCTCATAACCGTAAAACATTTCCGATTTCAGAATCCCAAAGAAGGACTCCATCATACCATTGTCTGAGCTGTTACCCTTACGTGACATGGATGCTTGAATTCCCTTACCCTCTAGAAACTGATGATAAGAATCGTGTTGGTATTGCCAGCCCTGGTCACTATGGAGAATCGTATTCTCGTAGTGTTTCTCTGTGAATGCCTGCTCCAACATCGTTTTTACTTGCTCTAAGTTGGGCGAAGTAGAAAGATGATAAGCAATAATTTCACTGTTAAATCCATCTAAAACAGGCGATAAATAGAGTTTCTGTGTGCTATTTGGAATGGCAAACTCTGTCACATCCGTATAGCACTTTTCCATTGGTTTCGATGCTTCAAACCGGCGTTGAATAAGGTTGTCTGCTTTCTTGCCAACATCTCCTTTATGAGAAGAATATTTTCGTTTCTGTCGCATTTTAGCTTGTAAATTGAGCACTTTCATCAAGCGTTGAACTCTTTTATGATTGACCACATAACCACGATTTCTTAATTCTAAATGAATCCGACGATAGCCATAATTTCCCTTGTGTTCGATAAAAATGGATTGAATTTTAGCTTTAAGCTCTTGGTCCTTATCTGGTTTGTCTAGCTGTTTCAAGTGATAGTAGTAGGTCGAACGAGCTAGTTTAATGGCTTTTAGAAGAATATTTAACGAAAACTCAGTCATTAATTCTTGAACAATTTCTGTCTTTCTTCTTTCTCTTTTTCCTCCTTCAAGCGGAGTTCTCTCAACTTTTTTAGGACAGCATTCTCCGCTCGCAGATACTCGTTTTCTGCTTGAAGGCGTTCTAACTCTGTCATCTCTTCGGGTTTCTTCTTTGGTTTACGTCCCATTTTAGGTACTCTCCCTCTTGTTTTCTCAACAATAGTATACCCGTTTTTCCTGTATTGTGCTAGCCAGTTAAGAAGTATCGTACGACTTGGGAGGCCGTATTCAAGAGAAACTCTATCTTTAGTCCAGCCTTCATGTAAGACTTTATGAATCATTTCTTGTTTTAAATCAGGAGAATAGTAACGATTTTTTCCTTTTTTGACGAACTCTATTCCGTAACGATCAATCAATTTAATCATATACCTAATATTAGAATTGTTTATCCCAAATTTATTTGAAAGCTTCTCTATGCTATATCCTTGTTTTCTAAGTTCATAGATCCGAACTTTATCATCATAAGTTAATTTCATAATAAAAACACTCCAAAAGTTAGATTTTTCTGTCTAACTTTTGGGGTGCAGTTCAGAATGCCACCCCTCCTTTTTATGCTATTCACTTCTAAATAGATTTGAGCTCTCCTAATTTATATGATAAAATAAGACTAGAAAAAGGAGAAGAACATGATCGATGTAGAAGAAATTCTGAGCAAGATGAACCCCAATCAGAAGATTAATTATGACCGTGTCATGCAGAAGATGGTACAAGTATGGGAAAAAAATGAGCAACGGCCAACCATTCTCATGCATGTTTGCTGTGCCCCTTGCAGTACCTATACCCTAGAATATTTGACTAAGTATGCAGACGTGACCATTTATTTTGCCAATTCTAATATCCATCCCAAGGCAGAATACCACAAGCGAGCCTATGTTACCAAGAAATTTGTCAGTGATTTTAATGAGCGGACTGGAAATACGGTCCAGTATCTAGAAGCTCCCTACGAACCAAATGAATATCGTAAGTTAGTCAGAGGACTGGAAGAAGAGCCAGAAGGTGGCGACCGTTGCAAGGTTTGCTTTGACTACCGACTGGATAAGACAGCGCAAGTGGCTATGGATTTGGGCTTTGACTACTTTGGCTCAGCCTTGACCATCAGTCCTCATAAGAATTCTCAAACCATTAACAGCATCGGAATCGATGTGCAAAAAATTTATACAACCCACTATCTTCCAAGTGATTTCAAGAAAAATCAAGGCTACAAACGTTCAGTAGAGATGTGTGAAGAGTATGACATCTACCGTCAATGTTATTGTGGATGCGTCTATGCAGCTCAGGCTCAAAATATTGATTTGGTTCAGGTTAAGAAGGACGCCACGGCTTTCTTACTGGATAAGGATGTTGAAAAAGACTATTCTCATATTAAATTTACTGTTACGAAATTAGATATATAAGGATAAGCCCAGCTGTAAAGCTGGGTTTTTAAAATAAAAAAACCAGGGCCTTCACCCTAGTTTGACAACTTTACCGATTCTTTAGTTCTACATAGCGCTTGTACCAAATGTTTACATAGGCTTCTGAGAAAGGACCTCGTCCATTGTTAATCCAATCAACAAGAATTTTGACATGTTCTTTTAAAATATAGTCCAAGTCATCAGAATAATTCATTTTGCGTTTGTGACGCTCATACTCCTCAACGTCCAAGAGACGTTTTTCCCCATCTGTAAAAATTTTAACATCCAAATCGTAATCAATATACTTCAGTGCTTCTTCATCCAGATAGTAGGGGCTAGCCATATTGCAATAGTAGGAAATTCCATTATCGCGAATCATGGCAATGATATTAAACCAATATTTCTTGTGAAAGTAAACAATAGCCGGTTCTCGAGTGACCCAACGACGACCATCACTTTCGGTAACCAGTGTATGATCGTTGACACCAATAATGGCGTTTTCTGTTGTTTTTAGTACCATGGTGTCCCGCCAAGTTCGGTGGAGACTCCCATCATGCTTATAACTTTGAATTGTAATAAAGTCGCCTTCTTTTGGAAGCTTCATAACTAACCAACTTTCTACAATTTATAAGTTTATCGTTTACTATTGTACCATAAAATTACCTAAAATCTGTGAATTTTACATGAAAATATTAAAGATATTCTCTGAGAGCGCTTGCTATATCCGAAAAATCGTAGCCTTTTCGTGCTAAAACTTGAGTTAAACGTTGTTTAAGTTCGTATCCTTCATATTTTCGGGTATACTTAGCATATTGCTTATCAAGTTCCTTGAAGATGAGTTCCTGAGTCGTTTCTTGGTCAACTTGACTATCCAACTGGTCAAAGGCACTTTTAGCATCAGAATAGGAAAACCCCTTGTTGGTCAGATTTTGTATAATCTTATCCTGCAAAGCACGAGCAGGAAGCTTTCCAGAGTATTTTTTAAGCAGTTTCTCTGCAACACGTTGAGCAACTTCAGAAAAATCAAATTCTTTCAAGTTCTCTTCTATAGTAGATTTTGGAACCCCTTTTTGTGTTAGTTTCTGAATCAATACATAAGGTCCCTTGTCTCCTGAAAGCTGATTGGCGTTGATGATAGCATAAGCGTACTGAGCATCATTAATCCACTTATCTTCTTTAAGATTAATAATGACTTGAGAAACTACGTTTTCATCAATATCGTATTTTTTCAGATATTCTCTGACTTCTTTTTCAGTGCGAGCTTTAAAGGATAGGTGGTAGAGAGCTAGATTTTTACCGTAAGAAAATTTGGCAAAGTCCTGAATCTCTTTCAATTCTTCTTCACTTATCACCTTATCTCTTGATAACATAAAGCGAACAATTGTATCTTCGGTGATGTAGCATTTGTCGCCATTATCAAGCTCCATCAGATAGAGTCTTTTTTTCTTTTCAAGTTTTGTGATTTTCATAGTTCTATTATAACTCAAAATGTGATAAGATAGGGATATGAATCTGAAAGTGAAACAAAAAATACCATTAAAAATCAAGCGCATGGGAATTAATGGTGAGGGAATCGGCTTTTATCAAAAAACACTAGTCTTTGTGCCTGGTGCTCTCAAAGGAGAAGATATCTATTGTCAGATTACTTCTATTAAACGTAACTTTGTTGAGGCAAAATTACTGAAGGTCAACAAGAAGTCTAAATTTCGAGTTGTGCCAGCTTGTACTATTTACAATGAGTGCGGAGGCTGCCAAATCATGCATCTGCATTATGATAAGCAGCTGGAGTTCAAGACGGACTTACTTCACCAAGCGCTAAAAAAATTTGCCCCTGCAGGATATGAAAACTATGAAATCCGCCCGACGATTGGAATGCAGGAACCCAAGTACTATCGTGCTAAGTTACAATTTCAGACTCGAAAATTTAAAAATCAGGTCAAGGCAGGTCTGTATGCACAAAACTCTCATTATTTGGTAGAGTTGAAAGACTGCCTAGTACAAGATAAGGAAACTCAAGTGATTGCTAATCGTCTAGCAGAATTACTTACTTATCACCAGATTCCAATCACGGATGAGAGAAAAGTTCTAGGTGTTAGAACGATAATGGTCCGACGAGCAAGAAAGACTGGACAGGTTCAGGTTATTATTGTTACAAACCGCCAGCTTAATTTAACCCAACTAGTAAAAGACTTAGTTAAAGATTTTCCAGAAGTTGTGACAGTGGCTGTGAATACAAATACAGCTAAAACCAGTGAAATTTATGGTGAAAAGACAGAGATTATCTGGGGAGAAGAGAGTATTCAAGAAGGTGTACTTGATTATGAATTTTCACTATCTCCTCGAGCTTTCTATCAACTGAATCCTGAACAAACAGAAGTCCTTTATAGCGAGGCAGTAAAAGCGCTGGATGTTAGTAAAGAAGACCATTTGATTGACGCATATTGTGGAGTTGGAACAATTGGTTTTGCCTTTGCAAAGAAAGTAAAAACACTCAGAGGTATGGATATTATTCCAGAAGCTATTGAAGATGCCAAGCGAAATGCTAAAAGAATGGGATTTGACAATACTCATTATGAAGCTGGAACGGCAGAAGAGATTATTCCTCTCTGGTATAAGGAAGGCTACCGAGCAGATGCTCTGATTGTGGATCCACCACGTACAGGTCTGGATGATAAGTTATTAGATACTATTCTTACTTATGTACCAGAAAAAATGGTCTATATTTCTTGCAATGTTTCGACCTTGGCTCGTGATTTAGTACGTTTAGTAGAAGTCTATGATCTCCATTATATCCAGTCGGTCGATATGTTCCCGCATACAGCTCGAACGGAAGCTGTTGTAAAATTAATAAAAAAAGTTTAAAAAAAGTGTTGACAAAGTTTGAAAAGCCAGTATAATAGTAAGAGTTGAAAATAACTCTGGTCCGTTGGTCAAGGGGTTAAGACACCGCCTTTTCACGGCGGTAACACGGGTTCGAATCCCGTACGGACTATGGTATGTTGCAGATGGAACACTTGATGAAAAAAAGATTAAAAAAGTTTCAAAAAAGTGTTGACAAGCGAAAGCAGCTGTGATATACTAATATAGTTGTCACTTGAGAGAAGTGAGTGACAAAGACCTTTGAAAACTGAACAAGACGAACCAATGTGCAGGGCACTACAACTAAGGTTGTAGTACTGAACAATGAAAAAACAATAAATCTGTCAGTGACAGAAATGAGTGAGAACTCAAACTTTTAATGAGAGTTTGATCCTGGCTCAGGACGAACGCTGGCGGCGTGCCTAATACATGCAAGTAGAACGCTGAAGGAGGAGCTTGCTTCTCCGGATGAGTTGCGAACGGGTGAGTAACGCGTAGGTAACCTGCCTGGTAGCGGGGGATAACTATTGGAAACGATAGCTAATACCGCATAAGAGTAGATGTTGCATGACATTTGCTTAAAAGGTGCAATTGCATCACTACCAGATGGACCTGCGTTGTATTAGCTAGTTGGTGGGGTAACGGCTCACCAAGGCGACGATACATAGCCGACCTGAGAGGGTGATCGGCCACACTGGGACTGAGACACGGCCCAGACTCCTACGGGAGGCAGCAGTAGGGAATCTTCGGCAATGGACGAAAGTCTGACCGAGCAACGCCGCGTGAGTGAAGAAGGTTTTCGGATCGTAAAGCTCTGTTGTAAGAGAAGAACGAGTGTGAGAGTGGAAAGTTCACACTGTGACGGTATCTTACCAGAAAGGGACGGCTAACTACGTGCCAGCAGCCGCGGTAATACGTAGGTCCCGAGCGTTGTCCGGATTTATTGGGCGTAAAGCGAGCGCAGGCGGTTAGATAAGTCTGAAGTTAAAGGCTGTGGCTTAACCATAGTACGCTTTGGAAACTGTTTAACTTGAGTGCAAGAGGGGAGAGTGGAATTCCATGTGTAGCGGTGAAATGCGTAGATATATGGAGGAACACCGGTGGCGAAAGCGGCTCTCTGGCTTGTAACTGACGCTGAGGCTCGAAAGCGTGGGGAGCAAACAGGATTAGATACCCTGGTAGTCCACGCCGTAAACGATGAGTGCTAGGTGTTAGACCCTTTCCGGGGTTTAGTGCCGTAGCTAACGCATTAAGCACTCCGCCTGGGGAGTACGACCGCAAGGTTGAAACTCAAAGGAATTGACGGGGGCCCGCACAAGCGGTGGAGCATGTGGTTTAATTCGAAGCAACGCGAAGAACCTTACCAGGTCTTGACATCCCTCTGACCGCTCTAGAGATAGAGTTTTCCTTCGGGACAGAGGTGACAGGTGGTGCATGGTTGTCGTCAGCTCGTGTCGTGAGATGTTGGGTTAAGTCCCGCAACGAGCGCAACCCCTATTGTTAGTTGCCATCATTCAGTTGGGCACTCTAGCGAGACTGCCGGTAATAAACCGGAGGAAGGTGGGGATGACGTCAAATCATCATGCCCCTTATGACCTGGGCTACACACGTGCTACAATGGCTGGTACAACGAGTCGCAAGCCGGTGACGGCAAGCTAATCTCTTAAAGCCAGTCTCAGTTCGGATTGTAGGCTGCAACTCGCCTACATGAAGTCGGAATCGCTAGTAATCGCGGATCAGCACGCCGCGGTGAATACGTTCCCGGGCCTTGTACACACCGCCCGTCACACCACGAGAGTTTGTAACACCCGAAGTCGGTGAGGTAACCGTAAGGAGCCAGCCGCCTAAGGTGGGATAGATGATTGGGGTGAAGTCGTAACAAGGTAGCCGTATCGGAAGGTGCGGCTGGATCACCTCCTTTCTAAGGATAAGGAACTGCGCATTGGTCTTGTTTAGTCTTGAGAGGTCTTGTGGGGCCTTAGCTCAGCTGGGAGAGCGCCTGCTTTGCACGCAGGAGGTCAGCGGTTCGATCCCGCTAGGCTCCATTGGTGAGAGATCACCAAGTAATGCACATTGAAAATTGAATATCTATATCAAATAGTAACAAGAAAATAAACCGAAAACGCTGTAGTATTAATAAGAGTTTATGACTGAAAGGTCAGAAAATAAGGTTAAGTTAATAAGGGCGCACGGTGGATGCCTTGGCACTAGGAGCCGAAGAAGGACGTGACAAACGACGATATGCCTTGGGTAGCTGTAAGTAAGCGATGATCCAGGGATTTCCGAATGGGGGAACCCAACAGGTACTACCTGTTACCCGCATCTGTTAAGGATGTGAGGAGGAAGACGCAGTGAACTGAAACATCTAAGTAGCTGCAGGAAGAGAAAGCAAAAGCGATTGCCTTAGTAGCGGCGAGCGAAATGGCAGAAGGGCAAACCGAAGAGTTTACTCTTCGGGGTTGTAGGACTGCAATGTGGACTCAAAGATTATAGAAGAATGATTTGGGAAGATCAGCCAAAGAGAGTAATAGCCTCGTATTTAAAATAGTCTTTGTACCTAGCAGTATCCTGAGTACGGCGGGACACGTGAAATCCCGTCGGAATCTGGGAGGACCATCTCCCAACCCTAAATACTCCCTAGTGACCGATAGTGAACCAGTACCGTGAGGGAAAGGTGAAAAGCACCCCGGGAGGGGAGTGAAATAGAACCTGAAACCGTGTGCCTACAACAAGTTCGAGCCCGTTAATGGGTGAGAGCGTGCCTTTTGTAGAATGAACCGGCGAGTTACGTTATGATGCGAGGTTAAGTTGAAGAGACGGAGCCGTAGGGAAACCGAGTCTGAATAGGGCGCCTTAGTATCATGACGTAGACCCGAAACCATGTGACCTACCCATGAGCAGGTTGAAGGTGCGGTAAGACGCACTGGAGGACCGAACCAGGGCACGTTGAAAAGTGCTTGGATGACTTGTGGGTAGCGGAGAAATTCCAAACGAACTTGGAGATAGCTGGTTCTCTCCGAAATAGCTTTAGGGCTAGCGTCGACATTAGAGATTCTTGGAGGTAGAGCACTGTTTGGGTGAGGGGTCCATCCCGGATTACCAATCTCAGATAAACTCCGAATGCCAATGAATTATGGTCGGCAGTCAGACTGCGAGTGCTAAGATCCGTAGTCGAAAGGGAAACAGCCCAGACCACCAGCTAAGGTCCCAAAATAATTGTTAAGTGGAAAAGGATGTGGGGTTGCACAGACAACTAGGATGTTAGCTTAGAAGCAGCTATTCATTCAAAGAGTGCGTAATAGCTCACTAGTCGAGTGACCCTGCGCCGAAAATGTACCGGGGCTAAAACAATTTACCGAAGCTGTGGATACCTTTATAGGTATGGTAGGAGAGCGTTCTATGTGTGATGAAGGTGTACCGTGAGGAGTGCTGGAACGCATAGAAGTGAGAATGCCGGTATGAGTAGCGAAAGACAGGTGAGAATCCTGTCCACCGTAAGACTAAGGTTTCCAGGGGAAGGCTCGTCCGCCCTGGGTTAGTCGGGACCTAAGGAGAGACCGAAAGGTGTATCCGATGGACAACAGGTTGATATTCCTGTACTAGAGTATGTAGTGATGGAGGGACGCAGTAGGCTAACTAAAGCAGACGATTGGAAGTGTCTGTCTAAGCAGTGAGGTGTGATATGAGTCAAATGCTTATATCTGTAACATTGAGCTGTGATGGGGAGCGAAGTTTAGTAGCGAAGTTAGTGACGTCACACTGCCAAGAAAAGCTTCTAGCATTTAAACATACTCTACCCGTACCGCAAACCGACACAGGTAGTCGAGGCGAGTAGCCTCAGGTGAGCGAGAGAACTCTCGTTAAGGAACTCGGCAAAATGACCCCGTAACTTCGGGAGAAGGGGTGCTGACTTTAAGTCAGCCGCAGTGAATAGGCCCAAGCAACTGTTTATCAAAAACACAGCTCTCTGCTAAATCGTAAGATGATGTATAGGGGGTGACGCCTGCCCGGTGCTGGAAGGTTAAGAGGAGTGCTTAGCGTAAGCGAAGGTATGAATTGAAGCCCCAGTAAACGGCGGCCGTAACTATAACGGTCCTAAGGTAGCGAAATTCCTTGTCGGGTAAGTTCCGACCCGCACGAAAGGCGTAATGATTTGGGCACTGTCTCAACGAGAGACTCGGTGAAATTTTAGTACCTGTGAAGATGCAGGTTACCCGCGACAGGACGGAAAGACCCCATGGAGCTTTACTGCAGTTTGATATTGAGTGTCTGTACCACATGTACAGGATAGGTAGGAGTCTATGAGATCGGGACGCCAGTTTCGAAGGAGACGTTGTTGGGATACTACCCTTGTGTTATGGCCACTCTAACCCGGATAGGTGATCCCTATCGGAGACAGTGTCTGACGGGCAGTTTGACTGGGGCGGTCGCCTCCTAAAAGGTAACGGAGGCGCCCAAAGGTTCCCTCAGAATGGTTGGAAATCATTCGCAGAGTGTAAAGGTATAAGGGAGCTTGACTGCGAGAGCTACAACTCGAGCAGGGACGAAAGTCGGGCTTAGTGATCCGGTGGTTCCGTATGGAAGGGCCATCGCTCAACGGATAAAAGCTACCCTGGGGATAACAGGCTTATCTCCCCCAAGAGTTCACATCGACGGGGAGGTTTGGCACCTCGATGTCGGCTCGTCGCATCCTGGGGCTGTAGTCGGTCCCAAGGGTTGGGCTGTTCGCCCATTAAAGCGGCACGCGAGCTGGGTTCAGAACGTCGTGAGACAGTTCGGTCCCTATCCGTCGCGGGCGTAGGAAATTTGAGAGGATCTGCTCCTAGTACGAGAGGACCAGAGTGGACTTACCGCTGGTGTACCAGTTGTCTTGCCAAAGGCATCGCTGGGTAGCTATGTAGGGAAGGGATAAACGCTGAAAGCATCTAAGTGTGAAACCCACCTCAAGATGAGATTTCCCATGATTTTATATCAGTAAGAGCCCTGAGAGATGATCAGGTAGATAGGTTAGAAGTGGAAGTGTGGCGACACATGTAGCGGACTAATACTAATAGCTCGAGGACTTATCCAAAGTAACTGAGAATATGAAAGCGAACGGTTTTCTTGATTTGAATAGATATTCAATTTTGAGTAGGTATTACTCAGAGTTAAGTGACGATAGCCTAGGAGATACACCTGTACCCATGCCGAACACAGAAGTTAAGCCCTAGAACGCCGGAAGTAGTTGGGGGTTGCCCCCTGTGAGATATGGAAGTCGCTTAGCTCTAGGGAGTTTAGCTCAGCTGGGAGAGCATCTGCCTTACAAGCAGAGGGTCAGCGGTTCGATCCCGTTAACTCCCATAGGTCCCGTAGTGTAGCGGTTATCACGTCGCCCTGTCACGGCGAAGATCGCGGGTTCGATTCCCGTCGGGACCGTTAGAATAATGTAAGTTATTTTAGACTCGTTAGCTCAGTTGGTAGAGCAATTGACTTTTAATCAATGGGTCACTGGTTCGAGCCCAGTACGGGTCATATATGCGGGTTTGGCGGAATTGGCAGACGCACCAGATTTAGGATCTGGCGCTTAACGGCGTGGGGGTTCAAGTCCCTTAACCCGCATTAAGATATAATAAATGAGCCGGCTTAGCTCAGTTGGTAGAGCATCTGATTTGTAATCAGAGGGTCGCGTGTTCAAGTCATGTAGCCGGCATTTTTAGATAGAAGAAAACAGTGCGAACGTAGTTCAGTGGTAGAACACCACCTTGCCAAGGTGGGGGTCGCGGGTTCGAATCCCGTCGTTCGCTTAGAGAGGCCGGGGTGGCGGAACTGGCAGACGCACAGGACTTAAAATCCTGCGATTGGTAACGATCGTACCGGTTCGATTCCGGTCCTCGGCATAATATAATGAGCACCCTTAGCTCAACTGGATAGAGTACCTGACTACGAATCAGGCGGTTAGAGGTTCGACTCCTCTAGGGTGCATTTTTCTTTTTAACTCGGGAAGTAGCTCAGCTTGGTAGAGTACTTGGTTTGGGACCAAGGTGTCGCAGGTTCGAATCCTGTCTTCCCGATTCATGGCGGTGTAGCTCAGCTGGCTAGAGCGTCCGGTTCATACCCGGGAGGTCGGGGGTTCGATCCCCTTCGCCGCTATAATGATCTTGTTGGACCTTTAGCTCAGCTGGTTAGAGCTCTCGGCTCATAACCGAGTGGTCGTAGGTTCAAGTCCTACAAGGTCCATTTGAATAGTATGGAGGATTACCCAAGTCCGGCTGAAGGGAACGGTCTTGAAAACCGTCAGGCGTGTAAAAGCGTGCGTGGGTTCGAATCCCACATCCTCCTTTTATATTAACGCGGGATGGAGCAGCTCGGTAGCTCGTCGGGCTCATAACCCGAAGGTCGTAGGTTCAAATCCTGCTCCCGCAATAAGGCTCGGTAGCTCAGTTGGTAGAGCAATGGATTGAAGCTCCATGTGTCGGCGGTTCGATTCCGTCTCGCGCCATTTTTATTTATAGTATTTATGCGGGTGTAGTTTAGTGGTAAAACTACAGCCTTCCAAGCTGTTGTCGCGAGTTCGATTCTCGTCACCCGCTTTGAACTTTGTTCAAATTACATTACCAAGTTTTTAACTTGGGCGCGTAGCTCAGGTGGTTAGAGCGCACGCCTGATAAGCGTGAGGTCGGTGGTTCGAGTCCACTCGTGCCCATTAATAGGAGAATTACTCAAGAGGCTGAAGAGGACGGTTTGCTAAATCGTTAGGTCGGGTAACTGGCGCAAGGGTTCGAATCCCTTATTCTCCGTTTTATTGAGAGTTTATAACTCTTTTTTTGTATTTTTAAGAATAGTAGAATAAAAACTTCAGATTTGTAAAACTTAATTGGATTACTTATCTGAAGTTTTTTTGCGCTCTTTGTCAACTGTAGTGGGCTGCAGAAAAGCTAAAATCTTTATATATTGTTGATTTTATGATTGTGCTTGTTTATTACTACTTCCAACTCTTGAGTGAAATTTCTCCGCTATTTAGCCAGATTTCTTTTCCGTTATCACATTGAACTAAAAGTTTGCCATTTTCTGAGATATCTTTAGCAAGTCCCTTGTAGTCTTTTTGATTTAGTGTGAAAGTAACTTCTTTTCCTAGAACGAATGACTGTTTTTTGTATAGGTATAATAGTTCTTCTGCTGGTGTTTCGAAGAAAGTGCGCCAGATTTCTATGATTAATTCATTTCTGGTAATAGGTGCTGGTGTTTTAAATAAACTAGCAGCTTTTTCTTTTAATTCTTGTGGGAAATCATTAATAGTGAAGTTGATTCCTACTCCAATAATGATATCTGTGACTAAGCTAGTTTCCACAGAGGTCATTGCTTCAGTGAGGATTCCTCCAATTTTTTGATTTTTGAGGTAGATATCATTGACCCATTTTATGTCGATATCTATTAAAGTTAGGTTCTTAATGGCTTTGTAGATAGCTCCTGCTACAAGTAGTGTGTAGGATGGTAATTTGTCGTAAGGGAGATTTGGTTTGAGATGGAGGGTCATATAAATGCCACCTTGTGGGGAGTAGAAGGAGCGTTGAAAACGGCCTCGTCCTGCTGTTTGATAGGAAGCTAGATAGAGGGTGTTTGCTTCATTTCCTAAATCAATTGCTTCTTTTGCATCGAGTTGTGTTGATCTTGTTTCGGGTTTAAAACTGACTTTAATTGGAAGGTTTTCTTCTAGAATCTCTGGAAGAATAAGGTCTCCACTCACCAGTTTATAGCCTTTGTTTTTGATACTATCAATTTCAATGCCTTCTTGTTCTAGCCGCCTGATGGCTTTCCAAATTGATGTTCGGCTGAGGGATAGTTCTTCTGCGATTTTTTCTCCGCTGATATAGTTGGCATCTTTAGCTAGAATTTGGTAGACAGCTTGGTAAGATTTCATAGTGTTTCCTTTCTTTAGGAATAGTATCTGATTTGAATCTAGTTTGGCTAGTTGCTTAATTACTACTATTTTAACATATGCCTAGTATTTACGGTATGATTTTCTTAGAGTAAATGTAGTCATTAAGCTTGAGGTGTGAAATCTCAGTATTTTTGCTCCTTTTTTAACTAGGAAGCGTTTCCTTTGTTTTCAAATTGCTAAAAAAGTGGTACAATATAGGATAGCTTACTATTATCTGAATCAACTGATTTGGAGAGAAAGGATTCATTTTGAAATCAATAGGCTTTATTGAAAAGCTGAAAGGGTTGTCTAGTAAAGAGCTGATTTTATTGGGAATTATCCTGAGTATCTTTTTACCCTTTTATCTTTTTGTAGTTGTATTCTGTTTATATATTATCAGTTTAATTTTCACAGGAGACATGAAAAGTATTCTTCAGAAAATGGGGGAGCATCCGATGCTGCTTCTTTTTCTTGGCTATAGTACTGTTATATCCGTTTTTGCACAAAATTGGATGGGAGTTGTGGCTTCAGTAGGAATTTTTCTATTTACTGTTTTCTTTTTGCATTATCAGTCGATTTTATCACATAAATTCTTTCGATTGATTTTGCAGCTCGTCTTGTTTGGTAGCGTCTTGTCAGCTGCTTTTGCGAGTTTAGAACATTTCCAAATTGTGAAGAAATTCAACTATGCTTTTCTTTCACCCAATATGCAGGTGTGGCATCAGAATCGTGCAGAAGTGACCTTCTTTAATCCTAATTATTATGGAATTATTTGTTGTTTCTGTATAATGATTGCTTTCTATCTGTTTACAACGACCAAATTGAATTGGTTGAAAGTATTCTGTGTGTTTGCAGGCTTTGTGAATCTCTTTGGTTTGAACTTTACGCAAAATCGAACTGCCTTTCCTGCTATTATCGCTGGAGCCATTATTTATCTCTTTACGACCATTAAAAACTGGAAGGCCTTTTGGCTTAGTATTGGGGTCTTCGCAATCGGATTGAGTTTCCTCTTTTCTAGTGATTTAGGAGTTCGGATGGGGACTTTAGACTCTTCTATGGAAGAACGCATTTCTATCTGGGATGCTGGGATGGCCTTGTTTAAGCAAAATCCTTTTTGGGGTGAAGGGCCATTGACCTACATGCACTCGTATCCTCGGATAAATGCTCCTTATCATGAACATGCTCACAGTCTTTATATTGATACGATTCTGAGTTACGGAATTGTAGGGACTATTTTACTAGTTTTGTCTTCTGTGGCTCCTGTTCGCTTGATGATGGATATGAGTCAGGAGTCGGGGAAACGTCCGATTATAGGTCTTTATCTATCTTTCCTTACAGTGGTTGCTGTGCATGGAATCTTTGACTTGGCCCTCTTCTGGATTCAGTCAGGTTTCATTTTCTTGCTAGTTATGTGCAGTATTCCGTTGGAGCATCGAACATTGGTATCGGACATGACGGATTAAGTTTATTAGATTCAAATCTTCTACCTTGGGTGGGAGATTTTTTTGCTAGGAAAAATTATTTCCAAATCGAAATAGTTGACAGTTGGAACGATGAGTGTTACAATTGTTTTATTCATTTCGATATCGAAATAAATTGGAGGTGTTATGAAAGATAGTCATTTGGTAGCCCATCATATTCGTTTGTTGAATGGGCGGATTTTTCAAAAGTTACTGAGCCAAGACCCTGAAGCTCTTTATCGGAGTGAACAGGGCAAGATTTTAGCGGTTTTATGGAATAGTGAAACTGGCTGTGCAACTGCGACAGACATTGCACTTGCGACTGGGCTTGCTAACAATACACTGACGACTATGATTAAAAAGCTAGAGGAACAAAATCTTGTAGCGATTAGTCCATGTGGAAAAGATAAGAGGAAGAAATATTTAGTTTTAACAGAGTTGGGGCTGGCCCAAAAAGAAGTGGGGCATCGTGTCAGTCAGAAATTGGATACTATCTTTTACAAAGGATTTTCAGAGGAAGAAATTCGTCAGTTTGAAGGTTTTCAAGAAAGAATTTTGGCTAATTTGAAAGAGAAGGAAAATGAGGTTTAGAATATGTCAAAACAAGTTGAAAATGCACAAAATTTATACATTCATGCTATTCAAGACGGACGAGTTGCTGAGGCCCAAGCCCAGTCTGTAGGGGATACCTACATCCAACACTCAACAGGTGTGCCTGATGGGAAAGAAGGATTTGCTACTTTCTTTGCAAATTTCTTCGAGCGCCATCCAGAGCGTCAGATTAAGATTGTCCGCACTATTGAGGACGGCAATCTGGTCTTTGTCCATGTTCATCAATATCTGAATGGTGGAGAAGCTCAATGGGTGACGACGGATACTTTCCGTGCGGATGAGAATGGTCGTATCGTTGAGCATTGGGACGTTATTGACTACTATCGCACACCTGAAAATGGGCAACTAGATCAAATCTTTGGAGATTTTGAAATCAAGGATTTGGATAAGACAACAGAAAATAAAAAGTTGGTTCATCGTTTCTTGACAGAAATTTTCCAAAATGGGGAGCTAGAGCGGTGGAGCGATTATGTGGCAGAGGATTTGATTCAGCATAATCATGAGATTGGACAAAGAAGTGATGCTTATAAAAACTATGTAGTAGAACATGGTGTCACTTTTGACTTTGTTTTCCAACTCTTAGGACAAGGAAACTATGTGGTTAGCTATGGTCAGACTCAGATTGGTGGAGTTGCCTATGCCCAGTACGATATCTTCCGTCTAGAAAACGGGAAAATTGTGGAGCATTGGGACAATAAGGAAGTCATGCCTAAGGTAGAAGACTTGACTAACCGAGGAAAATTTTAAATTGAGGACTAAGAATGATTGAATACAAAAATGTAGCGCTACGCTACACAGAAAAAGATGTTTTGAGAGATGTCAATTTACGGATTGAGAATGGGGAGTTCATGGTTTTAGTTGGGCCTTCTGGGTCTGGTAAGACGACCATGATTAAGATGATTAACCGTCTTTTGGAACCGACTGATGGAAATATTTATATGGATGGCAAGCGCATCAAAGACTATAATGAGCGGGAATTGCGTCTTTCTACTGGTTATGTTTTACAGGCTATTGCTCTTTTTCCCAATTTAACAGTTGCAGAAAATATTGCTCTGATTCCTGAGATGAAAGGTTGGACTAAGGAAGAAATTGCTCAGAAAACAGAAGAGCTTTTGGCTAAAGTTGGTTTACCAGTGGCTGAGTATGGGCATCGACTTCCAAGTGAATTATCTGGTGGAGAACAGCAACGGGTTGGTATTGTTCGTGCTATGATTGGTCAGCCTAAGATTTTGCTTATGGATGAACCTTTTTCAGCCTTGGATGCTATTTCGAGAAAACAGCTACAGGTTCTGACGAAAGAATTGCATAAAGAGTTTGGAATGACAACGATTTTTGTGACCCATGATACGGATGAAGCTCTGAAATTGGCGGACCGTATTGCTGTCTTGCAGGATGGAGAGATTCGTCAGGTGGCAAATCCTGAGACGATTTTAAAGGCTCCTGCAACAGACTTTGTAGCAGACTTGTTTGGAGGTAGTGTTCATGACTAATTTGATATCAACTTTTCAGGATCGTTTTGGTGATTGGGTAACAGCCCTATCTCAACATTTGCAGTTGTCACTTTTGACCTTATTACTAGCTATTTTTATTGCTATTCCCTTGGCTATTTATCTTCGCTATCATGAGAAGTTGGCGGACTGGGTCTTGCAGATTGCAGGAATTTTCCAGACTATCCCGTCTCTGGCCTTGTTGGGACTCTTTATTCCCTTGATGGGAATTGGAACCTTGCCTGCTTTGACTGCTCTGGTGATTTATGCGATTTTCCCGATTTTGCAAAATACTATCACTGGGCTAAAGGGAATTGATCCGAGTCTGCAAGAGGCTGGGATTGCCTTTGGGATGACCAGATGGGAGCGTCTCAAGAAGTTTGAAATTCCGCTTGCCATGCCTGTTATGATGTCTGGGATTCGGACGGCAGCTGTCTTGATTATCGGTACAGCAACCTTGGCGGCCTTGATTGGGGCAGGGGGACTAGGTTCCTTTATCCTTTTGGGAATTGACCGTAATAATGCCAGTCTGATTTTGATTGGGGCACTTTCTGCTGCAGTGCTTGCTATTGCCTTTAACTTCCTACTAAAAGTGATGGAAAAGGCAAAATTGCGGACGATTTTTTCTGGTTTTGCCTTGGTGACAATATTGCTCGGTCTGTCTTATAGCCCAGCCCTCTTAGCTCAAAAAGAGAAAGAAAACTTGGTTATTGCTGGGAAATTGGGACCGGAACCAGAAATTTTGGCCAATATGTATAAGTTGCTGATTGAAGAAAATACCAGCATGACTGCGACTGTTAAACCAAATTTTGGGAAAACAAGCTTTCTTTATGAAGCTTTGAAAAAAGGCGATATTGATATCTATCCTGAATTTACTGGTACGGTGACTGAAAGTTTGCTGCAACCATCACCGAAAGTGAGTCATGAGCCAGAGCAAGTTTATAATGTGGCGCGTGATGGCATTGCCAAACAGGATCATCTATCCTATCTCAAACCCATGTCTTATCAAAATACCTATGCTGTAGCTGTTCCGAAAAAGATTGCTCAGGAATACGGCTTGAAGACCATTTCGGACTTAAAAAAAGTGGAAGGGCAATTGAAGGCAGGCTTTACACTTGAGTTTAATGACCGTGAAGATGGCAATAAGGGCTTGCAGTCAATGTACGGTCTCAATCTCAATGTGGCGACCATGGAGCCAGCCCTTCGCTATCAGGCAATTCAGTCAGGTGATATTCAAATCACGGACGCTTATTCAACCGATGCGGAATTGGCACGTTATGATTTACAGGTATTGGAAGATGACAAGCAACTCTTCCCACCTTATCAAGGGGCTCCACTAATGAAAGAAGCTCTTCTAAAGAAACATCCAGAGTTGGAAACAGTTCTCAATAAATTGGCTGGTAAAATTACTGAAAGCCAGATGAGCCAGCTCAACTACCAAGTCGGTGTTGAAGGCAGGTCAGCAGAACAAGTAGCCAAGGAGTTTCTACAAGAACAAGGTTTGTTGAAGAAATAGCTTGAAAAGCTAAACTCAACTTGGTTAAACGACTATATAGAAGAACGCTCAGACAATGTCGTCTGGGCTTTTTTGATTGTTGAAAAGATGAAAACTCAGTAGCCTAGAAATAAGGCAACTGAGCTCTACTCTGTATTCAATTTTTAGGAATGAGAAGGTCTAGATAAAACTGGACAACTTCCTGGTATGTAAAGTCTTGTCCTTTTTTGAGCCACCAGGTCAATGTCTCGATAAAGTTGGACACGACCAAGTGTTGGAGGTAAGAAGTAGGCAGATTAGTGTGGGCTTCTTTTAACTCATCAGCCAACATGGGATAGACATGGTGTTCTAGCTCTTTATGGAGTTGACGGAGGAAGTAGTCATTTTTGGAAAATAGCAGACTGGTAACATGGTCCTGGTTTTTCTGAAAATGTAAAAAGATATGTGCGAGGTAGTCCTCGGTAGTAAAGTGTCCTTCCCTTTCAAAGAGATGATGAAAGAGGTAGCGACAGAGCTCATCTAAAAGGAGTTCCTTGCTTTCATAGTGACAGTAAAAAGTAGAACGCCCAACATCTGCTAGGTCAATGATATCCTGAACAGTAGTGGCATCATAGCCTTTGTCGTTCAAAAGTTGTAAAAAAGCTTGATAGATGGCTTTTTTCGTCTTGCTGACTCGACGGTCTCTTTTTGGCATGTAGACACTTGAGACAAACTGTTCAGAACTGAACATGGCTGACAGTTTGCTTCTATCCTTTCTTTGAATTTTATTAGATAATACAAATGAAAGAAGTATGTATATACCCATTATACCAAAGGAGGGAGAGAAATGAGTTCTAAAACATCTATCTGGTTAGCTTTTTTCTTAAATTTAAGCTATGCGATTGTTGAGTTTATCGCAGGAGGAATCTTTGGTTCGAGTGCAGTTCTTGCTGATTCCGTTCATGACTTGGGAGATGCTATAGCCATTGGCATCTCAGCCCTTTTAGAAACAATTTCAAACCGTGAAGAAGATAGACAGTACACCTTGGGTTACAAACGTTTTAGTCTTTTAGGAGCCATGCTAACGGCTGTGATTCTTATGATAGGGTCTGTCCTAGTGATCTTGGAAAATGTCACAAAGATTGTTCACCCGCAACCCGTCAATGAGGAAGGCATCCTCTGGCTGGGAATCATTGCAGTAGCCATTAATGTGCTAGCAAGTCTGGTAGTTCGTAAGGGGAAAACAAAGAACGAGTCAATTCTTAGCCTGCATTTTTTGGAAGACACTCTTGGTTGGTTGGCCGTCATTCTAATGGCGATTATTCTTCGATTTACGGACTGGTATATCCTCGATCCGCTTTTATCACTAGTTATTTCTATCTTTATTCTGTCGAAAGCCATTCCTCGCTTTTGGAGCGCACTGAAAATTTTCCTAGATGCTGTGCCAGAAGGAGTCGAGACAAGTGATTTGGAGAAGGATTTAGAGGCTCTACCCAATGTCAACAGTGTCAATCAACTTAGCATTTGGTCCATGGATGGTCTAGAGAATAATGCTATTGTTCACATTTGTATCAAGGACTGGGAACAGATGATGGAAACCAAAGAAGTGGTGCGTCAATGTTTAGAAGAAAGAGGCGTGCAGAATATCACTATTGAAGTAGATAGCAGTCAAAGCAATCATGCGCAACATAAGCGGAGGGTGAGAGAATTAGAGCAGAAGCATGGGCATCATCATTAGAAAAGCGACCTCGCTAGAGGTCGTTTTGTTATCCTATTCATTCCTTGTACTTTCTCTCAGAGTCAGTCTGGTTCCCAGCATGGTCAAGCTAGGGATTTTGCGACCGTGGAGTACTTCCTTGTTAAGAATATCCATACCTGCTCGGCCCATTTCCTCGGTATAGACTGTGATGCTGGAAAGGGGAGGATAGACTTGCTTGGTCAGACTAGTGTCATTAAAGGAAATGAGGCTGACACGTTCTGGCAGACTGATTCCAGCTTCTTGAAGTGCACGGAGGGCACCGATGGCTAAACTATCACTAGCGGCAAAAAAGGCTGGTGGGAGTTGGTCTCCTAAGCTCTGAATGGTCTCCTTCATCAAGTCATAGCCAGACTGGGCAGTAAAGCTTCCTTGAAAGACAAGTTCATCATGATAGATTCCTTTTTCTTGACTGTAGTTTCTGAAGTTTTCAAGTCGCTTGTCCTGAATGATTTCTTCTTGGTCAGTCGTTTCCTCAAGGCCTGTTAGAATCCCGATACGGTCCATTCCTTGGCTGAGGAAATAATCGACGACCTGTTTCATGGCAGTGTAAAAATCTGTGATAATGCAAGTGTGTCCTAGGGAAAGTGTATCGCTGTCTAGAAAGACCAGGGGTTTTTGATATTCTTCAAAGGCAGAAATCTGAGCTCGGCTAAACTTTCCGATGCAAAGAATCCCAATCACTTCCTCGCTTAGTGTAAAAGGATGGTCATTAAAATAGCGCAAGATATCATAGTCCAGTTCTTGGGCTCTTTTTTCTATGCCTAGGCGAATCTGGTAGTAGTAGAGATCGTCCAACTCCCCTTGTTCGCTGACCCATTGGATAATGGCAATTTTCTGCTTGGGTTTGTGGGACTCGCCTGTCTTGAGGTGCTTGGTGTAGCCCAACTCTTCAGCAACAGTTAAAATACGGTGTCTAGTTTCTTCTGTAACAGATAGGCTCTGGTCGCGATTGAGGACACGGGATACGGTCGCGATAGAGACAGAGGCTAGCTGTGCAATGTCTTTTAAGGTAGCCATAAATCCTCCTTCCTTTAGGTTAGTATATCATAGTTTTCTGCTTTTTACCGATTGTTTAGTAAAAGTTTAGTAAAAAGGATTGACCTTGGGAAATCCCTTGGATACAATAGAAGAAAACGATTACACGTTAAGGTGACTTAACGAACAGTCAAAGGAGAATTCATATGACACAACATCTTACTGCTGAAGCACTTCGTAAAGACTTTCTTGCTGTTTTTGGTCAAGAAGCAGACCAAACCTTCTTTTCACCAGGTCGTATCAATCTGATTGGTGAACACACAGACTACAACGGTGGGCACGTTTTTCCGGCTGCTATTTCCTTGGGAACTTATGGTGCAGCTCGCAAGCGTGACGACCAAGTCTTGCGTTTCTACTCAGCCAACTTTGAGGACAAGGGTATCATCGAAGTGCCTCTTGCTGACCTCAAATTTGAAAAAGAGCACAACTGGACCAACTATCCAAAAGGGGTTCTTCATTTCTTGCAAGAAGCTGGGCACGTGATTGACAAAGGTTTTGATTTTTATGTTTATGGGAATATCCCAAATGGTGCTGGTTTATCTTCTTCAGCATCCTTGGAACTCTTGACAGGGGTCGTGGCAGAGCATCTCTTTGATTTAAAACTAGACCGTTTGGATTTGGTTAAAATCGGAAAACAAACAGAGAACAACTTTATCGGAGTCAACTCTGGTATCATGGACCAGTTTGCCATCGGTATGGGGGCAGATCAACGTGCTATTTACCTAGATACCAACACCTTGGAGTATGACTTGGTGCCGCTTGATTTGAAAGACAATGTTGTTGTCATCATGAACACCAATAAACGTCGTGAACTAGCAGACTCTAAATACAATAAACGCCGTGCTGAGTGTGAGAAAGCAGTGGAAGAACTGCAAATTGCCTTGGATATTCAAACCTTGGGTGAATTGGATGAGTGGGCCTTTGACCAATATAGCTATCTGATTAAAGATGAAAATCGTTTGAAACGTGCTCGTCATGCTGTGCTTGAAAACCAACGTACCCTTAAAGCTCAAGCAGCCCTTCAAGCAGGAGATTTGGAAACATTTGGTCGCTTGATGAATGCATCTCACGTTTCTCTGGAGCATGATTATGAAGTAACTGGCTTGGAATTGGATACCCTTGTTCACACAGCTTGGGCTCAAGAAGGTGTTCTCGGTGCTCGTATGACAGGGGCAGGTTTTGGTGGCTGTGCCATTGCCTTGGTGCAAAAAGACACTGTTGAGGCCTTTAAGGAAGCTGTAGGCAAACACTACGAGGAAGTAGTTGGATACGCTCCAAGCTTCTATATCGCTGAAGTTGCAGGTGGCAGTCGCGTTTTAGACTAGGAGAGAAGTAAATGGACGCTGTAATATTTGATTTAGATGGCTTATTAGCTGATACTGAGATCATTTCTCTAAAAGTTTATCAAGAATTGCTTAAAGATTTTGGAATTCCTTTCACAGAAGAAACATATTCTAGAGAATACAGTGGACATAGGGAAGAGGAGAATGTTCAACGATTTTTAGATACCTATGATTTACCTTGGAACTTTGACCAAACCTTGGAAAAAGTTTATGAACTGGAAGTTCGAATATTAGCCAAAGGTGTAAATTTAAAAAAAGGTGCTAAAAAGTTGCTTGCTTTTTTGCAAAGAGAAGGTATTCCAATCGCTCTAGCAACTTCAAGTGTTGAATCTAGAGCTAGAATGATTTTGGATAGTAATGGTATACTGTCCCTATTTGACCATCTAGTTTTTGCAAAAGATGTAAAGCGAAGCAAACCTTACCCTGATATGTTTTTAAAGGCCTGTAGTGATTTGAATGTTTTACCAGAGAATTGCTTAGTATTAGAGGATAGTGAAGCAGGTATTGAAGCAGCCTATAGAGCTGGGATACCAGTTATTTGTATTCCAGACTTGAAAATGCCAGCACAGTCTTTCTTAAATAAAACAGAACAAGTTTTTCAGGATTTAGATGCTGTCAGAGACTATTTAGAAAGTAAGAAGGAGAATCAATGAGTCAGGGAGTTCTAGATGCATTTATCACGGAAGTCATTGCTAAAAGTTCATTTGAGGAAATGGATCGAATCTACTTGACCAATCGTGTCTTGGCACGAGTGGGAGATGGTGTTTTGGAAGTTGAGACGAATCTGGATAAATTGATTGACCTCAAGGACCAGCTGGTTGAGGAGGCGGTTCGATTAGAGACGATTGAGGATAGTCAGACTGCGCGTGAAATCCTCGGTGCTGAACTGATGAATTTGGTGACCCCTTGTCCGAGTCAGGTTAATCGTGACTTCTGGGGAACTTACGCCCAATCTCCTGAGCAGGCGATAGCGGATTTTTACCAACTCAGCCAGAAAAATGACTACATCAAGCTCAAGGCCATTGCTAAAAACATTGCTTATCGTGTTCCATCGGACTATGGAGACCTTGAGATTACCATCAATCTCTCTAAGCCTGAAAAGGATCCGAAAGAGATTGCGGCGGCTAAGTTGGTGCAAGCTAGCCATTATCCCCAGTGTCAGCTTTGTATAGAGAACGAAGGCTACCATGGTCGGGTTAACCACCCAGCTCGCAGCAACCACCGTATTATCCGTTTTGAAATGGCGGGTCAGGAATGGGGCTTCCAGTATTCGCCCTATGCTTATTTTAATGAGCACTGTATTTTCTTAGACGGCCAGCACCGCCCCATGGTCATTAGTCGTCTGAGTTTTGAGCGTCTGCTGGCTATCGTAGAGCAGTTTCCGGGCTATTTTGCGGGTTCAAATGCGGACTTACCGATTGTGGGGGGCTCTATTCTAACTCATGACCACTATCAGGGAGGCCGTCACATATTCCCTATGGAATTGGCTCCCTTGCAAAAGACTTTCTCTTTTGCTGGTTTTGAACAGGTCAAGGCTGGGATTGTCAAGTGGCCTATGTCAGTCCTACGTTTGACTTCGGATTCCAAAGAGGAATTGATCAACTTAGCTGACAAGATTTTGCGAGAATGGCGTCAGTATTCAGATCCAAGTGTGCAAGTCTTGGCAGAAAGTAATGGCACACCACACCATACCATCACACCGATTGCCCGTAAACGCGATGGACAGTTTGAGTTGGACTTGGTCTTACGAGACAATCAGACATCGGCAGAGCATCCTGATGGCATCTATCATCCCCACAAGGATGTCCAACATATCAAGAAGGAAAATATCGGCTTGATTGAGGTCATGGGCTTGGCAATCTTGCCACCACGTCTGAAAGAAGAAGTGGAGCAAGTCGCTAGCTATCTTGTAGGAGAAGCTGTTACGGTTGCCGATTATCATCAGAAATGGGCAGACGAACTCAAAGCCCAATATCCAGACCTAAAAGATAAAGAAAAAGCCCTTGAAATCGTCAAGGACTCTGTAGGTGCCATCTTTGCACGTGTTCTGGAGGATGCAGGAGTTTACAAGCAGACGGAGCAAGGACAGGTAGCCTTTATGCGCTTTGTAGAGCAGGTCGGAATTTTGTCAGACTAGGAGCTTTCTCCTTGCACAGTCCTATAAAAAGTAGTATCATAGTGTCGTTTGAAATATCAGGAGGAAACGATGAAAGATTTTCATTTTGACGCTATATCTGCTTTTGAAAATTACGAAATTGAACAAATGAGAGATGGTCATGTTGAGGTGACGACCAAAGTAGTGGACTCGTCGCTCAACTACTATGGCAATGCCCATGGTGGCTATCTCTTCACCCTTTGTGACCAAATCAGTGGTTTGGTGGTTATCTCGCTGGGGCTTGATGGGGTGACACTTCAATCCTCTATCAACTACCTCAAGGCAGGAAAACTTGACGACGTGTTGACCATTAAAGGAGAATGCGTTCATCAAGGTCGCACAACCTGTGTAGTGGATGTCGATATCACCAATCAAGAAGGCAGAAATGTCTGCAAGGCAACATTTACCATGTTTGTCACAGGCCAACGGTCAGAAGACAGACAGGTAAGGATATAACATAAAAAAGAGGCGTACACCTCTTTTTCTTATTTCTTTTTATGATTTAATACGGCATTGAGGACAATGGCGAGGAGGCTGGCTACGACGATTCCGTTTGAGAAGAACATTTGGAAGGCTGTCGGCATGCTGACAAAGAGATTACTATTGTTGAGTCCGACACCTGCAGCGATTGAAACTGCTGCGATAAGGAAGTTGTGTTCATTGTTAGCAAAGTCAACACGGGCGAGGATTTGCATCCCTTGAATCGATACAAAACCAAACATCACCAGCATGGCACCACCGAGGACAGGGCTCGGAATGATTTGAGCAAGGGCACCAAACTTAGGAAGGAGTCCAAGGAGAACCAGGAAACCAGCTGCGTAGTAGATTGGCAGGCGAGTCTTGATACCTGATAATTTAACCAAACCAACGTTTTGTGAAAATCCTGTGTAAGGGAAGGTGTTAAAGATTCCTCCGAGAAGTACGGCCAAACCTTCTGCGCGGTAACCGTTGCGCAGGCGCGTGCTGTCGATTGGGTCTTTTGTGATATCAGACAAGGCTAGGTAAACACCAGTCGATTCAACCATAGACACCGTTGCGATGATACACATCATGACAATAGATGAGATTTCAAAGGTTGGCATCCCAAAGTAGAGGGGAGTTGGGACATGGACAAGTGGTGCTGCCGCAACAGGAGAGAAGTCCACCAAACCCATGCTAGCAGCAATGGCTGTTCCAACAACTAGACCAATCAAAATAGAGATAGACTTGATAAATCCTTTGGTAAAGATGTTAATCAAGAGGATAATCAGAACAGTGATAGCTGCAAGCAAGAGACTTTGACCAGTTGGCTCTGGAACGTTATTTCCCATATTTCCAATAGCGACAGGAATCAAGGTTAAACCAATCGTAGTAATAACAGATCCTGTTACGATAGATGGGAAGAGATTGGCTACTTTTGAGAAAATGCCTGAAACAAGAACCACGTAAATCCCTGATGCGATAAGGGCACCAAACATAGCGCCACTTCCATGGCTTTGCCCAATCATAATCAAGGGAGCAACGGATTGGAAGGCTACTCCTAGAACGACTGGGAGTCCAATACCAAAATATTTGTTGAGTTGGAGTTGGAGGAAGGTTGCCACTCCACACATGAAGATATCTGTGGAAATCAGGTAAGTCAACTGCTCAGTTGAATAGCCAAGGGCTGTCGCAATCATGATGGGAACCAGGATAGATCCTGAGTACATGGCTAGTAAGTGCTGCAAGCCAAGAACGGCTGCTTGTGAATGTTTTTCTTGAGTTTGCATTAGAGATCTGCCTCCTTAAATACGACTTGACCATTTTCAAAACGATCCAAACGAGCGAGTGATAGGACAGGATAGCCTGCTTTTTCAAGCAAATCACGGCCATCTTGGAAGGATTTTTCAATCACAATACCGATAGCTTCGACTGTGGCACCAGCTTGTTCGATGATTTGAATCAAGCCTTTAGCAGCTTGGCCATTAGCAAGGAAATCGTCGATAATCAAGACCTTGTCCTCTGGTGAGAGGAATTTTCCAGCGATAGAAACGGTACTGGTCACTTGCTTGGTAAAGGAGTAAACTTCGGCAGTTAAGATTCCTTCGTTCATAGTGATGTTCTTAGCTTTTTTAGCAAAAATCATGGGAACGTTTAAGGCTTCAGCTGTAAAAACGGCTGGGGCAATACCTGACGCTTCAATGGTTACGACCTTGGTAATACCAGCAGAAGCAAATTTTTCCGCAAAAACCTTACCGATTTCTCGTATCAAGCTAAAGTCAACTTGGTGGGTTAAAAAGGAATCCACCTTGAGGATGTTATCACCCAAGATATGCCCATCCTTGAGGACGCGCTCTTCTAATAATTTCATAAGACCTCCTAAAGTCTAAAAGCTAATCCATTTGCTTGTTTCAGATTTCTATCCAGTAAAACTGATAGAAAAAGGACCTACTTAATCTCTAAGCAAGTCCCCAAAATAGGCATGGCAAAAACGACCATACCTCACTTCTGACTTACTTATTGTTAGGTGTTCCGGCACCTTGTAGAAACGTCGTGCCAATTCACGACATAAACAAGTAAAATGATATTCAATTTTAAATAGGCTTGTGCCAATGTTTTTATTTTACACTAAATAACTTTAGAAATCAAAGATTTTGTTAGTGTTTAGATAAAAAAAACGAACGAACAAAAACCTACAACACGATACAGTATTGTAGGTTTCTATTTTTCTACTCGCTAAATCTTAAAAAATAGCCATCTGGATCCAAAACTGCAAATTCATGGGGATATATAAAGCTATCTCCCACTCGAAATTCTCTTTTGGTCAGCGGACGATGGATAGGATAGTCAGCTTCCAGCAGTTTTTGGTGGAGCTGAGGGACATCTTCAATGCCAAAGGAAATATTGACACCGCGCCCGAAAGGATAGGTTAGTTGGGCTAATTCTTCTGCGCTGCCTTCTTCTAACATGAGCTGGCAGTCTTCAAGCGAGAGGAAGAGAAATTTCTCCTCGGGGCGCTCGTATTCGACAGAGAATCCTAGCAGGTCGCAGTAGAAGTGGCGTGATTTTTCGATGTCAGATACTACAAATTCAGGAATGACAGCTTGATAGTCCATTCGTTTTCTCCTTAGAGTTCAATCTCCATGACAATGGGTGTATGGTCTTGGCGCGCACCGGAGTCAATCATATCAGACTTGGTCACCTTGTCAGCCACGCGGTTGCTTGTGAGCCAGTAGTCGATTCTCCAGCCTGTATTGTTGATTTTAGAAGTCTTGCTGCGTTGTGCCCACCAAGTGTAGCGTTCTGGAACATCGCCATGAATATGGCGGAAGGTGTCGGTAAATCCAGTTGCCAAAAGGTTGGTAAATCCAGCACGTTCCTCGTCGGTAAATCCTGGTGAACGGCGGTTGCTGGCAGGATTTGCAAGGTCGATCTCATTGTGGGCCACGTTGTAGTCACCGGTTGCAAGGACTGGCTTTTCTTTGTCTAGTTCAGCCAAATACTCCGCATATTTGACATCCCAGACTTGACGTTCTTCCAAGCGTTTGAGGCCGTCGCCAGCGTTTGGAGTGTAAACTTGGGTCACGAAAAATTTATCAAATTCTAGAGTGATGATACGACCTTCCAAGTCCATGGTAGAAGGGGCACCGATTTCTGGGAAAGTGACAGTAGGTGTAAGTTCTTTCTTATAAAGGAACATGGTTCCAGCATAGCCTTTCCGGGCAGGTTCTTGGGAAGAGCGCCACGTGTTTGCGTAGCCTGGGAAGAGTTCTTCTAAAATCTCAAGATGTTTTTTAGTAGGCCCCTTGGCAGAAAGCTTGGTTTCTTGGATAGCGATAATATCAGCATTTTCAGCGACCAAGGTTTGTAGGACTTCTTGGGACAATTTCGCGCGAGCTGAGTCACTAGTTAGGGCAGCGTTTAGGGAATCAATATTCCATGAGATAAGTTTCATAAAGTTACCTTTTTCATTCAGATTATAGATTTTATTATACCAAAAAAAGGTCTATTTCCCCAACGTATGGTTTGAAAATTACTCTTTAGACTTTATCCTTAGAAAATAAAAATTCCCTAAACTATTTAGAAAAAAATCTAAATAGTTCTTGTGTTTAGAATAGAAAGGTGTATAATGTTATTTAGAAAAACATCTAAATAGAAAGTGAAGTTACATATATGTCAAATAAGAGAACAATCCTTCTTTTTGTGGTCTTGGCTTATGCCCTTGCTTGGATAATATGGTTGGCACTATGGCTAAGTGGTGTTGGTCTAAATTCTCCATGGAGTCAACTTGCTAGTATTGTAGCCATGTGGATGCCTGCACTTGCAGTCTTTGTTTTAGGGAAAATCACGAATCAACCTAGTGGAATCAAATCTAAATTAGTCGTGAATCTCAAGAGGAACTGGCGCTTTTACTTACTAGCTATCTGGTTACCAGCAGTCATCAGTTTTTTAGGAGCGGGACTTTATTTTCTTGTATTTCCTAGCAATTTCAGCCTTGGTTTTGAATCTATTCAAGCCATCTTACAAGAAAAAGGTGTCTCTCAATCAGCCATTCCCTTATCTTCCTTGGTTTTGATTCAAATCCTAGCTAGTTTGACCTACGCTCCTTTTTTTAATAGTTTCTTTGCATTGGGGGAGGAAATTGGTTGGCGTGGCTATCTTTACCCAGTGCTAAGAGAACGCTTTTCACTAGTCCAGACTCATGTCTTACTTGCTCTCATTTGGAGTCTATGGCATTTACCAATCAATTTACAAGGATATAATTATGGTCTTACTTATTTTGCTTATCCCGTTTTGGGAGTTGTTGCTATGTTTCTATTTTGTTTTAGCGTAGGAATATTGTTGAGCTGGTTGTTGGAAAAGACAGGTTCTATCTGGGCTTCTGCCCTATTTCATGGGGCAATCAATGCAACTGCAGGTATTGGGTTACTCTTCCAATTACCAGGAGAAAAAGTTTCAAGCCTCTTGATTTTAGGCCCATCACCGACCGGAATGCTATCAGTTCTACCTTGCTTATTCCTAGCCCTACTAATATTACAAAGGGAAAGGAGTCATTATGAGTTTTGCAAATAGTTTTAAAGCCTTATCTCATCCAGTTAGGAGAGAGATTTTAAATTTACTCAAAGCAGGTAGATTATCTGCAGGAGAAATTGCCAGTCAATTTGAGTTGACTAGTGCAACTATTTCACACCATCTCACGATTTTGAAAGCAGCGGATTTGATTCATGAAATGAAAGAAAAAAACTTTATTTATTATGAGTTAAATACATCGGTTTTAGAGGACATAATGGTTTGGTTAGCAGATCTGAAAGGAGATCATTTTGATGAAGATAAAAATCAATAAGAAATTGGTATTATTTACGAGCATTCTCATCCTACTACCTTCCCTTGTAGGTTGTGTTTTCTGGAATCAATTACCAGAGGAGATACCCACTCATTTTAATCTACTGGGTCAAGCGGATGGCTACAATCATAAAATGTCTGCTATCTTTGGATTACCGACTCTCATGCTTTTGATGCATTGGTTGCTTCTATTTATAATGATTAAAGATCCTAAATCTAGCAATATCAGTTCAAAAATACAAGTTTTGATTTACTGGATTATTCCTTTTGTATCTTGTCTATTAATGATTTCTATCTTCGGAGAATCTTTGGGTTATTCCATGATGAGTGGGCTACTAGCTCAGATTTTTATGGGAGTCATGATGATCATAATTGGAAATTATCTACCAAAAACACACCGAAATTATATAATCGGTATTCGACTACCGTGGACCTTGGAGAATGATGAAAACTGGAGAAAAACGCATCGTCTAGCTGGAAAAATTTGGGTATTAGGAGGATTGTTATTGTTTCTAAATTCCTTTGTGCAACTATATGTTTACTGGGTATTCTTCTTGACACTTTTCTTTGTAGTGATAATTCCTAGTGTCTATTCTTATCAATTATCAAAATTAGAATCTTGAAACAGGTATTTGAGTCATTAGTTAGAGAAGTTGGTCTGATAAGTCTATTTCCCCAACGTATGGCTTGAAAAATCACTCTCTTTCGTTTATAATTAAGAATGATTTTATGAAAGGGAGTGAAAATAAATGAAATTTTACTCATATGACTATGTGCTTAGCCAAATCAGTCAACAAAATGGAATCATGATTGGCTTTGGAATTGTTCTCCTAGCTATCACAGGATTTTTTGCTTTTAAAGCCTATCGAGATAAAAAGGGGACTAAGTTTCGGGAATTGGTCATGATTTTGGCCTTGACCTTGGTGGCCATGCTTTTGGTGACAATCTCAAAATACCAGACCAATCAAGCCTCTAACAACCAATTTCAAACCTCCCTTCATTTCATAGAGGTTGTTTCCAAAGACTTGGGAGTGGATAAATCAGAAGTTTATGTCAATACTTCTGCAGCCACTGATGGAGCGCTTGTCAAGGTAGGTCCAAATTTCTACCGCGCCATGAACGGGAGCCAACCAGACAAGTATCTTTTAGAGAAATTAGAATTGCATCAAACAGACGCTATTGAATTGGTGGAGGTAAACAAATGACACTCAATTATATGGAAATTTTAATCAAACTGGCCTTGGGGCTCTTCTCGCTTGTTTTTGTTATCAATGTGACAGGAAAGGGGAACCTAGCACCTAACTCTGCGACAGACCAAATTCAGAACTATGTTCTTGGTGGTATCATCGGTGGGGTGATTTACAATAGTTCTATCAGCATTCTCCAGTATGCAGTGATTTTGATGATGTGGACGATTTTGGTCTTGACCCTAAAGTGGCTCAATAACAATGTTCGTTTTGTCAAACGCTTGATTGATGGAAAACCAACTCTCCTTATCAAAAATGGGCAGATTGACCCAGAAGCCTGTCGTTCAGTTGGTTTGTCTGCAGCAGAAGTTGCTCTCAAACTTCGTAGCCAAGGGATTTTCCAGATGAAACAGGTCAAATGCGCTGTGCAGGAGCAAAATGGCCAACTCATCGTGGTCCAAATGGGGGATGAAAATCCTAAGTATCCAGTTGTGACTGACGGTGTGATCCAAGTCGATGTTTTGGAATCGATTGGCCGTAGCGAAGAGTGGCTGCTTGATAATCTAAGCAAACAAGGACATGACAATGTGGCCAATATCTTTATCGCTGAGTATGACAAGGGTGCCGTCACAGTTGTAACCTATGAATAAGAAAAACCTGGGGTCTTGGCCTCAGGTTTCTATTTGCAATCAGAAAGGGATGTTATGTCCATTATTCAAAAACTTTGGTGGTTTTTCAAGTTAGAAAAACGCCGTTATTTAGTCGGGATTGTGGCTCTGGTCTTGGTTTCCGTCCTCAATCTCATTCCCCCTATGGTTATGGGGCGGGTCATTGATGCCATCACATCGGAGCAATTAACCCAGCAGGACCTTCTTCTTGACCTATTTTACTTGCTCCTTGCAGCCTTTGGGATGTATTATCTGCGCTATGTTTGGCGTATGTATATCCTCGGAACCTCCTACCGTTTGGGGCAGATTATGCGGTCTCGCTTATTTGAGCATTTCACAAAAATGTCTCCAGCCTTTTATCAGACCTATCGAACGGGAGACCTGATGGCACACGCTACAAATGATATCAATGCCTTAACCCGTCTGGCAGGCGGCGGTGTTATGTCTGCGGTGGATGCCTCCATCACAGCTTTAGTGACCTTGCTAACCATGCTTTTTAGCATCTCATGGCAAATGACCTTAGTTGCCATTTTGCCCCTGCCTTTCATGGCTTATGCGACCAGTCGTCTAGGGAGAAAGACCCACAAGGCCTTTGGTGAATCACAGGCTGCCTTTTCTGAACTCAATAATAAGGTGCAGGAGTCTGTATCAGGTATTAAAGTGACCAAGTCTTTCGGGTATCAGGCGGACGAGTTGATGTCCTTTCAGACAGTCAATGAATTGACCTTCCAAAAGAATCTCCAAACCATGAAATACGATAGTCTCTTTGACCCCATGGTTCTCTTGTTTGTTGGTTCGTCCTATGTTTTAACTCTCTTGGTCGGCTCTTTGATGGTTCAGAAAGGGCAAATCACGGTTGGGAATCTGGTCACCTTTATCAGCTACTTGGATATGCTAGTTTGGCCTCTTATGGCCATTGGTTTCCTCTTTAATATCACTCAGCGAGGCAAGGTTTCTTACCAACGGATTGAGGAACTTTTATCTCAGGAATCACCTGTAAAAGACCCTGAGTTTCCTCTGGACGGTATTGAAAATGGACGTTTGGAGTACGCTATTGACAGCTTTGCCTTTGAAAATGAGGAGACACTGACGGATATTCACTTTAGTTTAGAAAAAGGACAAACCCTAGGCTTGGTCGGACAGACAGGCTCTGGGAAAACGTCCTTGATTAAGCTCCTCTTGCGTGAATACGATGTGGATAAGGGAGCTATTTATCTAAACGATCACGATATTCGTGATTATCGTCTGACAGACCTTCGTGGTCTCATGGGCTATGTCCCTCAAGATCAGTTTCTCTTTGCGACCTCTATCTTAGACAATATCCGCTTCGGCAATCCTAATTTGCCCCTTTCAGCGGTCGAGGAAGCGACTAAACTAGCTCAAGTTTATAAAGATATTGTGGACATGCCTCAGGGATTTGATACGCTGATCGGTGAAAAGGGAGTCAGTCTCTCAGGTGGTCAAAAGCAACGTCTGGCTATGAGTAGGGCTATGATTTTAGACCCTGATATCTTGATTCTAGATGATTCCTTGTCAGCCGTGGATGCCAAGACAGAGTATGCGATTATCGACAATCTCAAGGAGACGCGCAAGGACAAGACAACTATTATTACAGCACATCGACTCAGTGCAGTTGTCCATGCAGATTTGATTTTAGTCCTGCAAAATGGCCAAATTATCGAACGAGGCAGGCACGAAGACCTGCTAGCTTTGAATGGCTGGTATGCCCAGACCTACCAGTCTCAACAGTTGGAAATGAAAGGAGAAGAAGATGCAGAATAAACAAGAACAATGGACTGTATTGAAGCGCTTGATGTCTTATCTCAAGCCTTATGGACTCCTGACTTTTTTGGCACTTAGTTTTCTCCTAGCGACTACAATCATAAAAAGTGTCATTCCCCTTGTGGCTTCCCACTTTATTGACCAGTATCTCAGCAATCTCAACCAACTCGCTTTGACCGTTTTGCTGGCCTACTATGGCCTTTATATCCTACAAACTCTGGTCCAGTATGTTGGCAATATTCTCTTTGCGAGGGTATCCTACAGTATTGTTAGGGATATTCGTCGCGATGCCTTTGCCAATATGGAGAAACTAGGCATGTCTTACTTTGACAAGACGCCAGCAGGCTCTATCGTCTCTCGTTTGACAAATGATACTGAGACCATCAGTGATATGTTTTCAGGGATTTTATCTAGCTTTATCTCAGCAGTTTTCATCTTTCTGACAACTCTTTATACCATGTTGGTATTGGATTTTCGTTTGACAGCATTAGTCTTGCTCTTTCTCCCCTTGATTTTCCTTTTGGTCAATCTCTATCGAAAAAAATCAGTGAAAATCATTGAGAAAACCAGAAGTCTCTTGTCAGATATCAATAGCAAGCTGGCTGAAAACATAGAGGGAATCAGAATAATCCAGGCCTTTAATCAAGAGAAGCGCCTACAGTCAGAGTTTGATGAAATCAACCAAGAACATTTGGTCTATGCCAACCGTTCTGTAGCCTTGGATGCCCTCTTTTTGCGTCCTGCCATGAGTTTGCTGAAACTCTTAGGTTATGCAGTCTTGATGGCTTACTTTGGCTATCGTGGCCTTTATCTGGGAATAACGGCAGGAACCATGTATGCCTTTATCCAGTATATCAATCGTCTCTTTGATCCTCTGATTGAGGTGACGCAAAACTTTTCAACCCTTCAAACGTCCATGGTGTCTGCAGGCCGTGTATTTGCCTTGATTGATGAGAGGACCTATGAGCCTCTTCAAGAAGATGGGCAAGCTAAAGTCAAAGAAGGCAATATCCGTTTTGAACATGTATGTTTCTCTTATGATGGCAAACATCCGATTCTGGATGACATTTCCTTCTCCGTTAACAAGGGTGAGACCATTGCTTTTGTGGGTCATACAGGTTCAGGGAAATCTTCGATTATTAATGTCCTCATGCGCTTTTATGAATTCCAGTCAGGGCGAGTTCTCTTGGACGATGTGGATATTAGGAACTATAGTCAGGAAGAGTTGAGAAAAAACATTGGTCTGGTCTTGCAGGATCCCTTCCTCTATCATGGGACCATTAAGTCCAATATCGCCATGTACCAAGAAATCAGTGATGACCAGGTCCAGGCTGCAGCAGCCTTCGTGGATGCAGATTCCTTTATTCAAGAACTTCCTCAGGGATATGACGCCCCTGTTTCTGAGCGTGGTTCGAGTTTCTCTACTGGTCAGCGTCAGCTTCTTGCCTTTGCCAGAACAGTCTCCAGTCAGCCTAAAATTCTGATTTTGGATGAAGCGACAGCCAATATTGACTCTGAAACAGAAAGTCTAGTTCAAGCTTCTCTGGCGAAGATGAGACAGGGGCGGACAACCATTGCCATTGCTCACCGCCTTTCTACCATCCAAGACGCCAACTGCATCTATGTTTTGGACAAGGGGCGCATTATCGAGAGCGGAACTCATGAAGAACTCTTGGCCTTGGGAGGGACCTATCACAAGATGTATAGCTTGCAGGCAGGGGCCATGGCCTAATACTCGTTGATTTTCATTGAGTGTAAGAAGGAAATCCTTCAAATTACAGATTTCTTTCACCGCCTTTTCCATTTTGTGGTATAATGAAAAATGTTGACAAATAGTATAATAAAAACAAAGGAGAAACAGCATGCTGAAATGGGAAGACTTGCCCGTGGAAATGAAATCAAGCGAGGTTGAGTCTTACTACCAGCTTGTCTCTAAAAGGAAGGGTTCGCTGATTTTTAAGCGTTGCTTGGACTGGGTTCTAGCCGTAGTCTTGCTGATTCTGACCTCTCCTATCTTTCTCATCTTGAGCATTTGGATCAAGTTGGATAGCAAGGGGCCAGTGATTTATAAGCAAGAGCGCGTGACCCAGTACAATCGACCTTTCAAGATTTGGAAGTTCCGTACCATGGTGACGGATGCGGATAAAAAAGGGAGTCTAGTGACTTCTGCTAACGATAGCCGCATTACCAAGGTTGGGAATTTCATCCGCCGTGTCCGTTTGGACGAACTGCCTCAGTTGGTCAATGTTCTTAAAGGTGAGATGTCCTTTGTAGGGACGCGTCCTGAAGTACCTCGTTACACAGAGCAGTATAGCCCTGAAATGATGGCGACCTTGCTCTTACCAGCAGGGATTACCTCTCCAGCCAGCATCAACTACAAGGATGAGGACACCATCATCAGTCAAATGACGGAGAAAGGTTTGTCAGTTGACCAGGCCTATGTCGAACACGTCCTTCCTGAAAAGATGCGCTATAACCTCGCCTATCTCCGAGAGTTTAGTTTCCTTGGAGACATCAAAATCATGTTTCAAACCGTGTTTGAAGTGCTAAAATAAAGTAGTCATAAGAAAATGAGTACAGATAAAAGGAGCAAATCAATGCCAAATTACAATATTCCATTTTCACCACCCGATATTACGGAAGCAGAAATTGCTGAAGTAGCGGATACCCTGCGTTCTGGTTGGATCACAACAGGTCCTAAGACAAAAGAACTAGAGCGTCGCTTGTCTCAATATACACAGACACCTAAGACCGTCTGCCTCAACTCTGCGACTGCCGCTCTTGAGTTGATTTTACGCGTTTTGGAAGTGGGACCTGGTGATGAAGTCATCGTTCCAGCCATGACCTATACAGCTTCATGTAGTGTCATCACTCACGTGGGAGCAACTCCTGTCATGGTGGATATCCAAGCAGATACGTTTGAGATGGACTATGACCTGCTTGAGCAAGCTATCACTGAAAAGACCAAGGTGATCATCCCAGTAGAGCTTGCAGGGATTGTTTGCGACTACGACCGTTTGTTCCAAGTTGTGGAGAAGAAACGTGATCTCTTTACCGCTTCAAGCAAGTGGCAAAAAGCCTTTAACCGTATCGTGATTGTTTCTGATAGTGCCCATGCTTTGGGATCTACTTATAAAGGGCAACCAGCTGGTTCTATCGCTGACTTTACTTCCTTCTCATTCCACGCCGTTAAGAACTTTACAACTGCAGAAGGTGGAAGTGCCACTTGGAAAGCCAATCCAGCGATTGACGACGAAGAAATGTACAAGGAGTTCCAAATTCTTTCCCTTCACGGACAAACTAAGGATGCTCTTGCTAAGATGCAACTGGGTTCATGGGAATACGATATCGTCACACCAGCCTACAAGTGTAATATGACCGATATTATGGCTTCCCTTGGTTTGGTACAATTGGACCGCTACCCAAGTTTGCTAGAACGTCGTAAGGAGATCGTGAACCGCTATGATCGTGGTTTTGCAGGTTCTCGTATCCATCCATTGGCACACAAGACTGAAACTGTCGAATCTTCACGCCACCTCTACATCACCCATGTAGAAGGAGCGAGTTTAGAAGAACGCAATCTTATTATCCAAGAATTAGCTAAAGCAGGAATTGCAAGCAATGTCCACTACAAACCGCTTCCGCTTTTGACAGCCTATAAGAATCTTGGTTTTGATATGGCGAACTATCCTAAGGCTTATGCCTTCTTTGAAAATGAAATTACGCTTCCTCTTCACACTAAACTAAGCGATGAAGAAGTGGATTATATCATTGAGACTTTCAAAACAGTTTCTGAAAAAGTACTAGCTTCATCAAAAAAATTGTAAAAAAGTCTTGACAAAGAAAAAACAAAGTATTAAAATAAATTCAACAAATCAGAAAAGTAACTATTTTTGATCTTCAGGGAGCCTGTGGTAATTGTGAACAGGTGGTTGGAAGTAGTGAAAGTGGGCTGATTTTAAAAATGAATTTGAAACAATGAAAATTCGGTGCGCACACCTTACAGTGCAACTTGTTGTTAGACAAGGCAGAGATGTAAAGGGGAATAGTCCCTTTATAATTGAGGTGGCACCGCGTTACCAACGCCCTCACATGGAATTTAATTCTGTGTGTGGGCTTTTTCATATCTTGAAATTAATACTGAAAAAAGAGGAAAAATTTTATGACAACTAAAGGTTATTTTGGACAATTTGGTGGTAGTTTTGTACCGGAACCGATTCAGGCTTTGTTGGATGAGTTGGAAGTGACATTTGACAAGTACAAGGATGATCCAGAGTTTTTGGCAGAGTTTCGCCATTACTTAAAAGACTATTCAGGTCGCGAAACACCGCTTTATTTTGCAGAAAGTTTGACAGATCACTTAGGTGGGGCTAAGATTTATCTCAAGCGCGAAGATCTTAACCATCTGGGTTCTCACAAGCTTAATAACGTTTTAGGACAAATTCTTCTTGCTAAACGTATGGGCAAAAAACGAGTGATCGCAGAAACAGGAGCTGGTCAACATGGTGTTGCGACAGCAGCGGCTGCAGCCAAGTTTGGTATGGCCTGTGATGTCTACATGGGGGCAGAGGATGTGGAGCGTCAACGTCTCAATGTCTTCCGCATGGAGATGATGGGAGCAACTGTTCACGCGGTTGAAACTGGAACTCGTACCCTCAAGGATGCGGTAGATGCAGCCTTTGGAGCATGGATGAATGACCTTGAAGCCTTCTACGTTTTGGGATCTGCTGTAGGCCCACATCCTTATCCTACAATTGTTCACGAATTCCAAAAGGTCATCAGTGAAGAATCTCGTCGTCAAATCTTGGAAAAAGAAGGACGTTTGCCAGATTACGTTATTGCCTGTGTCGGTGGTGGTTCAAATGCCATTGGTGCTTTTTCACAGTATGTGGCTGATGAAGAAGTCAAACTGGTTGGGGTCGAAGCTGCTGGTCACGGACTTGACACAGACAAGCACGCAGCGACTATGACAAAAGGAAGTATTGGAATTGTTGACGGCATGAAGACCTATGCAGTCTTTAAGGAAGATGGAGAGCTAGCTCCAGTTTACTCTATCTCAGCTGGTTTGGACTATCCAGGTGTCGGACCAGAACACGCCTACTTTAAAGACTCAGGTCGCGTGGAATATGTTGCTGCGACAGACGAAGAAGCTGTTCAAGCCCTGCTCCTTCTCAGCAAGACAGAAGGAATTATCCCAGCGATTGAAAGTTCGCACGCTATCGCAGAAGCGGTTAAACGTGCACCAAAACTAAGTAAAGATGAAATTATCATTATCAATGTCTCTGGTCGTGGAGACAAGGACGTAGCTGCGATTGCAGACTACCTAGAAGCTAAAAAATAATAGATGGAAAAATTACAGTTCTTTCTCTCACAGAGAGCTTGTGGTTGCTGGAAACAAGCAGAGAAAGCTGTAAGGTTGGGTCCATCTGAAACAAGAGAAGAAAACATAATTCTCAAGGGAGTGCCCTTTATCGCACAGCCTGTTACAGGAGGTATCTGAGACAGGAATGAGAGATAGGAGAAATCCTATAATTGAGGTGGCACCGCGAATTTCGTCCTCACGCAAGTTATTTTGCGTGGGGATTTTTCATACAGTCGCCACGGACTAGAAGTAGAACTGAAAGGGAAATGACAATGGAACGAATCATTCATGGAGATGTCTTATCACCAATCTTGGCTTATATGCGCCTAAAGGGGCAACACAAGGTTATCTTAGAGAGTATTCCGAGAGACAAGGAAACAGCTCGTTTTTCTATCCTAGCCTATAATCCTGTTTTTGAGATTAAGTTTGAAAATGGAGTCCTTTATCAAAATGGTCAAGTGATTGATCGTGATCCCTTGGATTTTCTTTATGAAGTGACTCATAAGAGACAGCACCATTCAGACCTCCCTTTTGGTGGTGGGGCAATTGGTTTTGTTGGTTACGATATGATTTCGCTTTATGAAGAAATTGGTCAAATCCCTCAAGATACGATTGGAACGCCAGACATGCATTTCTTCGTCTATGAGAGTTACATGGTCTTTGACCACAAGAAGGAAAAAATCCATGTCATCGAGGATGCTCTTTATAGTGAGCGTAGCCAAGAAGACTTGGAAGAAGCCTTGAACCAAGTGCTTGAGGAATTACGCATTCCTGCTCCAAATGAATTTGAAGACTTGGATCTATCTCCACTGGACTTCAAACCGCATATCGCTCCTCAGAAGTTTGAGGAAATGGTGGAAACAGCTCGTGACTTGATTCGTAATGGCGATATGTTCCAATGTGTACTCAGTCAGCGCTTCTCAGCAGAAGTTACTGGAAATCCATTTGACTTCTACAGAAATCTCCGCGTGACTAATCCTTCTAATTACCTTTATTTCTATGATTTTGGGGATTATCAAATCATCGGAGCTAGTCCAGAAAGTTTGGTTTCTGTCAAAAATGGCATCGTGACAACCAATCCGATTGCAGGGACACGACCAAGAGGCGCTACGGATGAAGAAGACAAGGATTTGGCGACAGACCTGCTTTCGGATGAGAAGGAAACAGCAGAGCATCGGATGTTAGTAGACTTGGGACGAAATGATATTGGCCGCATCTCTGAAACGGCCAGTGTTCAAGTCACTAAGTATATGGAAGTGGAGCTCTTCCGCTATGTCATGCATTTGACCAGTGTGGTCAAAGGGTGTTTGCTTCCAGACCTCACTGCCATGGATGCCTTGAAAGCAACACTTCCTGCTGGAACTGTTTCTGGAGCACCAAAAATTCGCGCGATGAGACGTATCTATGAACTGGAAACAGAAAAACGAGGCGTATACGCAGGAGCAATCGGCTACTTGTCTGCGACGGGTGATATGGACTTCGCCATTGCTATCCGAACGATGATTCTCAAAAATCAAACAGCCTATGTGCAGGCTGGGGCAGGGATTGTCTACGACTCTATTGCCCAAAACGAATACCAAGAAACCATTAACAAAGCAAAATCTATGACTAGAATTGGAGAACTAAGACCATGATTTTATTAATTGACAACTATGATTCTTTTACTTATAACTTGGCCCAATACATTGGGAATTTTGCAGAAGTTCAGGTCTTGAGAAATGATGATCCCAGGCTGTATGAAGAAGCTGGAAAAGCAGATGGTCTGGTCTTTTCGCCCGGTCCTGGTTGGCCAGTTGATGCTGGAAAGATGGAAGACATGATTCGTGATTTTGCTGGCAAGAAGCCGATTCTTGGGATTTGTTTGGGCCACCAAGCTATCGCAGAAGTCTTTGGCGGTAAGCTAGGCTTGGCTCCCAAAGTCATGCATGGGAAACAGAGCAATATCAGCTTTGAAGCGCCATCTGTTTTGTATCAAGGCATCGAGGACGGCCGTGCGGTCATGCGTTACCACAGTATTTTGATTGAAGAAATGCCAGAAGACTTTGAAGTGACAGCTCGTTCAACTGATGACCAAGCTATTATGGGAATTCAACACAAAAATCTTCCAATTTATGGCTTCCAGTACCATCCAGAAAGTATCGGAACGCCAGATGGCTTGTCTTCTATTCGGAATTTTATCGAGAAGGTTGTAAAGTGAGGAAACTAGGATGAAAGAGATTATTGAAAAACTAGCAAAATTTGAAAATTTATCAGGTGTGGAAATGACGGATGTCATTGAGCGTATCGTAACTGGGCGTGTAACTGAAGCGCAAATTGCTTCTCTCCTCTTAGCTCTTAAGATGAAGGGGGAAACACCTGAAGAACGCACAGCCATTGCCCAAGTCATGAGAGGGCATGCCCAACATATTCCAACTGAAATTCATGATGCCATGGACAACTGTGGTACAGGTGGGGACAAATCTTTTAGCTTTAACATTTCGACAACTGCAGCCTTTGTCTTGGCTGGTGGCGGTGTTCACATGGCCAAGCATGGTAACCGCTCGATTTCTTCTAAATCTGGTTCTGCAGATGTCCTCGAAGCCTTGGGCATCAACCTAGACCTCAAACCAGCTGAACTAGGTAAGGTCTTTGATAAAACTGGAATCGTCTTTCTCTTCGCTAAAAATATGCACCCAGCTATGAAATACATCATGCCAGCTCGTTTGGAATTGGGAATTCCAACCATTATGAACTTGACTGGTCCCCTGATTCACCCAATGGCCTTGGAAACACAGCTTCTTGGAATTAGTCGTCCAGAACTTCTAGAAAGTACAGCTCAGGTTTTGAAAAATATGGGTCGCAAACGTGCCATCGTGGTTGCTGGGCCAGAAGGACTGGATGAAGCTGGTTTGAATGGAACAACCAAGATTGCTCTTCTTGAAAATGGCGAAATCACCTTGTCAAGCTTTACTCCAGAGGATTTGGGGATGGAGCGCTACGCTATCGAAGATATCCGTGGTGGCAATGCTCAGGAAAATGCAGAAATTTTGCTCAGCGTTCTTAAAAACGAACCAAGTCCATTCTTGGAAACGACAGTTTTAAATGCTGGTCTTGGTTTCTATGCTAATGGTAAGGTGGCTAGTATTAAGGATGGAGTTGCCTTAGCTCGTCAAGTCATTGCTAGTGGCAAGGCCCTTGAAAAACTCAGACTGTTACAGGAGTACCAAAAATGAGTCAGGAATTTTTAGCACGAATTTTAGAGCAGAAAGCGCGTGAGGTTGAGCAGATGGAGCTGGAGAAAATTCAGCACCTGCGCCAGACCTATCGCTTGGCTGACTATCTAAAACAACACCAAGACCGTTTACAGGTAATCGCTGAAGTCAAGAAAGCTAGTCCTAGTCTGGGAGATATCAATCTCGATGTGGATATTGTGCAACAGGCCCAGACTTATGAAGCGAATGGCGCAGTGATGATTTCGGTTTTGACAGATGAAGTCTTCTTTAAAGGGCATTTGGATTATCTACGAGAGATTTCCAGTCAGGTAGAGATTCCGACGCTTAACAAGGACTTTATCATCGATGAAAAGCAAATCATCCGTGCTCGCAATGCAGGTGCGACAGTCATCTTGCTTATTGTCGCTGCCTTGTCAGAAGAACGCCTTAAGGAACTCTATGACTACGCGACAGAGCTTGGTCTAGAAGTCTTGGTGGAGACTCACAATCTAGCTGAACTAGAAGTGGCTCATAGACTTGGTGCTGAGATTATTGGGGTTAATAACCGCAATTTGACGACCTTTGAAGTCGACTTGCAGACCAGTGTAGATTTGGCCCAGCACTTTGAAGAAGGTCGCTATTATATTTCTGAATCTGCCATTTTCACAGGGCAGGATGCGGAACGAGTAGCACCATCCTTTAACGGAATTTTGGTTGGGACAGCTCTCATGCAGGCGGAAGATGTAGCCCAGAGAATCAAGGAGTTGCAGATTGACAAAGGTTAAGATTTGTGGACTATCTACCAAAGAAGCGGTAGAAACAGCCGTTTCAGCAGGAGCCGACTACATCGGTTTTGTCTTCGCACCTAGTAAAAGACAGGTGACCTTGGATCAGGCTGCTGAGTTGGCAAAGCCCATTCCTGCTAATGTTAAGAAGGTTGGCGTATTTGTTTCACCAAGTCGGGCAGAATTGCTAGAAGCGATTGAAAAAGTTGGCTTGGACTTGGTTCAAGTTCACAGTCAGGTGGCGAATGATTTGTTTGAGGATTTGCCTTGTGCCAGCATTCAGGCTGTACAGGTGGATGGAAATGGTCATGTGCCCAATTCTCAGGCAGATTATTTACTCTTTGATGCTCCTGTGGCTGGGAGTGGCCAGACCTTTGACTGGGGGCAACTGGATACGACGGAATTAGCTCAGCCCTTCTTTATCGCAGGTGGGCTTAATGAAGACAATGTAGCACAAGCAATTCAACACTTTACTCCCTATGCAGTCGATGTATCGAGCGGAGTGGAGACAGATGGACAAAAAGATCAGGAAAAGATTAGAAGATTTATAGAGAGGGTAAAGAATGGCATATCAAGAACCAAATAAAGATGGATTTTACGGAAAATTCGGCGGACGTTTCGTCCCTGAAACATTGATGACAGCAGTTTTGGAGTTGGAGAAAGCCTATCGTGAAAGTCAGGCAGACCCAAGTTTCCAAGAGGAATTGAACCAACTTTTGCGCCAGTATGTGGGACGTGAAACTCCTCTTTACTACGCAAAAAACTTGACCCAGCATATTGGCGGAGCCAAGATTTATCTGAAACGGGAAGACCTTAACCATACAGGGGCCCACAAGATTAACAATGCCTTGGGACAAGTTCTTCTGGCTAAACGTATGGGTAAAAAGAAAATTATCGCTGAAACGGGTGCTGGTCAGCACGGTGTGGCAACTGCAACTGCTGCAGCCCTCTTTAACATGGAATGTACCATCTATATGGGTGAGGAAGATGTTAAACGCCAAGCCCTCAATGTCTTCCGCATGGAGCTTTTGGGAGCCAAGGTTGAGGCAGTGACAGATGGTTCGCGCGTGCTCAAGGATGCAGTCAATGCAGCCCTTCGTTCATGGGTAGCTAATATTGATGATACCCACTATATCCTTGGTTCTGCCTTGGGGCCTCATCCTTTCCCAGAAATCGTTCGTGACTTCCAAAGTGTCATCGGTCGAGAAGCTAAGCAACAGTATCGCGATATGACAGGTCAAGATTTGCCAGATGCCCTAGTAGCCTGTGTTGGTGGTGGTTCTAATGCTATCGGCCTCTTCCATCCCTTTGTAGAAGATGAGTCTGTAGCTATGTATGGGGCTGAAGCAGCTGGACTTGGTGTAGACACAGAGCACCACGCAGCTACCTTGACCAAGGGTCGTCCGGGTGTCCTTCACGGTTCCCTCATGGATGTGCTCCAAGATGCCCATGGTCAAATTCTTGAAGCCTTCTCTATCTCAGCAGGTTTGGACTATCCTGGTATCGGTCCAGAACATTCTCACTACCACGATATTAAACGTGCCAGCTATGTTCCTGTGACAGACGAAGAAGCCTTGGAAGGATTCCAGCTCTTGTCTCGTGTGGAAGGGATTATCCCAGCCTTAGAATCTAGCCATGCTATCGCCTTTGCGGTGAAATTGGCCAAAGAACTCGGTCCAGACAAATCCATGATAGTCTGTCTATCAGGTCGTGGTGACAAGGATGTGGTTCAAGTCAAAGACCGCTTGGAAGCAGATGCAGCAAAGAAGGGAGAAGCTCATGCCTAAGACACTAACAGAAAAATTAAATGCTATTAAAGCAGCTGGAAAAGGAATTTTCGTTCCTTATATCATGGCTGGAGACCATGAGAAAGGTTTGGCTGGACTCGCTGAAACAATCAACTTTTTAGAAGATTTGGGTGTTTCGGCTATTGAAGTCGGTATTCCCTTTTCAGATCCTGTCGCAGATGGACCTGTTATAGAAGAAGCTGGCTTGCGCAGTCTAGCCCACGGAACTTCTACTCAGGCTTTGGTTGAAACCTTGAAAACCATTCAAACAGAGATTCCACTGGTCATCATGACCTACTTCAACCCCCTCTTTCAGTACGGTGTGGAGAACTTTGTCAAAGATTTGGCAGATACAGCGGTTAAGGGCTTGATTATTCCAGACCTTCCTCATGAGCATGCCAATTTTGTAGAGCCATTTTTGGCAGATACAGACATTGCTTTGATTCCTTTAGTAAGCTTGACCACAGGGATTGAGCGCCAGAAGGAGTTGATTGAAGAGGCGGAGGGATTCGTCTATGCTGTTGCCATCAATGGGGTGACAGGGAAATCTGGCAATTACCGTGCAGATTTGGACAAGCACTTGGCACAATTGCATCAAGTAGCCGACATTCCAGTCTTGACAGGTTTTGGTGTATCTAGTCAAGCCGATGTAGAACGCTTCAATGCGGTGTCAGATGGTGTTATCGTCGGTTCGAAAATCGTAAAAGCTCTCCACCAAGGAGAGCCGATTGAGGACTTTATCAAACAAGCAGTAGCTTACCAAAAATAATCAAACAAGCAGCGAGTAAGAGGAAAGGCACGAAAGGCAGTCTTTCCTTTTTCTTTTGCAGGAGAAAGGCTAGAATTCCTGTTGCAGAAGCAAACTGAATCAAGATGAGTAACTCGGTTGCGCTAAAGACGAGAGCGCAAGAAGCCAGAAAGAGGAAATCCCCTGCACCCATACGGATATCGATAAAATGAGCTAGAATTCCTAGGACAAGGAAAAAGACCATGACCAGATTCCAGCCTGAGTAGACCATTAGAGGCAGATGGAAAGTTATCCAGACCAGTAAGGGATATTCCTGATGGCGAAAGTCGTAGATGCCCAAGGTCAAACCAGCAGTGATTAGGATGACTTGCCCCAAGGAAAGAAAACCCCAAGACCAAGATAGAAAGAGGAGTCCTAAGCCTAGTTCAAAGAGGGCATACCAGACAGGATAAGGAGCCTTGCAGTAGCGACAGCGAAAGCGATTGAAGACCTGCGAGAGAATCGGAATCAAATCTAAGGGACGCAAGCGAGTCTGACAGGAATCGCAGTGACTGGCTGGACTGATAATGGATTGCTCTGGAAAACGGTCAATGACCAAACCAAGAAAGGAAGCGAGAATGCTCCCGACAAGAAAAAAATAAAAATCAATCATACTTATCTATTCGTAAAAAATAGGAGAAGTAGTATAATGGAGAAACATAAACAAGATAGTGAGGTCAAGATGACAATTCGTTTTGAAGAAAATGTGAGCACAGAAAACGCTCAGCTCGTATGCCAATGGTCCAACTTCCTTGGCAAATCCTTTCAAGAACAATGGATGGGAACAATGATTCCTTTTCCCTTGACAATTCAAGTTTTGCAAGATTTGGAAGGAATCTTTTCAATCTTTGAAGGACAAGAGTTTGTGGGGCTTATCCAGAAAATCAGGCAAGAAGACAGTAATCTTCATATTGGAAGATTTTTTATCAACCCCCAGAAACAGGGGCAAGGCTTAGGTAGCCAGGCTTTAAGGAAATTTGTTAGTTTGGCCTTTGAAAATGGAGACATAGATAGTATTTCTCTAAATGTCTACGAGGCAAATCAAACAGCTTACAATCTTTACCAAAAAGAAGGATTTGAAATCGTTCAAATGGTTGAAGAACCTGTACGGAAATACATCATGAAAAAGTTTAGGTAGAAAGCAAAAAAGCCTAGGTTCCCAAAGCTTTTTAATGTTATAAACTCATTAAAATAATCCCCAGTTAGATTTGGAATATTTTTTATTCTGTGTCATATAAAAATAAATAAAATGAATGGCTATAGCTAGAGCTAAAATGGTTATTATACTCACTACTATTATAGGATTAGAAGCAAAGATTAAAGAGAGAATCAAGGCAGCCAGATAGAGTGTCGCTTGGACACAGTAGTAACTTTTCGAATAGCGAAGATAGTGTTTGTTATAGGGCCCATTTACTAGGACAGCAGCTTGAAAGAGGCCAAATCCGATATAAGAGAAGCTGGTTGCAAAGAGACGATTAGCTTCAGGATTCAGAAGAAAACTCATCGAAACGGTCATCATAAGAAGTCCAATGAAAATAGGATAGTGACTGTAAATTAGAAATAGTTCCTTTTGATTAGATTTTTCATCAATAGCATGGTCGAATTGACCAAAATAAAACAAGAACAGAGAAATCATAATAATGAAATAAAGAACCGAATAAATCGAGAAATTCTCGATTGTAAAGAAGTTAGCTAGCTCCGTAATCATCTCTCCAAACATAATAATGACAAGAAGGGAGATGCGCTCGATTAAATGGGGGAGATTTACCTGGTAATGCTTATCTTTATTAAGCAAGATACTTGGCATAATAAATGTTAGCAGAATACTAGCAAATAAGATATAGACTCTAAGGTAAATAGGAAGAAGAGCTGCTAGATAGAATCCTAAACTTCCTAGACCTGTTATCCATAGAAAACCTTTGATACTTTCCCGATTAGCATCATCGGTTGATTTTCTAAAAAATTCAACCAAATATTGAAAAAATAAGGTAAGGGTTAATGTACCAATAGCCCAACAGAGATAATGAAAATATTGTTGCCAATCAGGTCCAATCATATTGGCTATAAAGAGTAAAATTCCCATTTTGATAAACATGATTACTATGTTAAATAAAGAGTTCTTTCCATAGCGATTGGTATAATCGGTTTGAATCATCCAGGAATCGATGAGAAACAAAGTAGCAATGAAAAAATCAAGGAAAGAATTCCAAGTCAAAATACCGTTATGAAGATGGTCAATTAAAGTAGTTACTTTTGAAATTGCAAAAACAAAAACTAGGTCATAAAAAAGTTCTGAAAATTCTACACGTTTATGTTTAATAAGAGTTGTCATCTTAAGACCTTTCTATTTTAGAAGTACAATTTATTATACCATAAAATGGTAATGAGAGAAAAGGAGATGCTTAAATAACTTTATGTGGCGCGAATGAACTGCGCCACAAAAGTTAGGTTTTTTCTGTCTAACTTTTGGGGTGCAGTTCAGAAGGGGTGTTTTTTCTATCGTTTTTTAGTGCTAAGACTACACAAAAAAGCCTTGATTCCAAGGCTTTTCCTGTTGTATGTAGATGCCCCCTACATGAATTTGTATGAAATTTTCATATTGAAAGTAATCAAAAATATTGAAATATAGATGATTTTCGGAAGGTACTTTTAGGTATTTTCAATGTCATGATTTAAAAATGGGACAAAAGTGGGGCAAAAACCATACAGATTCTAAACTGTATGGTTCTTTTTTTATCTAACCAAGAAAGGTTAAAACTTATTAAAACAAATGCAATCAACTGTTGAAAACTTTTTAGTCCGTGTAATATAAAAACAAGTAAAAAGTTGAACTATAGGGAATATTGTGTCATAATAGGTAATAGATGAATAATTAATAGATTGGAAATAATGCTTTCTTACCTTAACAAGTTGAATTGGTTATACATTTTTTCGTCGCAATTGTGTCTATCTCTCGAGTTTAGCTAGTTTTTATAAGCTCTGGTTTCTAATCAATATAACAAATTTTAGAAGTGCATAAGACAAGATGGTGACATTACTACAGTCATTTCTAGTCACCATATGTTGCTGGCACAGGCTGTTTGTAGTGTTGGCTATTTACTAGTCAGTTTAATCGGAGTGTTTAATTTTTATTGTTGAAAGGTTTTTATATGGCGAAAATTCTATCTTTAGGTCTGACAGGTAAGAAATTACTTGCTCAGGGGTTCTTGTTTGTTCTGCTAGGTCTCATCTTGATGGTCACGGGGACTTGGTTGCCAGTAAAGGTTATTCGACTGGTTCTGTTTTTAGCTTGGATAGCAACGGTCTTAGATTTAGTATTACGTATTTTCAAAAAAAGTCAGTCAACGGACACCTTGGGAGTTGCACTGGTTAAATTGTTAGTGCTGGGATATTTGCTTGGCTCCAATCTTGCGACGGATGTGCCGATTTATATTTTGGCTCTTGTGATTGGAGTTTATCAGATTTTTCATGCTAGTATTAACCTTGTCACCTATGTTCTCTACCGCAAAAACAAAATTCGACCTCGTTTTCGTCTCTTACTAGATGGACTCGTACTAGTTTTTCTTGGTGGGACTAGTCTTTTGTCCTCTACAGGAAATTCTGTCTTTCAACTCTTTGTATTAGGGGCTTATTTTTTTCTTTATGGTGTGTCCAATATCCGTGATGGTTTCTTGTTTGAGGAGGAAATTGGGAAAAACCATCTCAAACGTCGTATTAGAATTAGCTTACCTATTGTCCTAGCCGCTCTCATCCCTGCAAGAACTTTAGCAAAAGTTAACAAATTTATGCTGGAAAATGCTGATGAGGAAGAAGATATCCATCTTGGAATAGTGAAGTCTGGTAAGACAGCGGAGCTTGAAATTTTTGTTCATACAGCTGAGACCTCTCTGTTTTCGGCAATTGGTCATGTGGATATCTGCTATCAAGGCCGTGTTATTTCTTATGGCAACTATGATCCGTCTTCTGAGACCTTATTTGGCATGGTAGGAGATGGTGTCTTATATTTCTGTGATCGTGACAAGTACATTGACCTATGTAAACGTGAGAGTCAAAAAACGCTTTTTGGTTATGGGATAGATTTGACGCCTGAAATGGAAAAAGCAGTTCAGAAAAAGTTGGCTGAATTGAAACAACTGACGATTCCATGGGAGCCAAGTGCAGATAAAATCATGACAGGTGATGGTAAGGAAGACTACACCTACGCTTATAAAATCAGACATGAGACAGATGGGGAACTTTATAAATTTATCAAATCTAAGTTTAAATCCTACTTTGTCTTATCTACAAACTGTGTGCTCTTGGCTGATACCATAGTCGGTCAGGCTGGCACCGATATCCTCTCACCCAAAGGATTTATCGCTCCAGGAACTTACCAAGCCTACCTTAATCGAGAGTTTGAAAAACCAAATAGTATAGTCGTATCTAAACATGTTTATTAAGGAGAATTTATGAACTTAGTAAAAAAATACACCCCGTTAATACTTTTTATAGGGCTGGTTGCTCTTGTAATTCTGAATGCATCGAGCTTTATATCAGGAGCAATCTCTCTCTTTGATGTAATATCAACCTTGATTTATGGTGCTGTTATTGCTTTTGTGCTTAATGTTCCTATGAAAAAAATTGAACAGTACTTAGTTAAATTGAAGGTAAAGGCAGGGTTGCGTCGTCCGATTGCCATGGTACTTGTTTTCCTAGCTCTTATCTTAATCGTGATTGCTCTTTTGGTTTTGGTGCTGCCAACCCTAGCCCAGACTATTAGTCAGCTGGGAACAGTCCTTTCAACAGTCCTTACTCAACTTGGGAAATTGCTAGGCAGCTCGGAATTTGTAACCAAAGACATGTTGTCAACTATCGTATCAGGCATACAGGGACAGTCTAGCTCTATTAGCCAAGCTTTGATAGGTTTTTTATCAGGTCTGACTAGTAATATCGGCAATATTTTTTCAAGTTTGATGAATGCCTTTTTGATTATAGTCTTCACCTTTTTATTTTTATCCAGTAAGGAACATTTGGCAGCGATGACGAGTCGACTTCTAAAAGTTTTTCTTCCAGAGAAGGTGGTGATAAAGTTGACTTACATTGGACAAGTAGCACTAGAGACTTATGACCAATTTTTGATGAGTCAGCTGATTGAAGCAGTCATCATAGGAGTTATGATAGCGGTTGGTTACAGCGTGTTTGGGATACCCTATGGAGTAATGACAGGTATCTTTGCAGGAGTGCTATCGTTCATTCCTTATGTAGGGCCTATGATTGCTTGTGTTGTGGGAGCGATTTTTATCTTCACAGTGAGTCCTACTCAAGCCTTACTTTCTCTTCTTCTATATCAAGTTATACAGCTGATTGAAGGAAACCTTATTTATCCTAGAGTTGTAGGTCAGTCTATTGGTTTGCCAGCTATTTTCACGCTTGCGGCTGCTAGTATTGGAGGCAATCTCTTTGGCTTACTTGGGATGATATTCTTTACCCCCGTATTTGCTGTTATCTATCGACTGGTTAAAGAATTTGTCGTTGCAAAGGAAAATCAGCTAGATTAAGAAAAACTAAATTTAATAAGATATACTGAGAAGAGAGTGAGAGATTCTCTTCTCTTTTATTTTTAAATACTTTTCTACAAAAAGCTATTGGACGTTAAAAAAAGCCTTGGTTTCAAGGCTTATTTCTGTTGATTTAGATGTGCCCCCTGCAGGGCTCGAACCTGCGCCCCATAGCTTAAGAGTCTACTGCTCTACCAACTGAGCTAAGGAGGCAACAGAAAAAGCTGAGAATGTAACTTCCCAGCTTTTTTAATATGCCCAAAATGGCAGCTAGATTATTTACGAAAGGCATCAAGGATATAGGTGAAACCAACAATTAAAAATGCAAAGGCAACGACATAAACGACAAAGACACTTGTAGCTACTGGATTGAACAAAATCACTAGACCTAGTAAAAATGCAAGCAACGCTATCCACATGATATGGTTGCCAATAATAGGGAAAATCAATCCCAGACGATTGCCTTTAAAGAAAGCTATAATGGCTTCTACAATTAACCAAATTCCTAAAATAGTTGGAATGACAACTGGCAGCGTCACAAAGCCATAGGCAACGAGGTAAAGAGCTAAGAGAAGATTAACAATCCCTTGGAAAAGATGAGCTGGTGAGCGAAGCTCTTTTGGTACAGAGAAATAGCCTAAAATAGCTGCTATAGAAGAAACCAGTAAACCAAATGCAATCCACCAGCTGTAAACAACAAGATTAGCTACTGGGTTTGTAAATAGGAAAAGTCCTAAAAGGACAAAAACAACTCCTGCAAGGAATAGCAGTAAACGATTAGAAAATTTCATTTCAATACCCCCTATATAGTATAGTATAGTTTGATAATAAAAATATTATACACCTTTTTAGAGGAAATGTCAATAAACAAAATGGAAAATTTGGAAGTTTCAGTCTGATTTATGAAAAGAAAATCAGTTTTTATTATTTTGAAAATAAAAAGAGAAGATAAAATTTGTCTTCTCTACATGAAAATATTGTATGGAATCAAAGCAAAAGTAACTGGCTTTACACTATTTGTAAAGATGTAATTTGATTCAAAAAGAAAAGATAGATTTAAAAGTGGGGCAAATGATGAGGCAAATCAGTTATAGATAAGCAAAAAAGCCTTGGTTATCAAGGCTTTTCCTGTTGTATTTAGATGCCCCCTACAGGGATCGAACCTGTGACCCACGGATTAAGAGTCCGCTGCTCTGCCAGCTGAGCTAAGGAGGCAAAGAAAAAAGCTGTATTGGTGCCGAAACTTCACGGTTTGTATTGAACCCGCGCAATTAAGCAGGTGGGCAACTCGCTCTAACTGAAGCTGTTTCCGTGTGAGACGGCCTACATGCTGTTAGAAGACTTTTGTTTCCCTAATAATACAAAAAATAGTCGGTCAACACTTAAGTGTGAAGTCGTACACCACAGCGTTTCTATGTTTATATGATACCACTTTTTCAAAAAAAATCAAGAGGAAAGTGCAATTTTTTGAAAAGGATTTCAGATTTTTCGCAAACGGTCGATAGCTTCCTTTCTTTGAGCCAAAGCCCGTTCATATTTACCAGTATCTTCTGCTTGGAAATAGTGATGATTACGAATTTTTTCTGGTAGATAGTCTTGCTTGACCCAATTTCCAGGATAGTTGTGTGGATAGAGATAGTCTTGGGCATTCCCCAGTTCCTTGCTTCCGCTGTAGTGCCCATCACGCAGGTGCCGCGGAATAGGCAAGTGCCCTGATGTTTTGAGGTCAGCAAGTGCCTTATCCATAGCTACATAGGTTGAGTTGGATTTTGGAGAAAGAGCCAAATCAATCACGACGTTGGCAATGAGGATGCGAGCTTCGGGAAAACCAATCTTTTGGGCAGCATCCAGAGCAGTTACGGTGTGAACCTGGGCTTCAGGATTGGCTAAGCCGATATCTTCATAGGCGATAACAGTCAAGCGACGAGCGAGACTTGGCAAATCACCAGCCTCAATCAAGCGGGCAGCATAGTGGAGACTGGCATCCACATCTGAGCCACGGATAGACTTTTGCAGGGCTGAGAGAACATCATAGTGGCCATCTCCATCCTTATCCATAGTGATGTAGCTCTGCTGCAGGCTATTTTCCATGATGTCGAGGGTGATGTGGCGGATGCCCTTATCATTCTCAGGGGTAGAGAGAGCTGCCAAATCCAGTGAGTTGAAGGCAGAGCGAAGGTCTCCGTTTGTAGAGGTAGCAATAAAATCCAGCGCATCCTCATCTAGTTCTACTGGAAAATCAAAACCACGCTCAGGGTTACTTAGAGCTATTTGCAGAGCCTCTTTGATGTCTTGGTTAGACAGAGGTTCCAACTCAAAAATTTGAACTCGGCTACGAATGGCAGGAGTGACAGAGAAGAAAGGATTTTCAGTCGTAGCGCCAATCATGATGACCAGTCCACTTTCCAAGAGAGGCAAGAGGAAGTCTTGCTTGGTCTTGTCTAGACGATGAATCTCGTCTAGCAATAGGACGAGACCCCCGGAAAATTTAGCCTCTTCCGCGATTTCTTGCAGTCGTTTTTTACTGTCAACTGTCGCATTGAAGGTACGAAAGGCATACTTAGTAGTCCCAGCGATGGCAGAAGCAATACTGGTCTTGCCGATTCCAGGAGGTCCGTAGAGAATCATGGAAGACAGGCGGTTGGCTTCCACCATGCGGCGGATGATTTTTCCTTGTCCGACCAGATGTTCCTGACCAATGACCTGATCGATGGTTTTAGGGCGCATACGAAGCGCGAGATTGTCTGGCATAGCAGTCCTTTCTAACGTGGATTTTCTGATGTATATGTGGTAAGATGGTAGTATCTATTTTAGCATATTTCCGAGCAATCGGGGCGATTAAAGAGTCGCATAGAAAGAGGACAAAATGGCAACATACGGATTTTTAGATGTTTTAGAGGAAGAGTTGGAGAAGAATTTTCCCTTTGACTTTGAGATTAGTTGGGACAAGCGCAACCACGCGGTTGAAGTGAGTTTTCTGTTGGAAGCGCAAAATGCTGCAGGTGTGGAGATGGTGGGTGAAGATGGAGAGGTTTCATCAGATGACATTCTCTTTGAAGAAGCAGTGCTTTTTTACAATCCAGCCAAATCAACAGTCAATGAGGAAGACTATTTGACTGTCATCCCTTACTTGCCTAAAAAAGGATTTTCTCGCGAATTTTTAGCTTATTTTGCGCTATTCCTTAAAGATACTGCCGAGGTTGGACTAGATGCCCTCATGGACTTTTTGGAAGACCCAGAAGCCGAAGAATTTGTCATGGAATGGAACCAAGAAGTCTTTGAAGAAGGAAAAGTCGGCTTGGAAGAAGGGGAATTTTATCCTTATCCGAGATACTAGGAGTTGGTTGGAGGTTTTATGAAAAAAATTGGGACTTATTTGGTTTATGTGCTAGCCTTTGTCTTTATTATGCTAGCTTTTGCTTGTGGAACTATCGCATTTGCAGAGTTGGGGTATTCCGCAGTTTTAGCCTTCACTATTGGTTATTCCTTTGCTCTTCTAAGCATGTATTTAATTTTTATTCTTCATGAGCTGGGTCATGCTTTTTGTGGCTACTTGACAGGCTATCGGCTGGTGGCTTTTGGATTAGGACATTTTCTTTTGACCAAAAAGTCAGGCAGGTTTTATCTTAGTCGAACAGCCGTTATGAAAAATGTTGGTGCTCAGTATATTGGATTGAAAGAAGATGAAAGCGACCAAAGAATCATCCTGATGCTTTCAGGAGGCTTGATGGTTCATCTTAGCTTAATATTATTGGCGATATTGTTTGGATTTTTGACAAGAAGCTGGTATTTTGCTGGTACTTGGATTTTTCTTAATTTGTCTTTCTTCCTAAACAATGCTTTGCCAGTCGGTATCACCGATGGAGCAAAAATCTGGGAATTGCTACAACACCCTGAAAATACCAAATACGCCTACATGGTGTTGAGGCATTCTGCCCAGACCTTGTTAGCTCCTCAAGAATATGACTTGAAAGACTTTACCATGCCTGTTGATGAGGATGCGAGAGGGAGTTTTGCAGAAAGTGTTCAGACTCTTCAGGGATTGGTATTTATATTGGATGATAATATAGAGCTTGCAAAGCAACAGTTTCAGTCTGTGTTAGAGAAAACAGATAATCCAATGTCTAAAACTATTTCTCAAATATACCTTCTTCAAGTTGCTCTGATGGAAGGAGATAATAAGAAAGCGGAAGAATATGCAAGTATTCGAGGGGTCAAATCCTTTTTATCTATTAAAACAGCAGATATGCAGGTCATTCAAGCCTGGTATCAATTTAAGGTAAAGAAAGATGTAGTTCAAACTCACAAGGCTATGAAGATTGCTAGACATAAAATGAATAGCAGCCGGATGTTACGGGATGAGAAAATCTATTATCAAAACTGGTTAGCTGAGCTGGAAAAGGAATTAACCGAAGGAGTCTAATATGGAAATAGAGATTTCTGATTTCACAGGCTGTAAGATTGCTTTGTTTTGTGGAGATAAGCTTCTGACTATCTTACGCGATGATAAGGCAAGCATTCCCTGGCCCAATATGTGGGAACTGCCCGGTGGTGGGCGAGAGGGGGATGAAAGTCCTTTTGAATGTGTGGCGCGTGAAGTTTATGAAGAACTGGGAATTCATTTGACTGAGGATTGTCTACTTTGGGCGAAGGTTTATCCAAGTATGCTTTTTGCGGATAAACAATCTGTATTTCTAGTCGGTCTGTTGACACAGGAGCAATTTGACAATATCACCTTTGGTGATGAAGGACAGGGTTATCAGCTCATGAATGTTGAGGAATTTCTTAGTTCCAGTCAAGTTGTACCTCAGTTGCAGGATAGAGTGAGAGATTATATGGAGGAAGTTTGATAAATGGCGAAGCGTAGCAAAAATATCAATATGTTTCTCATGGATGGTGAAGTGACTGGAAAAATCAAATGTACTTTGTCAAATTGGACGGGAGTGATTTACAAAATACCTCGTATTCAGTTGGGAGATTTAAAGTCGCGTGATGAAATGAAACAAAGTGGTATTTATTTCTTATTTGGTCGAGATGAAGATAAACAGAAAGATGTGACCTATATTGGTCAGGCGACAACTCGGAAAAATGGTGAAGGGGTATTGTTGCGAATTCAAGAGCATACCCGTGATACTCATGCAGATTATTTTAATGATGTCATCATTCTAACAACTCAAAACAATTCTTTCGGTCCAACAGAAATTAGCTATTTGGAAAATAAATTTACTCAACTTGCTAAAGAAGCTGGTCGCTACATTGTGAAAAATGGGAATGATCCAAATCCTGGTAATGTAACTGAGGAAAAGGAATCTGAACTGGATGAAATTGTTGAAAATACGCTAATGATTATCGGCACTCTAGGTTATCGTGTTTTTGTTCCAATGACAAAGGAAGTTAGTCAAGATTTGACTGATAATCATTCAACTTATCTTTATTTAAAGCGTAAAACTAAGAAATCTAACAAAGTAATAGAAGCAACTTGTGAACGGACAACTGAAGGTTTTGTTGTTTTAGAAGGAAGTCAAGTAGAAATAAAGGATTCTCCATACCTTCCAGCAAGTTTAAAAGAAATGCGTCAGAATTTAATAGCTTCTCGGGTCATTCAAGATGGAGTGTTAAAAGAAAAACAACTCTTTTCTAGCCCTTCTTATGCAGCGGCTTTTTTGCTGGGTATGCAAACGAACGGTCGAACTGATTGGAAGGATCAGGATGGAAGAACTTTAAAAGAATTAGAAGAATTAATAGATTGATAAGGAAAAAATTTATGGAAACATGGCAAGAGTTAAAAGTTACAGTGAAGCGTGAGGGAGAGGAGCTGGTCTCTAATCTCTTGATTGAGCTAGGAGCGCAAGGTGTTGCGATTGAAGACAGCATGGACTATGTGGGAAATGTGGATCGTTTTGGTGAGATTTTCCCAGAGGTTGAGCAGCAAGAAGAAATCGTTGTAACAGCCTACTATCCTGATACGGTTGATGTGGCAGTGGTTGAGGCGGATTTGCAGGCTCGCCTGGCAGAATTGACAGACTTTATGGATTTGGGAGAGGTCAAGATGGGGACGACTGCCTTGGCTGAGGAAGACTGGGCAGACAACTGGAAGAAATACTATGAACCAGCTCGTATCACTCATGATTTGACCATCGTGCCATCTTGGACAGACTATGAGGCGACTGCGGGAGAAAAGATTATCAAGCTGGATCCTGGTATGGCCTTCGGAACTGGGACCCATCCAACCACTAAGATGAGCCTCTTTGCCTTGGAGCAGGTCCTTCGTGGTGGCGAAACGGTGCTAGATGTGGGGACTGGTTCAGGGGTTCTCTCTATTGCCAGCTCGCTGCTTGGTGCTAAGGAAATTTTCGCCTATGACCTAGATGATGTGGCAGTTCGTGTTGCTCAGGAAAATATTGAGCTCAACCCTGGTATGGAAAACATCCATGTAGCAGCAGGAGACTTGCTTAAGGGAGTTGAGATTGAGGCAGATGTGATTGTAGCTAATATCTTGGCGGATATCCTCATTCATCTGACAGACGATGCCTATCGTTTGGTTAAGGACGAAGGCTACCTCATCATGAGTGGGATTATCAAGGACAAGTGGGACATGGTGCGCGAGTCGGCTGAGTCAGCTGGATTTTTCCTTGAAACCCACATGGTTCAAGGGGAATGGAATGCCTGTGTTTTCAAAAAAACTAAGGATATTTCAGGTGTGATTGGAGGCTAGCATGCAGCAGTATTTTGTCAAGGGGAGTGCCATCTCTCCTGTCACCATCGAGGACAAGGAAACCAGCAAGCATATGTTTCAGGTTATGCGCTTGAAAGAAGATGATGAGGTTACTTTGGTCTTTGATGATGGAATTAAGCGCTTGGCGCGTGTGCTGGATGTGGAAGCCCGTCAGTTTGAGTTGGTCCAAGAATTGGCTGGCAATGTGGAACTGCCAGTCCAAGTGACCATTGCATCCGGCTTTCCCAAGGGGGACAAGCTGGAGTTTATCACTCAAAAAGTAACCGAGCTCGGAGCCAGCCAAATCTGGGCCTTTCCTGCCGATTGGTCCGTTGCTAAGTGGGATGGCAAGAAATTGGGTAAAAAGGTTGAAAAACTAGAAAAAATCGCCCTTGGAGCAGCAGAACAAAGCAAGCGTAATCTAGTACCGAGTGTCACACTTTTCGAGAAAAAATCAGACTTTCTAGCCCAACTGGACCAGTTTGACCGCATCGTAGTGGCTTATGAAGAGTCGGCCAAAGAAGGTGAAGCCGCTGCGTTCTTACAAGCGGTCTCTGGTCTTGAAAAAGGAGCCAAACTGCTCTTTATCTTTGGTCCAGAAGGTGGTCTGTCACCTGCAGAAATCGAAAGTTTTGAAGCTAAGGGAGCAGTCTTGGCAGGACTTGGCCCTCGTATCTTGCGAGCAGAAACAGCACCACTTTACGCCTTATCAGCCCTTAGTGTTTTATTAGAATTAGAGAAATAAGAGGAAGAAAATGGAACAAAAACACCGTTCAGAATTTCCAGAGAAGGAACTTTGGGATTTAACAGCCCTATACCAAGACCGCGAGGATTTCTTGCGTGCAATCGAGAAGGCTCGAGAAGACATCAATCAATTTAGCCGTGATTACAAGGGTAATCTTCATACTTTTGAGGATTTTGAAAAGGCCTTTGCAGAATTGGAACAAATCTACATTCAGATGAGCCATATTGGAAACTATGGTTTTATGCCTCAGACGACAGATTATAGCAATGACGAATTTGCTAATATTGCCCAAGCTGGCATGGAATTCGAAACAGATGCCAGTGTAGCCTTGACCTTCTTTGACGATGCTTTGGTGGAAGCTGATGAGGAAGTCTTGGACCGTTTGGGTGAATTACCTCATTTAACAGCTGCCATTCGTCAGGCAAAAATCAAAAAAGCCCACTATCTAGGGGCTGATGTGGAGAAGGCCTTGACCAATCTCGGTGAAGTTTTCTACAGTCCGCAGGACATTTATACTAAGATGCGAGCTGGGGATTTTGAAATGGCTGACTTTGAAGCCCATGGCAAGACATATAAAAACAGCTTTGTGACCTATGAGAATTTCTACCAAAACCATGAGGATGCTGAGGTTCGTGAGAAATCTTTCCGTTCCTTCTCAGAGGGACTCCGTAAGCACCAGAATACAGCAGCTGCAGCCTATCTAGCTCAGGTTAAGTCTGAAAAACTCTTGGCTGATATGAAGGGATATGACTCTGTCTTTGATTATCTTCTAGCTGAGCAAGAAGTGGACCGTGCCATGTTTGACCGACAGATTGACCTCATCATGAAGGACTTTGCACCAGTCGCTCAGAGATACCTCAAGCATGTTGCCAAGGTGAATGGTCTTGAAAAGATGACCTTTGCTGACTGGAAATTGGACTTGGACAGCGCCCTCAATCCTGAAGTGAGCATTGATGATGCCTATGATTTGGTCATGAAGTCGGTAGAACCTTTGGGGCAAGAATATTGTCAGGAAGTTGCTCGCTATCAAGAAGAGCGCTGGGTTGACTTTGCGGCCAATAGTGGCAAGGATTCTGGTGGATATGCGGCGGATCCATATCGCGTGCATCCTTATGTCCTCATGAGCTGGACTGGTCGTTTGAGCGATGTTTATACCTTGATTCATGAAATCGGGCATTCTGGTCAATTCATCTTTTCAGATAATCATCAAAGCTACTTTAATGCCCACATGTCGACCTACTATGTTGAAGCGCCGTCAACTTTCAATGAATTGCTTCTCAGTGATTACTTGGAGCACCAATCTGACGACCCTCGTCAAAAACGCTTCGCTCTGGCTCACCGCTTAACAGACACCTACTTCCATAACTTTATTACGCACCTCTTGGAAGCAGCCTTCCAGCGTAAGGTGTATACATTGATTGAAGAAGGAGAAACCTTCGGGGCAAGCAAACTCAATAGCATTATGAAGGAAGTTTTGACGGATTTCTGGGGAGATGCCATTGAGATTGACGACGATGCGGCTTTGACTTGGATGCGACAAGCTCACTACTACATGGGTTTGTATAGCTACACTTACTCTGCTGGTCTTGTTATCTCGACTGCAGGTTACCTTCATCTGAAACATTCAGAAACTGGAGCTGAAGACTGGCTCAATCTCCTCAAATCAGGAGGTAGCAAGACACCGCTTGAGTCAGCCATGATTATCGGAGCTGATATTTCAACAGATAAACCACTCCGTGATACAATCCAATTCTTGTCTGACACAGTTGACCAGATTATCGCCTACAGTGCCCAGTTGGGAGAGTAGGGGGAATTTAGGATAAGGATATGAACAGAATTAAAAAATGGCTGGAGCAGGATTCACAAAGAATACGTTTTATAAAAATAGGCCTAGTCTTGTTGGGAATCATTTTATTGATTGCTCTTCCTACTCTCTATCTTGTTTTGAGCGGAGTTGGTATTTGGTATTTTGTAAAGAAAGTACCAGATATTCGAAAAAGAAATTTAATGATAGGACTTTTTGTTGTTAGTTTTATTGTAGTTTCTCTTCAAACTCCGACAGTCACAAAGAAAATTTCATCTTCTCAATCAGAAACTAAGCAAACTGCGGCATCCACTGCTAAAGTAGAGTCAACAACCGATGCTTCATCTAGTACAGAAGAAGCAAAACGAGTTGAAGAAGAGAAAAAAGCTAAAGAAAAAGCAGAAGAAGAGAGAATTGCCAAAGAAAAAGCTGCAAATGAGTTGCAAGAAAAAGGTGAAACCTTAGTCAAACAATTGGAAGAAAGTCAAGATGCAAGTCAAGTGAAGTCTGCTAAAGAAACAGTTAATCAGATTGAAAATAATGATAAAAAGGCAGAATTACTTGGTAGGATAGATGCAGTTGAGTCTTTAATTTCTCAAAAAGAAGAAGAGAAAAGAATTGCACGTGAAGCTGATACTAAAGCCCAACAGCAAGATAGAATTGTCTATGTTGCAAACCATGGAAAATCAAAAGTTTATTGGTATAGTAAGGATAGAATGCCTTCAAAAACTATTAAATCTAATGTTGTCGAGATGACAGAGGCCGATGCAATTGCTGCAGGAAAAACTCTATCTCAAAAAGAATAAGATAGAAAGTTATCTTGGGACGGCTTTTTGAACAGTTGCTAGAAATGTAGAGGTATTGACCATGTATCAAGAGTTACTTAGAAAAATAGCAGAAGAAAAACCAAGTTATAACCAGGAGGGAATCCAGTGGCTACTTGATCATTTGGGAGATCCTTCTCCAGAAATTCGCGATGACCTTGTTTTTACAAGCTTTGCTAGAGGGATTCAGGAAGAGCTATTTACACAGGAACAATTTCATTTCATTGCTGAGGAAATTTTATCTGATGGAGGACTAGACAAAGAGATTGATAAGGTAGGCTTGTCAACCCTTGAACGTTCTTTTAGGGCGCTTATTTATGCAAATCTCTTGTCTGCTGATGCCAACCAGCAATCGGTTTTTTATCAGGGATTACAATCAGAAATTCGTAATGTCCTTTTAAATCAAGGTTTGTACTATCTTTCAAAAGAAAAGGATACAACAGGTTTTTCAAGTCAGTATGGTTGGGTTCATGCTTTTGCACATGGAGCCGATTTACTAACAGAGGTGGTTTGTCATCCAGACTTTCCTAAAAATAGAGTTCATGAAGTATTTGATATACTTGGCCAACTATTTAAAAGAATTTCGATTCGCTTTACAGATGATGAGGATTGACGTTTAGCAAGAGTGATCTATGAACCTATTTTACAAGGGAAGTTGAAGCAAGAGCAAGTAGCTTCTTGGATAAAAACTGTTGACTTTCCGATAGAAGAAAGGGAAGATTTTTATAAATTTTCCAACTTCAGATCCTGTCTGTTGGAAGTCTATGTCCAACTTGACCAGAGAAATAGTTTACAAGATGACTTGAAAGAAGCTATCCAGTCTTTTCAATACTAGAGATTAGCTAATAGTTCTATGATTTCCAAACAATTTCCAATCAATTCTCTTGAAACCCTTTCCCTCTTTTTATAGACTAGTATCTAGTTTTTGAAAAAAGGAGAAAGAAAATGAAAAAATTTGTCGCTGAGTTAATCGGTACGTTCATGCTTGTGTTCGTCGGAACAGGAGCTGTTGTTTTTGGAAATGGTCTTGATGGCCTAGGTCACCTTGGAATCGCCTTTGCCTTTGGTCTGGCAATCGTAGTTGCAGCCTACTCAATCGGAAATGTTTCAGGTGCTCACTTGAACCCAGCTGTTTCGATTGCTATGTTTGTAAACAAACGTTTGTCATCTTCAGAGCTTGTAAACTACATCCTTGGACAAGTAGTTGGAGCTTTTCTTGCGTCAGCTGCGGTATTCTTCCTCTTGTCTAACTCAGGTATGTCAACTGCTAGTCTTGGTGAAAATGCCTTGGCAAACGGTGTCACTGTCTTTAGTGGTTTCTTGTTTGAAGTTATCGCAACTTTCTTGTTTGTTTTGGTTATCATGACCGTGACTTCAGAAAGCAAGGGAAATGGAGCGATTGCTGGTTTGGTAATCGGTTTGTCATTGATGGCGATGATTCTTGTGGGCTTGAACATTACTGGACTTTCAGTAAACCCAGCTCGTAGCTTGGCACCAGCTGTTTTGGTAGGTGGCACAGCCCTTCAACAAGTTTGGATTTTCATCCTTGCGCCAATCGTTGGTGGAGTTTTTGCAGCCCTCGTTGCGAAAAACTTCCTTGGAACAGAAGAATAATTGAAACTCAAAAAGCCTTGCTCCTCGATTTGAGGAACAGGGCTTTTTCTTATCTGTTTATACTCAATGAAAATCAAAGGGCAAACTAGGAAACTAGCCGCAGGCTGTACTTGAGTACGGCAAGGCGACGTTGACGCGGTTTGAATTTGATTTTCGAAGAGTATTAACGGTTGTCAATTTTCTCTGGATAGAGGTCGTGTTGGAAGAGGCGTTGTTCTGCCAAGCCTTCATACTTAGTTCCTGGCTTACCGTAGTTGTAGTAGGGATCAATTGAGATGCCACCGCGTGGAGTAAATTTTCCCCAGACTTCTAAATAGCGTGGGTCTAGCAAGTTGACCAAGTCTTTCCCGATGGTGTTGATACAGTTTTCGTGGAAATCCCCATGATTTCGGTAGCTAAAGAGGTAGAGTTTGAGGGATTTTGACTCGACACAGAGCTTGTCAGGAATGTAGGAAATATAAATGGTCGCAAAGTCTGGTTGAGCAGTGATTGGACACAGTGAGGTAAATTCAGGACAGTTAAATTTGATGAAATAGTCATTTTCCACATGACGATTGTCAAAAGATTCGAGGACATCTGGTTGATAGTCAAAGATATAGTTGGTTTCTTTGTTGCCTAGTAGGCTGAGGTTTTTCATTTCTTCTTGTTGTGACATGATTTTTTCTTTCTAATCTTAAACACCACGTTTGTTATCGTAGAGGAGGGTATGGAGTTGAGGAAGGACGCGGACATTGCCCCAGCTATCGTCGGCAGCGACGCGTTCCCAGAGTTCTTTGAGACGGTCTAGTTGGTCTTGGATAATATTGCCTCTAGCCTTGGGCTCAGGATTTCCAGCTGATAAGAAAAGGACATCTGGTTGGTAGCGTTCTTGAATCCCTTTGGCAAAGGCCAAATCGGCATCGTCAAAGACAGGGATTTTAAAGGTGACCTTGTCTGGATCAAGTTGGGAAACGATAAAGTCCAGGGTCTCAAAGTTGACTTCCATCTTGGATGAAGGAGGTTTGGGACTCAGAGTGACCTGGTCGATGTCTTTCAACCAATTTTGCCAGCGAGAGCCTTGAGTTTCAACAGCCAGAGTGACACCACGTTCCTTGAGTTTGGTGACTAGCTCAGCCATGTTGGCTGCTAGGATAGCAGGATTTCCCCCAGATAGGGTTACATAGTCGTAGCTCCCTAATTTATCCAACTCAGCAATGACCTCGTCAGCTGTCATGCGAGTTGGTTTTTCAGAACCATCCCAAGTAAAGGCAGAATCGCACCAGTCGCAGTGGTAGTCGCAACCAGCAGTGCGGACAAACATGGTTTTCTGCCCGATTGCACGGCCTTCGCCTTGAAAGGTTGGGCCAAAAATTTCTAGAACTGGTAGTTTGAGGACACGTTCCCTAGTCATCTAACCACTCCCGTCTAAACTCCGCAAAGGCAGTCGGAGTCTCATAGAGGCGAACGTATTCCAAACGGAGACCACGTTCGTCTGGCAACTCTTGGTTCATGGTTTGGAAAATCCAGTAAACCATATTTTCAGCAGTCGTGTTCATATAAGGCAAAGTCTCATTGAGATAGCGATGATCCAAGTGGGGCTCTAAGTAGTTCTTGTAGATCGCTTTGATATCTCCGAAATCGTGGGTCATGCCACGTTCATCTAAAAATCCACTGACAGCAATCTGCAAATGATAGGTATGACCGTGCAGGGATTTGCATTTTCCCTCATAGTGAAAGAGGTGGTGGGCAGCATCGAAGGTAAACTCTTTTGATACCAAGGTTCTGTGAGGATTGTAGACAAGAGACTCCCCAGTTTCCTGTTTGATTTCTTTGGGTGCAAAAAACATTAGGCCTCTCCTTTCTGTGAGAGATAAACATCTAAACCATGTTGACGTAGGTGGCAGGCTGGGCAATCTCCACAGCCACTTCCAATAATCCCGTTGTAGCAGGTTAAGGTCTTTTCACGAACATAGTCAAAGGCACCGAGTTGGTCGGCTAATTCCCAAGTTTCAGCCTTGTCTAGCCACATGAGAGGTGTTTGGATAACGAAGTCGTAATCCATGGCAAGATTGAGGGTAACATTAAGGGATTTGACAAAGACATCCCGACAATCGGGGTAGCCTGAGAAGTCTGTCTCGCAGACACCTGTCACGATATCTTTAATGCCTCGTTGCTTAGCAAGGACGGCCGCAAAGGATAGAAAGAGGTGGTTTCGACCGTCAACAAAGGTATTGGGAACCTCTCCCTCTTTTTGCTCAATTTCCAAATCAGAGGTCAAGGCATTTTCAGTGATTTGCCCAAGCAGAGACATATCTAGGATATGATGACGAATCCCCTGTTCCTTAGCGATTTCTCTAGCGACTTGAATTTCGAGATGATGGCGTTGGCCGTAGGCAAAGGTGACGGCTTCAACCGTTTCATAGTGTTCTTTAGCCCAAAAGAGGCAGGTTGTAGAATCTTGACCGCCACTAAAGACGACCAAGGCTGATTGACGTTTCATAGTACTCCTTCCAAAATGGGAAATGTTCAGAGCACGCAAAAAGCTCCCTTGAGGGAGCTAAAAAATACCGAGTCAAGGTTTTTTTTAGCGATGGCATGTCCCAAACATCGTAATATTCTACTTACAGTCTAGCATATTTTTTGAAAAATGGCAAAGGGCAAGAAAAAAGAGACCAAAGAAAGTACTTGGTCTCTAATGTTATTAGCTCAATTCAGCAACGATGGCCTTGATTTGTTCTGCTGTGTGAACACCAGCAACTTGTTTCACCACTTGGCCGTCTTTTTTGAAGAGAAGAGTTGGGATAGACATGATTCCAAAAGCACGAGCTGTGTTTGGATTTTCATCAACGTCCATTTTAACGATTTTCAAAACATCTTCTGAAAGTTCTTCAGACAATTTATCCAAGATTGGACCTTGCATACGACATGGACCACACCAAGTTGCCCAGAAGTCTACCAAGACCAAACCGTCTTTTGTTTCTTGTTCGAATGTTGCATCTGTAATTGCTTTTGCCATTGTATTTCTCCTTTTTTAGTTATATTGGCTTAAATCTTGTTTCATGAGATAGAAGAAGACATCTCCATAAGTCCCATGGTAGTCCAAATCATGACCGTTGTAAGTTAATTTTTGGACAGGGTAGTAGTCTGCGACGCCGATAAGGCAAGCTTGTTGTGAACGATCAAAGTCTTCATAAGATTCGAAGGTTACAGTTCTTTCGTTCTTGCTGGCATCTAGATAGGTAATTTCAATCATGTTTAAAACTCCTTTGTTTAATGATGACTTTATTTTACTCCTTGTAAAAGAGAATGTCAAGAAAAATGATTGCGCACGCAACTTTTTTCTAAAATCATCTTAAATCAAGAAATCTAAACCAGTTTCCAAGCTTGCTTCGACAGCCTTTTGTAGCGAGGCCAGTGTCTTTTGCCCATCACCTGTCAGGCAGATAAAACTAGAGCGCCTATCTTGATCACAACACCTGCGACTAAGCAGACCACAATTTTTGGCTTCCAAGCGAGCCACCATCCGAGAAACAGCGCTCGGGCTCAGATGAAGCTTATCTGGCAGGTCAATCTGGCGTAGAGATTTTTCTTGAGCCAAGTCCAGATAGTAGAGGAGGTAGAATTCTTTCAAGGTCAGACTTTGCTCGCTCTGCTGGGCAATGGTCTCTTCCAAGAGACTTTCAATTTCTTTCTGACGCCGATTGAAGTCAAACCATTTTTCTAAATAGGTCATAGTATCTCCTTTCTTTTTAGAGTTATAAGATAGAAGAATGTCCATTCACGGACAATCTCTGCATCACAAGATGATTGCGCATGCAATAATTATACTACTTTTCAAGAAGGCTGGCAAGAAAGACGCTGAAATCTTTTATCCTAAATTACGCTGTTTTCACTAGTCTTTAATTGTCTGTATCCCCTTTCCTCTCTAATTTTTAATGACTTTTGTGCATTTCCTTGAAATTTTCTGAAAAAAGAGTAAACTGGTATGCAAGAAGTCTATTTCGTGGAGTTTAGGATGAAATTATATGTTCAATTAATGATTCTCTTTGTGATTTCTCTAATCGGAGAGGGAATTTCCAGTTTCTTTCATTTGCCTATCCCAGGCAGTATTATCGGTTTGATTATTCTTTTTCTAGCCCTACAATTCAAGTGGCTGAGAACTAGGCATGTCAACATGGTGGGGAATTTCTTGCTGGCCAATATGACCATTCTCTTTTTGCCGCCAGCAGTGGGAATCATGGAAAAGTTTGATGTGATTGCTCCCTATCTTTTGCCCATTGTTTTGATTGTCTTTTTTGCAGCAGTCATCAATATTATCCTCATAGCCTTGGTAGTTCAGTTCATCAAACGACGGTTTGAGGGAGATTATGAGAAAGGAGATGCCAAATGAGTGAATTTGTTTCCAATCCCCTGTTTGGGCTGGCCCTGTCTATCTTAGCCTATCTAGTGGGAATGCTGATTTACAGACGTTTTCCCCATCCATTGACAACGCCCTTGCTTTTGTCAGCTGTTTTCATTATCATCTTTCTAAAAGTGACGGGTATTTCTTACCAAGATTACTACCAAGGTGGGGTTTATTTGAACAACTTGATTGTCCCATCGACTGTTGCTCTAGGGATTCCCCTTTATAAGAGTTTTCACTTGATGAAGCACCATGCTCGGAGTATTCTCTTTGGTAGTCTGCTAGCAGTAGTTGTCAATACCTCTTTCACAGCCCTTGTGGCGAAAATATTTGGCATGGATTTTTTCCTAGCCATTTCTCTCTTTCCCAAGTCAGTAACAACCGCCATGGCAGTGGGAATCACAGAAAAATTGCAAGGTCTGACGACCGTGACCTTGGTGGTTGTAGTGGCAACTGGGATTTTAACCAGTGTCATCGGCCCAACCCTTTTGAAGTGGTTGAAAATTGACGACCCAGTAGCTGTTGGTCTTTCCCTTGGAGGAACAGGCCATGCAGTCGGAACAGGGACAGCCTTTCGATATGGCTCTGTAGCAGGAGCCATGGGTGGTTTGGCTATCGGTGTTACCGGTATTCTCTATGTCTTTGTCAGCCCTATCGTAGCCAGTTTGATATTGAGTTAAAAAGAGGCTGGGACAAAAAGATTTTGATTTTAGGAATTCTTTATTATAAAATTTTAAAATCGATAGATTAGATAAAAAAGCGAACAAAACAGAATTCTAAGTTTCAGATAACTCGTTTTGTTCGCTTTTTATATTTAAGGTTAGACTTTTGTCCCAGCCTCTTTTGATACCGAAAGTTCTATAATGAAGTTAGAAGATTAGAGAAATTTGCCAACATACTTGATAAAATAAAACCTCAAAATACCACTAATTTATGAAGTGAATTTGAATCAAGCTGGTTATTAGCTTTAGGGGTTATTCAAAGTTTAAGAAGAATTCTAATGATAGGATAAATTAAACAGTATCTAATTCCTTCAAATAATTTTCTATCTTCATCAACATTAAAGGATTGTTATAAATCTTACATAACTCTCTTGCTTCTATATAATAATTTTTGACTTGTTCTTTGTCTAGAAATTTGGCTCCAGCATTTCCTACAAGAATAAGTAGAGGAGCCAGTTGGTAGCTTGTCTGTCTTTGTTTACAGAGTTCAATCGTCTCAAGAGCTTCTTGGATGGCTTCGTTATATTTTTCCTTTGACATTAGGTAGTGAGCGTAGTTGTAACGAACTCTGATGTATCCAAATAAAAACTCTTGATGCTCAAAATTTTTTGTCTGATATAACTCCATTAAATGAGAGTAGTTTGCCTCATATTCTTGTTCACGACCCACTAAGGAATAGAAATTAGATAGAGTATTCAATACCTTTAAATAAATCAGAGTATTTGAAGAGACTTTTAATAATATATTTTCCAATGAAGAAATAGCCTCACACTTACTGTCATATTGATAGAAGTCAATAATAGCTTTAATCCATTCAAGGTAAGTTCGGTCTTCTAGTGTTAGAAAAGTACTTCGTTCAATCTCTATTCTATAAATATATTCCAAATCGTCATAATTTCTATCATCTAATAGGCGAGTAGATAATTGCTTGAAATTAGAGAGGTTAGATTTAATTTCAATTTGTTCATTGAAAAAGTAATCTAATGGTACTTCAAGTCGTTGTGAGAGTTTGAACAAAAGGTCTGCGGAGGGAATGAAATGCCCTCTCTCAATTTTACTAATCTGGCTTTGTTCACAAATTCCTTCTGCAAGAGTTTGTTGGGAGAGTCTCAACTCTTTTCTTTTCAATCTGAATTTCTCTGCGAGTGTATTCATTAAAGATAATAATCCTTCCTATTTGCTTAATTTCATTATAAAATTTTTAGTTCAAAATAGCAAGTTAAAGAAATAAATAATTCTCTATGGTAATAATAATAAAAAAAAGTTCAAAACGCAATAAAAATACTTGGCCAAATAATATATATATGTTAAAATAAAAACAAGGAAACAGAAAGGGGTTTCATTGCATGAGAAAAAACGTGGAATTAAAAAATTAGTTACATTTGCATTACTAGGTGTTTTTATGTTTAGTAATACAATTCCTTACCAACAATTCATTCAGAAGAATAAACAATTGGAGATTCGAGTGCAATCACAAAAGAAGTCCAATGGTCTTGATGTTGGGAAGGCTGATTAGTTGATTAAATGATGAAAATACTATTAACTATATAGTATTTCTGTTTTATCTAACTTTTAATTAGAAAGAAGTAATTCGAATGTAGTAGGGTTTGATTTGTTGATACTTCTAAAGGCAGTCATTGCTATTGTTAGATTTTAAGTGAAAGAAGTGAGGGCTTTACAATGAAGAAAAGCATAAAAAAAAATAATTACAACATCTTTACTTACACTGACTTTAGCTGGTGCAGGTGATTCGATTGTTTCAACTGTAACAGTTTGGTATAAAGGTAGTGCAGTTTATTGGAATTATGGTCGTACTGCTGGTCTTTGGAGCTATTCAAATGTTCAGGCTAGTGTTTACGAACACTCAGCAACTGCTAACGGGACATTCTCAGGCTGGCAATCCCCTGGAGTAGAAGAACATGTTTCTAAATTCATTGGAACTGTACAGCTGAATGTTACTGGAATTAAAAAAACTTAATGTGCCAAATAAAGTTAATATTTTATTGGCGAGTCTTATTTTTTTAGGGAATAGCTTAACGATTTTATACATGATGTTATAATTTAGATGAGGTGTTAACATGAGAGCCAGATCAATAGTTAATATAAAAAATTTAACCAAGCAGTATGGGGATTTTCAATTGCAAGTCCGTAACTTAGAGATTCCGGAAGGTAAGGTTATTGGACTGATTGGTGAAAACGGAGCTGGTAAATCTACTTTACTGAATCTGATTTTAAATCAACTACAGATTGAGAAGGATAGTATAAGGGTTTTTGAACAAACTTATTCAGAGCATGAGCAAGATATTAAATCGAAACTAGGGGTTGTCTTAGAACAAAACTTTTTTCCAGTTTCATTTTCGGTGGAGCAAGTTGAAAGAATGATGAGCATGATTTATCCTAGTTGGGATAAAAAGTTATTTTACACTTTTATTCAAAAGTTTAACTTACCATCTCAAAAACAGATGAAAGAATTTTCCAGAGGAATGGTGGTGAAACTTAATTTTGCGTCTGCACTCGCTCATCGCCCGAGACTATTAATTGCAGATGAGGCCACAAGTGGCTTGGATCCTATTGTTAGGCGAGAGATCTTATCTATTTTAGAAGAGTATGTTAAAAAAGAGAATATGACTGTAATCTTATCTTCACATATTTTGAGTGACTTAGAACAGGCGGCAGATTATTTTATTTTTATCCATAATGGGGAGATTCTTCTAGAGGGAGACAGAGAAAATTTATTGAACCGATTTATGATTAAAACAGAAATAAAGAACAATATGGATCAAGTAGACATTTATTATAAATTAGAAGAGGGTGATAGTGTTCGATATTTAGTAGTTGTATCTGACAAGAGTAAAGACGAGAGTAATTATGCAACGCTTTGGGAAATTTTATTGTTTTTAGTCAAAGGAGAACGAATAAATGAAAGGACTACTATATAAAGATGCGCAACTTATTTTAAATAAAGTAAAGATAATCAATAGAATATTTATTGCCTTAGCCTTATTCTTAATTACAATCTTTGCAAGAGAATCGGGGACAATTTTTTTACTAATAGTGTTACCAATAAGTTTAGCTTCTCTTCCCACAACTTTAGTTGTATCAGATAGTGAGAATGGTTGGAATCAATTTGTAGGAGTTTTTCCAATTTCAAAATCTAAGATAATTTTAGCGCGGTATCTCTCTTGTATTTCTTTTATTCTTTTGGTAAGTTCTATAGTATTGAGTTTAAGTCTTGCTACCCATGTCATGTTTAATCAATACAGTCTCAATCTACATTTAATTATGGCATTGATTGGAGTAATCTTTGGAATCATGTATGTAGCCTTATTGCTTCCTTCCGTATATGCCTTTGGTGCTTTTGGAAATACGATTGTCAATATACTGGTACTATCGTTAGTTATGGGATTAGTGTATGGTCTTCAGAAAACGACTTTCGGCATGATTTTCATTAACTGGATTAGTTCAGCTAATCATTTCCTTCTAGTTATAAGTATCATAATTTTGGTCAGTATCATGATTGGGGTTTCTTTTATACTTTCAACTAAAATCTATTGTAAAATATTTATGAAGTAAAGGAGCAGTGCTATGAATAATAAGAAAATATGTCGTCTAATATCTATATGTTTAGCAATCTTTTCAGCTGTTCTTGCAGTCGTTTTATTTGCATGGGGAGAAAGAGGGCAAGTTTTTATAGCTATGGTACCTCTCTTTTTATCAAAGTTCGTAGATAATATTGGAAAAAATAAATGACGAATGACTGTGCTTGGTAGGTAAAATGAAGTTGGTGTTTTGAGGCTGGGCAAAAACTCAATTAGAGGAGAAAATAAAGCAAATTTTCTAACAATAAAACGCATAATATCAAGGATTTTTAACACTTGATATTATGCGTTTTCTGATTTTAAAGACTTTTTGTCCTATGAGTATGTTATATATCTAGGTAAAAATTATTTAAAAACTATTGCAAATTAACCTTGTTTTTCAAAATATAGTAGGTTCCGAGGTAAAAGATAGCTATGAATATGAGTTCTTCAAAAATTCCTGTACTTGCTCCAATATAGAAATTATCATTAAATCCTGCAAGTGAATTGACATAGAAGTTAGTACTGGTATTGAAGAAAACTCCAATAAATCCTATGACGATTTGGATACCAATGTAGGCTGCAACAGCGAGTGCTGTACGGTATTCATTGAACAGTTGTCCAATGGAAATGGCCAAGTAGATGCAGAGGATTCCAGAAATGGTATTTAGTAGGAAGGATAAGACAGTAAGACTAAAGCCGGTAAAATGTTCTGCAACAAATGACAGAAGAGTAGAAAGTTGAACTTCATCAGAATTTGTTGACAATAAGATAATATAGATACATAGGAGTAAGACAGCAGTGCTAATCAACGACCAGATAAAGGCACCGATTAGTTTGGCTGTGATGATATGGTGTTCAGAAACTGGCAAGGTTAAAGTCAGATAGCCTTGTCGGTCATAGACACTTCCTTTGAATCGTTTAATAATCAAGAAGATAGTTGAAATCACAAGTGTAACCATCAAACCACCAAAGACAGTAGATAGAAAAAAAAGTAGAACAGATAGATTTTTTTCAGGTAGTTTGATTAAGGATTGTGTCTGAATTCCAATAAGAACAGAGAGGAAGAGAACAGCACCATAAAGAGCTAAATACCACTTGTTAACATTTTTAAATTCGTAGCGAACTAAATTCCAAAACATAATAATCTCCTTTGCTTAGGCCTTAAATTCCTGACGGAAGAGTTGGTCAATGGATTCACCTGACTCATAGCGAATATCGTCTACATTACCTTGACGAACGACTTTTCCATCTTTGAGGAAGATAATTTCATCCAAGATTGGCTCGATATCAGAAATCAAGTGGGTAGAAATCAAAACGGTAGAAGTTGGGGAGTAGTTGTTGATAATGGTATTGAGGATATACTCACGGGCTGCTGGGTCCACCCCACCAATGGGTTCGTCTAAAACGTAGAGACGAGCATCACGGCTCATAACTAAAATTAGTTGGACCTTTTCCTTGTTCCCTTTTGATAGTTTCTTGAGACGACTATTTTCATCAATGCCCAGATCTGCAAGCAGATGATGGGCGCGTTCAAGATTGAAATCTTTATAGAAGGTCTTAAAGTAGGTTAGGGCTTCTTTGACCTTCATTTGCTCATTGAGATAGGTCGTATCCGGCAAATAAGCTACGATAGCCTTGGTTGCTGGGCTTGGATCCATGTCGTTGATCAGGACACGTCCTTGATCTGGTTGCAAGAGGCCGTTGATTAGTTTAATCAGGGTTGTTTTTCCTGAACCGTTTGGCCCAAGGAGACCAACAATTTTTCCAGCGGGGATGTCAAGAGAAACATTTTCAAGGGCTGGGGTTGCTCCATAAGATTTGGATACATTTTCAAATGCTAGTAATGACATAGGCTTAAACTCCTTTAATATAATCGCCGACTACGCCTGGTAGTTCTTCTTTTTCATAGCCAAAATGGGTCATGGAGGAAACGAAGTGTTCCAATTCTTCTTCTGATAATAGTTTGCGTGATTGGGCGATTAGCTCCTTATCCTCAGTCACAAACCGTCCAGTTGTGCGCTTGCTGTAGACAAATCCTTCTCGTTCAAGGTCTGACAAGGCTCTTTGGATGGTGTTTGGATTGACACCGGCCTCGCTTGCTAGCTCTCTCACGGTTGGAAGTTGTTGATTGGGTTCCAGTGTATGGGAAACAATCTGAAGCTTGATTTTCTCCATAATTTGTAAATAAATGGGTTTTTTGTTGTCAAATGTCCAGGACATCTTGGTCTCCTTTCTTTTATCCTTTTGTCTTAATTAAATAATACAACAAAACAAAAAACTTGTCAAGCAAAAAGAAGAATTGTTTTGGGAATCGTTTAAAAAATGGTATAATGAAAAGAAAACGATAAGGAGGGAAAGGATGCGTTGTCCAAAATGTGGGGCTACCAAGTCAAGTGTTATCGATAGTCGCCAAGCAGAAGAAGGGAACACCATTCGTAGAAGACGTGAGTGCGATGAATGCCAACACCGTTTTACAACCTACGAACGAGTAGAAGAAAGAACCTTAGTGGTTGTTAAAAAAGATGGCACACGGGAACAATTCTCCAGAGATAAAATCTTTAATGGAATTATCCGCTCAGCCCAGAAACGTCCTGTGTCAAGTGATGAAATAAACATGGTAGTCAATCGTATCGAACAGAAACTCCGTGGTCGAAATGAAAATGAAATTCAAAGTGAGGACATTGGTTCACTCGTCATGGAGGAGTTGGCTGAGTTGGATGAGATTACCTATGTACGTTTTGCCAGTGTCTATCGTAGTTTTAAGGATGTGAGTGAGTTAGAGAGCTTGCTCCAACAAATCACCCAGTCCTCAAAAAAGAAAAAGGAAAGATAAATGAAGCCAATTGACCGTTTTTCTTATCTAAAGAATAATCGGGTGTCGCAAGATACCTCATCTCTGGTACAGTGCTACCTCCCGATTATCGGTCAGGAGGCGCTGAGCCTTTATCTTTATACGATTAGTTTTTGGGATAATGGTAGAAAGGAATACCTCTTTTCAAGCATTCTCAATCATCTCAACTTTGGGATGGATAGACTGATAAAATCCTTGAAAATCCTATCTGCTTTTAATCTCTTGACCCTCTATCAAAAGGGGGACGTTTATCAGCTAGCTATCCATGCCCCTCTTTCGAGTCAGGACTTCTTGGAACATCCTGTTTATCGCAGACTTTTGGAGAAAAAAATTGGCGATGCAGCTGTGGAGGATTTGAAACTTGAAAGTGCTGAGGGAGAAGAAATACCTGTCTCACTCAATCAAGTCTTTCCAGACTTAGCAGAACTGGGAAGTCAAGAAGACCTTGGTCTCAAGAAGAAAGTGGCCAACGATTTTGACTTGGACCATTTTCGTCAGCTTATGGCTCGAGATGGGCTTCGCTTTGCGGATGAGCAGTCCGATGTCTTAAATCTCTTTGCCATTGCTGAGGAAAAGAAGTGGACTTGGTTTGAGACCTATCAACTGGCTAAGTCAACAGCGGTTTCCCAGGTTATTTCAACCAAACGCATGCGGGAAAAAATCGCTCAAAAACCAGTTTCCTCTGACTTTAGTCCTAAGGAAGCAACCATTATCAAGGAAGCAAAAAGTAAGACTGCCCTGCAGTTCTTGGCAGAAATCAAGCAGACACGCAAGGGGACCATTACCCAAACAGAAAGAGAACTCTTGCAACAGATGGCTGGTTTGGGCTTGCTGGATGAAGTCATCAATATTATTCTCTTATTGACCTTTAATAAGGTGGATTCGGCAAATATCAATGAGAAATATGCCATGAAGGTAGCCAATGACTACACCTATCAAAAGATACATTCGGCAGAAGAGGCAGTCTTGCGCATCCGTGAGAGAGGGCAGAAAACAAAAACGCAAAAACAGAATCAGACTGCCCCAGCAAAAACCAATGTTCCTAAATGGAGTAATCCTGAGTATAAAAATACGTCATCCGCTGAGGAATTAGAAGAGATGGAACGCCAAACCCTAGAATTATTAGCAAAATTAGATAACGGAGGTGATTAGATGGAAAGTGTCGGAGATGTACTCAAACGTCAACCAAGTCGTTTTCACTATCAAGATTTGGTCCAGAAAATCATGAAGGATCCTGATGTTGCGGCCTTTATCCAGCAGGAGTCCCTCAATCAGGACGAGTTGAACCGTAGTATTTCCAAGTTTAACCAATACATCACTGAGAGAGATAAATTCCTCCGAGGAGATACAGATTATATTGCCAAAGGCTACAAGCCTATACTAGTCATGAACCATGGCTATGCGGATGTTTCTTATGAAGAAACTCCTGAACTAATCGCAGCTGAAAAAGAAGCGGCTATCAAGAAACGTCTCAACTTAATTAATTTTCCATCTAGCCTGAAAAATGTCAGTTTTTTAGATGTTTATCGTGATGATGTTCAGCGTTTCACTGTTCTAAAAAGAATGATAGAATTTGTTAACGATTACCCCAATAATTTGAAAGGTCTTTACTTGTATGGAGACTTTGGTGTGGGTAAAAGTTTCATGGTGGCTGCCTTAGCCCATGATTTATCAGAAAAACGTGGTGTTTCATCCACTCTCCTCCACTATCCTAGCTTTGTCATTGATGCCAAAAATGCCATTAGTGATGGCAGTGTTAAGACCTTGGTGGATGAGCTTAAACTTTCTGAAGTCCTGATTTTAGATGATATTGGTGCCGAGCAATCAACAGCTTGGGTGCGGGATGAAATCCTACAAGTTATTCTCCAATATCGGATGCAGGAAAATTTACCGACCTTTTTCACCTCCAACTTCAACTTTGAAGAATTGGAGCAGCATTTCGCTAAAGGGAAACATGGAAATGACGAAACCTGGGAAGCCAGACGCGTCATGGAACGCATCCGTTATTTGGCTGAGGAGACTCGTTTAGAAGGAGTGAACCGTCGATGACAGAAACGATTAAACTGATGAAAGCTCATAAGTCTGTTCGAAGATTTAAGGAGCAAGTCATCCCTCAGGAGGATTTGACTGAAATCCTGACAGCAGCCCAGATGGCCTCGTCTTGGAAGAATTTTCAATCCTACTCTGTGATTGTGGTACGAAGTCAAGAAAAGAAAGATGCCTTGTATGAATTGGTACCTCAAGAAGCCATTCGACAGTCAGCTGTTTTCCTTCTCTTTGTCGGAGACTTGAACCGTGCAGAAAAGGGAGCACGACTCCATACGGATACCTTCCAACCTCAAGGTGTAGAAGGTCTCTTGATTAGTTCGGTCGATGCGGCTCTTGCTGGCCAAAATGCTCTACTAGCAGCTGAAAGCTTGGGCTATGGCGGTGTCATTATTGGATTGGTGCGGTACAAGTCAGAAGAAGTAGCAGAACTCTTTAATTTGCCTGACTACACCTATCCTGTCTTTGGGATGGCACTAGGACTACCAAATGAAGAACATGAAGTCAAACCTCGCTTGCCATTGAATCAAGTGGTATTTGAGGAAGAATATCAGGAACAAACAGTTGATGTGATTGAGGCTTATGACCGTGTACAGGCTGACTATGCTGGGGCGCGTGCAACCACAAGCTGGAGTCAGCGCCTAGCAGAACAGTTTGGTCAAGCTGAACCAAGCTCAACTAGAAAAAATCTTGAACAGAAGAAGTTATTGTAGAAAGTGAGAAATTATGGCCCTACCAACTATTGCCATTGTAGGACGTCCCAATGTTGGGAAATCAACCCTATTTAATCGGATCGCTGGTGAGCGAATCTCCATTGTAGAAGATGTCGAAGGAGTGACACGTGACCGTATCTATGCAACGGGTGAGTGGCTCAATCGTTCGTTTAGCATGATTGATACAGGAGGAATCGATGATGTCGATGCTCCTTTCATGGAACAAATCAAGCACCAGGCAGAAATTGCCATGGAAGAAGCAGATGTTATCGTCTTTGTCGTGTCTGGTAAGGAAGGAATTACCGATGCAGACGAATATGTAGCCCGTAAACTTTATAAGACCCACAAACCAGTTATCCTCGCAGTTAACAAGGTGGACAACCCTGAGATGCGAAATGATATCTATGATTTCTATGCTCTCGGTTTGGGTGAACCACTGCCAATCTCATCTGTCCATGGGATCGGTACAGGAGATGTGCTAGATGCCATCGTGGAAAATCTTCCAAATGAATATGAGGAAGAAAATCCAGATGTCATTAAGTTTAGTTTGATTGGTCGTCCAAACGTTGGAAAGTCAAGTTTGATCAATGCTATCTTGGGAGAAGACCGTGTCATTGCTAGTCCCGTTGCTGGAACAACTCGTGATGCAATTGATACCCACTTTACAGATACAGATGGTCAAGAGTTTACCATGATTGATACGGCTGGTATGCGTAAGTCTGGTAAGGTTTATGAAAATACTGAGAAATACTCTGTCATGCGTGCCATGCGTGCTATTGACCGTTCAGATGTGGTCTTAATGGTCATCAATGCGGAAGAAGGCATTCGTGAATACGACAAGCGTATCGCAGGATTTGCCCATGAAGCTGGTAAAGGGATGATTATCGTGGTCAACAAGTGGGATACACTTGAAAAAGATAACCACACTATGAAAAACTGGGAAGAAGATATTCGTGAGCAGTTCCAGTACCTGCCTTATGCACCGATTATCTTTGTATCAGCCTTGACCAAGCAACGTCTCCACAAACTTCCTGAGATGATTAAGCAAATCAGCGAAAGTCAAAACACACGTATTCCATCAGCTGTCTTGAACGATGTGATTATGGATGCTATTGCCATCAACCCAACACCGACAGACAAAGGGAAACGCCTCAAGATTTTCTATGCGACCCAAGTGGCAACCAAACCACCAACCTTTGTTATCTTTGTCAACGAAGAAGAACTCATGCACTTTTCTTACCTGCGTTTCTTGGAAAATCAAATCCGCAAGGCCTTTGTCTTTGAGGGAACTCCGATTCATCTCATCGCAAGAAAACGTAAATAAAAAAGTAGAATCTGGAATGACATTTCCAGATTTTTTTGATAGAATGAAGTTGAAGAAAACGCTATCAAAAAGAGGTGCCGCTGATGGAACATTTATTTAAATTCTTACTTTTAGCACCGTACTTTTATTTTGATAACTGGATTGAAAAGGCCAACAGAAATAGTAAATTTTTCCCGATTTTTTACTATTTTTACTGGGTTTACATCCCCCTTTATTCTCTTTTTAGCCTTGCTTGGACAGTTGTTTCAGTTCTGTTTTTCAATATCGTCTTGAGAAATGTGACAGATATCAAGTTTTGGGGCATTTGGTTTCTTTTTCTTCTGCTAGCTATTGGTCTGAATTGGTTAACTTATTCCTGTTTCAGAAAAATGTTTCGCTTGAGACGGGAGCTAGGGAAGTCTAAAGGCGGCAAGCATTGATTTATATTGGTAATAACATTTAATAGAACGAAACTAAAGAAAACAATTTCAAAGAGGAGGTGTCGATGATGATACTGTCGTTTAATTGGTTTCATTTGATACTCTTATTTCCTTGTTTATATTTTTTCTATTGGATAGACAATGCTGACAGAAACAGTAAAATTTTCCCCATCTTATACTATTTTTACTGGATTTATATTTCCCTTTTAGCTCTGTTTAGCATGGATATGACAATTTTATCATTCTTATTTTTCCCTTTTGTTCTAAATTATGTATCAGATGCTAGTGATTGGGGTGTTTGGTTTCTTTTGATAGTCTTATCTCTAGGCAGTGACTGGTTAACCTATATCTTTTTCAAAAAAATGTTTCGCTTGAGACGGGAACTAGGACAATCTAAAGGCGAAAGGCATTGATTTATATCGGTTTCTATTTATAGGAGGTAGCTTATGGCACATCTAAAATCATTTATTACACGCTATTCCAAGGTTTATATTGGTTTAGTTCTGCTGATCTGGCTGGCTTTCTTCTTTGTTCCTTGGGGCAGTCCGATTCTGGGGGGGAAGATTGACCTCTTCAGCATACAGAAAGTCTTGCTAGTTTTTGGCATTCTGTCCATTTTGATGGCCTTGTTGTCCAAGAAAGTCAGTCTATTTGTTTTTGGACTTATCTGTTGTCTTTCTCTTTGGATTAATCTATTTATCCTATTTGCCATTTTGCCGATTTTTGGAAATTAAACACTTAAAAAATAGAGAGAGGTTAGCTTGGAAACTAGCCTCTTTTTCCATTTTGAAATGGGGATTCTTCCTTGAAAATAATCAGTAATTGTGCTAAAATTAAAAGAACATTCTAAAATATTCGGAATTTAAAGTAAGGAAAAACATGGCTAATATTTTAAAAACAATTATCGAAAATGATAAAGGAGAAATCCGTCGTCTGGAAAAGATGGCTGACAAGGTTTTCAAATACGAAGACCAAATGGCTGCTTTGACAGATGACCAACTAAAAGCAAAAACAGTTGAATTTAAAGAACGTTATCAAAATGGAGAATCACTGGATTCATTGCTTTATGAAGCATTTGCGGTTGTCCGTGAGGGTGCCAAACGTGTCCTAGGTCTCTTCCCATATAAGGTTCAGGTTATGGGGGGAATCGTTCTTCACCATGGTGACGTGCCAGAGATGCGTACAGGGGAAGGAAAAACCTTGACTGCGACTATGCCAGTATACCTCAATGCTCTTTCAGGTAAAGGGGTTCACGTAGTTACGGTCAATGAATATCTATCAGAACGTGACGCGACTGAGATGGGTGAATTGTACTCATGGCTTGGTTTGTCAGTAGGGATTAACTTGGCTGCCAAATCTCCAATGGAGAAAAAAGAAGCCTATGAGTGTGATATTACCTACTCAACCAACTCAGAAATCGGATTTGACTACCTTCGTGACAACATGGTCGTTCGTGCTGAAAACATGGTACAACGCCCGCTTAACTATGCCTTGGTCGATGAGGTTGACTCTATCTTGATTGACGAGGCCCGTACACCTTTGATCGTATCAGGTGCTAACGCAGTTGAAACCAGTCAGCTCTACCACATGGCAGACCACTATGTAAAATCTTTGGACAAAGACGACTACATCATCGATGTGCAGTCTAAGACTATTGGTTTGTCTGATTCAGGGATTGATAAGGCTGAAAGCTACTTCAAACTTGAAAATCTCTATGACATCGAAAACGTAGCTCTGACTCACTTTATCGATAACGCCCTTCGTGCCAACTACATCATGCTTCTCGATATTGACTATGTCGTGAGCGAAGAGCAAGAAATTCTGATCGTCGACCAATTTACGGGTCGTACTATGGAAGGTCGTCGTTATTCTGATGGATTGCACCAAGCCATTGAAGCTAAAGAAGGTGTGCCAATTCAGGATGAAACCAAGACATCTGCCTCAATCACTTACCAAAACCTCTTCCGTATGTACAAGAAATTGTCTGGTATGACGGGTACAGGTAAGACTGAGGAAGAAGAATTCCGTGAAATCTACAACATTCGTGTTATTCCAATCCCAACAAACCGTCCTGTTCAACGTATTGACCACTCAGACCTTCTTTATGCAAGTATCGAGGCTAAGTTTAAGGCGGTTGTTGAAGATGTTAAGGCTCGTTACCAAAAAGGTCAGCCTGTCTTGGTTGGTACAGTAGCGGTTGAAACCAGTGATTACATTTCTAAGAAATTGGTCGCAGCTGGCGTTCCTCACGAAGTCCTAAATGCTAAAAACCACTATAAAGAAGCCCAAATCATCATGAATGCTGGTCAACGTGGTGCCGTTACTATCGCAACAAACATGGCGGGTCGTGGTACTGACATCAAGCTTGGTGAAGGGGTTCGCGAATTGGGTGGACTTTGTGTTATTGGTACAGAACGCCATGAAAGTCGTCGTATCGATAACCAGCTTCGTGGACGTTCAGGTCGTCAAGGAGACCCAGGTGAGTCACAATTCTATCTCTCTCTTGAAGATGATTTGATGAAACGTTTTGGTTCTGAACGTTTGAAGGGAATCTTTGAACGTCTCAACATGTCTGAGGAGGCCATTGAGTCTCGTATGTTGACACGTCAGGTTGAAGCAGCGCAAAAACGTGTCGAAGGAAATAACTACGATACCCGTAAACAAGTCCTTCAATATGATGATGTCATGCGTGAACAACGTGAGATTATCTACGCTCAACGTTACGACGTCATCACTGCAGATCGTGATTTGGCACCTGAAATTCAGGCAATGATCAAACGCACGATTGGTCGTGTCGTTGATGGTCATGCGCGTGCCAAACAAGATGAAAAACTAGAAGCAATTTTGAACTTTGCTAAGTACAACTTGCTTCCTGAAGATTCTATTACGATGGAAGACTTGTCAGGCTTGTCTGATAAGGCAATTAAGGAAGAGCTCTTCCAACGTGCCTTGCAAGTTTACGATAGTCAGGTTTCAAAACTACGCGATGAAGAAGCAGTGAAAGAATTCCAAAAAGTCTTGATTCTACGAGTGGTGGATAACAAGTGGACAGATCATATCGATGCCCTCGATCAATTGCGTAACGCGGTTGGACTTCGTGGTTATGCTCAGAACAACCCTGTTGTTGAGTATCAGGCGGAAGGTTTCCGTATGTTTAATGACATGATTGGTTCGATTGAGTTTGATGTGACACGCTTGATGATGAAAGCACAAATTCATGAACAAGAAAGACCACAAGCAGAACACCATATCAGTACAACAGCGACTCGTAATATCGCTGCCCACCAAGCAAATATGCCTGAAAATCTGGATTTGAGCCAGATTGGACGCAATGAACTTTGCCCATGTGGTTCTGGTAAGAAGTTTAAAAACTGTCACGGTAAAAGACAATAAAATGAGATAGTTTAGAGGCGGATACCTTGTGAAAAGTAAATTTTTACTTGGTATCCGTTTACTTTATAAGGAGATGAGTTATGGTATTTACAGCAAAAAGTCCTAAAATTAATATTGAAGAAGTTCGTGCCTTATCAAAATTAGAAGGCCAAGCTTTGGAGAGAAAATCACAGCGCGATCAAGAGCTAGAAGCCATTATACGTGGAGAAGACCAGCGGATTCTCTTGGTAATCGGGCCATGCTCATCTGACAATGAAGAAGCTGTTCTTGAGTACGCTAAGCGTTTGGCAGCTTTGCAAGAAGAAGTGGCAGACCGTATCTTTATGGTTATGCGTGTTTATACTGCCAAACCTCGTACCAACGGAGATGGCTATAAGGGCTTGATTCACCAGCCTAATGCGACAGAAGCGCCTAGTCTTATAAATGGAATCAAAGCAGTTCGCCATCTTCATTATCGTGTTATCACGGAAACAGGTATGACGACAGCTGACGAAATGCTTTATCCTGAAAATCTTCCGCTTGTAGATGATTTGATTTCTTACATGGCAGTTGGTGCTCGTTCAGTTGAAGATCAGCAACACCGCTTTGTGGCCAGTGGAGCAGATTTCGCGACTGGCTTTAAAAATCCAACCTCTGGAAATCTCAATGTCATGTTTAATGGAATTTATGCTGCTCAAAATAAACAAAGCTTCCTTTTCTTAGGAAAAGAAGTGGAAACAACTGGGAACCCGCTTTCGCACGCCATTCTTCGTGGAGCGATCAATGAGTATGGTAAGAATATTCCTAACTACTACTATGATAATTTGATGGATACCATTGCCCAATATGAGAAAATGGGCTTGGAAAATCCTTTTATCATTGTGGACACCAATCATGACAATTCTGGTAAGCAATACATGGACCAGATTCGAATTGTCCGCCAGACCTTAATTAATCGTGATTGGAATGAAAAAATCAAGCAGTACGTTCGTGGCTTTATGATTGAGTCTTATCTAGAAGACGGCCGTCAAAACGAACCAGAAGTATTTGGCAAGTCTATCACGGACCCTTGCCTAGGCTGGGAAAATACAGAAGCCCTTGTCAGAGAAATCTACCAAACGCTAGGAGAATAAGATGGCATTTATTGAAAAAGGTCAAGAAATCGATATTGAAGCAATCAAGGCAGAAACCCAATTGTCTGCGGAAGCCTTGCGTCTAAAAGAGCGTCGTGATAGAGAATTGGCAGACATTATTTCAGGAGAAGATGACCGTATCCTTTTGGTGATTGGTCCTTGCTCTTCTGATAATGAAGAGGCTGTCTTGGAATATGCCCGCCGTTTATCTGCCTTGCAGAAGAAGGTGGCGGACAAGATTTTCATGGTTATGCGTGTTTATACTGCCAAACCTCGTACTAACGGAGACGGCTATAAAGGTTTGGTTCACCAACCAGATACTTCTAAGGCTCCAAGTCTGATTAACGGTTTGCAGGCTGTGCGCCAGTTGCACTACCGCGTGATTACAGAGACAGGTTTGACAACGGCAGATGAGATGCTTTATCCATCAAATCTGGTTTTGGTAGATGATTTGGTCAGCTACCATGCTGTGGGGGCTCGTTCTGTGGAAGACCAAGAGCACCGCTTTGTGGCCTCAGGGATTGATGCACCGGTCGGGATGAAAAATCCAACTTCTGGAAACCTTGGGGTCATGTTTAACGGTATCTATGCCGCTCAGAACAAACAAACCTTCCTCTTTCATGGTCAAGAAGTTGAAACTTCAGGAAATCCCTTGGCTCACGTCATCCTTCGTGGTGCAGTTAATGAATATGGGAAAAATGAGCCTAACTTTTACTATGAAACTTTGCTAAATGCCATTGAACGTTATGAGACAATGGGACTTGAAAATCCCTTTATCCTCATTGATACCAACCATGATAATTCTGGCAAGCAATATATGGAGCAGATTCGAATTGTTCGTCAGACCTTGCAGAATCGTGATTGGAATGAGAAGATTAAAAAGATAGTTCGAGGCTTTATGATTGAATCTTACCTAGCAGATGGTCGTCAAAACCAACCAGAGGTCTTTGGTTGCTCTATTACGGATCCTTGCCTAGGTTGGGAAAATACAGAGGCCTTGGTAGAAGAGATTTACGCTACCTTGACAAAATAAGTGAAAAGGATGGAGTTGGGGAATCTCAACTCCTTTTGATGAGAATGATAGTTGGACACGGAATTGACATCGAAGAATTGGCTTCGATAGAAAGCGCAGTTACACGACATGAAGGCTTTGCTAAGCGCGTGCTGACCGCTAAGGAAATGGAGCGCTTCACCAGTCTCAAAGGGCGCAGGCAAATAGAATATTTAGCTGGTCGCTGGTCGGCTAAAGAAGCCTTTTCTAAGGCAATGGGAACGGGTATTGGCAAGCTCAGTTTTCAGGATTTGGAAGTCTTGAATAATGAACGCGGGGCGCCTTATTTTAGTCAGTCACCATTTTCAGGAAAGATTTGGCTGTCTATCAGCCACACCGATCAGTTTGTGACAGCCAGTGTCATTTTGGAGGAAAATCATGAAAGCTAGTCCACATAGACCAACCAAGGCTCTGATTCATCTGGGAGCTATTCGACAAAATATTCAGCAAATGGGAGCTCATATCCCTCAAGGAACGCTCAAATTTGCAGTAGTCAAGGCTAATGCCTATGGGCATGGGGCTGTTGCTGTTGCGACGGCTATTCAAGATGATGTTGATGGTTTTTGCGTTTCGAATATTGATGAAGCCATTGAACTCAGACAGGCTGGACTCAGCAAGCGAATCCTCATTTTAGGAGTTTCTGACATCGAAGCTGTTTCTCTTGCTAAAGAATACGATATCACCTTGACTGTGGCTGGACTGGAGTGGATTCAAGCACTCTTAGATAAGGAAGTGAACCTAACTGGATTGACAGTCCACCTCAAGATTGATTCAGGAATGGGACGGATTGGTTTTCGAGAGGCCAGTGAAGCTAATCTGGCTCAAGACTTGCTCAAGCAACATGGTGCTCGTGTTGAGGGAATTTTTACCCACTTTGCTACTGCAGACGAGGAATCAGATGACTACTTTAATGCCCAGTTAGAACGGTTTAAAACTATTTTAGCCAGTATGAAAGGTCTTCCAGAGCTGGTTCATGCTAGCAATTCTGCAACGACCCTTTGGCATGCAGAGACTATTTTCAATGCGGTCCGTATGGGAGACGCTATGTATGGTCTTAACCCTAGTGGAGAGGTCTTGGACTTGCCCTATGACTTGACTCCAGCCTTGACCTTGGAATCGGCTCTGGTTCATGTCAAGACAGTTTCAGCTGGAGCTTGCATGGGCTACGGAGCGACCTATCAGGCGGATAGCGAGCAAGTCATCGCGACCGTGCCAATCGGCTATGCGGATGGTTGGACACGAGATATGCAGAATTTCATGGTCTTGGTAGATGGGCAAGCTTGCCCAATTGTTGGACGAGTTTCTATGGACCAAATCACTATTCGTCTGCCTAAGCTTTATCCCTTAGGAACCAAAGTCACCCTCATTGGTTCTAATGGGGGCAAGGAGATCACAGCTACTCAGGTAGCGACCTACCGTGGAACCATTAACTATGAAGTGGTTTGTCTTCTCAGCGACCGCATTCCGAGAGAATATTATTAGAAAAGAAAGGAGTGGAGCATGAATCTACATCAACCCTTGCATGTCTTACCTGGTGTGGGACCAAAGTCAGCAGAAAAATACGCCAAACTAGGAATTGAAAATTTGCAAGACCTCTTGCTCTACTTTCCTTTCCGTTATGAAGACTTTAAGACTAAGCAGGTGCTGGAGCTAGAAGACGGCGAGAAGGCGGTTCTTTCTGGTCAGGTCGTGACTCCTGCTAGTGTTCAGTATTATGGATTTAAGCGCAATCGCCTGCGTTTTAGCCTCAAGCAGGGAGAAGTCGTTTTTGCGGTGAATTTTTTTAACCAGCCCTATCTAGCAGATAAGATAGAGTTGGGAGCAACTCTTGCCGTCTTTGGAAAATGGGACCGTGCCAAGGCTAGTCTAACTGGGATGAAGGTCCTGGCTCAGGTGGAAGATGACCTCCAACCTGTTTATCGCTTGGCTCAGGGAATCAGTCAAGCCAGTCTGGTCAAGGTCATCAAGACGGCTTTTGATCAGGGACTGGACCTCTTGATAGAAGAAAATCTTCCCCAGTCTTTGCTGGACAAATACAAACTCATGTCCCGTTGTCAGGCTGTTCGTGCCATGCATTTTCCCAAGGATTTGGTAGAATACAAGCAGGCTCTTCGCCGTATCAAATTTGAGGAACTTTTTTATTTCCAAATGCAGTTACAGACGCTCAAGTCTGAAAATAGAATTCAGGGAAGCGGTCTGGTTCTGAATTGGTCTCAGGAAAAAGTGACAGCAGTCAAGGAAAGCCTTCCTTTTGCCTTGACACAAGCTCAGGAAAAGAGTTTGCAGGAAATTTTGGCCGACATGAAGTCCGACCACCACATGAATCGTCTCCTACAAGGGGATGTGGGGAGCGGAAAAACAGTAGTTGCTGGCTTGGCCATGTTTGCAGCAGTGACAGCTGGGTACCAGGCTGCTCTCATGGTGCCAACAGAGATTTTAGCAGAGCAGCATTTTGAGAGTTTACAGAACCTCTTTCCCGACTTGAAACTGGCTCTCTTGACAGGTTCCTTGAAAACTGCAGAAAAGAGAGAAGTCTTGGAGACTATTGCCAAGGGTGAGGCTGATTTGATTATCGGAACCCATGCTCTGATTCAGGATGGAGTGGATTATGCTCGTCTGGGCTTGATTATCATCGATGAGCAGCACCGCTTTGGTGTGGGGCAAAGGCGTGTTCTGAGAGAAAAAGGGGATAATCCAGATGTTCTCATGATGACAGCGACTCCTATTCCACGGACGCTGGCCATCACAGCCTTTGGCGATATGGATGTTTCCATTATCGACCAGATGCCAGCAGGGCGGAAGCCTATTGTGACACGCTGGATCAAACATGAGCAATTACCTCAGGTCTTGACTTGGTTAGAGGGGGAAATCCAAAAAGGTTCTCAAGCCTATGTCATCTCTCCCTTGATTGAAGAATCAGAAGCTCTGGATTTGAAAAATGCCATTGCCTTATCAGAGGAGTTGACGGCTCATTTTGCAGGAAAGGCAGAAGTTGCTCTTCTACATGGTAAGATGAAGAGTGATGAAAAAGACCAGATTATGCAGAATTTCAAAGAGAGAAAAACGGATATTCTGGTTTCGACAACGGTTATCGAGGTTGGGGTTAATGTTCCCAATGCGACAGTTATGATTATCATGGATGCCGATCGGTTCGGTCTCAGCCAGCTTCACCAGCTCAGAGGTCGTGTCGGTCGGGGGGACAAGCAGTCCTATGCTGTTCTCGTTGCCAATCCCAAGACGGATTCTGGGAAAGACCGCATGCGCATCATGACAGAAACCACCAATGGATTTGTCCTGGCCGAAGAAGATTTGAAAATGCGTGGTTCAGGTGAAATTTTTGGAACCAGACAGTCAGGTCTTCCAGAGTTCCAAGTGGCTGATATTATCGAGGATTTTCCGATTTTAGAAGAAGCCAGAAAGGTTGCTAGCTACATTAGTTCGATAGAAGCTTGGCAAGAGGATCCAGAATGGCGCATGATTGCCCTTCATATGGAAAAGAAAGAACATTTAGATTAATACTCTTCGAAAATCAAATTCAAACCACGTCAGCTTCGCCTTGTCGTACTCAAGTACTGCCTACGGCTAGCTTCCTAGTTTGCTCTTTGATTTTCATTGAGTATAAGCTTTCTATAAGGAAATCTTAAGCTAGCTTTCAGGTTTGGCCCTTATACTAGAATCATCAAAAAGAAACGAGGACTCTCACATGACCGTAACGATTAAAGTAAATTACCAAACCACTTTCCAAAAGAAAGAAGCAACAAAATAATATAAATATAAGGAAGAAAGAGCGAAATGCTCTTTTTTTGTTTCTAAAACTACTTTCATTTGGTAGGTTTGAAGAAAGGAAATCTAAATTCATTCTCTATTTACCCTTCTTTCTTGCAATGCCTTTCTAGATATGCTACAGTGGTGGTAGCGATTACAAAAAAAGGAGTATGTTATGAAAAATCCAGCTTTGTTAGAAGAAATCAAGACTTATAGAGGACGGGATGAGGTTCCAGAAGACTTTGATGCTTTCTGGGATGAGGAAGTGAAAAAAGTTTCAACACTTCCAGCCTACCAGTTGGAGGAGAGAGATTTCCACATTCCTCAAGTAAAGTGCTATGAATTAACATTTGAAGGAACCAATGAAGGAAAGGTCTATGCACGAGTTGTTCTTCCAAAGAGTGAGGAGAAGGTTCCGATAATCTTCCATTTCCATGGTTATATGGGACGTGGCTGGGATTGGGCCGACATGTTGGCCTTCACCGTAGCTGGTTACGGTATTGTTTCCATGGACGTTCGAGGTCAGTCGGGCTATTCACAAGACGGCTTACGTTCTCCTCTAGGAAATACGGTCAAGGGTCACATTATCCGTGGTGCTGTGGAAGGTCGGGCTCACCTCTTTTATAAGGATGTTTATCTGGATACTTACCAGTTGGTCGAAATTGTTGCTAGTCTGCCTGAGGTGGATGAGAAGTATCTTTCTAGCTATGGTGCCTCACAAGGAGGCGCTCTAGCCTTGGTTGCGGCAGCGCTCAATCCTCGGATTCAGAAAACAGTTGCTATCTATCCTTTCTTGTCAGACTTCAGACGAGTGCTTGAGATTGGGAATACTAGCGAGGCTTACGACGAACTTTTCCGTTATTTCAAGTTCCACGATCCCTTCCATGAAACAGAGGACGACATCATGGCGACCCTTGCCTATATCGATGTGAAAAATCTTGCCCATCGTATCAAGGGTGAGGTTAAGATGATTACGGGCTTGGACGATGATGTTTGCTATCCTATTACCCAGTTTGCGATTTACAACCGTCTGACCTGCGATAAGGCCTATCGCATCATGCCTGAGTATGCTCACGAAGCCATGAATGTATTTGTCAATGACCAAGTCTACAACTGGCTCTGTGGTAGTGAGATTCCTTTTAAGTACATAAAATAATGAATGAGAGAGTCCAGTAGCTCTCTTTTTGTATATGGAAATTGAAAGTACTTTTAAAAATATTAAAACATTAAAATATTACTGAAAGTAAAATCTATTCTATGGCAAGCTCGAGATAAACCTATGACTTTATTGTATAATAAAGAAAAAGTGTCTAGGAAAGGAGTGAAAGAGCTACTGTTTGGATTGCAGCTAGCTAAATGTTGAAAGAGAGAAGGAGAGCAACTCTCGTCCATTAATTGCTTTCTTGTGTTTTCCTATGATGGGGAGTAAAAATTTTAAAGCAAAAAGAAAGCGCTTTATTTTTTGTGAAATTGAAAGGTAGAAAGATGAATCAAAAGAATTTTGATAGAAAACAAAGATATGGCATTCGTAAATTTGCAGTGGGTGTAGCCTCTGTAATCATTGGTGCAGTGGTGTTTGGTGTAAATCCTGTATTGGCAAATGAACAAGGAAATTCAACTGTAACTGCTGCTGAAAATAATAATCAAGGTTTATCAGAATTACCAAAAGAAGCTTCTTCAGGAAGTCTTGCACATTTAGATAGTGAACTAGCTGGAAAATTGGCAACAGCGAAAGACAATGGTGTGGAAGTTGATCAGGATAAGTTAAAGAAAAATGAGACTACTGAAGCAGAGACGACAACTCCAACAAATAAACCTGCAGCTGAAAATACACCAGCTCCTGCTGATAAACCAGAAACAGATTCTGGAACTACAGAAGCCAGTAACAAGGACCAAGATAAAGAAGAAGAGGGCGTGATTCCTCGAGACTACTATGCTAGAGATATCGCAAACGCAACTCCAGTAGTGGAAAAAGAAGATGTTGAAACAAATTCGAAGAATGGTCAGCGTGTAGATTTAGCTAGTGAATTAAATGCATTGAAGAAACTTCAAAATGCGACCATTCATATGGAATTCAAGCCAGATGCCAAAGCTCCAGATTTTTATAATCTATTCTCAGTGTCTAGTGATAAGAAAAAAGATGAGTACTTCACCATGGCTGTTCTCAATAATACAGCCTTAATTGAGGGACGTGATGCTAATGGAACACAATTTTATGATAAATATACGGATGCTCCATTGAAAATTAAGCCTGGGCAGTGGAATTCAGTTACCTTTACTGTAGAAAGACCGAATGCAGAAAATCCAGGAGGAAAAGTTAGACTTTATGTAAACGGTGTTTTATCGCGTACCAGCTTGAAATCTGGTAAATTTATCAAGGATATGCCAGATATTACCCATGCTCAACTTGGTGCAACAAATCGGGCAGGGAGATCAGTTTGGGGAGCAAATTTACAGGTTCGTAATTTGAGTGTTTATGATCGTGTATTAACTCCAGAGGAAGTTCAAAAACGGAGCCAATTGTTTGAGAGATCTGATTTGGAACAAAAGCTACCAGAAGGGGCTAAAGTTACTGAAAAACAAGATGTCTTTGAAGGTGGTATGCATAATAAACCAAATAAAGATGGTATCAAGAGTTATCGTATTCCTGCTCTTCTTAAAACTGATAAAGGAACCTTGATTGCTGGTGCTGACGAACGCCGCTTACACCAATATGACTGGGGTGATATCGGTATGGTCGTCAGACGAAGTGAGGATAAGGGGAAAACATGGAGCGATCGAGTAACGATTACAAATTTACGAGACAATCCAAAAGCCTCTGATCCATCGATCGGTTCACCAGTGAACATCGATATGGTTTTGGTTCAAGATCCTGTAACAAAACGAATTTTTTCTATCTATGATATGTTCCCAGAAGGGAAAGGAATCTTTGGAATGGCTGCTCAAAGAGAAGAAGCCTATAAACAAATCGATGGCAAAACTTACCAAATTCTCTACAAAGAAGGCGAAGAAGGTTCCTATACAATACGCGAAAATGGCACAGTTTATACTCCAGATGGGAAACCAACCGATTATCGTGTTGTTGTAAACCCAGTTAAACCAGCTTATAGCGATAAAGGTGATTTGTATCAAGGGAATCAACTATTAGGAAATATTTATTTCACAAGCAATAAAACGTCTCCATTTAGAGTTGCTAAGGATTCTTATCTATGGATGTCTTACAGTGATGATGATGGTAAGACTTGGTCAGCACCTCAAGATATTACCCCAATGGTAAAAGCTGATTGGATGAAATTCTTAGGGGTTGGGCCTGGAACAGGAATTACTCTTCATACCGGACCTCATAAAGGTCGAATCATTGTACCTACTTATACAACTAATCAGACCAACCACTTAAACGGTTCTCAATCATCTCGGGTTATCTACTCAGATGACCATGGTAAGACTTGGCATATGGGAGGTGGTGTGAATGACCATCGTACGCTGACTGATGGCACTGTGATTGACTCAAGTACCATGAGTAATTATTATGCTCAAAATACTGAGTCCTCTGTTGTACAATTAAATAATGGAGATCTCAAGCTCTTCATGCGTGGCTTGACAGGGGACCTTCAAGTTGCTACTAGTAAAGATGGTGGAGTAACTTGGGAAAATGATATAAAACGTTATGCGGATGTCAAGGATGTTTACGTTCAATTGGCTGCTATTCATACGATGCATGATGGAAAAGAGTATATTGTCCTTAGTAATGCAGGTGGACCAGGACGTTTCAACGGTTTGGTACACTTAGCCCGTGTCGAAGAAAATGGAGAGCTGACTTGGCTTAAGCATAATCCTATTCAAAGTGGTAAGTTTGCCTACAATTCTATTCAAGATCTCGGGAATGGCGAATATGGATTGCTTTATGAGCATGCAGATAACAACCAAAACGAATATACCTTGTCTTATAAGAAATTTAATTGGGATTTCTTAAGCAAGGATATGATTTCTCCAACCGAAGCAAAAGTTACACATGCAGTTCATATGGGGCAAGGCATTATTGCCATGGAATTTGATTCAGAAGTATTGGTCAATCAAGCACCAACATTACAGCTTGCAAATGGTAAGACAGCTACGTTTATGACGCAGTATGATACCAAGACACTGTTGTTTACAGTAGATCCTGAGGATATTGGTCAAAAAGTTACAGGATTAGCAGAAGGTGCTATCGAAAGTATGCATAATTTGCCTGTTTCAGTAGTTGGTTCTAAAATTACTCATGGTGTAAATGGAAGCGAAGCTGCGACAAATGAAGTTCCAGAATTTATAGGTGGAGTTAATGGTGAAGAAGGAGCAGTTGCGGCAGAAGTTCCTGAATATACAGGACCATTAGCGACAGAAGTAGAAGAAGCACCAACAGTAGAAAAGCCAGAATTTACGGGTGGAGTTAATGGCGAAGAAGGAGCAGTTGCGGCAGAAGTTCCTGAATATACAGGCCAATTAGCGATGGCAGGAGAAGAAGTGCCAACAGTAGACAAGCCAGAATTTACAGGTGGAGTTAATGGAGAGGAGGCTGTAGTAACTGAAGAAGCTCCTGAATATACTGGTTCTCTTGCAACAGCAGGAGAAGAAGCCTTTGTTACGGAAGTTCCTGAATATACAGGTCAATTGGCAACAGTGGGAGAAGAACCAGCTCCAACAGTAGAAAAAACGGAATTCACAGGAGGGGTTAATGCGGTTGAAGCAGCGATCCATGATCTTCCAGAATTCACAGGAGGCGTAAATGCAGTTCTAGCAGCTTCAAATGATGTTCCTGAATATACGGGAGGTGCTAATTTTGTCTTGGCAGCTTCAAATGATGTTCCTGAATATACGGGAGGTGCTAATTTTGTCTTGGCGGCTTCAAATGATGTTCCTGAATATACGGGAGGTGCTAATTTTGTCTTAGCGGCTTCAAATGACCTTCCTGAGTATAAAGGAGGTGTCAACGGCGCTGAGGCGGCAGTCCATGAAGTGCCAGAGTACAAGGGAGAAGCCAAACCAGTCTTAGTAGCTGCAAACGAACGTCCAGCTAAGAAGTTATCTCTTGGACAAGATGCTACTTATCAAGCACCAATGGCTAAACAAAACGAACTACCAAATACTGGAAGTAAAGAAAACACAACCCTTATTTCTATGGGATTAGTGGCAGGTCTCTTATCTGTCTTGACATTTGGGAAGAAACGAAAAGAGGACTAGATTAGGTCTTGAATAAAATAAATTTTGCTCATCGTTAATGATAAAAGAGATGGCCTATTTGAAAGATGGCTATCTCTTTTTATCATTTTAGATACTGAGCGAATTGAAAATAAGACAGAGCTGAAACTACTTTCAGAAACAGCTGTTCTATAAAATACTTTTGAAACTGAAATCTATTCTACCACAAAGTATTGAAAGCGCTTTAAAAATAATATATAATGAACTCATAAGAACAAAGAAAAGGAGGAAAGAGGATGCCACAGATTACTAAAGAAGCCTTGATTGCACAAATCAAAGATGGAATCATCGTTTCTTGTCAGGCCCTTCCTCACGAACCGCTCTACACAGAAGCGGGAGGAGTCATTCCCTTGCTGGTCAAAGCGGCTGAGCAAGGTGGAGCAGTCGGTATCCGAGCAAATAGTGTTCGCGATATCAAGGAAATCAAGGAGGTCACAAACCTTCCAATTATTGGGATAATAAAACGAGATTATCCACCGCAAGAACCCTTCATCACTGCTACTATGAAAGAAGTTGATGAATTGGCAGAACTTGATATAGAGGTCATTGCTCTAGATTGTACCAAGCGGGAACGCTATGATGGTTTGGAGATTCAAGAGTTCATTCGTCAGGTTAAGGAAAAATATCCTAACCAGCTCTTGATGGCTGATACAAGTACTTTCGAGGAAGGATTGGCAGCCGTTGAAGCAGGAATTGACTTTGTCGGAACAACATTATCAGGATACACATCTTACAGTCCAAAGGTGGATGGTCCCGATTTTGAATTGATCAAAAAACTCTGTGATGCTGGTGTAGATGTCATTGCAGAAGGAAAAATTCATACACCAGAACAAGCCAAACAAATCCTAGGATATGGAGTGCGAGGCATTGTTGTTGGTGGCGCTATTACTAGACCAAAAGAGATTACAGAACGTTTTGTTGCTGGTCTCAAATAACACAATCTCAAAACAGAGGAGAGTGGTGGATGCGTCGGATAAAATGAAAACGTATACAAATGCAAAGAACTCATTATCCAATATGGATACGCTTATCAATTAGGAGAATACAAATGAAATTTAGAAAACTAGCTTGTACAGTACTTGCGGGTGCTGCGGTTCTTGGCCTTGCTGCTTGTGGAAATTCTGGCGGAAGTAAAGATGCTGCAAAATCTGGTAGCGATAGCGGAAAAACAGAAATTACTTGGTGGGCATTCCCAGTCTTCACTCAAGAAAAAACTGGTGACGGTGTTGGAACATATGAAAAATCAATCATCGAAGCTTTTGAAAAAGCAAATCCAGATGTAAAAGTGAAATTAGAAACCATCGACTTCAAGTCAGGTCCTGAAAAAATCACAACAGCTATCGAAGCCGGAACAGCTCCAGACGTACTTTTTGATGCACCAGGACGTATCATCCAATACGGTAAAAATGGTAAATTGGCTGAGTTGAACGACCTCTTCACAGACGAATTCGTCAAAGATGTTAACAACGAAAACATTGTACAAGCAAGTAAAGCTGGAGACAAAGCTTACATGTATCCAATCAGTTCAGCACCATTCTACATGGCTATGAACAAGAAAATGTTGGAAGATGCTGGAGTTGCAAACCTTGTAAAAGAAGGTTGGACTACTGATGATTTTGAAAAAGTTTTGAAAGCACTTAAAGATAAAGGCTACACACCAGGTTCATTGTTCAGTTCTGGTCAAGGGGGAGACCAAGGAACACGTGCCTTCATCTCAAACCTTTATGGAGCTTCTGTAACAGATAAAGATGTAACAAAATATACAACTGATGATCCTAAATTCGTCAAAGGTCTTGAAAAAGCAGCTAGCTGGATTAAAGACGGTTTGTTGAACAATGGTTCACAATTTGACGGTGGAGCAGATATCCAAAACTTTGCCAACGGTCAAACATCTTACACAATCCTTTGGGCACCAGCTCAAAACGGTATCCAAGCTAAACTCTTGGAAGCAAGTAAAGTAGAAGTGGTAGAAGTACCATTCCCATCAGATTCAGGTAAACCAGCTCTTGAATACCTTGTAAATGGATTTGCAGTATTCAACAACAAAGACGACAAGAAAGTTGCAGCATCTAAGAAATTCGTTCAATTTATCGCGGATGACAAAGAATGGGGTCCAAAAGACGTTGTTCGTACAGGTGCCTTCCCAGTTCGTACTTCATTTGGCAAACTTTATGAAGACAAACGTATGGAAACAATCAGTGGTTGGACTAAATACTACTCACCATACTACAATACTATCAATGGTTTTGCTGAAATGAGAACACTTTGGTTCCCAATGTTGCAATCTGTATCAAATGGTGACGAAAAACCAGCGGATGCTTTGAAAGCCTTCACTGAAAAAGCTAACGAAACAATTAAAAAAGCTACAAAACAATAAGCACTAAATCAGATTGACTCCTCCCTTTTCCCTGTGCATAGTCTATGTAAGAAAAGGGAGGATTTTGTTTGAAATGTAAGGAACTGTCACGAAATTAAAATGAAGTTCTTACATAAGCGAATCTTAAAAAATTTCATTTTGATTTTAAAACAGTTCAAGAAAATCCAAAAAATTCTATTTGTGAAAGAGAGGTGCCGACTGTGAAAGTCAATAAAATTCGTATGCGGGAAACAGTGATTTCCTACGCTTTCCTAGCACCAGTATTATTCTTCTTTGTCATCTTTGTATTGGCTCCTATGATTATGGGATTCATTACAAGTTTCTTTAACTACTCAATGACGAAATTTGAGTTTGTGGGCTTGGACAACTACATTCGTATGTTTAAAGACCCTGTCTTTATGAAGTCTTTGATCAATACCGTGATTCTGGTTATTGGATCTGTACCAGTTGTTGTTCTATTCTCACTCTTTGTAGCATCTCAGACCTATCATCAAAATGCCATTGCCAGATCCTTCTACCGTTTCGTCTTCTTCCTTCCTGTTGTAACAGGTAGTGTTGCCGTAACAGTTGTTTGGAAATGGATTTATGACCCACTATCAGGGATTTTAAACTTTGTCCTTAAGTCAAGCCATATCATCAGCCAGAATATTTCTTGGTTGGGAGATAAAAACTGGGCTTTGATGGCGATTATGATTATCCTTTTGACTACATCTGTTGGTCAGCCGATTATCCTTTATATCGCTGCTATGGGGAATATTGACAATTCATTGGTGGAAGCAGCTCGGGTTGACGGTGCGACTGAATTGCAAGTGTTCTGGAAGATTAAATGGCCTAGCCTCCTTCCAACAACTCTTTACATCGCAATCATTACAACAATCAACTCATTCCAGTGTTTCGCCTTGATTCAGCTTTTGACTTCAGGTGGTCCAAACTATTCAACAAGTACACTTATGTACTACCTTTACGAAAAAGCCTTCCAATTGACAGAATACGGTTATGCAAACACTATCGGCGTCTTCTTGGCAGTGATGATCGCTATCGTAAGCTTTGTTCAATTTAAAGTACTTGGAAACGACGTAGAATATTAAAGAAAGGAGACAGCTATGCAATCTACACAAAAGAAACCTTTAACAGCTTTCACTGTTATTTCAACTATTATCTTGCTCTTGTTGACCGTGCTGTTCATCTTTCCATTCTACTGGATTTTGACAGGTGCCTTCAAGTCACAACCTGATACAATCGTTATTCCACCACAATGGTTCCCTAAAATGCCAACCATGGAAAACTTCCAACAACTTATGGTGCAAAACCCTGCTATGCAGTGGATGTGGAACTCTGTGTTTATTTCATTGGTAACCATGTTCTTAGTCTGTGCGACCTCTTCTCTAGCAGGTTATGTACTAGCTAAAAAACGTTTCTATGGCCAACGTATTCTTTTTGCAATCTTCATTGCAGCCATGGCACTTCCAAAACAAGTTGTCCTTGTACCATTGGTACGTATCGTCAACTTCATGGGAATCCATGACACTCTTTGGGCAGTTATCTTGCCTTTGATTGGATGGCCATTCGGGGTCTTCCTCATGAAACAGTTCAGTGAGAATATCCCTACAGAGTTGCTTGAATCAGCTAAAATCGACGGTTGTGGTGAGATTCGTACCTTCTGGAGCGTAGCATTCCCAATTGTGAAACCAGGATTTGCAGCCCTTGCAATCTTCACCTTCATCAATACTTGGAACGACTACTTCATGCAGTTGGTAATGTTGACTTCACGCCAAAACTTGACCATCTCACTTGGGGTTGCGACTATGCAGGCTGAAATGGCAACCAACTATGGTTTGATCATGGCAGGAGCTGCCCTTGCAGCTGTGCCAATTGTAACAGTCTTCCTTGTCTTCCAAAAATCCTTCACTCAGGGTATTACTATGGGAGCTGTCAAAGGTTAATACTCTGCGAAAATTGAATTCAAACTACGTCAGCGTCACCTTGCCATACTTAAGTATTGCCTGCGGTTAGCTTCCTAGTTTGTTCTTCAATTTTCATTGAGTATAAGAGAATACAGAGTTATAAGTGTCTACAAAATGTTGGGTATTTGCTTACCTTAGAGATTTTGTCAGACACTTATAAACTTAAGAATGATTTTAGTTGACTATCAGAAACGAAGGAAAGAGTATGATTTTTGACGATTTGAAAAACATCACCTTTTACAAAGGGATTCATCCTAATTTAGATAAGGCTATCGACTATCTCTACCAACATCGTAAAGATTCGTTCGAATTAGGAAAGTACGAGATTGACGGAGATAAAGTCTTTCTAGTTGTTCAGGAAAATGTCCTCAATCAAGCTGAAAATGATCAATTTGAGCATCATAAAAACTATGCAGATTTGCATTTGCTGGTAGAAGGACATGAATATTCGAGCTATGGTTCACGTATTAAAGATGAAGCAGTAGCATTTGACGAAGCGAGTGACATTGGCTTTGTGCATTGTCATGAAAAATACCCACTCTTGTTGGGTTATCACAATTTTGCGATTTTCTTCCCAGGAGAACCTCACCAGCCAAATGGCTATGCAGGTATGGAAGAGAAGGTTCGCAAATATCTCTTTAAAATTTTGATTGATTAAAAAATCAGGAGGAGCAAACATGGCACAAAAAGGAGTAAGCCTTATCAAGGCAGCATTTGATACAGATAACTTTCTCATGCGTTTTAGTGAGAAGGTCTTGGATATCGTGACAGCCAATCTTCTTTTTGTCGTCTCTTGTTTGCCCATCGTGACGATTGGAGTGGCTAAAATTAGCCTCTACGAGACTATGTTTGAGATTAAGAAGAGCAGACGTGTGCCTGTCTTTAGAATCTATTTAAGAGCTTTCAAGCAAAATCTGAAACTAGGTCTTCAGTTAGGTCTGCTTGAGTTGGGCATTGTCTCATTAAGCCTTCTAGATCTCTATCTCTTCTGGGGTCAGACAGCTATGCCTTTCCAAATGGTGAAAGCTATCTGTCTAGGCGTTCTTATCTTCCTGACTATCGTGATGTTGGCTAGCTATCCCATCGCTGCGCGCTATGATTTGACTTGGAAAGAAGTGTTACAAAAAGGACTTATCTTGGCAAGTTTTAACTTTCCTTGGTTCTTCCTCATGTTAGTTATTATCTTTCTCATTGTGATAGTTCTTTATCTGTCCGCCTTCAGTTTACTTTTAGGTGGCTCAGCCTTCCTGCTTTTTGGGTTTGGACTCTTAGTCTTTATCCAGACTGGATTGATGGAGAAAATTTTCTCAAAATACCAATAGCATGGCTTGTCTATAAAACTACTTTCAAGCCCTAAACATTTCAAAATACATATCGAAACTAAAATCTAAGTGTACACAAGATATTGAAAGCGTTTTTCACAAGGTGTATACTAAACACGTAAAGAATAAATCCTGCTTTTAGCAGAAAAAAAGAAAACTTAGGAGAAAATCTATGTCAGATTTAAAAAAATACGAAGGTGTCATTCCAGCCTTTTACGCATGTTATGATGATCAAGGAGAAGTAAGTCCAGAGCGTACGCGTGCCTTGGTTCAATACTTCATTGATAAAGGTGTTCAAGGTCTTTATGTCAATGGATCTTCTGGTGAATGTATCTACCAAAGCGTTGAAGACCGTAAATTAATCTTAGAAGAAGTCATGGCAGTTGCCAAAGGTAAATTGACTATTATTGCCCATGTTGCTTGCAACAATACCAAAGACAGTATGGAACTTGCTCGCCATGCTGAAAGCTTGGGTGTAGATGCTATTGCAACGATTCCGCCGATTTATTTCCGCTTGCCAGAATACTCAGTTGCTAAATATTGGAACGATATCAGTTCTGCAGCTCCAAATACAGACTACGTGATTTACAACATTCCTCAATTGGCAGGAGTTGCTTTGACTCCAAGTCTTTATACTGAAATGTTGAAGAATCCACGTGTTATCGGTGTGAAGAACTCTTCTATGCCAGTTCAAGATATCCAAACCTTTGTCAGCCTTGGTGGAGAAGACCACATCGTCTTTAACGGTCCAGATGAACAGTTTCTAGGTGGTCGCCTCATGGGTGCCAAAGCTGGTATCGGTGGTACTTATGGTGCTATGCCAGAACTCTTCTTGAAACTCAACCAATTGATTGCTAACAAAGACTTGGAAACAGCGCGTGAATTGCAGTATGCTATCAACGCTATCATTGGTAAACTCACTTCTGCACATGGAAATATGTACGGTGTCATCAAAGAGGTCTTGAAGATCAATGAAGGACTGAACATTGGTTCTGTTCGCTCACCATTGACACCAGTGACTGAAGAAGATCGTCCAGTTGTAGAAGCAGCTGCAGCCTTGATTCGCGAAACCAAGGAGCGCTTCCTCTAATCCATAAGGAGGTATTTATGACACACTACGTTGCAATTGATATCGGTGGAACCAATATCAAATATGGTTTGATCGACCAAGAAGGCCAACTTGTTGAATCGCATGAAATGCCAACTGAGGCGCATAAGGGTGGTCCTCATATCTTACAAAAGACCAAAGATATCGTAGCTAGCTATTTAGAACAAGGTCTAGTAGCAGGTGTTGCTATTTCTTCTGCAGGGATGGTAGATCCAGATAAGGGGGAAATTTTCTATGCTGGGCCTCAAATTCCTAACTACGCAGGAACTCAGTTCAAAAAGGAAATCGAGACTAGCTTTAATATTCCTTGTGAGATTGAAAATGATGTCAACTGTGCAGGTCTTGCTGAAGCGGTATCTGGTTCAGGCAAGGGAGCGAGTATCACTCTTTGCTTGACTATTGGAACCGGTATCGGTGGTTGTTTGATTATGGATGGGAAAGTCTTCCATGGATTTAGCAATTCAGCCTGTGAAGTCGGTTATATGCATATGCAGGATGGATCGTTCCAAGATTTGGCTTCTACAACAGCTTTAGTGAAATATGTAGCAGCAGGTCATGGAGATCCAGTTGACCAGTGGAATGGTCGTCGTATCTTTAAGGAAGCCACTGAAGGAAACAAGATTTGTATGGCTGGTATTGACCGTATGGTAGACTATCTAGGAAAAGGTCTGGCAAATATTTGCTATGTGGCCAATCCAGAAGTAGTCATTCTCGGTGGCGGTATCATGGGACAAGAGGCTATCCTCAAACCCAAAATCCGTACAGCCTTGAAAGAAGCCTTGGTGCCAAGCCTCGCTGAAAAAACACGATTAGAATTTGCCCATCATCAAAATACAGCAGGTATGTTGGGTGCTTATTATCATTTTATACTCAATGAAAATCAAAGAGCAAACTAGGAAGTTAGCCGTAGGCAGTACTTGAGTACGACAAGGCGAAGCTGACGTGGTTTGAATTTGATTTTCGAAGAGTATTAAGACAAAACAATCCTAGTTTGGCTAGACCAAACTAGGATTTTCTTACACGTTTTTGTCTACGATAGCCATTGAGTTTTTTATTTTCCCAATAGCTATTAAAGATTTTCTCCTTGCTTTCACGATTGATTTCCAAAAAGTAGGCATAAATCAAATCGATAAAGAAGAGCATAGGAAGTTGAGCGGATATTCGTTGGATGTAGGAAGGCTGGCTGTGACTGGCTACAAGAACAGTCTCCGTATAGGCCTGACTATCTTTATTGGGAACACTTGTAAAGAGTACAGTATTTGCCCCCATCTCTTTCGCGTCTAATAGACTATCTAGAATAGAAGGAGTTGAGCCAGAAAGTGAGAAACCAAGTACTAGACAATTTTCATCCATAATGCTGGTTGTCCAGGCAAAACCGTCTTGGTCGGTTAAAGCCTCGCAGACCACACCCAGACGCATGAAGCGCAATTTCATTTCACGAGCGACAAGTCCAGAACTACCTGTTCCAAAGAAGTAGACACGATCAGCATCTTCGATTAACTGGGCGATTCGTTCTAGTTGTTCTTCGTCAATCAAGTCCTGTGTTTGTTCCCGCATGTGACTATAGCTTCGAAGAACTCGGTTGGTTAAAGGACTATGATTGTGAGAATGAGTCTCCTGTTTCTTTGCTTGGTGCTGGTATTGGAAAATAAATTCTCTATAGCCTGTAAAACCACACTTTTTAGAAAAGCGGGTCAGAGCAGCTTGAGAGATATGTAATTTTTGAGTGACCTGTTGGGAGGAAAGGTCATCTTGAATGGTTTCAGCTTGCAAAAAATAACGAGCGATTTCTTGCTCTAAATCTGTTAATTCTTCAAAATGAAAATCGATAATGGATGCAATGTCTGGCTTATTCATGGGGCTCCTTTTCATGAGTCAATTGCTTAAAAGTTGACAATTCCCTAACTATTATTATCATTATATCATAGAAGAATAGATAAAAACATAAAAAGCCATTTTCAATTAAAAGTCAAAAAAAGGTATCGATTTTTCTAAGAGTTTCTCCTTAAAATATGATACAATGAAGAGTAATAATCTTCTTTCAAGTTTTATATTTTTTAGTGAAAATGGGATGGAAGATGGAAATTTTTCTAGAAATGAGACATGGTTGTATGAGAAAATTTAACAGTCATTCGATTCCGATTCGACTTAATCTACTATTTGGAATAGTTATCTTGCTTTTCATGACGATTATTGGTCGTCTTCTTTATATGCAGGTATTAAATAAAGACTTTTACGAAACGAAATTAGCATCAGCAAGTCAAACGAGAGTGACAACTAGTTCGGCTCGAGGACAAATCTACGATGCAACGGGGAAACCTCTTGTTGAAAATACCATCAAGCAAGTTGTGTCTTTTACAAGGACTAACAAGATGACGGCAGCTGAACTCAAAGAGACTGCAAAAAAACTTCTTACTTATGTGAATGTCAGCTCTCCTAATCTCACAGACCGTCAGATTGCTGATTATTACTTGGCTGACCAAGAAATTTATAAAAAAATAGTCGATGCTTTGCCACGTGATAAGCGTTTGGATTCGGATGGAAATCTTCTTTCGGAAGCAACTCTTTACAACAATGCAGTGGAAAGTGTTGATGTGAGTCAGCTCAACTATACGGATGATCAGAAAAAAGAAATTTATTTATTTAGTCAGCTAAATACTGTTGAAAATTTTGCTACAGGAACAATCGCAACGGATTCTTTAGATGACACACAAGTTGCTCTTGTCGCCTCAGCCTCCAAGGATTTACCAGGAATTAGCATTTCTACTTCATGGGATAGAAAAGTCCTAGACACTTCTTTGTCTTCAATTGTAGGTAGTGTATCAAGTGAAAAATCAGGTCTTCCAGCAGAGGAAGTGGATGCTTATTTGAAAAAAGGCTACTCTCTGAATGACCGAGTGGGGACTTCGTATCTTGAAAAGCAGTACGAAGAAGTACTACAGGGAAAACGTTCTGTTAAAGAAGTATATCTTGATAAACATGGCAACATGGAAAGTGTTGAAAATGTAGAGGAAGGAAGCAAAGGGAACAACATCAAACTAACGATTGACCTAGCTTTCCAAAATGGAGTGGATGATCTGCTTAAGAGTTATTTTAATTCGGAGCTAGGTAACGGAGGAGCTAGATATTCTGAAGGAGTGTATGCAGTAGCACTTAATCCTAAAACAGGAGCCGTCCTTGCCATGTCTGGGATCAAGCATGATACTGAGTCAGGTAAATTGAGTTCAGATTCCTTAGGGACAGTCACCGACGTGTTTGTGCCAGGGTCAGTAGTTAAGGCCGCTACCATCAGCTCAGGTTGGGAAAATGGTGTTTTATCAGGAAACCAAACCTTAACAGATCAGCCTATTGTTTTCCAAGGTTCAGCTCCAATTAATTCTTGGTATACATTGGCATATGGATCTTTTCCTATTACAGCTGTGGAAGCCTTGGAGTATTCATCTAATACTTACATGGTTCAAACCGCTCTTGGAATCATGGGCCAGACCTATCAACCAAATATGACGGTTGCAACAGGGCAATTAGAGGCTGCTATGGGTAAATTACGTTCGACCTTTGGAGAATATGGACTTGGAACTTCGACTGGAATCGATCTTCCAGATGAATCGACAGGATTTACACCAAAAGAATTTGATTTGGCTAATTATATTAATAATGCTTTTGGCCAGTTTGATAACTATACTCCTATGCAATTGGCCCAGTATGTTGGAACCATTGCCAACAATGGTGTTCGGATTGCACCTCACATTGTTGAGGGAATTTATGGAAATAATGAACAAGGTGGCTTAGGCAATCTGCTTCAAGAGACGACTAGCAAAGAAATGAATAAGATTAATATCTCAGAGTCAGATATGTCTATTCTGCAACAAGGATTTTATCAAGTTTCACATGGTGGTAGTGCTTTGACAACTGGTCGTGCCTTTTCAAATGGTGCAGCTGTATCCATTAGTGGAAAAACAGGTACTGCCGAAAGTTATGTTAATGGGGGGCAAAAAGCTAATAATACTAACGCAGTCGCTTATGCACCAACCGAAAATCCTCAAATCGCGGTCGCAGTTGTCTTCCCGCATAACACCAATCTTACAAATGGTGTCGGACCTTCCATTGCGCGCGATATTATCAATCTTTATCACCAAAATCATCCAATGAATTAGAAAGGAACTTATGCTTTATCCAACACCTATTGCCAAGCTAATTGACAGTTATTCCAAGTTACCGGGTATCGGGATTAAGACGGCTACCCGTCTGGCCTTTTATACTATTGGAATGTCTGATGACGATGTCAATGAATTTGCTAAAAATCTCCTTTCTGCTAAGAGAGAGCTGACCTATTGTTCTATTTGTGGTCGTTTGACTGATGACGATCCTTGCTCTATCTGTACCGATCCAAGTCGTGACCAGACAACGATTTTGGTGCTAGAGGATAGTCGTGATGTGGCAGCCATGGAGAACATCCAAGAATACCATGGACTCTATCATGTCTTGCATGGACTCATTTCTCCCATGAATGGTATCAGTCCGGACGATATCAATCTCAAGAGCCTCATGACTCGTCTGATGGATAGTGAAGTTTCAGAGGTAATCGTAGCAACAAATGCTACAGCAGATGGTGAAGCGACATCCATGTATCTTTCTCGTTTGCTCAAGCCGGCTGGTATCAAGGTTACGCGTCTAGCACGAGGTCTCGCTGTGGGAGCGGATATCGAGTATGCAGATGAAGTCACACTCTTACGAGCCATTGAAAATCGGACAGAGTTGTAAGTGGAGACAAATTAACAAACTCAATTCATTTATACAAAAATCAAGGAGGCCGATATTTATTTTATCGGTCTCTTTTTAGATTTCTTGAAGACTAGTATCAGGTTCAAGTTTCAAAAAAGAAGCAAATATGATATACTAAAGAGCGAGTATTCTATTAGAATTAGGACAAGTAATATGAAACAAATGATTATTCTTTTATACGGTGGACGTAGTGCAGAGCGTGAAGTCTCTGTCCTTTCAGCTGAGAGTGTCATGCGTGCGGTTAACTACGATCGTTTCACAGTCAAGACTTTCTTCATTAGTCAGTCAGGTGACTTTATCAAAACCCAAGAATTTAGCCAGACTCCAGGTCAAGAGGACCGTCTCATGACCAATGAAAACATTGATTGGGATAAGAAAGTTGCACCAAGTGCTATCTATGAAGAAGGAGCAGTGGTCTTTCCAGTCCTTCATGGCCCAATGGGAGAAGATGGCTCTGTTCAAGGATTCCTTGAAGTTTTGAAAATGCCTTACGTTGGTTGCAACATCTTGTCATCAAGTCTTGCTATGGACAAAATCACGACCAAGCGTGTTCTAGAATCTGTCGGAATTGCCCAAGTTCCTTATGTGGCCATTGTCGAAGGTGATGATGTGACTGCTAAAATTGCCGAAGTTGAAGAAAAATTGACTTACCCAGTTTTCACAAAACCATCAAACATGGGTTCTAGTGTCGGTATTTCTAAATCTGAAACTCAAGAAGAACTCCGCCAAGCCTTGAAACTTGCCTTCCAATATGACAGCCGTGTCTTGGTTGAGCAAGGAGTGAATGCCCGTGAAATCGAGGTTGGTCTCTTGGGGAACTACGATGTCAAGAGCACGTTGCCAGGAGAAGTTGTCAAGGATGTTGACTTCTACGACTATGACGCCAAGTATATTGATAACAAGATTACTATGGATATTCCAGCCAAAATCAGTGATGATGTGGTAGCTGTCATGCGTCAGAATGCAGAAACGGCTTTCCGTGCCATTGGTGGCCTCGGTCTCTCTCGTTGCGATTTCTTCTATACAGATAAGGGAGAGGTTTTCCTAAACGAGCTTAATACCATGCCAGGTTTCACCCAGTGGTCTATGTATCCACTACTTTGGGACAATATGGGAATCAGTTACCCAGAACTAATCGAGCGTTTGGTTGACCTTGCTAAGGAAAGTTTTGACAAGCGCGAAGCGCATTTGCTATAAAAATGAAAGAGAGGGTAGAAGCCAGAACCATCACTGCAAGGTGACTAGAGTTCTCGAGCTTCGACCCTTTTTAAAGGAGTAGAAATGAAATTAACAATCCATGAAGTGGCTCAAGTTGTAGGAGCTAAAAATGACATCAGCATCTTTGAGAACACCCAGTTAGAGAAGGCTGAGTTTGACAGTCGTTTGATTGCGACAGGGGACTTGTTTGTGCCCCTCAAAGGTGCGCGTGACGGTCATGACTTTATCGAAACAGCTTTTGAAAATGGCGCTGCTGCAACCCTGTCTGAGAAAGAAATCGAGAATCATCCCTATATTCTAGTAGATGATGTTCTGACTGCCTTTCAGCAACTAGCAACCTACTATCTTGAAAAAACGACTGTTGATGTCTTTGCGGTTACGGGTTCAAATGGCAAGACAACGACCAAGGATATGTTAGCTCACTTGCTATCAACAACCTACAAAACTTACAAAACACAAGGCAACTACAATAATGAGATTGGTCTTCCTTACACAGTTCTCCATATGCCTGAAGGAACAGAAAAGTTGGTCTTGGAGATGGGGCAGGATCACTTGGGCGATATTCATCTCTTGTCTGAATTGGCTCGTCCAAAAACAGCCATCGTGACCTTGGTTGGAGAAGCCCATTTGGCTTTTTTCAAAGACCGTTCTGAAATTGCTAAAGGAAAAATGCAAATTGCAGACGGGATGGCATCTGGTTCCTTGCTTTTAGCCCCAGCTGACTCGATTGTAGAGGACTACTTGCCAACTGATAAAAAGGTAGTTCGTTTTGGGCAAGGGGCAGAGTTGGAAATTACCGACCTGGTAGAACGTAAGGATAGCTTGACCTTTAAGGCCAATTTTTTGGAGCGAGCTCTTGATTTGCCAGTAACTGGCAAGTACAATGCCACCAATGCTATGATTGCATCCTATGTTGCCCTACAAGAAGGAGTTTCAGAGGAGCAAATTCGTCAGGCCTTCCAAAATCTTGAATTGACGCGTAACCGTACCGAGTGGAAGAAAGCAGCTAATGGAGCAGATATCCTTTCAGATGTTTACAATGCCAACCCAACTGCTATGAAGCTGATTTTAGAGACTTTCTCTGCCATTCCAGCCAATGAAGGTGGCAAGAAAATTGCAGTGTTAGCGGATATGAAGGAACTTGGTGAACAGTCTGTTCAACTTCATAATCAGATGATTTTGAGCTTTTCTCCAGATGTGCTGGATACCGTTATTTTCTACGGAGAAGATATTGCTGAATTAGCCCAATTGGCCAGTCAAATGTTCCCAATTGGCCACGTTTACTACTTCAAGAAAACAGAAGACCAAGACCAATTTGAAGACCTAGTCAAGCAGGTTAAAGAAAGCCTTGGAGTCAATGACCAAATCCTACTCAAAGGCTCTAACTCTATGAATCTAGCCAAGTTGGTAGAAAGTTTAGAAAATGAAGCCAAGTGATTTTGTTAAGTATCTGCAAAGAATGCTTGCCCTTACAGATACTGGCTTAACCTTTACAAAAGATCCTTTTGACCGTGAGCGCTATGAAGACTTGCGAAGTCTGTTATCTGAAATGTTGAATCAAGCATCAGACCTTGATGCCGAAGAAGTGGCAGAAGTTTTGAAGCCAACTTCCGCTTATGCAACTCCGTTAATGGACGTCCGTGCTTGGATTGTTGAGGACGAAAAGATTTGTCTGGTTAGGGGACAAGGAGAGAATGATTGGGCTTTGCCAGGTGGCTTTGGTGAGGTTGGTTATTCTCCAACAGAAAATATTCTCAAGGAAATTGAAGAAGAAACCGGTTTTGAAGCTAAAGTAGAAAGACTACTAGCTGTTTTTGATACAAATCGTTTCCAACTACAGAGCAATCAATATGCAAAGTTTGTTTTTGAATGTAAGCTTCTTGATGGACAATTCCAAGAAAATCAAGAAATTGCTGACCTTCAATTTTTTGCAATTGACCAACTACCGAACTTATCTGAAAAACGCATTACCAAGGAGCAAATAGAGATTCTTTGGCAGGTTTATCAAGGTCAGAGGGAGCAATATCTTGACTAAGAAGATGATTATCGTATTTCTAAATCCATTTTTGACAAATAGCATGGTATAATAATATGCAGGAAAATTTTGAATCATGAGGAAGACTAGATGAATTTATGGGATATTTTCTTTACTACCCAAGCAACAGAACCACCCAAGTTTGACCTTTTTTGGTATGTTAGCCTATTTACGCTCTTAGCCTTAACCTTTTTTACAGCCTATCGCTATCGTGAAAAGAAGGTTTACCAACGATTTTTCCAAATCTTACAGGCAGTTCAGTTGATTCTACTTTATGGTTGGTATTGGGTCAATCATATGCCGCTGTCAGAAAGTTTACCTTTTTACCATTGCCGTATGGCTATGTTTGTGGTGCTCTTGCTTCCTGGTCAGTCTAAATATAGGCAGTATTTTGCACTACTAGGAACATTTGGGACATTAGCAGCCTTTGTTTATCCAGTGCCAGATGCCTATCCTTTCCCACATATTGCGATTTTATCCTTTATCTTTGGGCACTTAGCTCTCTTGGGGAACTCTTTGGTTTATCTCTTGAGACAGTACGATGCACGATTGTTGGATGTGAAGGGAATTTTTCTCATGACCTTTGCTCTAAATGCCTTGATTTTTGTGGTCAATTTGGTAACAGGTGGAGATTACGGATTCTTGACAAAACCGCCATTGGTTGGAGACCATGGCTTAGTAGCTAATTATTTAATCGTTTCTCTAGCCTTGTCAGCGGCGATTACGTTGACAAAGAAAATTTTGGAACTATTTTTAGAACAAGAAGCAGAAAAAATGATTACAAAGAAAGCTTAGAAATGAGCTTTCTTTTTTTCATAAATCTGATTTTTTATAACTTGTTTGGAAAATAAAAAAATTTGATGAGCGAATGTGAAAAAATGGTAAGTAAATTTAGGAAAAACTAAGCACGATTGGATTTTTTGTGTTATAATATTCTGTGAATAGCTATGCCCTGTTTTAGCTATATTGAATAGAAGTTTGAAACTTGGAAGAGAGAGGATGCGATGTAATGGCTAGAGATGGTTTTTTTACAGGCTTAGATATCGGAACCAATTCGATTAAGGTGTTGGTTGCCGAGCTTAGAAATGGTGAACTAAATGTAATTGGTGTAAGTAATGCCAAGAGTAAAGGTGTAAAGGATGGGATTATCGTTGATATTGAAGCAGCAGCAACTGCTATCAAGTCAGCTATTTCCCAAGCAGAAGAGAAAGCTGGCATTTCAATCAAATCAGTGAATGTTGGTTTGCCTGGAAATCTTTTGCAAGTAGAACCAACTCAAGGAATGATTCCAGTTACATCTGATACAAAAGAAATTACAGATCAAGATGTTGAAAATGTTGTTAAATCAGCCTTGACAAAGAGTATGACACCAGATCGTGAAGTCATTACGTTTATTCCAGAAGAATTTATCGTAGATGGTTTCCAAGGTATTCGTGACCCACGTGGTATGATGGGGGTTCGTCTTGAAATGCGTGGTTTACTTTACACAGGTCCACGTACTATTCTTCACAATTTACGCAAGACAGTTGAGCGCTCAGGTGTTCAGGTTGAAAATATTATTATTTCACCATTGGCTTTGGTTCGTTCAGTCTTGAACGAAGGAGAGCGTGAATTTGGAGCTACTGTGATTGATATGGGAGCAGGTCAAACAACTGTTGCTACAATCCGTAATCAAGAACTCCAGTTTACAAATATTCTTCAAGAAGGTGGAGATTATGTCACAAAAGATATCTCTAAAGTCTTGAAGACTTCACAAAAACTAGCTGAAGGATTGAAATTGAACTATGGTGAAGCCTACCCTTCACTTGCAAGCAATGAAACCTTCCAAGTTGAAGTGATTGGTGAAGTAGAGCCTGTAGAAGTTACAGAAAGCTACCTAGCAGAGATTATTTCAGCTCGCATTAAACACATTTTTGAACAAATCAAACAAGAGTTGGAAAGAAGACATTTGTTGGATCTTCCAGGTGGGATTGTTCTGATTGGTGGAAATGCTATTTTACCAGGTATTGTAGAACTTGCACAGGAAGTATTTGGCGTTGGTGTTAAACTTTACGTTCCAAATCAAGTTGGAATCCGTAATCCTGCCTTCGCTCATGTGATTAGCTTGTCTGAATTTGCTGGTCAATTGACTGAGGTGCATTTATTAGCGCAACGAGCAGTCAAGGGTGAAGATACTTTGCGTCACCAACCAATTAATTTTGGTGGGATGATTCAACGCGTTACGCAGGTAGCACAACCGACCCCTATTCAACCAGTTCAAAATACTGAGGTAGAGCAGTCAGCTTCTACGAACGTAGTTGCTCCGAAAGAAGATAAAGTATCTTCTCAAAATAAACCAAAAATCGCAGATCGTTTCCGTGGCTTAATCGGAAGCATGTTTGATGAATAAAAGAGGAAAAATAAACTATGACATTTTCATTTGATACAGCAGCAGCTCAAGGTGCAGTTATTAAAGTAATCGGTGTTGGTGGAGGTGGTGGTAACGCCATTAACCGCATGGTTGACGAAGGTGTTGCAGGCGTAGAATTTATCGCAGCAAACACAGATGTACAAGCTTTGAGTAGTACAAAAGCTGAGACTGTAATTCAGTTAGGCCCTAAATTGACTCGTGGTTTGGGTGCTGGCGGTCGACCTGAAGTTGGTCAAAAGGCAGCTGAAGAAAGCGAAGAAGCCTTGACTCAAGCTATTACTGGAGCAGATATGGTCTTCATTACTGCAGGTATGGGAGGTGGCTCTGGTACTGGTGCAGCTCCTGTTATTGCCCGCATTGCTAAAGATTTAGGTGCTCTTACAGTTGGTGTTGTGACACGTCCTTTTGGTTTCGAAGGAAGCAAACGTGGTCAGTATGCTGTCGAAGGAATCAATCAACTTCGTGAGCATGTAGATACTCTATTGATTATTTCAAACAACAACTTGCTTGAAATTGTTGATAAGAAAACTCCACTTCTTGAAGCTCTTAGCGAAGCAGATAACGTACTTCGCCAAGGTGTTCAAGGGATTACTGACTTGATCACAAATCCTGGTTTGATTAACCTTGACTTTGCCGATGTGAAAACAGTTATGGCAAATAAAGGAAACGCCCTAATGGGTATCGGTATCGGTAGTGGTGAAGAACGTGTGGTAGAAGCAGCTCGTAAGGCAATCTACTCACCACTTCTTGAAACAACTATTGACGGTGCTGAGGATGTCATCGTCAACGTTACTGGTGGTCTCGACTTGACTTTGATTGAGGCAGAAGAAGCTTCAGAGATCGTCAACCAAGCTGCTGGCCAAGGAGTGAATATCTGGCTCGGAACATCTATCGATGAAAACATGAAAGATGAAATCCGTGTTACAGTTGTGGCAACTGGTGTTCGCCAAGATCGTGTTGAAAAAGTTGTTGGTCATGCACCAAGACAAGCTGTTCGTCATGAGCAAGCAAGTCCTAGCCATGCACACAATCATAATCGTCACTTTGATATGGCTGAAACTGCAGAAATTCCAAGTCCAGCACCTCGCCGTACAGAAACTTCTCAAACTTCAGCATTTGGTGATTGGGACTTGCGTCGTGAGACAATTGTTCGTCCGACTGATTCAGTTGTATCACCAGTTGAACGTTTCGAAGCGCCATCTTTACATGATGAGGATGAATTAGACACTCCTCCATTTTTCAAAAATCGTTAAGTAAATGAATTTGAAAGAAAATACAGAACGTGTTTTTCAACAAATAAAAGATGCAAGTCAACAGTCAGGAAGAGAAGCCAATTCTGTTTCGGTTGTTGCTGTTACAAAATATGTAGACGTACCGACAGCGGAGGCTTTGCTTCCGCTAGGTGTGCATCATATTGGTGAAAATCGTGTGGATAAATTTCTTGAGAAATATGAAGCTTTAAAAGATAGAAATATTACCTGGCATTTGATTGGAACCTTGCAAAGACGCAAGGTCAAAGACGTCATTCAGTATGTTGATTATTTTCACGCTTTGGATTCATTAAAGCTAGCAGAGGAAATTCAAAAAAGAAGTGACCGAGTTGTTAAGTGTTTCTTACAAGTAAATATCTCAAGGGAAGAGAGCAAACATGGTTTTTCAAGGGAAGAACTATTAGAGCTCTTGCCAGAATTGACCACCTTAGATAAAATTGAATATGTCGGCTTGATGACCATGGCTCCTTTTGAAGCTAGTAGTGATGAGTTGAAAGAAATTTTTAAAGCTACGCAGGATTTGCAACTAGAAATTAGAGAAAAACAAATTCCCAATATGCCAATGACGGACTTGAGTATGGGTATGAGTCGTGACTACAAGGAAGCGATTGAATTTGGCTCAACATTTGTCAGAATTGGTACAGCATTTTTTAAATAGGAAAGAAATATGTCTTTAAAAGATAGATTTGATAAATTTATAGATTATTTTACAGAAGATGGAGAAGATGTTGGTACTGCATACCAGTCTAAAGCTGAAGAGCCGATTGTGACTCCAGTCCCTTCTGTTCAAGAGTTGCCTCAACAAGCTGCTAGTACGCCATCTAAAGATAAAAACATCACTCGTCTTCATGCCCGTCAACAAGAGTTGGCTATGCAAAGTCAACGTTCTACTGATAAGGTGACAATTGATGTTCGTTATCCACGTAAATACGAAGATGCCACAGATATTGTTGATTTATTAGCTGGTAACGAAAGTATTTTGATTGATTTCCAATATATGACAGAAGTTCAAGCACGTCGTTGTTTGGACTATCTGGATGGGGCACGTCACGTTTTAGCTGGTAACATGAAAAAGGTAGCATCTACTATGTACCTGCTGACACCAGTTGATGTTGTCGTCAATATTGAAGATATCAAAATTCCAGATGAATCACAAAATGGTGAATTTGGCTTTGATATGAAACGTACGAGAGTAAGATAATGATCTTTCTCATTCGTTTTGTTCAAAATGCAGTGGATATCTATTCACTGATTTTAATCGTGTTTGCTCTGATGTCTTGGTTTCCCAATGCTTATGAATCACGTCTTGGACGCTTGATTATTAGTTTAGTGAAACCGATAGTAGCTCCCTTGCAACGTTTACCCCTCCAGATTGCAGGTCTTGATTTGTCTGTCTGGATTGCGGTATTACTAGTTCACTTCCTAGGGGAACAGTTGATTCGACTTTTAGTGATCTTTCTATGAACAAGATGATTTATCAACACTTTTCTAAGAATGATTCGTCTTTTATTGATAAGGGAGTAGAATGGATAAAAAAGGTAGAAGATTCTTATTCTCCTTTTTTAACACCCTTTGTAAATCCCCATCAAGAAAAGATTTTAAAGGTGCTAGCATCAACCAACGGCATCTCCTATATGAGCAGTCGGCAGTTTCTTGAAACTGAATATGTACGAGTTCTACTGTATCCTGATTATTTTGAGCCAGAATTCTCTGATTTTGAACTTTCCTTGCAAGAAATTGTCTACCCTAATAAGTTTGAACGCTTAACGCATGCAAAAATATTAGGGACTGTTTTAAACAAGCTGGGAATTGATAGGAAGCTATTTGGTGATATCTTAGTCAACGAAGAGAGGGCACAGATTATCATTAATCGACAGTTTATGCTCCTTTTTCAAGACGGCATGACGAAAATTGCTCGTTTACCGGTTCGTCTAGAAGAACGGGATTTTACTGAGAAAATTGCTACAGTAGAAGATTATCAAGAATTAGATATTTGTATTGCTAGTTCTAGATTAGATGTTTTTCTAGCAGGTGTCTTAAAGCTGTCTAGAAATCAGGCAAGTCAGTTAATTGAAAAACAGGCAGTCCAAGTTAATTACCATTTAGTTGAAAAATCAGATTATGCAGTTCAAGTTGGTGATTTGATTAGTGTGAGGAAATTTGGTCGATTGAAACTTGTTAGAGATAATGGGCAAACAAAAAAAGATAAAAAGAAATTAACGGTCCAATTGTTATTAAGTAAGTGAGGAAAAATATGCCAATTACATCGTTAGAAATCAAAGATAAAACCTTTGGTACAAGATTTAGAGGTTTTGATCCAGAAGAAGTTGAAGAATTTCTTGAAATTGTTGTTCGTGATTATGAAGATTTGGTTCGCTCTAATCATGATAAGGATTTACATATTAAGAGTTTGGAAGAGCGTTTGTCTTACTTTGATGAGATGAAAGATTCTTTGAGTCAATCAGTATTGATTGCTCAAGATACGGCAGAGCGTGTAAAACAAGCTGCTCAAGATCGTTCTAATAATATTATCCAACAGGCAGAACAAGATGCCCAACGTTTGCTTGAAGAAGCAAAATATAAGGCTAATGAGATCTTGCGTCAAGCTACTGATAATGCCAAGAAAGTTGCTGTTGAGACTGAAGAATTGAAGAACAAGAGCCGTGTCTTCCACCAACGTCTCAAATCTACAATTGAGAGTCAGTTAGCAATTGTTGAATCATCAGATTGGGAAGATATTCTGCGCCCAACAGCAACTTATCTTCAGACAAGTGATGAAGCATTTAAAGAAGTTGTTGGTGAAGTTCTTGGTGAGTCAGTATATTCACAGCCAGAAGAAGAACCAATCGATATGACTCGTCAATTTACACCTGAAGAAATGGCTGAGTTACAAGCTCGAATTGAGGCTGGTAATAGAGAATTAGCTGAATTTGAAGCTCAACAACATCATTATGTGGAAGAACATTTAGAGCCAGTTGAAGTCGAAGGCCCTTCATCGAATGAGGAAGATACAAATAAAGAATCTGTCCTTATCTTATAATGAATAGTGATATGTGAGAACAATATCTTATCCTTATATTTCCAGCGAGCAGGAGATGGTGTGAGTCCTGTAATCCCTATTGATAAGATTATCCTCTCAAAAACTCAAGTCTGAAGCTAGTAAGATTTGACGTTCCCCACGTTACGGGAAAAGAGGGAGAAAGACTAGATCTTTTTCCGAACAAAGGTGGTACCACGATTTTCGTCCTTTTTGGCAGTCGTGGTTTTTAATTTGTTATTATTTATAAAGGAGATACCATGAAACTCAAAGATACCCTTAACCTTGGGAAAACAGCTTTCCCAATGCGTGCAGGCCTTCCTACCAAAGAGCCAGTTTGGCAAAAGGAATGGGAAGATGCAAAACTTTACCAACGTCGTCAAGAATTGAACCAAGGAAAACCTCATTTCACCTTGCATGATGGCCCTCCATACGCGAACGGAAATATTCACGTTGGACACGCGATGAATAAGATTTCAAAAGATATCATTGTTCGTTCAAAATCAATGTCAGGTTTTTACGCACCATTTATCCCAGGTTGGGATACTCATGGTCTGCCAATCGAGCAAGTTTTGGCAAAACAAGGTGTTAAACGCAAAGAAATGGACTTGGTTGAGTACTTGAAACTTTGCCGTGAATACGCACTTTCTCAAGTAGATAAACAACGTGAAGACTTTAAACGTTTGGGTGTTTCTGGTGACTGGGAAAATCCATATGTGACGTTGACTCCTGACTATGAAGCAGCTCAAATCCGTGTATTTGGTGAGATGGCTAATAAAGGTTATATCTACCGTGGTGCCAAGCCAGTTTACTGGTCTTGGTCATCTGAGTCGGCTCTTGCTGAAGCGGAGATTGAATACCATGATTTGGTTTCAATTTCTCTTTACTATGCCAATAAGGTAAAAGATGGCAAAGGTGTTCTAGATACAGATACTTACATCGTTGTCTGGACAACTACTCCATTTACTATCACAGCTTCTCGTGGTTTGACTGTTGGAGCGGATATTGATTACGTCTTGGTTCAACCTGCTGGTGAAGCTCGTAAGTTTGTGGTTGCTGCAGAATTGTTGACTAGCTTGTCTGAGAAATTTGGCTGGGTTGATGTTCAAGTATTGGCAACTTACCGTGGTCAAGAACTCAACCACATCGTAACAGAACACCCCTGGGATACAGCTGTAGATGAGTTGGTTATCCTTGGTGACCATGTTACAACTGATTCTGGTACGGGTATTGTCCATACAGCCCCTGGTTTTGGTGAGGATGACTATAATGTTGGTATTGCTAATGGTCTTGAAGTCGCAGTGACTGTTGACGAACGTGGTATTATGATGGCCAATGCTGGTGCTGAGTTTGAAGGTCAATTCTATGAAAAGGTAGTTCCAACTGTTATCGAGAAACTTGGTAACCTCCTTCTTGCCCAAGAAGAAATCTCTCACTCATACCCATTTGACTGGCGTACTAAGAAACCAATCATCTGGCGTGCAGTACCACAATGGTTTGCCTCAGTTTCTAAATTCCGCCAAGAAATCTTGGATGAAATTGAAAAGGTTAAATTCCACTCAGAATGGGGTAAAGTCCGTCTTTACAATATGATCCGTGACCGTGGCGACTGGGTTATCTCTCGTCAACGTGCTTGGGGTGTTCCACTTCCTATCTTCTATGCTGAAGATGGTACAGCAATCATGACTGCTGAAACGATTGAGCATGTAGCTCAACTCTTTGAAGAACATGGTTCAAGCATTTGGTGGGAACGTGATGCCAAAGACCTCTTGCCAGAAGGATTTACTCATCCAGGTTCACCAAATGGTGAGTTCAAAAAAGAAACTGATATCATGGACGTTTGGTTTGACTCAGGTTCATCATGGAATGGAGTTGTGGTAAACCGTCCTGAGTTGACTTACCCAGCAGACCTTTACCTAGAAGGTTCTGACCAATACCGTGGTTGGTTTAACTCATCACTTATTACATCTGTTGCCAACCATGGCGTAGCACCTTACAAGCAAATCTTGTCACAAGGTTTTGCCCTTGACGGTAAAGGTGAGAAGATGTCTAAATCTCTTGGAAATACCATTGCTCCAAGCGATGTTGAAAAACAATTCGGTGCTGAAATCTTGCGTCTTTGGGTAACAAGTGTAGACTCAAGCAATGACGTGCGTATTTCTATGGATATCTTGAGCCAAGTCTCTGAAACTTACCGTAAGATTCGTAATACCCTTCGTTTCTTGATTGCCAATACATCTGACTTTAACCCAACTCAAGATTCAGTAGCTTACGATGAGCTTCGCTCAGTTGATAAGTACATGACTATTCGCTTTAACCAGCTTGTCAAGACCATTCGTGATGCTTATGCAAACTTTGAATTCTTGACAATCTATAAGGCATTGGTGAACTTTATCAACGTTGACTTGTCAGCCTTCTACCTTGATTTTGCCAAAGATGTTGTTTATATCGAAGGTTCAAAATCACTGGAACGTCGTCAAATGCAGACTGTTTTCTATGACATTCTTGTGAAAATCACCAAACTCTTGACACCAATCCTTCCTCACACAGCAGAGGAAATCTGGTCATATCTTGAGTTTGAAGCTGAAGACTTCGTTCAATTGTCAGAATTGCCAGAAGCAGAAACTTTTGCTAATCAAGAAGAAATCTTGGATACATGGGCTGCCTTCATGGACTTCCGTGGACAAGCTCAAAAAGCCTTGGAAGAAGCGCGTAATGCAAAAGTAATTGGTAAATCACTTGAAGCTCACTTGACAGTTTATCCAAACGAAGTGGTGAAAACTTTACTTGAAGCAGTAAACAGCAATGTAGCTCAACTTTTAATCGTGTCTGAATTGACCATCGCAGAAGGACCAGCTCCAGAAGCTGCCGTTAGCTTCGAAGATGTATCCTTTACAGTTGAACGCGCTGCAGGTGAAGTATGTGACCGTTGCCGTCGCATTGACCCAACAACAGCAGAACGCAGCTACCATGCAGTCATCTGTGACCACTGTGCAAGCATCGTAGAAGAAAACTTTGCAGATGCAGTCGCAGAAGGATTTGAAGAGAAATAATATTGAAAAGTCTAGGGAAAACTCAATTTGAGAAGAAAAGACAACTAATCTTATAGACTATAAAACGCATTGTATCACGTTTTTGAACATCTGATATGATGCGTTTTTATCATGTTTGTACCTTTTTGTCCTGCTCTTGTTTCAATCAACTCTACACCGTTATATATTGTGGAAATTCAAAAAGCTCATGATTCATCTGAAAAGAAGATTTCATGAGCTTTTATTGTAATTCTAAATAGATTCATTAATCAAGTGTTTGAGATTTAATAGGAGATGCTCTAAAGTTAGGACTGTTTTCTCATACTGATCTAGCTGGTAGAGATTTTGAAAATAGTCTTGGATATCGTCTTCAAAATATTGCGGTAGATGAGAGCAATTGTTTTTTGCGTACTGGAGCATGCGTTTTTCTCCTGGATGGAGCTGCTCATTGAAGGCAAAGAGCAAATCGAAATAAGAAGCGAAAAACTCGCTACTGCGGTGGTTGATGCTGAGTAAGTCTTTGCGTTTGAGGGCTTTTTTGATTTGTCTTGAAAAAGCTGGCATAGCTTGGTCGAGAAGTAGGAATTGCTTGTTGATGATATTCTTTTTCAGCTCAGCTGGATAAGGAAGATTATACTTTTTCTGGAGGGCAGCATAGTGACCATCTCGATCGTAGAGAATCTTACTGTTGAGCAGATTGTACCACATACAAGTAGTGTAAGAATTCTGGGCTTGGTGCTCTAAAACTACGACCTGTAAATCTTTGTCAAATTCGTCTAGAGAGCGGTAAATCAGCTCAATCTCGATACCATTATTGAGAATACAATCATCCTCCAATTCCCAAAATTGATTGCCGATTTCCATGTAGGAGCAGTATTTACTGAGAATTTCTTTTCGGATGTCTGGCGAGAGGGGAGCACTGAGATAGACATATACATCATAGTCAGAGTCTTTGTCAAAATCTTGTCCAGCTCGTGATCCTCCTAGAGCTAGTGCCTCTACTTGCTCCAGTTGAGTCAATTCTTTAAAGAGATGTTGTGGCATAATATTAACCTTCTTTATTTTTTGACATCATTCTAACAAAAAGTAAGGAGACTAGCAAGAGTGAAATGGAAATTTCTTACTACATATTTACTGATATTTGTTCAAAGCAACCCTACTGCCAAACAGCTAAATTTCCAAACTAAGTTCCACCGCTAATTCAATATGTTTTGTTATAGTGGACCGCATTTCTAACTCAATCGTCTTACACTTAATTCCACCATAAAATCCGTTTTAGACTAATTTCCACTTTGACCAACCAAGTGGAAGTTACTTTGAGAAATTACTACTGCTCAAATGAATTGAAGAATGCTGGTACTATTTTGGGACAAGTTAGAGAATTTATAGTATAATGATGGTTGTAGATTAAATATATCAAAATATATATAGAAGTATTTTTGTTTCTTGTAAGTTTATCATAGTGAGGAAGCAAAATGCTTCTTCTATTTTGAAATGGATAAAATAATAGAGAGGATATAGAATGAAAAAGTTTTTTGGAGAGAAGCAGCATCGTTTTTCCTTACGAAAGTTGGCGATTGGTCTTGTGTCTGCTTCAATTTCGAGCTTATTTTTTGTGTCCATTGCTAGCAGTGGGACCGTATTTGCTCAAGAAAATGTATCTATTCACTACAAATATGTGACAGATACAGAGTTAAGTAAGCAAGAAAAAGACTTGATTGTAAAGGATATTCCTAAAGTGGCTGAAGATAGTGAGAGCACTTACTATCTAGTCTACCGTATGGATGAGAAAGCACAGCTAGGTCAGTTGCCTAATACAGGTGGTCACAATAATCTGGTTACCGTTTTCACTGGTGGAGCCCTCGCTTCGATTGGATTCCTTATTTTTGCTGTTTCGAGAAAGAAAGGCAAGAAGAATGCACTGTTGAAGGTTGTTTTGATAACAGGCATGGGGAGTGGCTTGCTTTCTTCGGTTCAGGCTATTGAAAATCAACTCTTACTCCAATACAATCAAGAATATCAATTATCACAAGGAGATAGTCTGCCTCTGCCACGCACCCTATCGGGTTATACTTACCTAGGCTATATTAAGCAAGACAAGAACGGTATTCTTCAAGAAACTACTGCTAGAGGTCAGAAACTAGACGATACGGTTCAACCTCATCTCCAGACCAAGAATGATGGACAAAAGTTAGGAGATGAGCAGAAAGCTCAGTCTCCAACAAGCCCTGCTGAGAAGCCAATCCCTTCTCAAGATTCATCCAATCCAAAACCGTCTGGTATTGCTAGTGTGGATCCTCAGGACGAAGTCTTGGCTGGTCGTGTGAACAAACCAGAGCTCCTATACAAAGAACAAGAGATTGAAACCAAACTAGACTTTGCTGAAGTGGTTCAAGAAAATCCAGATCTAACAGAGGGAACCATTCGTGTCAAACAAGAAGGTCGTGCTGGGAAGAAGATTGAACTTGTTCGCATTTTCACTGTTGAAAACCAAGAAATTTCCCGAGAAGTTCTCTTGACTAAGGTAGACGAAGCCTTACCACGTATAGTAGAAAAGGGAACAAAGAAGGCAGTCACTCCGAGTGAAACACCATTCTCTGCAAGAAAAGGAGAGCCAGAGTCTCAGGCTTCCTTGCCAGAATATAGAGGTGAGCAATCGGGAGCTATTGTAGCCCCAGAGACAGCTGAAAAATCAGAATATAGAGGAACTCAGTCCGGAGCAGTCGTCGAACCCGAGAAAGTAGATTCGCAACCTGAGTATCAGGGAACTCAGTCCGGTGCTATTGTCGAACCTGAGACTCAGCCTTCTTTGCCAGAATATAAAGGCGAGCAGTCTGGAGCAATCGTAGATCCTGAACAGTTGCCACCAACACCAGAGTATACAGGAAGTCAATCGGGAGCTATTGTCGAACCTGAGACTCAGCCTTCTTTGCCAGAATATAAAGGTGAGCAATCAGGAGCTGTTGTAGCCCCAGAGACAGCTGAAAAACTAGCCTATACAGGCACCCAAGCAGGAGCAGTCGTTGAACCCGAGCAAGTCGCTCCATCACCTGAGTATCAGGGAACCCAAGCTGGTGCTATCGTCGAACCGGAAAAAGTTGATCCAGAGGTTGGGGGTGTCCAGTCAGGGGCTTTGGTGGAACCAGAAACGACTGACAAACCAGCCTATACAGGCGAGCAGTCTGGAGCAATCGTAGATCCTGAACAGGTGCTACCAACACCAGAGTATACAGGAACTCAATCGGGAGCGATTGTAGCCCCTGAGACAGCCGACAAACCAGAATATAAAGGTGAGCAATCAGGAGCTATCGTTGAACCAGAACAGATACCATCGAAACCATCTTATACAGGCACCCAATCCGGAGCGATTGTTGAACCCGAACAAGTAGCTCCACAACCAGAGTACACGGGAACTCAAGCTGGGACCATCGTCGAACCAGAGACCCATGCTTCCTTACCAGAATATAAAGGTGAGCAATCAGGAGCTGTTGTAGCCCCTGAGACAGCCGACAAACCAGAATATACAGGCATCCAATCTGGAGCAATAGTCGGACCAGAACAGGCACCATCGAAACCATCTTATACAGGCACCCAATCGGGAGCAATAGTTGAACCCGAACAAGTTGCCCCTCTTCCAGAATATACTGGCAATATTGAGCAAGTAAAACCGGAAACTCCATCTGAAAAACCACAAGAAAAAGATCCAGAAAAAACACTTGAATTAAGAAATGTTTCGGATCTGGAGTTGTATAGTCAGACCAATGGTACTTACAAACAACATGTTTCTTTAGACAGTGTTCCAAGTAATATAGACACTTATTTTGTTAAGGTAAAATCGTCGTCATTCAAAGATGTCTATCTACCTGTCGCTTCAATAACTGCAGAAATAAAAAATGGACAATCCGTTTATAAAATCATAGCCAAAGCTGAGAAACTCCAGCAAGAGCTAGAGAATAAATATGTCGATAATTTCACCTTCTATCTCGCAAAAAAGGCCACAGAAGAAACAACAACCTTCACTTCCTTTAGCAACCTGGTTAAAGCTATCAACAAGAATCTCTCTGGGACCTATCATTTAGCGGCCAGCTTGAATGCTAACGAAGTGGATTTGGGACCTGATGACAGATCTTACATCAGGGGCACCTTTACTGGTCAGTTGATTGGTGAAAAAGATGGTAAGCGGTATGCTATTTACAATTTGAAAAAGCCTCTTTTTGAAAGCTTGAGAGGGGCCACAGTAGAAAAGTTAAGCCTAAAAAATGTCTCTATTTCAGGTAAAGATGATATCGGTTCGCTGGCCAATGAAGCTACGGATAACACAAAGATTAAGCAAGTTCATGTCTATGGTGTTCTGGCTGGGGAACGTGGTATCGGTGGTTTGTTGGCTAAGGCAGACCAATCAAGCATCACAGAGAGCAGTTTTAAGGGAAGAATTGTTAATACCTACGAAACGACTGCTGCATACAATATTGGTGGTCTGGTCGGTCATTTGACAGGAGGCAGAGCTTCACTGACTAAGTCAAAAGCGACAGTAGCCATTTCCTCCAACACCAATAGTTCAGATCAGACTGTTGGTGGGCTAGCAGGTCTAGTAGACCAAGATGCCTATATACAGGATAGCTATGCTGAAGGTGATATCAACAATGTCAAGCACTTTGGTAGAGTTGCGGGTGTGGCTGGATATTTGTGGGATCGAAAGACGAATGAGGAACAGCATGCAGGAAGATTGACCAATGTACTAAGTGATGTCAATGTAACCAACGGGAATGCTATTACCGGTTACCACTATAATGAAATGAAGGTGGCTAATACATTCAGCAACAAAGCTAATAGAGTCTACAATGTCACCTTGGTCAGGGAAGAAGTCGTCAGCAAAGAATCCTTTGAAGAAAGAGGAACAATGCTAGATGCTTCTGAAGTGACGAATAAAAAAGCAGAAATCAATCCTCTCACCCCTCCAACAGTGGAGCCCCTTTCAACAAGTGGTAGTAAAGAAAGTGATTTTTCTAAGGTGAAGAATTATCAAGCTCAGCGTGCCTTGGCTTATAAAAATATTGAAAAATTGCTACCTTTCTACAACAAGGCAACCATCGTCAAATACGGAAACCTAGTTAACGAGAACAGTCTTTTATATCAAAAAGAACTCTTGTCAGCAGTCATGATGAAGGATGACCAAGTCATCACAGATATTGTTTCCAACAAACAGACTGCAAACAAACTCTTGCTCCATTACCAGGATCATTCCTCTGAAACATTCCAGCTCAAGTACCAGACTGATTTTGCTAAGTTAGCAGAATATAGTCTAGGAGATACGGGGCTTCTCTATACGCCAAACCAATTCTTGTATAACCAAGAAACGATTATCCGGCAAGTCTTACCAGAATTGAAGAAGGTAAATTATCATTCAGATGCTATTAGAAACACACTTGCTATTTCACCAAAAGTGAAGCAAACCGAGCTCTATTTAGAGGAACAGTTTACTAAAACAAAGGAACATCTAGAAGACAGTCTGAGAAAACTCTTGTCAGCGGATGCTGGTCTAGTGGAAAACAATCAAGTAATGACAGGTTACATCGTAGATAAAATCAAGCGCAACAAGGAAGCCTTGCTTCTTGGTATGAGCTATTTAGAGCGTTGGTATAACTTTAGCTATGGTCAGGTTAATATTAAAGACTTGGTCTTGTATCACCTTGATTTCTTTGGTAAAGGAAATGCATCTCCGTTAGATACTTTGATTGAGTTAGGGAAATCAGGATTTAATAATCTGCTTGCTAAGAACAACGTTGATACTTATGGTATCAGTCTTGCCAGCCATCATGGAACGACAGATTTGTTTAGCACGCTAGAAAATTACCGAAAAGTCTTTTTACCAAACACTAGCAACAATGACTGGTTTAAAAAACAGACCAAAGCTTTCATTGTCGAAGAAAAATCCACTATTGCAGAGGTCAAAGTTAAGCAAGAGCAAGCAGGGACTAAGTATTCTATCGGTGTTTATGACCGAATTACTAGTAGTACTTGGAAATACCGCAATATGGTCTTGCCTCTCCTTACTTTGCCAGAAAGATCTGTATTTGTCATCTCAACCTTGTCTAGCCTAGGATTTGGGGCTTACGATCGCTACCGCAACCGTGACTATAAGGCTGGAGATGAACTCAATAAGTTTGTTGAAGAGAATGCGCGTGAAACAGCCAAGCGTCAGCGAGATCACTACGATTATTGGTATCGTATTTTAGATAATCAGGGACGTGAAAAACTCTATCGTACGATCCTGCTTTATGATGCCTATAAATTTGGTGATGATTATACTGAAGGAAAGGCTTCAACAATTGCAGACTTTGAGAATTCAAATCCTGCAATGCAACATTTCTTTGGACCAGTTGGTAACAAGGTAGTTCATAATCATCACGGTGCATACGCAACAGGAGATGGTGTCTACTATATGTCTTACCGTATGTTGGATAAGGATGGCGCTATTACGTATACCCATGAAATGACCCATGATTCCGATCAGGATATCTATCTTGGTGGCTATGGTCGAAGAAGTGGTCTTGGTCCTGAGTTCTTTGCTAAAGGTTTATTACAAGCGCCAGATCATCCAAATGATGCGACCATTACCATTAATTCAATCTTGAAACATTTAAAATCAGATAGCTTAGAAGGATCCCGTCTACAAGTCTTAGATCCGACGGAACGATTCAAAGACGCAGCCGATCTCCAGAAATACGCTCATAATATGTTTGACCTCATCTATATGTTGGAATATCTTGAAGGGCAATCAATCGTTAAGAAACTGAATGTTTCCCAGAAAATGGAAGCTCTCAGAAAAATTGAGAACAAGTATGTGAAAGATCCAGCAGATGGAAATGAGGTTTATGCCACTAACGTAGTCAAAGAATTGACAGAAGAAGAGGCTAGAAACCTAACTAACTTTGATAGTTTGATTGACCACAACATCTTATCAGCTCGTGAGTACCAGTCTGGCGACTACGAGAGAAATGGATACTATACCATTAAACTCTTTGCCCCAATCTTTTCAGCTCTCAGCAGTGAGAAAGGCACGCCAGGGGACCTTATGGGACGTCGGATCGCTTACGAACTTCTGGCTGCCAAAGGCTTTAAAGATGGTATGGTCCCATATATTTCCAACCAATATGAAGAAATTGCTAAACAAAATGGTCAGACAATCAATCTCTACGGTAAAAAGCAAGGATTAGTGACAGATAAGCTTGTCTTAGAAAAGCTATTTGGTGGTCAGTATTCATCTTGGGCAGCCTTTAAAAAAGCTATGTATCAAGAGCGCGTTGCTCAGTTTGATCATTTGAATAAAGTTACTTTTAAAGATCCGACGCAATCATGGATGAGCAATGCCACGAAAACCATTCAAAGAGTAAATGAGTTGCAAGAACTGATGGACCAAGCTGTTTTACAGGATGCGGAAGGTACGCGTTGGAGTGATTATAATCCAGAGACTGACAGTGCGGTTCATAAACTTAAGAGAGCAGTCTTTAAAGCCTACCTAGATCAAACAAATGATTTTAGAACCTCTATTTTTGCAAATAAAAAGTAATGAATTATAGAAGTTCCTAATCAGGATGAGAGGACTTTACTTCCTGACTGTCAGAACTTATCGATTTTAACTAGCTTTTTTGTGAAAAATTGTGTAAAATAGAATAGATAAACGAGGGGAAACCTCGGAAAATTTAAAGGAGAATCCATCTAATGGTAAAATTGGTTTTTGCTCGCCACGGTGAGTCTGAATGGAACAAAGCTAACCTTTTCACTGGTTGGGCTGATGTTGATTTGTCTGAAAAAGGTACACAACAAGCGATTGACGCTGGTAAATTGATCAAAGAAGCTGGTATCGAATTTGACCAAGCTTACACTTCAGTATTGAAACGTGCGATCAAAACAACTAACTTGGCTCTTGAAGCTTCTGACCAATTGTGGGTTCCAGTTGAAAAATCATGGCGTTTGAACGAACGTCACTACGGTGGTTTGACTGGTAAAAACAAGGCTGAAGCTGCTGAACAATTTGGTGATGAGCAAGTTCACATCTGGCGTCGTTCATACGATGTATTGCCTCCAAACATGGATCGTGATGATGAGCATTCAGCTCACACTGACCGTCGTTACGCTTCACTTGACGATTCAGTTATTCCAGATGCTGAAAACTTGAAAGTGACTTTGGAACGTGCCCTACCATTCTGGGAAGATAAAATCGCTCCAGCTCTTAAAGATGGTAAAAACGTATTCGTAGGAGCTCACGGTAACTCAATCCGTGCCCTTGTAAAACACATCAAAGGTTTGTCAGATGACGAGATCATGGACGTGGAAATCCCTAACTTCCCACCATTGGTATTCGAATTCGATGAAAAATTGAACGTAGTTTCTGAATACTACCTTGGAAAATAATTTGTAAAAAGAAAGCCTAGGAATACCTAGGTTTTTCTTTTTATTCTAGTATCCAACTCTTCGAAAAAGCGTTATAATGATATTAAGAAGTAGTTAAAGAAAGTGAGGTTGATAATGGCTTATATTGAGATGAAACATTGTTACAAGCGTTATCAGGTTGGGGAGACGGATATTGTGGCCAATCGTGATGTGAATTTTGAGATTGAAAAGGGTGAATTGGTCATTATTCTAGGTGCATCTGGTGCAGGCAAGTCAACGGTTCTTAATCTTCTTGGGGGAATGGATACCAATGACGAGGGGGAAATCTGGATTGATGGTGCCAATATTGCAGACTACAATTCCCACCAGAGAACCAATTACCGCCGCAATGATGTCGGTTTTGTTTTTCAGTTTTATAATCTAGTTTCCAATCTAACCGCTAAGGAAAATGTGGAATTGGCCTCAGAAATCGTGATGGATGCCTTGAATCCTGAGCAAGTTTTGACAGATGTAGGTCTGGCTCATCGTCTCAATAACTTTCCAGCCCAGCTTTCTGGAGGGGAGCAACAGCGAGTCTCCATTGCACGCGCGGTAGCTAAAAATCCTAAAATTCTCCTTTGTGATGAACCAACTGGAGCCTTGGATTATCAGACAGGCAAGCAAGTCTTGAAGATTCTCCAAGACATGTCTCGTCAAAAGGGAGCGACGGTAATCATCGTGACTCACAATAGCTCGCTAGCTCCTATCGCAGATCGGGTGATTCACATGCGTGATGCCACTGTTATGAGAGTAACAATCAATGCGCATCCACAGGCTATCGATACATTGGAGTATTAGCATGAAAAAAACATACCGAAAAGACTTGCTCCAGTCGGTGACTGCTTCCAAGGGACGCTTTGCTTCTATCTTGACCTTGATGATGCTGGGTTCTTTAGCCCTAGTTGGCCTCAAAGTGGCCAGTCCAAACATGGAACGTACTGCAGAAGATTATCTCCGTAAAGGAAATACCTTGGATCTGGCCGTGATAGCTGATTATGGCTTGGATAAAAAGGATCAAGACGAACTAAAGACCCTTCAAGGAGCAAGTGTTGAGTTTGGCTATATGGCAGACCTAACCGTTGAAAATAGTGAAGAAGCGGTTCGACTTTATTCTAAGCCAGAGGGAATTTCAACTTTTCAAGTGACAGAAGGGCGACTGCCAGAAGCTGATGAGGAAATTGCCTTGGCAGATTTCTGGAAAGACCGCTATCAGATTGGGCAAACTATCACCTTTAGCAAGAAAGAAGAAGGGAAGACCGTCATAAAATCCCAATCTTTCACCATTACTGGATTTGTTCAGTCGGGTGAGATGCTTTCTCAAGAAGACTTGGGAGGGGCTAGTAGTGGAAATGGAAGCTTGACTGGTTATGGAGTGATTGTAGCTAGTCAGTTTGATACAGAAGTGTACAGTATTGCGCGTGTGCGCTATGATGATTTAAAAAATTTGGATGCTTTTTCATCAGACTATAGAAGCAAACGAGATCAACATCAGGAAGCATTGCAAGACTTGCTGGCTGATAATGGTCAAAAAAGATTGGCAAGTATCAAAGCAAATGGGCAAAAGAGCTTGGATGATGGAAAAGAGCAGCTCCAAACAGCTGAAAGTAACCTTCAAAAAGGCAAGAGTCAGTTAGAACAGGCTGAAAGTCGATTGAAAACTCAAGAAGAACAAGTGACCGCTTTTCCTGAGCCTCAAAAGAGTCAAGCCAAGGAGCAATTGACAAAATCTAAGAAAGAATTGGCTACAGAAAAAGAAAAAATGGCTCAGACAGAGAGTAATCTAGACAAGGAAAAAGAGAAGCTTGAACAACGACAGAAAGAGCTTGATGAACTGGCAGAGCCTACTTACCATGTATACAACCGCCAAACCATGCCAGGTGGTCAAGGCTATCTCATGTACAGTAACGCTTCAGCAAGCATTCGTTCCGTCGGGAATATCTTCCCCGTGGTGCTTTATATGGTCGCTGCAATGGTGGCCTTTACAACGATGACTCGCTTTGTAGATGAAGAACGCACCAATGCTGGTATTTTTAAGGCTCTAGGTTACCGAAATCGAGATATAGTTGCCAAGTTTGTTCTCTATGGTTTTCTTGCAGGAACTGTAGGTACTATCTTAGGAACACTTCTAGGACATTATCTCCTTGCAGGAGTGATTTCAGATGTTATAACTGCTGGGATGGTCGTTGGAAAAAGCCAGGAGTATTTTTACTGGTCTTATAGCCTCTTTGCCCTAACCTTAAGTTGGGTATCCAGTGTTTTGCCGGCTTATCTGGTGGCACGGAGGGAATTACACGATGAAGCAGCCCAACTCTTGCTTCCCAAACCTCCCGTTAAAGGATCAAAGATTTTGCTGGAACGGTTGAGCTTTATATGGAGTCGTTTGAGCTTCACTCATAAGGTTACTGCGCGAAATATTTTCCGTTATAAGCAACGGATGTTGATGACCATTTTTGGAGTTGCGGGTTCGGTTGCTCTCCTATTTGCAGGTCTTGGCATTCAGTCTTCTGTGGGAGGAGTTGTCGAGCGTCAATTTGAACAAATCCAGCAATACCAGATGATTGTAGCGGAAAAGAGCAGTGTAACGGAGCAAGAAAAAGTAGACCTAGAAAGTGCCTTGCAATCTGAGTCTATCCATGCTTATCAAAAAATTTACTCTAAATCCATTGAAAAAGATTTCAAAGGAAAAACAGGACTTCAGACTATCACCATAATGGTCACAAGCCGAGAAAATTTCAAACCCTTTATCGCACTAGAGGAAAATGGCCAAGAGGTGCAGGTCACAGATGGAGCAGTCGTAAGTCAAAAACTAGCTCAACTAGCAGGTGTTACGGTTGGAGATAAGCTGGAGCTTGATGGAAAAGAAATCAAGGTATCGGCTATTTCTGAAAACTATGTTGGACACTTTGTTTATCTCAACCGAGCGACATACGAACAAGTCTACGGTACCAGTCCACAAGACAATACCTACCTAGTAAAATTAAAAGAGCCAACACCATCCAATACGGAGAAAGAAGCTGCGGCCTTTATGAAAAAAACTGCTGTTTCTGGGGTGGTCCAAAATGCAACGGCTATCCACCTCTTTGAATCTGTAGCCAATTCTCTCAATAAAACCATGGCAATCCTTATCCTTGTTTCCGTCTTGCTAGCCATTGTCATTCTTTACAATCTCACCAATATCAATGTGGCAGAACGTATCCGTGAACTTTCGACCATCAAGGTTCTCGGTTTCCATAATAAAGAAGTGACCCTCTATATCTACCGCGAGACCATGGTGCTGTCTTTTGTGGGGATTGTTCTCGGTTTGGTGGCCGGCTACTATTTACATCAATTTTTGATTCAAATGATCTCACCTGCCACCATACTTTTTTATCCACGAGTCAGCTGGGAAGTCTATGCTCTTCCAATCGTCGCAGTGACTGTGATATTAGCCTTACTGGGTCTCTTTGTCAATCATCACTTGAGAAAGGTGGATATGCTTGAAGCTCTGAAATCAGTAGAGTAGGTCAAGTTTTTAAACAGTAAATCAGTTGACAAAGTCTCTGCTTCTTGGTAGAATAAGAACTGTCGTAAAGACAAATAACTTCTTCTTGGTTGCAGGCATGCCAACCTGTCACTCGGATGAAGCCAAATAAAAAGGAGAAACATCATGGCAATCTCAAAAGAGAAAAAAAATGAAATCATCGCACAATATGCACGTCACGAAGGTGATACAGGTTCAGTAGAGGTTCAAGTTGCTGTCCTTACTTGGGAAATCAACCACCTTAACGAACACATCAAACAACACAAAAAAGACCACGCTACTTACCGTGGATTGATGAAAAAAATCGGTCGCCGTCGTAACTTGCTTGCATACTTGCGTAAAAACGACGTTAACCGTTACCGTGAGTTGATCAACTCTCTAGGACTTCGTCGCTAATTCAAGATACAAAGGCCGTCAAAAGCACAAAGCAAAAATAGGAAAATTGACGAAGAAACTTCAGTTTCTAGGAGATTTTATCTTTTTTGCCAAGTGCTTAGGCCGTGTTCAATTGAGCATATCTTGATAATGAAGCTACTCTAAAATGGGTAGCTTTTTTACTTTTGTCACCTTACCTTGGTATGATCAAGTATTATCTTTGGTTACGGTTCCTAGCACTGTAAGGTAAAATAAACCAGAATGATTTCCCTTCGGGGAGATTTTTTTGTTTCACTAAAAATTTTGTACAATCTTCGGCTTGTCGCCTAGTCTATAAACGTTTTATACAGCAAGAATAAAGCTTTCTGATTTCAGAGAGCTTTTTGTTTTTATCCGCTTGCTTAGGCCGTGTTCAATTGAGCATATCTTGATAATGAAGCTACTCTAAATTGGGTAGCTTTTTTGTATGGATTTTATCCCAATCTCAAATCAGCTCTCTAATTTTCAGAGGGCTTTTTTTATTGAGGTTTTATCGGTCACAATTTTGGAGACTACAAAAACTGCGGCGACGAAGTATGGAACAGTTTATGTGTTTTATCGGTCACAATTTTGGAGACTACAAAAACTTCTGGTCGTCCAGAGAAGTTACGAGCAAAGTTTTATCGGTCACAATTTTGGAGACTACAAAAACTTACAGTCACACCCATTAGTGTCAAACTGAGTTTTATCGGTCACAATTTTGGAGACTACAAAAACTTGCTTTTTCATCTCTTAAATTATTTTCTAGTTTTATCGGTCACAATTTTGGAGACTACAAAAACTATCGGTCGAGCACAGTTATCTCAGACATCGTTTTATCGGTCACAATTTTGGAGACTACAAAAACCTCAAATGGTATCAGCTAATGACACCATAAAGGTGCGTAGCTACTCGGCTTTTCAAGCCGAGTAGCTGTCTGCAAGCCCCTTCGGAGAGCCCACACTTTACGAAGTAAAGTATAGTATGTTATACTTTACATGGAAGTGGTCACCGAATTCCAGTTAGAAATTACTTTGTAACTACGTTTTGAGGAGGAGTAAAATGCTTTCCTATGTTCGACATTACCCACTAGCGATAGCTAAATTAATGTGTCTGTGCTCTCCTAAAATCTGCTGATTTATTACTGACCAATACAGGAGGTTTTTTTATGGGACAGACAATCATATCTGCTATTGGTGTTTATATTTCCACCAGTATCGATTATTTAATTATTTTATTTATTTTATTTGCACAGCTATCACAGAATAAACAAAAGTGGCATATTTATGCGGGTCAATATCTAGGCACAGGCTTACTTGTAGGGGCGAGTTTAGTTGCTGCTTATGTCGTTAATTTCGTACCTGAAGAATGGATGGTTGGATTGCTTGGTTTAATCCCTATCTATTTAGGGATTCGCTTTGCAATTGTTGGAGAAGGTGAGGAAGAGGAAGAAGAGGAAGAAATTATTGAAAGATTAGAAAAAAGCAAGGCAAATCAACTGTTTTGGACAGTTACATTGCTGACAATTGCGTCTGGCGGAGATAATTTAGGTATCTATATACCTTATTTTGCTTCGTTAGATTGGTCACAGACCCTCGTGGCGTTGCTTGTGTTTGTAATCGGCATAATTATCTTATGCGAGATTAGTCGGGTGTTATCCTCTATTCCGTTAATATTCGAGACAGTTGAAAAATACGAGCGAATCATTGTGCCCTTAGTATTCATTCTACTTGGACTATACATCATGTATGAAAATGGCACGATAGAGACTTTTCTGATCGTGTAGATTTTTTTGTTTCACTAGGATTTTAGCCCGGGCTCAAATCAGCTCTCTGATTTTCAGAGGGCTTTTTATGTTGTCACCTTACATCGATATGCTCAAGTATAAATTTCGGTTACGGTTCTTAGCACTGTAAAACCAACTATATTCATTTTTCTCAGCTTGTTACATAGTTAAAAATATGGTATACTTTTCATGAGAATTTTCTAAATTTTTAAGATTCTATCAAAGGAGGTTTGCATGCTTTCCAAATTTTCTGGAAGCCGACAAGACCAGCAATTTGTGTTACTTTTAGTTATTTTGCTAGGTATTTTAGGGATTTCTCTTTTTCTAGCAGTTTCAATGGGATCTGTTGCGATTGATCTAGGAGATACCTATCGGATTATTTTGAGCAGGTTAGGATTTTCTCTTGAGATAGGAGAGGTTTCCAAGTCTACTCTTGCCATTGTATGGAACATGAGATTCCCCCGAGTATTGTTAGGTCTGATAGTAGGAGCAGGCCTTTCTATGTGTGGTAGCGTGATGCAGTCTACAGTGAACAATCCCATCGCAGAGCCTTATGTCTTAGGAATATCTGCGGGTGCAACTCTAGGTGCAACCTTGAGCATCATTTTTGGTTTAAAAGTGATGATTAGCCTTGGAGCTTTTCTTGGAGCTATTTTGGCAACAATTGCTGTCCTCATCATTGCCTCTATGCAGGGAAGGATGACGACTTCCAGTCTGATTTTATCAGGAACGGTGGTCAACGCTCTCTTTCTGGCTTTTTCAAACTTTATTATCTCAGTTGGCGCTAATGCGGATAGTGTGATGACCATTAAGTTTTGGACCATGGGTTCGCTCGCTGGGACTTCTTGGGCAGACTTGGTCCTGCCAACTATAGTAGTAGGAATAGCCTTTCTATTTTTCTCTACTCAGTATCGTGTTTTCAATGCGATGATGATGGGAGATGAGGCTGCTTTAACTTTGGGGATTCCCTTACGCTTTTATTGGTATCTTTATGTGACAATGGTGGCTGTGCTGACAGCAGTCTTGGTGGCAACCTGTGGGATTATTGGATTTGTCGGTCTGATTACTCCACATTTAGCTCGAGGGTTAGTAGGAACGAATTACAAGAGGCTTTTTCCTGTTGCAACCTTGCTAGGTGCCCTCTTTGTCATTTGGGCAGACGTACTCTCTCGTATCGTCATTCCAAACGCAGAGCTTCCTATTGGTATTTTCACAGCCTTGGTAGGTGCTCCCTTCTTTATCTACATTGTTGGAGGTAGGCGAAGGGAGGTGAGGATCTGATATGGACTTGATTTGTCAGGATATCCATTTTGGACTAGGAGAGAAAAAAATCCTTAAAGGAGTCTCTCTTAAGGTTAAAGGGAATCAATTTCACACGATATTAGGACCAAATGGAAGTGGAAAAACCAGTCTACTTAAACTCCTCTATCGTCAGGAAAAGGCGGACAAAGGTTTGATAAGCCTAGATGGAAAGCCTCTGGAACAATGGATGCTCAAAGAAACAGCCAAGCAAATGGCAGTTGTGACCCAGTTTAATCAACTGCAGTTTGATTGTACAGTTGAAGAAATCGTCTTGCTGGGAAGAACTCCCCACCTCTCTTTTTTACAGAAGGAAAGGGAAAGAGATTTTACACTCGTTCAAGATGCCCTCGTTAAGGTGGATATGCTCGAGAAGAAAACTCGTCTCTATTCGTCTCTGTCAGGGGGAGAAAAACAGCGAGTCTTACTAGCCCGCGCCTTGGCGCAAGAACCGACTCTTTTACTCCTAGACGAACCAACCAATCACCTGGATATCAGGTATCAGCTAGACTTGTTGGCCATTGTGAAAAATCTCAAGGTCAATGTTCTAGCTGTCCTACATGATATTCAACTTGCTTGTCGCTATTCGGATTATCTCTATTTGATGAAAGAGGGAGAAATCCTTTACCAAGGTACTCCAAAGGAGACCATCACCCCTGAGTCATTGCAAACTGTATATGGAGTTCAAAGTCAGGTGACTTGGACCGAGGATCAGCAAGCTATGATTCACTATTTATAAGAATGAAAAGGAAAACAAGATGAAAAAAACACTCAGTATTTTACTCGTGACAGTAGCTACCTTAACTTTGGCAGCTTGTGGTAACACTACTACAGAAAAAGCTACCACACAGTCTAGCACAGAAACAAGTCAAAAGGCGAGCACAGAGACGACTTATCCACTAACGGTCAAAACCTATGACGCGAAAGGGAATGAAGTCGAACAAGTCTTTGGCAAGGTACCTGAAAAAGTTATCACCAACAATCTTTCAACCACTGAAATCTTATTGGAGTTGGGGTTGAAGGATAAAATTGTTGGCATGCTCAATCCAGACAATGCTGTGACGGACAAATACAAGGATGCGATTGCGACTATTCCTCAAATTGGGGATAAAAAAACAGTCTCACAAGAGACAGTCCTTTCTTATGAGCCAGACGCTGTGATGGGTCGAAATATGATGTTTTCTGAAAAATCCTTGGGGACAGTTAGCACTTGGAATGAAAACAAAATCCCAGTTTATACTCAAAAAGCTTCTCTCTCAACAATTCAGCAAGATTTGGGGAATATCGTAGAAGATGTCAAAAATCTGGGAATGATTTTTAATGTTCAGGACAAGGCCAATGAATACGCAGCCCAATTACAAACTAAAATTGACGTTGTTAAGAAAGCAAACACAGTAAGTCAAGGTGAAAAGAAAAAGGCTTTGATTATGGTTGCTTATAATGATGAAACCTTCGGTGCCTACAAGTCTGCTTTGCAAGAAAGTTTGTTGAACCAACTTGGTTATACAAACGTTGCTACGGGGACATCAGGCTTGACCTTGGAAAATCTCGTGTCAATGGATCCTGAATTGATTATCTATGTAACCAGCGACCGCAATAAAAAATTGGATGAAAAAGCAGTAGAGTTGATGAAGGCAAATGCTGTTTTGGAAAGCGTTCCTGCTATTAAGAATCAAAAGATCATGACCATCTCTTACGATGAGTTGATGGATTATGGTCCAGCAGTGATTGATTCCCTTGAGAAAATCAATGACTTTATCAATAAATAATGAGTTTGATTGGGAAGGAATCCAAGTCAAGGTCAGCCTTCCTTCGATCTATGATCCCAATCAAACCTATCCAGTTATTCTCTTGAATGATGGAAACTTGGATTTTCTATCTTCCCTTTCCGAATCTGTGATTTTAGTGGGCTTGACCTCTAAAAATCGCCTAGACGACTACACTCCCTGGAAGGCATCTGCTCTGAGAGATAGGGCTCCAAATTTTGGTGGTCAGGCAAATGCCTATCATGGTCATTTATTTGGTGGTCTTTTAGACAGGTTGCAGTCGCTTTATCGCCTGGACAAAAATCGCCTTGCCTATGGGGGTTACTCACTAGGTGGTTTGGTGGCAGTCTACAGTCTTTTCAGCTTTGACAAGGTTTCCTGTGTCTTCTCCATCTGCGGTTCCTTTTGGTATCCTGATTTTGTGACTTACTGCAAGGCAGAGACAGTGAAAAATCTAGACTGTTTGCTGTATTTACAGAATGGTCAATCAGAAGGAGCATACCATACTAATCGCTTGGCTCAAGCACCAGTCTATGCTGAGCAGATTCATACCAGTCTTCAGAAATGCTATCCGAACGGTCAGTTTGTCTTTGACCCTTATGGACACCATGAACAAGTGGCTGAACGATTTTTAGCCTTTTCTAGCTGGTTGGCCCAAAAATGGAAAATCGAATAAAAGAGTTATCCCTTGGCTTTTGCCAAGGGATTGTTGTATTTGTTTAACCAAGGTTTTCTCTCTTTTTATCTGGATTCCATACGAAGCTCGCGATAAAGCTAAAGATGATAGTTAGGATAGCGAGGATAATGGCAAGGATGAGGGCAGGGATGCGGATAAACCACCAGAGTGGGTTTGGTTTTTTATCATTGTGCCATTGTTTCGTTTCTTGGTCCAGACGTTGGAATTCTGTTTGGATACGATTGGCGACTGTTTCAATGCCTTCATCATTCATTTTCTTGATATCTGAGATATCGATTGGATTTCCAAAGTTCATATCGACACGTTCACGGCTAACTAAGCCCTTCAAAGTCATGGGACCTGTGTAGGTAACCGGCATGATACGTACCTTGGCCATTTTGGCAATCAGGGCAACTCCACCCTTGACATCGTTTGAGTGACGGCTCCCACTTGGAAACATGATGAGAGAGCGGTCACTTTTTTTGAGGACATTGATAGGATATTTGATGGCTGAAGCACTAGGATTTTCACGGTCGATAGGAAAGGCCCCACACATACGAATCCACCAACCAAAGATACGGTTGGTAAAGAGCTCTTTTTTTGCCATAAAGATAAATTGTTTTGGCTTGGTCGCAAAGGCCATGTAAACAGGATCCCACCAGGTACGGTGTGGCGCAACCAGAATATAATTTTCATCTTGATTAGGAATTTTATCAGTATTATGATAATGGGCATTGCCATTGATGGACCATAGGAGCAAGACAACCAATCCACGTAAATAAGTATAAAACATGCGATCTCCTTCGATTCTTTTCTTGTTATTATTATACCTTATCAAAGGAGGGCTGGCAAACTTTTCCCTTGACTAGGTGCATATTTGGGATGAGATTAGAATTCTTTTAGAAAAAATGATATGATAGAATTTATGGATAAAAATAAGATTATGGGATTAACCCAAAGAGAAGTCAAGGAAAGACAGGCTAAGGGCTTGGTCAATGATTTTACTGCATCGGCCAGTACTAGCACTTGGCAAATCGTTAAACGAAATGTCTTTACCCTTTTTAACGCTTTGAACTTTGCCATTGCTTTGGCACTTGCCTTTGTGCAGGCTTGGAGCAATCTGGTCTTCTTTGCCGTTATCTGCTTTAACGCTTTTTCTGGAATTGTGACCGAGTTGCGGGCTAAACACATGGTGGACAAGCTCAATCTCATGACCAAGGAAAAGGTTAAGACTATTCGTGATGGCCAAGAAGTGGCTCTGAATCCTGAAGAATTGGTGTTAGGAGATGTCATTCGTTTGTCTGCTGGAGAGCAAATTCCCAGTGATGCCTTGGTTTTGGAAGGCTTTGCGGAAGTCAATGAAGCCATGTTAACGGGGGAAAGTGATTTGGTGCAAAAGGAAGTGGATGCCTTGCTTTTGTCAGGAAGTTTCTTGGCCAGTGGGTCAGTTTTAGCTCAAGTTCACCATGTAGGTGCAGACAACTATGCTGCCAAACTTATGCTGGAAGCCAAAACAGTGAAACCCATCAACTCCCGTATCATGAAATCGCTGGATAAACTAGCCGGTTTTACTGGGAAGATTATCATTCCCTTTGGTCTAGCTCTCTTGCTAGAAGCCTTGCTTTTAAAAGGCTTGCCTCTCAAGTCGTCCGTTGTAAATTCATCGACAGCTCTTTTGGGAATGTTGCCTAAGGGAATCGCCCTTTTGACCATTACTTCGCTCTTGACTGCGGTGATTAAGCTGGGCTTGAAAAAGGTTTTGGTGCAGGAGATGTATTCTGTTGAGACCTTGGCACGCGTGGATATGCTCTGTTTGGACAAGACGGGCACCATCACCCAAGGAAAGATGCAGGTGGAGGCTGTTCTTCCTTTGACCGAAGAGTATGGAGAGTCAGCGCTTGCTAGCATCTTGGCCAGCTATATAGCCCATAGTGAGGATAAAAATCCAACAGCTCAAGCTATTCGAAAGCGTTTTGTGGGAGAAGTTACTTATCCTATGATTTCGAATCTCCCCTTCTCGAGCGACCGCAAGTGGGGAGCTATGGAGTTAGAAGGTTTGGGAACAGTTTTCTTAGGGGCGCCTGAGATGTTGCTGGCTTCTGAGGTCCCAGAAGCCAGAGAGGCCTTGGAGAGAGGTTCACGTGTCTTGGTCTTAGCTCTCAGTCAGGAGAAATTAGACCATCACAAACCACAAAAACCATCTGATATTCAGGCTCTAGCCTTGCTGGAAATCTTGGACCCGATTCGAGAGGGAGCAGCAGAGACGCTGGACTATCTCCGTTCTCAGGAAGTGGGGCTCAAGATTATCTCTGGTGATAATCCAGTCACTGTTTCAAGTATTGCCCAAAAAGCAGGTTTTGTAGACTATCAGAGCTATGTAGATTGTTCGAAAATTACGGATGAGGAATTGGTTGCTATGGCTGAGGATACAGCTATTTTCGGACGTGTTTCCCCTCATCAAAAGAAACTCATCATTCAAACACTGAAAAAAGCGGGGCATACAACAGCTATGACAGGGGATGGAGTTAATGATATCCTGGCTCTTCGTGAGGCAGATTGTTCTATCGTGATGTCTGAGGGAGACCCAGCGACTCGTCAGATTGCCAATCTGGTTCTCTTGAACTCAGACTTTAATGATGTTCCTGAGATTCTCTTCGAGGGTCGTCGTGTAGTCAATAACATTGCCCACATCGCCCCGATTTTCTTGATAAAGACCATCTATTCTTTCTTGCTCGCAGTTATCTGTATCGTCAGTGCTTTACTAGGTCGATCTGAGTGGATCTTGATTTTCCCCTTCATTCCAATCCAGATTACCATGATTGACCAGTTTGTGGAAGGTTTCCCACCATTCGTTCTGACTTTTGAGCGAAATATCAAACCTGTCGAGCCAAACTTCCTCAGAAGATCCATGCTTCGTGCTCTACCAAGCGCTCTCATGGTCGTCTTCAGCGTCCTGTTTGTGAAAATATTTGGAAGTAGTCAAGGTTGGTCTGAGTTAGAAATCTCAACCCTACTCTATTATCTCTTGGGGTCAATTGGTTTCTTATCTGTATTTAGAGCCTGCATGCCATTTACCCTATGGCGTGTCCTCTTGATTGTTTGGTCAGTAGGTGGTTTCCTGGCTACGGCTCTTTTCCCGAGAATTCAAAAACTGCTTGAAATTTCAACCTTAACAGGACAAACTTTACCTGTTTATGGTGTCATGATGTTGGTCTTTACCGTAATTTTCATCCTGACTAGTCGCTATCAAGCCAGAAAATAAAGAAAGGCTGCAATCTGTGGATTGCGGTCTTTTTAGGTACAAGATTACCAGCTGAAATGTGGTATAATAAGGGGTAATAGAGTTTGGAAAGTGAGAGAAGATGATTTCAAAGAGATTAGAATTAGTGGCTTCCTTTGTGCCCCAGGGAGCCATTTTGCTAGATGTGGGAAGTGACCATGCTTATCTGCCTATCGACTTGGTCGAAAGAGGCCAAATCAAAAGCGCCATTGCAGGTGAGGTTGTGGAAGGTCCCTACCAATCTGCGGTCAAAAATGTTGAGGCTCACGGCCTAAAGGAGAAAATTCAGGTTCGTTTAGCCAATGGCTTGGCAGCTTTTGAAGAGCCTGACCAAGTGTCGGTCATCACCATTGCAGGTATGGGCGGCCGTTTGATTGCTAGGATTTTAGAAGAAGGCTTGGACAAGTTAGCTAATGTAGAGCGGTTAATCCTCCAACCTAATAATCGTGAAGACGACTTGCGCATTTGGTTGCAAGACAATGGGTTTCAGATTGTAGCTGAAAACATCTTAGAAGAAGCTGGCAAGTTTTACGAGATTTTGGTGGTGGAAGCAGGACAAATGAATCTATCAGCCAGTGATGTTCGCTTTGGTCCCTTCTTGTCCAAAGAGGTCAGTCCAGTCTTTGTCCAAAAATGGCAAAAAGAAGCTGTTAAGCTAGAGTTTGCCTTCGGACAAATCCCAGAAAAAAATCTGGAGGAACGTCAAGTTCTAGTAGATAAAATTCAAGCCATCAAGGAGGTTCTCCATGCTAGCAAGTGAAGTAATTAACGCATATGAAGCCTTTTGCCCTCAGGAATTTTCCATGGAGGGAGACAGTCGTGGCCTACAAATTGGCACTTTGGACAAGGATATCCAAAGTGTCATGGTTGCTCTGGATATTCGTGAAGAAACGGTGGCAGAGGCCATTGAAAAGGGTGTGGATTTGATTATCGTTAAGCACGCGCCGATTTTCCGTCCGATAAAGGACTTGGTTGCTAACCGTACACAAAATCAGATTTACATTGATCTGATAAAGCATGATATCGCAGTTTATGTCAGCCATACCAATATTGACATCGTTGAAAATGGTCTCAATGATTGCTTCTGTCAGATGTTAGGTATTGAGGAAACGACCTATCTTCAGGAAACAGGTCCAGAACGTGGAATTGGTCGTATTGGGAATATTCAGCATCAGACCTTTGGGGATTTTGCCCAGCATGTCAAGCAAGTCTTTGGCCTAGATAGTCTTCGAATGGTGCATTATCAAGAGAGTGATTTGCAGAAGCCTATCTCAAGAGTGGCCATCTGTGGTGGTAGTGGGCAGTCTTTCTATAAGGATGCTTTAGTTAAAGGAGCGGATGTCTATATCACTGGTGATATTTACTACCACACTGCCCAGGATATGTTGTCTGATGGCTTGCTAGCATTGGACCCAGGTCACTATATTGAAGTGCTGTTTGTGGAAAAAATCGCAGCATTCCTTAGTCAATGGAAAGAGGAAAAAGACTGGGATATTGATATTTTGCCTAGTCAAGCATCGACCAATCCTTTCCACCATATCTAGTTAGAAAGTGAAAACAATGAAAAAAGTTGCTATTATCGGAGCAGGAATTGTGGGAGCAACAGCTGCCTACTACCTCTCGAAAGAAAGTGACCTAGAGGTGACTGTTTTTGACCATGGACAGGGTCAGGCTACTAAGGCCGCAGCAGGAATTATCAGCCCCTGGTTTTCCAAACGCCGCAATAAGGCCTGGTATAAAATGGCGCGCTTGGGGGCTGACTTTTATGTGGATTTATTAGCTGATTTAGAGAAGTCAGGGCAAGAAATCGACTTTTACCAGCGTTCGGGAGTCTTTCTCCTGAAAAAGGATGAAACTAAGTTGGAAGAACTTTATCAACTAGCCCACCAGCGCAGAGAAGAATCTCCCTTGATAGGGCAATTAGCCATTCTGGACCAAGCATCAGCTAATGAATTATTCCCTGGTTTGCAGGGATTTGACCACCTGCTCTATGCTTCTGGTGGAGCGAGAGTAGATGGTCAACTCTTAGTGACTCGTTTGCTAGAAGCTAGTCAGGTCAAGCTGATCAAAGAAAAAGTGACTCTGACACCTTTAGCATCAGGTTACCAGATTGGCGAAGAGGTGTTTGATCAGGTTATTTTGGCGACGGGAGCTTGGTTGGGACACTTGTTAGAGCCTTTAGGTTATGAAGTAGATGTTCGTCCCCAAAAGGGGCAACTCCGAGATTATCAACTTGCCCAAGACATGGAAGCTTATCCTGTGGTTATGCCAGAAGGGGAGTGGGATTTGATTCCTTTTGCGGGTGGGAAATTGTCCCTAGGCGCTACTCATGAAAATGACATGGGATTTGATTTGACGGTAGATGAAACCTTACTCCAACAAATGGAGGGGGCAGCCTTGCCTCACTATCCAGTTTTAGCTAGAGCGACTTCAAGAGCTGAGCGTGTGGGAATCCGTGCCTATACCAGTGATTTCTCACCTTTCTTTGGGCAAGTACCTGGCTTAGCAGGTGTCTATGCTGCTAGTGGACTAGGTTCATCAGGCCTCACAACTGGTCCTATCATTGGTTACCATCTAGCTCAACTGATCCAAGACAAGGAGTTGACCTTGGCCCCTTTAAACTACCCAATTGAAAACTATGTCAAACGAGTAAAAAACGAATAAGAATTTTACTGAAATTTTAGCCTCCCCTCTAGGATGGCAAATGACATTCCCTATCAAAAATGGTAAAATAAGAAAAAATAATCCGAGAATCGAGGAAAGAAGATGCAAGAAAAGATTTTGGTAACGGGTGGAGCAGGTTTTATCGGAACCCACACAGTTATTGAGTTAATCCAAGCAGGTCATCAGGTTGTTGTGGTGGATAACCTTGTTAATAGTAGCAGAAAAAGTTTAGAAGTTGTTGAGAGAATTACAGGAGTTGAAGTGCCTTTCTATGAGGCAGATATCCGTGATACAGATACCCTTCGTGATATTTTCAAACAAGAAGAACCAACAGGGGTCATTCACTTTGCTGGCTTGAAGGCTGTAGGTGAATCTACCCGTATTCCTCTTGCCTACTATGACAATAATATCGCAGGAACTGTTAGTCTTCTAAAAGCTATGGAAGAAAACAACTGTAAAAACATCATTTTCAGTTCTTCTGCGACAGTTTACGGAGATCCTCATACAGTGCCAATCTTGGAAGATTTCCCACTTTCAGTGACCAACCCATATGGCCGCACCAAGCTTATGCTAGAGGAAATTTTGACGGATATTTACAAAGCAGACTCAGAATGGAATGTGGTCTTGCTTCGTTACTTTAACCCAATCGGAGCACATGAGAGTGGTGATTTGGGAGAAAATCCAAATGGTATTCCAAACAATCTCTTGCCATATGTGACGCAAGTAGCCGTTGGAAAATTAGAGCAAGTGCAAGTGTTTGGAGACGATTACGATACGGAAGACGGAACTGGTGTTCGTGACTATATCCACGTTGTCGACTTGGCTAAAGGTCACGTTGCAGCTCTGAAAAAAATCCAAAAAGGCTCAGGCCTAAACGTTTATAACCTTGGAACAGGGAAAGGCTACTCAGTTCTTGAAATTATCCAAAACATGGAAAAAGCGGTGGGACGTCCAATTCCTTACCGCATCGTAGACCGTCGCCCAGGGGATATCGCAGCCTGCTATTCAGATCCTGCAAAAGCCAAAGCAGAACTGGGCTGGGAAGCAGAACTCGGCATCACCCAAATGTGTGAAGACGCATGGCGTTGGCAAAGCAAGCATCCAAATGGATTTGAAGACTAAGATGGTGATGTCAATCATTGTCCCCTGTTTAAACGAAGAGGAAGTACTTCCTCTTTTTTATCAGGCTTTGGAAGCTTTACTTCCAGATTTGGAAACAGAAATAGAGTATGTCTTTGTCGACGATGGATCAAGTGATGGGACTTTGGAACTTTTAAAGACCTATCGGGAGCAAAATCCGGCAGTTCATTATATTTCTTTCTCGCGAAATTTTGGCAAAGAAGCTGCTCTATATGCAGGCTTGCAATATGCAACCGGAGATTTGGTGGTGGTGATGGATGCAGACCTCCAAGATCCTCCTAGTATGTTGCTTGAGATGAAAGCCTTACTAGACCAGAATACAGGCTTGGACTGTGTTGGGACACGGAGAATTAGTCGAGAGGGGGAACCCTTCTTTCGCAGTTTTTGTGCTAATCTCTTTTATGGCTTCATGAAAAAAATTAGTCCAGTAGCCTTGCCGTCAGGTGTCCGTGATTTTCGCATGATGAGAAGATCTGTAGTGGATGCCATTTTAAGCCTGACCGAGTCCAATCGTTTTTCAAAGGGGCTCTTTGCCTGGGTAGGCTTTAAAACTCACTATCTGGACTATCCAAATGTCGAAAGGCAGGCTGGCAAGACCAGTTGGAGTTTTAGGCAACTCTTTTTCTACTCTATTGAAGGGATTGTTAACTTTTCAGATTTTCCCTTGATTATCGCCTTTGTGGCTGGTCTCCTATCTTGTTTTATTTCTCTGCTTATGACCTTTTTTGTTGTGGTTCGGACTCTCATTTTGGGCAATCCGACATCAGGTTGGACCTCTCTGATGGCTGTTATTCTCTTCCTTGGTGGGATTCAACTCTTGACCATTGGGATTCTCGGCAAGTATATCAGTAAGATTTATCTAGAGACTAAAAAAAGACCACTTTATCTCGTCAAAGAAAAAAGTGATCTTCCTGATTTTACAGAAAAAAATAAAGAGAAAAGACTATAATTTTGCATGGAAATATGCTAAACTAGAAGGAGTGGAACGTTCTTGTCGATATTAGAATTAATCTTTAATCAAGGCACGTGTCGGACAGTTTCTAACAGCTTCTACGACGTCCTGGCTAGGAGAAATTTCTTTTTCTAGTTGGTCAGGGTTATCGTAAAAACGCACGATTCCATTATCGTGGTAATCAAATAATTCAGAATAAGTTTGGCAAAGCCCACAGGCGATGCAGCGTTCAGGTATAAGTGTGATTTTCATATTTATATTGTAATAAGAAAAGTAAAAAAAAACAAGGAGTAAGGTATGGCAAAAGAACCGTGGCAAGAAGATATTTATGAGAATCAGGAAGAACAGACGAGAACGGAACGACGCCAACGTAATCAAAAAGGTACAGGCGTTGTTGCAAATCGTGTTTTGACGATTCTAGCTAGTCTCTTTTTCGTGATTGTTGTAGCAATGATAATAGTATTGATTTACCTTTCAAGCGGAGGGAGTAATCGCACAGCAGCTTTGAAAGATTTTTATGACTCATCTGCCCCTGCTTCAACATCTGTAACAGAAGAATCGTCTTCTTCATCTAGCAAGACTGAAGAAGCAACTTCTACAGAGAGCTCCTCTAGTGAGAGTCATTCCGAAGAACATGCTGCTAGTGAAGGAACAATTACAGTTCAGGCTGGTGAGGGTGAAGCTGTCTTGGCACAACGTGCAGGTATTTCAATTGCTCAATTAGAAGCATTGAATCCTGGACATATGGCTACAGGATCTTGGTTTGCAAATCCTGGAGATGTGATTAAGACTAGATAGGAGTTATAAATGAAGACGATTCAAATTGCTATCGATGGTCCAGCTTCAAGCGGTAAGAGTACGGTTGCTAAGATTATTGCTAAAGATTTTGGGTATACCTATCTAGATACAGGTGCCATGTATCGTGCGGCGACCTATATGGCTCTGAAACACCAGTTAGGAGTGGAAGAAATTGAGGAACTTTTAGCCTTATTAGACCAGCATCCAATCAGTTTTGGGCGCTCAGAAACTGGAGAACAACTTGTCTTTGTAGGAGATGTGGATATTACCCATCCTATTCGTGAAAATGAAGTGACCAATCATGTTTCAGCTATTGCAGCAATTCCTGAAGTACGTGAGAAACTAGTTTCTCTCCAACAAGAGATTGCCCAGCAAGGTGGGATTGTCATGGATGGTCGCGATATTGGGACTGTTGTATTGCCGCAAGCAGAATTGAAAATTTTCCTAGTAGCTTCTGTTTATGAAAGAGCAGAGCGTCGTTACAAGGAAAATATTGCCAAGGGAATTGAAACAGACCTTGAAGCCCTAAAAGAGGAAATTGCTGCGCGTGACTACAAGGATAGCCATCGTGAGACTTCTCCTCTCAAACAAGCAGAGGATGCAGTTTACCTTGATACAACTGGACTAAGTATTCAAGAAGTAGTTGAAAAAATTGAATCAGAAGCAAAAGAACGCATGTCCTAGGGACAGGAGAAGCAGGCTAAAGCTAGCCTGCTTCTTTTCTATCAAACTGAACGCATTCCAAACCAGTCTTTTTTTGAGTTTTTTGATAAAATAGTACTATCAGTGAAAAGGATGGAAGCATGACTAAGAAAATTGTAGCTATTTGGGCCCAGGATGAAGAGGGTGTGATTGGTAAGGACAATCGTCTGCCTTGGTATTTGCCAGCAGAATTGCAGCACTTTAAAGAAACAACTCTGAATCATGCCATCTTGATGGGGCGCGTGACCTTTGATGGAATGGGGCGTCGCTTGCTTCCAAAACGGGAGACCTTGATTTTGACGCGTAATTCTGAAGAAAAGATAGATGGGGTTACTACTTTTTATGATGTTCAGTCTGTCTTGGGCTGGTATCAGGCTCAAGATAAGAATCTTTATATTCTCGGTGGAAAGCAAATTTTTCAGGCTTTTGAACCTTACCTTGACGAAGTGATTGTAACTCACATTCATGCTCGGGTAGAGGGAGATACCTATTTTCCTGAAGAGTTTGACTTGTCTATTTTTGAGACAGTTTCAAGCAAATCCTATACCAAAGATGAGAAAAATCCTTATGATTTTACCATCCAATACCGCAAGAGAAAGGAAGTCTAATGGAACGTAGTTTATTTGGTTTTTTCACAGCCATGCTGTGTTTGGTCTGCTTGCTTGCAGGAGCACAGGCTTTTCGTAAAAAGCGCTATGGACTTTCTGTCCTGCTCTGGTTAAATGCCTTTACCAATTTGGTCAATAGTATCCATGCTTTTTACATGACCTTATTTTAGATAGAATGACAGTATAGAATAGAACGGAAGGAAATCATGCCTACAAATAGGAATAATGATATGATGGTTTATTGCTCATTTTGTGGCAAAAGCCAAGAAGAAGTACAAAAAATAATCGCAGGTAACAACGCCTTTATCTGTAATGAATGTGTGGAGTTAGCCCAGGAGATCATTCGGGAGGAGTTGGCTGAGGAAGTCTTGGCAGACTTGTCTGAGGTACCAAAACCAATCGAACTCCTCCACATCTTGAATCACTACGTAATCGGTCAAGATCGTGCCAAACGTGCCTTGGCAGTAGCTGTATACAACCACTACAAACGCATCAATTTCCACGATACGCGTGAAGAGTCAGAAGATGTGGATTTGCAGAAATCAAATATCTTGATGATTGGCCCAACTGGTTCAGGGAAAACTTTCCTTGCTCAGACCTTGGCTAAGAGCTTGAATGTACCTTTTGCGATCGCAGATGCGACAGCTCTTACTGAGGCTGGTTATGTGGGTGAGGACGTGGAAAATATCCTCCTCAAACTCCTACAGGCTGCTGACTTTAACATCGAGCGTGCAGAGCGTGGGATTATCTATGTGGATGAAATTGACAAGATTGCTAAGAAAAGCGAGAACGTGTCTATCACACGTGATGTTTCTGGTGAAGGTGTGCAACAAGCCCTTCTCAAGATTATCGAGGGAACCGTTGCTAGCGTGCCGCCTCAAGGTGGACGCAAGCATCCACAACAAGAGATGATTCAAGTGGACACTAAAAATATCCTCTTCATTGTGGGTGGTGCCTTTGATGGCATTGAAGAAATCGTCAAACAACGTCTGGGTGAAAAAGTCATCGGATTTGGTCAAAATAATAAGGCGATTGACGAAAACAGCTCATACATGCAAGAAATCATTGCAGAAGATATTCAAAAATTTGGTATTATCCCAGAGTTGATTGGACGTTTGCCTGTCTTTGCAGCTCTTGAGCAATTGACGGTTGATGACTTGGTTCGCATCTTGAAAGAACCAAGAAATGCCTTGGTCAAACAATACCAAACCTTGCTTTCTTATGATGATGTTGAGTTGGAATTTGACGACGAAGCTCTTCAAGAGATTGCCAATAAAGCCATCGAACGTAAAACGGGTGCGCGTGGTCTTCGCTCGATCATCGAAGAAACCATGCTAGACGTCATGTTTGAAGTACCGAGTCAGGAAAATGTGAAATTGGTTCGCATCACTAAAGAAGCTGTCGATGGAACGGATAAACCAATCCTAGAAACAGCCTAGAGGTGACTATGGAACTTAATACACATAATGCTGAAATCTTGCTCAGTGCGGCTAATAAATCCCACTACCCACAGGATGAACTTCCAGAGATTGCTCTAGCAGGACGTTCAAATGTTGGTAAATCTAGCTTTATCAACACAATGCTGAACCGCAAGAATTTAGCCCGAACATCAGGTAAACCTGGTAAAACCCAGCTTCTTAATTTCTTTAACATTGACGACAAGATGCGCTTTGTGGATGTTCCTGGTTATGGCTATGCCCGTGTTTCTAAAAAGGAACGTGAAAAGTGGGGGCGAATGATAGAGGAGTACTTAACGACTCGGGAAAATCTCCGTGCAGTGGTCAGTCTAGTTGACCTTCGTCATGATCCGTCAGCAGATGATGTGCAGATGTACGAATTTCTCAAGTATTATGAGATTCCAGTCATCATTGTGGCAACCAAGGCGGACAAGATTCCTCGTGGTAAATGGAACAAGCATGAATCAGCAATCAAAAAGAAATTAAACTTTGACCCAAGTGACGACTTTATCCTCTTTTCATCTGTCAACAAGGCAGGGATGGATGAGGCTTGGGATGCAATCTTAGAAAAATTGTGAGGAAAAGAAAATGGCAAAAACAATTCATACAGATAAGGCCCCAAAGGCTATCGGACCATATGTTCAAGGAAAAATCGTTGGCAACCTTTTGTTTGCTAGCGGTCAAGTGCCCCTATCTCCTGAAACTGGGGAAATCGTTGGAGAAACGATCCAAGAACAGACAGAACAAGTCTTGAAAAACATCGGTGCTATTTTGGCTGAAGCAGGAACAGATTTTGACCATGTTGTCAAAACAACTTGCTTCTTGAGCGATATGAACGACTTTGTTCCTTTTAACGAGGTTTACCAAACGGCCTTTAAAGAGGAATTTCCAGCTCGTTCAGCAGTAGAGGTAGCTCGTCTTCCTCGTGATGTAAAAGTCGAAATCGAAGTCATCGCAGAGATTGGATAAGCTAGTTGAAGTTTGGTGTTGCCAAACTTCTTTTGATATAAGGAGAAAAAGATGACAAAGAAACAACTTCACTTGGTGATTGTGACAGGGATGAGTGGCGCAGGGAAAACAGTTGCTATTCAGTCCTTCGAAGATTTGGGTTATTTTACTATTGACAATATGCCGCCAGCTCTCTTGCCTAAGTTTTTGCAGTTGGTGGAAACAAAGGAAGACGACCATAAGTTGGCCTTGGTAGTGGATATGCGTAGCCGTTCTTTCTTTTCAGAAATTCAAGCTGTCTTGGATGAGTTGGAAAATCAAGATGATTTGGATTTCAAAATTCTCTTTTTGGATGCAGCTGATAAGGAATTGGTTGCTCGTTACAAGGAAACCAGACGGAGTCACCCACTAGCAGCAGACGGTCGTATTTTAGATGGAATCAAGTTGGAACGTGAACTCTTGGCACCTTTGAAAAATATGAGTCAAAATGTGGTGGATACGACTGAACTTACTCCTCGTGAGCTGCGTAAAACCATTGCAGAGCAGTTTTCAGATCAAGAGCAAGCCCAGTCTTTCCGTATCGAAGTCATGTCTTTTGGTTTTAAATATGGAATCCCAATTGATGCGGACCTAGTCTTTGATGTCCGTTTCTTGCCAAATCCCTATTACCTTCTAGAACTGAGAAACCAAACGGGTGTGGATGAACCAGTTTATGATTATGTCATGAACCATCCTGAGTCAGAAGACTTTTATCAGCATTTGTTGGCCTTGATTGAGCCGATTTTACCAAGTTACCAAAAGGAAGGGAAGTCCGTTTTGACCATTGCCATGGGTTGTACAGGTGGACAACACCGTAGTGTGGCCTTTGCTAAACGCTTGGCGCAGGACTTATCCAAGAATTGGCCTGTTAATGAAGGGCATCGCGACAAAGACCGAAGAAAGGAAACGGTAAACCGTTCATGAGAAAACCAAAAATAACGGTGATTGGTGGAGGTACTGGGATCCCTGTCATTCTAAAAAGTCTACGTGAAAAAGATGTGGAAATCGCTGCTATCGTAACGGTGGCGGATGATGGTGGTTCATCAGGTGAACTCCGAAAAAATATGCAGCAATTGACACCGCCAGGTGATCTTCGTAATGTCCTTGTGGCCATGTCGGATATGCCTAAGTTTTATGAAAAGGTCTTTCAATACCGCTTTTCTGAGGATGCTGGAGCCTTTGCTGGTCATCCATTGGGAAATCTCATTATCGCTGGTCTGTCAGAGATGCAGGGTTCGACCTATAATGCCATGCAGTTACTGAGCAAATTTTTCCATACAACAGGGAAAATTTATCCTTCCAGTGATCATCCTTTGACCCTGCATGCAGTCTTTCAGGATGGGACAGAAGTGGCTGGAGAGAGCCATATTGCAGACCATCCAGGCATGATTGACCATGTTTATGTGACCAATACCCTCAACGATGATACGCCTCTGGCTAGCCGTCGAGTGGTGCAGACCATTCTTGAAAGTGATATGATTGTCCTCGGACCTGGTTCCCTCTTTACCTCTATTTTGCCCAATATCGTGATTAAGGAAATAGGGCAGGCGCTTTTGAAAACCAAGGCAGAAATCGCCTATGTCTGTAATATCATGACCCAACGTGGGGAGACTGAACACTTTACAGATAGTGACCACGTGGAAGTCTTGCATCGTCACCTTGGCCGACCTTTTATCGATACTGTCTTGGTGAATATCGAAAAAGTGCCTCAGGAATACATGAATTCCAATCGCTTTGATGAATACTTGGTGCAAGTGGAACATGATTTTGCTGGTCTTAATAAGCAAGTTCCGCGCGTGATTTCATCCAACTTCCTCCGTCTGGAAAATGGTGGTGCCTTCCACGATGGGGATTTGCTCGTGGATGAGTTGATGCGGATTATACAGGTGAGAAAATGAGTTTCACAGTAGCAGTAAAAGAAGAAATCCTAGGTCAGCACCATCTAAGCCGGCATGAATTATCTGCCATTATCAAGATGTCTGGTAGCATCGGTCTCTCGACTTCGGGCTTGACCTTGTCCGTCGTGACAGAAAATGCCAAACTGGCTCGTCACCTCTATGAGTCCTTTCTCTATTTTTATGAAATCAAATCAGAAATCCGCCATCACCAACGGAGTAATCTTCGCAAGAATCGCGTCTATACCGTTTTTACTGATGAAAAGGTGCAGGATTTGTTGAGCGATTTGCATTTGGCCGACTCTTTCTTTGGCCTGGAAACAGGTATTGATGAGGAGATTTTATCAGACGAGGAAGCCGGTCGTGCTTATCTTTGTGGCGCTTTCTTGGCAAATGGAAGCATTCGTGACCCTGAATCAGGTAAGTACCAGTTGGAAATCAGTTCTGTTTATCTGGACCACGCGCAAGGGATTGCCTCACTTCTCCAGCAATTTTTACTGGATGCCAAGGTGCTTGAGCGTAAGAAGGGGGCAGTGACCTACCTCCAGCGAGCTGAAGATATTATGGACTTCTTGATTGTCATCGGAGCTATGCAGGCGCGTGATGATTTTGAGCGGGTTAAGATTTTGCGAGAAACTCGTAACGACCTCAATCGGGCCAATAATGCCGAGACAGCCAATATTGCTCGGACAGTTTCTGCCAGCATGAAGACTATCAACAATATCAGTAAAATCAAAGATATCATGGGCTTAGAAAATCTGCCAGTGGATTTGCAGGAAGTAGCACAGTTGCGGATTCAGCACCCAGACTACTCTATCCAGCAGTTAGCAGATAGTCTCAGCACTCCCCTTACAAAAAGTGGTGTCAACCACAGACTCAGAAAGATAAACAAATTAGCCGATGAACTATAAAACCACGAATCCTATGTGACTCGTGGTTCTTTTTTTATAAACTAGTAGAGTGTTTTGGTTGTACCTTTTGTTCTGGGTCAATGTAGTTGATGGCATTGTTGACAGCGGTTGGAGCTTCTCCGAGACCTGTCGCAATCAGGTCAATTTTTCCTTCATAGTAGCAGCAGTCACCGATAGCATAGATACCTGATTGGCTGGATTCCTGTTTGCTGTTGACGATAATCTTGTGGCGGTTGAGGTCCAGACCCCATTTTTTAAGGTTACCGACAGAAGATTTGAAACCATAGTTGACAAAGAGGTGATCTAGGTCAATAATTTCTGCTTCATCAGATTTGGCTTTTGTGATTTCAAGTTTATCAAGCATTTTTCCATCTCCAAGGAGTTGGCTAGGGACGAATGGTGTCTTGATGGTCACAGAAGATTCCTGTAAGGCTTGGACACTGTGTTCCAAGGCGCGGAAATTATCTCTACGGTGGACAAGGGTAGTTGGCGCAATTTTTTCAAAAGCTAAAGCCCAATCAACAGCTGAGTCCCCACCACCCAGAATCGTCACTTTCTTACCAGCATATTGCTGAATGTTAGAAACGTGGTAGTGGATATTTTCATAGCCCTCAACGCCTTCTAGTTCCAGCGGACGTGGTTTGAAGGCACCACCCCCCATAGCAATGATAACAGTTTTAGACAGATGACTTCCTTTAGAAGTTGTGATGACAAATCCTTCTTCTTGTTTTTCAATCTCAAGAACCGTTTCGTTGAGATGGATAGGGGTATCAAAGCCGTTTAGCTGTTCAATCAAGCGGTTGGTCAACTCTTCTCCAGTCAAGTTTGGGAAACCTGGGACGTCGAGGATTTCCTTTTCAGGATAGAGAATAGCAGGTTGTCCACCGAGTTGAGGAAGAGAGTCGATGATTTGGACCTTGGCTTGGCGTAGGTGGGCATAGAAGGCCGCAAAAAGCCCGACAGGACCACCACCTACAATGGTAATATCATAGAGTTGAGACATGGTTTCTCCTTTGTTTTTTCTAGTCATACTCTTCGAAAATCAAATTCAAACCACGTCAGCGGCGCCTTACCGTACTCAAGTACAGCCTGCGGCTAGCTTCCTAGTTTGCTCTTTGATTTTCATTGAGTATCAGTTTATTTTATCATATTTTTTCTTTAATTTAAAATGAAGTAGGATAGGGAAAAAAATGTAAGAAAAATGGTATAATAGAAAGGAACGTGTTTGGACAGAGAGGAGACAGCAGATGAACTTTCAACAATTATCCAATCTGCAATATTGGACTAGCTTGTTTTCTAGTCCTTGGAGTATTGCCATCAATCTGTTTGATATTTTGATTGTGGCCTATATTTTATATCGTTTTACAAAAGCGATAGCTGGCACCAAGATTATGATTTTGGTGCGTGGGGTCGTGATCTTTGTATTAGCCCAGGTTGTGGCCAATATCCTTGATTTAACAACGATTTCTTGGTTGATTAATCAGATTATCACCTATGGGGTTATTGCTGCGGTTGTTATCTTCTCTCCAGAGATTCGGACTGGTTTGGAACGCTTGGGAAGGGCGACAGATTTCTTTTCTACTGCTCAAATTAGTGCAGAGGAGCAAATGATTCGTGCCTTTGTCAAGTCGGTTGAATATATGAGTCCTCGTAAGATTGGTGCTCTGGTTGCCATCCAACGAGTTCGGACCTTACAAGAATACATTGCGACAGGGATTCCTTTGGATGCCAATATTTCAGCTGAACTCCTTATTAATATCTTTATCCCCAACACTCCCCTACACGATGGTGCTGTGATTATCAGAGAAAATCGAATAGCAGTAACCTCTGCCTATCTTCCCTTGACAGAAAGCACAGGGATTTCCAAGGAATTTGGGACCAGACACCGGGCGGCTATCGGTTTGTCAGAAGTATCCGATGCCTTGACCTTCATCGTCTCAGAGGAAACAGGAGGCATTTCTATTACCTATAACGGTGTTTTCAAGCACGACTTGACGATTGAAGAATTTGAAGCAGAGCTACGAGCAATTCTTTTGCCAGCTGTTGAGGAAAAAGTCAGTTTCAAGGACCGTTTGCTAGGAGGTTGGAAATATGAGAAAAAATAGTCTATATATCATTTCATCTCTCTTTTTTGCTTGTGTCTTATTCATTTATGCAACGTCAACCAACTTTCAAAATAGCAATACCGCAAGGCAGGTCAAATCAGAAACCTACACCAATACGATAACGAACGTTCCTATCGATATTCACTATGATAATGACCAGTATTTCATTAGTGGATTTGCATCAGAAGTTTCAGTGATATTAACCGGAGCTAATCGTGTGACCTTGGCCAGCGAAATGCAGGAGAGCACTCGTAAGTTTAAGGTCACAGCGGATTTGACGGATGCCAGTGTTGGAACGATTGAAGTTCCCTTGAATATTGAAAATCTTCCAAGCGGATTGACCGCTGTGGCAACGCCTCAAAAGATTACAGTGAAAGTTGGGAAGAAGGTTAAGCGAGATGGGATGATTGTTGTGCCACAAGTTGACCAAAGCCAGATTGATTCCAAGCTACAAATTGATAGTGTAACCGTGTCAAACGAACGAGTTTCTGTCACAACTGACCAAGAAACATTAGCTAAAATCGATCGTATTATTGCGCTTTTACCAACCAGCGAACGCATAACCGGTAATTACAGTGGTTCAGTACCTTTGCAGGCAATCGATCGCAATGGTGTTGTCTTACCGGCAGTTATTACTCCGTTCGACACAACAATGAAGGTGACTACAAAACCAGTAGCACCAAGTTCAAGCACATCAAATTCAACTACAAGTAGTTCGTCGGAGACGTCTTCGTCAACGAAAGCAACTAGTTCAAAAACGAATTAAAAATAGAAAAAGGATTTTATAAAAATGGGTAAATATTTTGGGACTGATGGAGTCCGTGGAGAAGCTAATGTAGAATTAACGCCAGAATTGGCCTTTAAACTAGGACGTTTTGGAGGCTATGTTCTTAGCCAACATGAAACGGAAGCGCCGAAAGTTTTTGTAGGACGTGACACACGTATTTCTGGGGAAATGCTAGAATCTGCCTTGGTGGCAGGTCTCCTCTCTGTAGGGATTCACGTCTACAAACTTGGTGTCCTTGCAACACCAGCAGTAGCTTACTTGGTAAAAACTGAGGGAGCCAGTGCAGGTGTCATGATTTCTGCTAGCCACAACCCAGCCCTTGATAATGGGATTAAGTTCTTTGGTGGTGATGGTTTCAAACTAGATGATGAAAAAGAAGCAGAAATTGAAGCCTTGCTAGATGCTGCGGAAGACACTCTTCCTCGTCCAAGTGCTGAAGGCTTGGGAACCTTGGTAGATTATCCAGAAGGTTTGCGTAAGTATGAAGGATATCTTGTTTCAACTGGAACTCCTCTTGAAGGAATGAAGGTTGCCTTGGATACGGCTAATGGTGCAGCTTCTACAAGTGCCCGTCAAATCTTTGCAGATCTTGGTGCTCAATTAACTGTTATTGGGGAAACACCAGATGGTCTTAACATCAACCTTAATGTTGGTTCAACCCACCCAGAAACCCTTCAAGAAGTGGTCAAAGAAAGTGACTCAGCTATCGGTTTGGCTTTTGACGGAGACAGTGACCGTTTGATTGCTGTCGATGAGAATGGTGAGATCGTTGATGGTGATAAAATCATGTACATCATCGGAAAATACCTTTCTGAAAAAGGACAATTGGCGCAAAATACAATCGTGACAACCGTTATGTCTAACCTTGGTTTCCACAAGGCCTTGGATCGTGAAGGCATTAACAAGGCAGTCACTGCAGTTGGCGATCGTTACGTTGTTGAAGAAATGCGAAAATCAGGCTACAACCTTGGTGGTGAACAGTCTGGTCACGTCATCTTGATGGACTACAATACAACAGGTGATGGCCAATTATCTGCTGTTCAATTGACAAAAATCATGAAGGAAACTGGTAAGAGCCTGTCAGAGTTGGCAGCAAAAGTAACCATCTATCCACAAAAATTAGTCAATATCCGAGTGGAAAATGCTATGAAGGAAAAGGCTATGGAAGTGCCAGCTATCAAGGACATTATCGAGAAGATGGAAGAAGAAATGGCAGGGAATGGGCGTATCCTTGTTCGTCCAAGTGGAACAGAGCCCCTCTTGCGTGTTATGGCAGAAGCTCCTACAACAGAAGAAGTGGACTACTATGTTGATACTATCGCAGACGTAGTTCGAGCTGAAATCGGGATTGACTAAATCCTAGAAAACTAGATGAAAATAAAAAATTATGGTACAATAGCTTATAATATTGTAGCCGAGGGAGAAAGACATGAATCTTAAACGTGAACAAGAATTTGTTAGTCAGTATCATTTTGATGCGCGTAATTTTGAATGGGAAAATGAAAATGGAGCTCCTGAAACTAAGGTGGATGTGAACTTCCAATTAATTCAACATGACCAAGAAAATCAAGTGACTTCCTTGATTGTTGTCTTGAGTTTTATGATTGTATTTGATAAATTTGTCATCAGTGGAACCATTTCACAGGTGAACCATATCGATGGTCGTATTGTTAACGAACCAAGTGAATTGAACCAAGAAGAAGTGGAAACCTTGGCTCGTCCATGTTTGAATATGCTCAACCGTTTAACTTACGAAGTAACTGAAATTGCATTAGACTTACCAGGAATCAATTTGGAGTTCTAATATGAAATTAGCTGTTATCACAGATTCCTCTGCCTATCTCAGTGCAGATACCTTGCAAAGAGAAGATTTATTTGTTTTGGATATTCCTGTCAATATTGATGGTGAGGAGTATGTCGAAGGCATCAATCTGACTGCTGAGGAATTTTACCAAAAAATGGCTCAGGCCTCTGAATTGCCTAAGACCAGTCAACCAAGTATTGCCAAGTTAGATGAGATTCTAACTTCGCTCAAAGAACAAGGTTACACCCATGCTTTAGGGCTTTTCCTATCTTCTGGAATTTCAGGTTTTTACCAAAATATCCAGTATATGGTGGATGACTATGAGGGCTTAACCATTGCTTTTCCAGACACTTTAATCACAAGTGCTCCTCTGGGTATCATGGTTGAAAGTGTCTTTAACTGGCGAGACCAGGGCGATGACTTTGCCATTATTCAGGATAAGCTAGCTATTCAGATTAGTCACACATCTGCTTTCATCATGGTGGATGACTTGGACCACTTGGTTAAAGGGGGACGCCTTTCAAATGGAGCTGCGATTTTGGGCAATCTGCTAAGCATTAAGCCGATTCTTTATTTTAATGACCAAGGTGTGATTGAAGTGTACGAAAAAGTTCGTACTGAAAAGAAAGCAACCAAGCGTTTAATTGAGATTATCAAGGAAGCAACAGCTTCAGGCCAATACCGTATCATTGTCATTCACGGGAATGCTCCTGAAAAGGCTGAAGAATTGCGTCAGCACTTGCTAGATTCTGAAGTGGGTACGGATATTTCACTTGCTACATTTGGTAGTGTCATTGGAACACACCTAGGAGCAGGAAGTATTGCTCTGGGTTATATTCCAGTGATTTAGTTAGCACTTCTAGACTAGTTAAGAAGGCTTGTATCTTAGAAATTGAACACGGACTACCTGCCTCTTGAAAAAAGATGTCTGTCTTGCCTTTTGTGGAAAGTCAGCGCCATCCCCTATTTTTCACGGGCAGCTAAGGCCCTTTGTATCTTGATAATTGAACACGCCTGGAACCCTCTGTGAAAAAGATAGTTCTTCCAAGGAGGGAGGAGACACTCCTTGATTAGAACTCCTATTTTCACTCTGTGTTCTTACAGGCTTTGTATCTTAGAAATTGAACACGGACTACCTGCCTCTTGAAAAAAGATGTCTGTCTTGCCTTTTGTGGAAAGTCAGCGCCATCCCCTATTTTTCATGGGCAGCTAAGGTCCTTTGTATCTTGATAATTGAACACGCCTGGAATCCTGTGTGAAAAAGATAGGTCTTCCAAGGAGTAGATACTCCTTGATCAGAACTCCTATTTTCACGTTGTGCTCTTACAGGCTTTGTATCTTAGAAATTGAACACGGACTACCTGCCTCTTGAAAAAAGATGTCTGTCTTGCCTTTTGTGGAAAGTCAGCGCCATCCCCTATTTTTCAAGGGCAGCTAAGGTCCTTTGTATCTTGATAATTGAACACGCCTGGAACCCTGTGTGAAAAAGATAGTTCTGATCAAGGAGTAGATACTCCTTGATCAGAACTCCTATTTTCACTTTGTGTTCTTGCAGGTTTTGTATCTTAGACAGGAGTAGAGATGAGTATTCGAGTAATTATTGCTGGTTTTAAGGGAAGAATGGGCCAGGCTGCTTGTCAGATGGTCTTGGCTGATCCAGACTTGGACTTGGTAGCAGTTTTGTATCCCTTTGAGTCTGAATCAGAATGGCAGGGTATTCCTGTTTTCAAGGATAAGGCTGATTTAGCAGGCTTTGAAGCGGATGTCTGGGTAGACTTTACTACTCCAACTGTTGCCTATGAAAATACACGCTTTGCTCTTGAAAATGGCTTTGCTCCAGTAGTTGGAACAACTGGTTTCACGAGTGAAGAAATTGCAGAGCTGAAAGCATTTTCTCGTGAACAAAATTTGGGTGGTTTAATCGCTCCAAATTTTGCCTTGGGTGCTGTTTTACTCATGCAATTTGCAAGGCAGGCTGCTAAATATTTCCCAAATGTGGAGATTATCGAGCTCCATCATGACAAGAAAAAGGATGCTCCGAGTGGAACAGCTATTAAAACAGCTGAGTTAATGGCAGAAGTTCGAGAGTCTACCCAGCAAGGTGCGCCTGATGAAGAAGAATTGATTGCAGGTGCTCGTGGTGCTGACTTTGATGGCATGCGGATCCACTCAGTACGTTTGCCAGGCTTAGTAGCCCATCAGGAAGTCATCTTTGGCAATCAGGGAGAAGGATTGACACTCCGTCATGACTCCTATGATCGCAGCTCCTTCATGACAGGGGTGAATTTGGGAATTAAAGAAGTTGTCAAGCGTCATGAGCTTGTCTATGGATTAGAACACTTATTATGAGATTAACGCAAATGCCTTCTGAATTTCAGAAGGCTTTACCAGTATTAGAAAAAATTAAAGAAGCAGGTTTTGAGGCCTATTTTGTTGGAGGTTCTGTTCGAGATGCCCTCCTCAATCGTCCTATCCATGATGTGGATATTGCGACGTCTTCTTATCCAGAAGAAACCAAGCAGATTTTTCCGCGAACAGCCGATATCGGAATCGAGCATGGAACTGTCTTGGTCTTAGATGGGGACGAGGAGTATGAGGTGACTACTTTTCGGACAGAGGATGTCTATGTGGACTATCGCAGACCCAGTGCGGTCTCCTTTGTGCGCTCGCTAGAAGAAGACCTCAAGCGCCGTGATTTCACAGTCAACGCCTTTGCCTTGGACGATACAGGAGAAATCATTGACTTGTTCCATGGTTTAGAAGATTTAGAAAATCAAGTTTTGCGGGCGGTTGGAGTGGCAAGTGAGCGTTTCAACGAAGATGCTTTGCGGATTATGCGTGGCTTCCGTTTTCAGGCCAGTCTTGGCTTTGAGCTTGAGTCAGAAACATTTAAAGCTATGAAGACTTTGACGCCACTTTTGGAGAAAATTTCTGTGGAGCGTACCTTCGTTGAGTTTGATAAACTCTTGCTGGCTCCATTTTGGAGAAGGGGCTTGACTTCCATGATTGAGAGTCAAGCTTATGATTATCTCCCTGATATGGCAGCTAGCCAGGACGAGCTTAACAGACTGTTTGATTTGGAGACTGATTTCACCTTTGAATCTTCAGAGCAAGCCTGGGCTGCTCTACTGTGGGCTTTGGATATTGAAAATGCGCAGCCATTTTTGAAGGCTTGGAAGACCTCACGTCAGTTTGCTAAGCAAGTTCAGGATTTACTGACTATTTTGGCCTTGCGTGAAAAGGGAGAATTGAGCAAGCGCGATTGTTATCGCTTTGACTTGGATTTGCTTTTACAGGCTGAAAATCTTCGTCAAGCCCAAGGAAAAGAAGTCAACCCACAAGCCATCACAGAAACCTACCAGAGTCTGACCATTCATGACAAGAAAGAAATTCAGATTAATGGTGGCATTTTGATTAAGGAATATGGCTATCAACCAGGCCCAGACTTGGGAGAGATTTTAACAGAGATTGAATATGCCATTGTCGATGGAGAATTGGAAAATGACCGTCAAGCCATCCATGCTTACTTGAGGGAGAAAAAATGAGTGATTTTATCGTTGAAAAACTAAGTAAATCCGTTGGTGACAAGACGGTTTTTAAGGATATTTCCTTTATTATCCATGACCTAGATAGAATTGGTCTGATTGGTGTCAATGGAACGGGCAAGACCACCCTTTTGGACGTCCTTTCTGGTGTTTCTGGATTTGATGGAGATGTCAGTCCCTTTTCAGCTAAGAATGATTACCAGATTGGTTACTTGACCCAAGATCCTGATTTTGATGATAGCAAGACGGTCTTGGATACGGTTCTCTCCAGCGACCTCAAGGAAATCCAGCTCATTCGTGAGTATGAGTTGATCATGCTCAACTACAGTGAGGACAAGCAGGCGCGTTTGGAACGTGTCATGGCAGAGATGGACTCTCTTCAAGCTTGGGAAATTGAGAGTCAGGTCAAGACGGTTCTCAGCAAGCTGGGGATTCAGGACTTATCCACTCCAGTTGGGGAATTGTCAGGCGGTCTAAGAAGACGGGTCCAGTTGGCGCAAGTTCTTCTTGGCAACCACGACCTCTTGCTGCTGGATGAGCCGACCAACCATCTTGACATTGCGACTATTGAGTGGCTGACCCTCTTTTTAAAAAATTCTAAGAAGACAGTTCTCTTTATCACTCACGATCGTTATTTCTTAGACGCTTTGTCAACACGGATTTTCGAGTTGGATAGAGCTGGATTGACCGAGTATCAGGGCAATTATCAGGACTATGTTCGTCTAAAGGCGGAACAGGACGAGCGCGACGCGGCTCTTCTTCACAAAAAGGAACAACTCTATAAGCAAGAATTGGCCTGGATGCGCAGACAACCGCAGGCGCGTGCGACTAAACAACAGGCTCGTATCAATCGTTTCCATGACTTGAAGAAAGAAGTTTCAGGTGGTGCTGCTGAGACAGACTTAACCATAAACTTTGAAACCAGTCGGATCGGTAAAAAAGTCATCGAGTTTCAGGATGTTTCCTTTGCCTATGAAAACAAGCCTATTTTGCAAGATTTTAATCTCTTGGTGCAGGCCAAAGATCGTATTGGAATCGTTGGGGACAACGGTGTTGGAAAATCAACCCTGCTTAATCTGATTGCAGGCAGTCTTGAGCCGACAGCAGGACAAGTTGTGATTGGGGAAACAGTTCGCATCGCCTATTTCTCTCAGCAAATTGAGGGATTGGATGAGAGCAAGCGAGTTATCAATTACTTGCAGGAAGTGGCAGAAGAGGTCAAGACCAGCGGTGGTTCTACGACTTCCATTGCGGAATTGCTGGAGCAGTTCCTCTTCCCACGTTCGACGCATGGAACCTTGATTGAGAAATTGTCTGGTGGAGAGAAAAAACGCCTTTATCTTCTCAAACTGCTCCTTGAAAAACCAAATGTTCTTCTCTTGGACGAGCCAACCAATGACCTAGACATTGCGACTTTGACAGTTTTGGAGAATTTTTTGCAAGGCTTTGCAGGTCCTGTCTTGACAGTTAGCCATGACCGCTATTTCTTGGATAAGGTAGCAACCAAGATTCTCGCTTTTGAGGATGGCAAGATTCGTCCTTTCTTTGGTCATTACACCGACTACCTTGATGAAAAAGCCTTTGAAACAGAGATGGCCAATCAAGTGCAAAAGGTAGAAAAGGAGAAAGTAGTTAAGGTCCGTGAAGACAAGAAACGCATGACCTATAAAGAAAAGCAGGAGTGGGCAAATATTGAAGGCGATATTGAATCCTTGGAAAATCGTATCGCTGCTATTGAAGAGGAGATGCAGGCCAATGGCTCTGACTTTGGTAAGCTGGCTACTCTCCAAAAAGAACTGGATGAGAAAAACGTAGCACTTCTTGAAAAATACGAACGCTATGAATACCTAAGTGAATTTGATAGCTAGGAGAATAGAAAAATCCCGTCTCATGACAGGATTTCTCTATTCTTTTTTGTTTCTTGGTGAAAGATATTTTGCCAAGTTTCGTGACGGCGCCAGATACTGGTATGGACGATACCATCTAACTCATAGCAGATGAGTTTGGTCTTTTGACTGATGGAAGTGATCTGAATATCCTTGATAGCTGAATTCAAATCTTTTTCGGCTTTATAGGCCTCTTTATCCATCTGCTCTCCATCCTGACGAATATAGACAAAATCGTCAGCTAAGAGTTCTTCCAGTTGATTTCCTTGGTCAATCAATTGTTCACGCATAAGTAATTTTTTATAGACATTGTCTAAAATTTCGTCCTCAGGGATAGGTGCTGGCTCGATATGGACATCGGTATCAAAAACTCCAAAACGCTCTTCCAGCATGGATTCGACCTGATCCGCAATCTCATGACTTTCATAAACTGATAAGTCAGGATTCATCTCTAGCGTAATATCCAGGTAGATGTTGCTACCGTAGGTACGACCTCTTTGCGACTTAACCTTGCTGATTTTGGGAATTTCCATAATGGCCTTTTGATAGTCCTCAAGCAGACGGTCGTCAAAGCCATCTGATAGACTAAAGGAAGACTCGATGAAGATATCATAAGCAGTTTTCAAGATAAAGAAAGTGATGATAATGGCAACCAGTTTATCCACAATGGGATAATTGAAACTGCTGGCCAGGATGGCAATGGTAGTACCAAGTGAGGTGACAGCATCAGAAAGATTGTCCTTGGCTGCTGCCTTTAGTGCCTTGGAGTTGGATTTCTTACTGAGGCGAGTATTGTAGAGATAAACTACAAACATAATCGATGCAGAAATAATTCCTAGAGTTGCACCAAGAGGATCGATGACCGTTTCTTCACGACTGAGAATCTTCTGAATGGTATCCCTTAGCACATCAAAGCCAACATAGAACATGATAATAGAAGTGACCAAGCTAGCCAAATCTTCAATCTTCCAGTGGCCAAAACGGTGGTCTCGGTCAGCAGGCTGGCGTGCCATCCGGATTCCAATCAAGAGGGCCACATTTCCAATAATGTCCGACACGTTGTTAAAACCATCGGCCACCAAACTGGATGAATGGAGGAGGTGCCCAGTAGCTAATTTGGCTGCAGACAAGAGCAGGTAGGTAGAAATGCTGATAATGGCACCACGTTCCGCCAACTTGAGATTTGAAATAGATTGCTTCATTCAACTTCCTTTCTAGTCACATAGCATTCTACCATTATACTGGTTTTCAAGGGAAAATTCAAATAAGGCAGTTTTTACTCTTTGAAAACTTTTCAAAATTTGGTATAATAGTACTACTCAAGGGAGTAGCTGGCAGAAACCTGTGATAGTGTCGTCATTCCGAATTTTATACTGAAGAGTATGCTTTCCGGCCCTATCTTAAACAGCGAGACTTGTTATGATTTTTGTTTGTCGTGAAAAGATACGATGAGAAAAAGAGAGTCTGTTTTGCACACAATGTCAAGGAGGAGACACATGTCAAAAGAACAAAAACGCCAAGCGTTTTACATTCAAAGTCCTGAAGAGGTCTTGAAGGCTGTGGATGCGACCGAACAAGGTTTGTCATCAAGTGAGGCGGAAAAGCGCCTTGCCGAATTTGGCCACAATGAACTCGAAGAAGGCGAGAAACGATCAATCCTGGTCAAATTTATCGAGCAATTTAAGGATTTGATGATTATCATCCTAGTTGCGGCAGCAATCTTGTCAGTCGTGACTTCTGGTGGGGAAGATATCGCAGATGCCATTATCATCTTAGCCGTGGTAATCATCAATGCTGCCTTTGGTGTTTACCAAGAAGGGAAAGCAGAAGAAGCTATCGAAGCCCTCAAATCCATGTCTAGTCCAGCTGCCCGCGTTCTTCGTGATGGTCATATGGCGGAGATTGATTCTAAAGAATTGGTACCAGGTGATATCGTCGCTCTCGAAGCTGGTGATGTAGTGCCTGCAGACCTACGTTTGCTAGAAGCCAACTCTCTTAAAATAGAAGAAGCTGCCTTGACAGGTGAGTCTGTGCCAGTCGAAAAAGACTTGACAGTTGAACTTGCTGCAGATGCTGGTATTGGGGACCGTGTCAATATGGCCTTCCAAAACTCAAACGTGACCTATGGTCGTGGGATGGGTGTTGTTGTCAATACAGGGATGTACACTGAAGTTGGTCATATCGCTGGTATGCTTCAAGATGCGGATGAGACAGATACACCACTTAAACGAAACTTGAACAACCTTTCTAAAGTCTTGACCTATGCTATCTTGGTTATTGCACTTGTTACTTTTGTAGTGGGTGTTTTCATTCAAGGGAAAAATCCACTCGGTGAGTTGATGACCTCTGTTGCCCTTGCCGTTGCAGCTATTCCAGAAGGGCTCCCAGCTATCGTAACTATTGTTCTTGCCCTTGGTACTCAAGTTTTAGCCAAACGAAACTCAATCGTTCGTAAGTTGCCAGCAGTTGAAACTCTTGGTTCAACAGAAATCATCGCTTCTGATAAGACTGGTACGTTGACCATGAACAAGATGACCGTTGAAAAAGTCTTCTATGATGCAGTCCTACATGACTCAGCTGGTGACATTGAACTGGGTCTTGAAATGCCGCTTCTACGTTCAGTAGTCTTAGCTAACGATACTAAGATTGATGTCGAAGGCAATCTGATTGGTGACCCTACTGAAACAGCCTTCATCCAGTATGCCTTGGACAAGGGCTACGATGTTAAAGGTTTCTTAGAGAAATATCCACGTGTGGCTGAGTTGCCATTTGATTCTGAACGTAAGCTCATGTCAACAGTTCATCCACTTGCAGATGGACGCTTCCTCGTAGCTGTTAAAGGTGCGCCAGACCAACTCTTGAAACGTTGTGTTCTTCGTGATAAGGCTGGGGATATTGCTCCGATTGACGAGAAGGTTACAAACCTCATTCACACAAACAACTCTGAAATGGCCCACCAAGCCTTGCGTGTCCTTGCAGGTGCTTATAAGATTATCGATAGTATTCCAGAAAACCTGATCTCTGAAGAGCTTGAAAATGATTTAATCTTTACTGGTTTGATTGGGATGATTGACCCTGAACGTCCTGAAGCTGCTGAGGCTGTTCGTGTGGCTAAGGAAGCGGGAATTCGTCCAATCATGATCACAGGTGACCATCAAGACACTGCAGAAGCTATTGCTAAACGTTTGGGAATCATTGACGCAAATGATACAGAAGGACATGTTTTAACTGGTGCTGAGCTCAACGAACTATCTGATGAAGACTTTGAAAAAGTCGTTGGTCAATACTCTGTTTATGCCCGTGTGTCTCCAGAACACAAGGTTCGTATCGTCAAGGCTTGGCAAAAACAAGGTAAGGTCGTTGCCATGACAGGTGACGGTGTCAATGATGCTCCGGCTTTGAAAACAGCCGATATCGGTATCGGTATGGGAATCACTGGTACAGAGGTGTCTAAGGGGGCTTCTGACATGATTCTTGCAGATGATAACTTTGCAACTATTATCGTTGCAGTGGAAGAAGGACGTAAGGTCTTCTCAAATATTCAAAAGACTATTCAGTACCTACTTTCTGCCAATACTGCTGAAGTATTAACCATCTTCCTATCAACCTTGTTTGGTTGGGATGTCTTGCAACCAGTTCACCTCTTGTGGATTAACTTGGTAACAGATACCTTCCCAGCTATCGCTCTTGGTGTTGAGCCAGCTGAGCCTGGTGTCATGAACCATAAACCACGTGGACGCAAGGCAAGCTTCTTCTCAGGTGGTGTTTTGAGTTCTATTATCTATCAAGGTGTACTCCAAGCAGCTATTGTTATGAGTGTTTATGGCCTTGCGATTGCTTACCCAGTTCACGTGGGTGACAATCATGCCATTCACGCAGATGCCCTTACTATGGCCTTTGCAACACTTGGTTTGATTCAGCTCTTCCATGCCTACAATGTGAAATCTGTTTACCAATCCATCTTGACAGTTGGACCATTCAAGTCTAAGACCTTCAACTGGTCTATCTTGGTATCCTTCATCCTTCTCATGGCAACAATCGTCGTAGAACCACTTGAAGGAATTTTCCACGTAACCAAACTAGACTTGTCTCAATGGAGAATCGTCATGGCTGGAAGCTTCTCAATGATTATCATTGTTGAAATCGTTAAGTTTGTTCAACGTAAACTCGGTTTTGACAAGAATGCGATTTAAAAAGAAAAAGTCATCTTCGGATGGCTTTTTGCTACAGTTAAGGGAAAGGGCTTGCAGTTATCGGCTTTTGTGCTATAATTGCTATAATATAGTAAAAAGCAAGAGGAGTGAGCAGAAGTGGAAAAGAAAATTGTAAAGGATATTTTGTTTTTATCTCAGGTGTCTCAGCCGGCAAATCAGGATGATCTGTATCTTGCCAGAGATTTGCAGGATACACTTTTAGCGAATCGTGAGACTTGTGTCGGTCTGGCTGCCAATATGATTGGGGTGCAGAAGCGCGTGATTATCTTTAATCTTGGCTTGGTTCCTGTGGTCATGTTTAACCCAGTGCTCCTGTCCTCAGAAGGATCTTATGAGACAGAGGAAGGTTGTTTGTCCTTGACAGGTATGAGACCTACTAAGCGTTATGAAACCATAAGGGTTGCCTATCGTGACAGCAAGTGGCAGGAACAGACCATTACTTTGACAGGTTTCCCAGCCCAGGTTTGCCAGCATGAACTGGATCATTTGGAAGGACGAATCATTTAGGAGGAAAGCAAATGAAACGAATAGTCTTTGAACTTATTTTTATCGCAACGACCTGGTATATCTTTTTACCGCCTCTTAACCTGACCAGTTGGGAATTTCTCTTTTTCCTCTGTGGACATTTGCTGCTTGTAGCAATCTTATTTGGCTTTGGCAAGGGGATAAACCTTGTCAAAACGGTTCATGTGCGCCACGGAAAGGCGGAAGCTGCCTTAAATCTTGAGGGTTTCAAAATCAATCGGTTAGGGAAAATCCTTTTAGCTTCTATTGGAGGAATTCTTCTCTTAGCAGCCTTGGTTTCCTTGGTAACTTCTAGCATTTTTCAGGCTAAAAATTATGCCAATGTAGTCACAGTTACGGAAAAAGACTTTACTGAATTTCCTAAGACTGACACCAGTAAGGTTCCTATTTTAGATAGAAGTACTGCTGAAAAGATTGGGGACCGCTACTTGGGTTCCCTAACGGATAAGGTGTCGCAGTATGTAGCGGCAGACACCTATACCCAATTGACGATTGATGGGAAACCTTATCGAGTTACGCCACTAGAATACGCAGATCCTATCAAGTGGTTTAATAATCAAGCCAAGGGAATCGGCGAGTATATCAAGGTGAATATGGTAACCGGGAATGCGGACTTGGTGGACTTGAAGACACCAATCAAGTATTCGGACTCGGAGTATTTTAACCGCGATGTCAAGCGTCACCTGCGCTTGAAGTACCCAACTAAAATCTTCAAGACTCCATCTTTTGAGGTGGACGATGAGGGCAATCCTTTCTATGTGGCAACCGTTTACCAAAAGCAATTTGGTTTAGCGGTTCCTCGTCCTGTTTCAGTCATTATCTTGGATGCCACAAATGGAGAAACCAAGGAATACAGTTTGGCAGATGTTCCAGAATGGGTGGACAGGGTCTATCCAGCTGAGGAAACCATTGAGCAAATAAACTATAATGGCAAGTACAAGGATGGTTTTTGGAATGCATTGATTTCCAAGAAAAATGTCACCCAGACCACTAAAGGTTATAATTACTTGTCCATAGGAAATGATATCTACCTCTACACAGGGGTGACTTCAGCCAATGCAGATGAAAGTAATCTTGGTTTCATCCTAGAAAATATGCGAACAGGAGAAATCACTAAGTACAGCTTGGCTTCTGCGACAGAAGAATCAGCCCGTGAATCAGCCGAAGGTGCTGTTCAGGAGAAATCCTACAAGGCAACCTTCCCAATCCTCATCAACCTCAATGACAAGCCTCTCTACATCATGGGCTTGAAGGACAATGCGGGCTTGGTCAAAGAGTATGCCCTGGTAGACGCAGTCGAGTACCAAAACGTTATCGTAGCTACTACAGTGGAAGAACTGCTTAGCAAATATGCCAATAAAAACGACCTTGAAATTGACAATGCAACCACAGAAAGCATCAAGGGAGTAGTAGCAGACCTCAAATCAGCTGTTATCAAGGGCGATACCGTCTATTTCTTTAAAGTTGATGGCAAGATATACAAGGTCAAGGCCTCAGTATCAGATGACCTCCCTTACCTAGAAAATGGTAAAGCCTTTGAAGGTCAAGTAGGAAAAGACAATTATCTCAAGACATTTAAAGTACAGTAAGAGGAGAGGCTGGGCAAAACCTCAATTTCAGGAAAAATAAAGTAAATCTTTCCATCATAAAATGCATAGTATCAAGATTTCTCAATTCCTGATACTATGCATTTTTTAATTTTAATGCCTTTTTTCCCAAATCTCTTTTCAGATGAATTTCTTGGTAGTGGCTAAAAAATATGCTACACTATTAATATGAAAATTTTAATCCCAACAGCAAAAGAAATGAACACAGATTTGCCAAGTATTGAAGCCACTCCTTTAAAGCCAGAAAGTCAGGCCGTGCTTGATGCCTTGGCTCTCTATTCTGCTAGTCAATTGGAGAGTTTTTACAAGGTATCAGCTGAAAAGGCGGCGGAAGAATTTCAAAATATCCAAGTTTTGAAAAGGCAGACTGCTCAACACTACCCAGCCTTGAAACTTTTTGATGGGCTGATGTACCGCCACATCAAGCGAGATAAATTGACCGAGGCAGAACAAGCCTATCTTGAAAATCATGTCTTTATTACCTCGGCTTTGTACGGAGTCGTTTCAGCCTTGTCACCTATGGCGCCTCACCGTTTGGACTTTTTGATGAAGTTAAAAGTCGCTGGTAAGACTTTAAAGAGTCATTGGAAGGTAGCCTATGATGAGGCTCTGAAGCAGGAAGAAGTGATTTTCTCCCTCTTGTCATCGGAGTTTGAGACTGTATTTTCTAAGGAAATCAGAGAAAAAATGGTGACCTTCAAATTCATGGAGGATAGAGGTGGTCAGCTGAAGATTCACTCAACCATTTCCAAGAAAGCGCGTGGTACCTTCCTGACAGTCCTGATAGAAAATCAAGTACAAACGGTGGAAGAAGCTCGTCGCTTAAGATTTGCAGGATTTAACTACCGAGAAGACCTGTCCCAGCCACAGGAATTGGTTTTTGTAAAGGAAGTATAGAAATCAGATAAGAGAAAAAGTCAGCACGATTATGCTGACTTTTTTCTAGCTTATAAAGTATTGGATATATGAATCTCATTTGATAAACAGTTAAGATGATTAACCAAATTCATGATTGACAGATGGTTTCGGCAAATAAACTTCTTGGTAATTCCTGGAATATAGAAATTAGACACAATGATATCGTAGTCTGTCTGATTTAAAATCTCAGGGCTTGTTTCCAATTCATCCCAAGTATCAAAGGTGAATCGATTGTTACAATAGTATGTAAGCATATCCTTTAAAGTAAGTGATAGGGCGTGGTCAAAGTTACTGATAATCAAAACCTTGATAGGTGGTCGATTTTCTAACAACTGAGTAGAGAGGTTTTCAGCATGGGTTAAGATGGTGTACATCAAGTGTTCCAACTGTTCAGGATGGTCATGCTGTCCAATTGCTTGACGGTATTGAGCCAGTTCTTGACGCGCACTCTTCATAAAGTCTGGGAAGTAAACTTCGAAATTTTTAATCGTCAATGCTTTTTGTTCAAATAAGATTGGGGTAGAAAAGATTTCCTGTCTTGCAAAGAAAGCAGTGTTGTGTAAATGCCAAATCAGCTCATCGTGGTTGGTAAAGGTAATCTTATATTGTTTTGATAGGCGTTCTAATATTTGACTCAGTAATTGATAAGAGTATCTTGCTTCACTGTTTTCTTCTAATGAATTAAAGAACTCTTGAGGATCTAAGAAAAGATTGTTTTGAATAAAGGAAATAAAAATTTGTGCGATGATATCTGGAGTGATTTCCAGTCCCAGTTTTTCAGAAAAATGGACAAGTATCTCCTCAAAGTTTGGAATGCTTGCTAAAATAGGATAGTATTCATCAAAGAAATGATTTGGTAAGTCGATGAAATGACCATTTTTGATGCGGTAAATACTGATAGCTATCATTAGTTTGTACATTCTATAAATTGAAAATCGCATTGGATAATTCGTAATTTTATAGAAGAAGTCAGCAAACTCTGTTAAATCCTCTTCAGGAAGGTCAGGAAAAGGCCAATCAAGGAAATAATAGCGCTCAGAAAAGTATTGGGCAAAAAAGTAACGAATATCGATCTCATTTCCACGTATCTCGGATGGAGTAAAAGATAATTCAATTTGAAACTGAGATGAAAGAATCTTTGTAATATTTCTGCCCAATCGATAGAGGTTGGCATTACTAGAGTGAAGATTTTCTATTGTTCGATAAATAGGTAGCCCCTCATTGAAGAACATATACTCTAGTAATTGAAAAGATTGAGAATTAGCAAGAAAATATTGATAAACATCTTCTAAACTAGTGTTAACTTCTAAATCTATCATGATTCCGTTAACAGAAGATTGGATGTCAATAGATGGAAAGGCAAGACGTAATTCATTTAAATCACTTTTTAAGATTCGTTCTGTACATCCTAACTTGTCGGCAAGTTCATGTAATTTCAACCAATCGCGATGTTGAATTAGGGTTTCCATTAAGCGTAATTGTCTTTGATCTTTTGTGGATAAAAGGTTTCTCATACGGATATTATCCTCCTTAAAAACATTATATCACATTTTTGCCTTAATATAACAAAAATGTTAGAATCAAAAAAACGTTCTGATAATTCAAAAAAATAGAATATAATAAAAGGCTTTTATAGACAGAAATATGATATAGTAATTCCTTGGATAATATTGATTTATATATCAAATAGTTGTACATTAGAAATTATAAAATACTATCTAGGAGTTTAAAATGAAACATTCACATAAGAAATCATTTGACTGGTATAGCATGCAACAACGATACTCTATTCGTAAGTATCACTTTGGTGCAGCTAGTGTCTTGCTCGGTACAGCCTTAGTATTGGGAACTGCCGCTAATGCGCAATCAGTACAAGCAGAGGAACAACATCCTGAGGCAACTAATAGTGTCTCTGTTGATAAGGTAGATGAAGCTACTAAACCAGCAGAAGTTTCTACACCTAAAAAAGAAACAACTTATGCAGCTCCAACTGTTGCGAACCCAGTAGAAACGACTCCAGCTAAATCTGATGAAGCTAAAGCGCCAGCAGAAAAAGTTGAAGAAGTAAAAGATAAAAAAGAAGAAGTAACGCATCAAGATGCTGTTGACAAGTCAAAATTGTTAACAGCTCTTTCGCGTGCTAAAAAATTAGAAAGCAAGTTATATACAGAAGCAAGTGCTGCTAACTTGCAAGCAAGTATCCAAGCTGGTCAAAGCTTGCTTGGAAAAGCAGATGCAACTGAAGCTGAATTATCAGTAGCAGAGTCATCTATTCAATCAGCTATTATTGGTCTAGAACTTCGTTCTAACTCTAACAAAGGAACTGTATCAGAAACGCCTGTAGCGAAGAAAGCTGACGCGGCAGAAGCCAAAGAAGAAGCTAAACCAGCTGCAACAACTGATCGTTCAGCTGTTGATAGCGCTGTTTTGCCAACTAGCACAGCTGCCAAAGTAGAAACAACTTCAGCTCCAGCAGCTACTAATGAAATCTTGAAACCAGGTTTGAGCCTTTCTGATGCTCGCCAAAATCCAGCTATCCGTAAGGAAGACTTAGATAAAGGGCATAGTGGCTTTAGAGCGGCTAGCAATCCAGCCAACCCAATTGTCTCAGGTTCTGGAAATACAGTTGCATTTTCAGATATCAGCCAAGGTGGTCGTAGCTATAGTTTCCGTGGCTACGGGAACTCACGTGGTGGTAATTCAATTCATTACGATGTAACAACAGTACGTCAAGGTAATAGATTGAATTTCACAATTAAATACTCTGGTCCAGGTGAATTTGTTAATAATAACTTTATCTTGGATAAAGGGGATGGATTTGGAAATCCTTCAAATGCGACTATCACAACCCCTAGATTGAGAGAACAATCAAAACCTATTAGCCAGGGTGCCAACTTTGTATCTCACTCAGGATACAGTATGACCTCTGCAACTTCAACTAACGTGGAACAAACAATCAGATTTAGTTTGCCTATCATTAATCCAAATGGTGACTTGTCTGTACGTTTGAAACCTGTTACTTTTAACGTGGACCAAGGTGGTGGTGGTGCCGCTACTAGCAATGACCCATACAGTAACTCTAACTATTATTATAGAGCAAACCCACTATACTTGGATGCAAACCCTTATGGTGGTACTAATAACAAGACTGTTTCAGAAGACATTGACTTCCAAACTGTCTATCTTCCAACTACTAAGTTACCAGAAGGTCAAACCAGATTAGTTCGAGAAGGTGAAAAAGGACAACGTCAAATTACCTATAAAGTCCATCGATTTGGTAACGAAACACTTTTAGGATTGCCAATTAGTAATTCTGTTACTAAAGAAGCTAAGCCACGTATTATGCAAATTGGTGTGGCTAAAGAGCTAATCGATACAGTAAAACCACGTGTTGATCAAAATAAAGTTGGTGATACAAATAACCTCACTTTCTATCTTGATAACGATGGAAACGGTGTTTATACTGAGGGCGTAGACGAACTTGTTCAAAAAATTGCTATTAAAGATGGAGCCAAGGGTGAAAAAGGGGACCAAGGCGAACGTGGTCTCACTGGAGCCCAAGGTGCCAAAGGTGAAAAAGGGGATCAAGGCGAACGTGGTCTCACTGGAGCCCAAGGTGCCAAAGGTGAAAAAGGAGACCGAGGCGAACGCGGTCTAACCGGAGCACAAGGTGCTAAAGGTGAAAAAGGAGACCAAGGTGAACGCGGTCTGACTGGAGCACAAGGTGCTAAAGGTGAAAAAGGAGACCAAGGTGAACGCGGTCTGACTGGAGCACAAGGTGCTAAAGGTGAAAAAGGAGACCGAGGCGAACGCGGTCTAACTGGAGCACAAGGTGCTAAAGGTGAAAAAGGGGACCGAGGCGAACGCGGTCTCACTGGGGCACAAGGTGCTAAAGGTGAAAAAGGAGACCAAGGTGAACGCGGTCTCACTGGGGCACAAGGTGCTAAAGGTGAAAAAGGAGACCAAGGTGAACGCGGTCTAACTGGAGCACAAGGTGCTAAAGGTGAAAAAGGGGACCGAGGCGAACGCGGTCTCACTGGGGCACAAGGTGCTAAAGGTGAAAAAGGAGACCAAGGTGAACGCGGTCTAACTGGAGCACAAGGTGCTAAAGGTGAAAAAGGGGACCGAGGCGAACGCGGTCTAACTGGAGCACAAGGTGCTAAAGGTGAAAAAGGAGACCAAGGTGAACGCGGTCTAACCGGAGCACAAGGTGCCAAAGGTGAAAAAGGAGACCAAGGTCAGGCAGGTCGTGACGGTGTAACTCCAACCGTAACCGTTAAAGATAATAAAGAAGACGGTACTCACACTATCACTATTAACGACGGTAGAGGTAATGTTACAAGTACTGTTGTAAGAGATGGTTTCGATGGAGCAAGCCCATTAGTTGCTACTCAACGAAATGAAGCCGATAAAACAACAACTGTTATCTTCTATTATGATCAAAATGACAACAACGAATTTGATGCAGGAGATACAAAACTAAAAGAAGTTGTCATTGCAGATGGTGCCAAAGGTGAAAAAGGAGACCAAGGAGAACGTGGTCTAACCGGAGCGCAAGGTGAAAAAGGAGAACGTGGAGACCGTGGTGAAACAGGAGCAGCGGGACGTGACGGAAAAACTCCAAAAATCACAACTGCTCGTGGAGCAGACGGCCGTAGTACTGATATTACATTTACTATTCCTGGTGAAGAACCTGTAACAGTTAACATTAAAGATGGTAAAGATGGACGTACACCAACCATCGACTTAAATGCCTTAGCTGAAGCAGCAGCAAGATTAAACAATCAAAGAAGCGGAAGAGTAAGAAGAGCTTTAGCAGACGCCCCATCTACAGCACCAGCAGAAAAACCAAGAGAAGGTACTCTTATTACAGCGTACTTTGATAACAATGGTAATGGTCGATACGATGAAGGTATAGATGAATTAATTGCTAAACAACCAATTTATAATGGTACAGACGGTGCCAATGGTGCAGCAGGTGCAGCCGGACGTAATGGTGCTGAACTATTAAGTGGACCTAAACCACCAACATCAAATGATGGTAAAGATGGTGACACTTATATCGATGCAACTACAGGTGACGTTTATAAGAAAGAAAACGGAACTTGGGATAAGATTGGTAACATTCGTGGACCTCAAGGTCTAAAAGGTGAAGCCGGAGTTGCAGGACCACAAGGACCACAAGGGCTACAAGGACCTAAGGGTGAACAGGGTGTTCAAGGTCTTCAAGGACGTGATGGAGCGCAAGGACCTGCAGGACGTGACGGACGTGAAGGTGTACCAGGACCAGCGGGACGCGACGGACGTGATGGTGCAGCAGGTCGTGACGGCCGTGATGGACGCGACGGAAAAGACGTATTGAATGGCAAAGTTGATCCAACAACAGAAGGTAAAGACGGCGATAAATACGTTAACACAGAAACAGGTGACGTTTTCGTTAAGAATAACGGCACATGGGAAAAAGAAGGTAACATCAAGGGACCTAAGGGTGATAAAGGTGCAGAAGGAGCGCAAGGACCTAAAGGTGCGGATGGAGCTCAAGGTTTACCAGGACGCGACGGACGTGATGGCGCAGCAGGTCGTGACGGCCGTGATGGACGCGACGGAAAAGACGTATTGAACGGCAAAGTTGATCCAACAACAGAAGGTAAAGACGGCGATAAATACGTTAACACAGAAACAGGTGACGTTTTCGTTAAGAATAACGGCACATGGGAAAAAGAAGGTAACATCAAGGGACCTAAGGGTGATAAAGGTGCAGAAGGAGCGCAAGGACCTAAAGGTGCGGATGGAGCTCAAGGTTTACCAGGACGCGACGGACGTGATGGCGCAGCAGGTCGTGACGGCCGTGATGGACGCGACGGAAAAGACGTATTGAACGGCAAAGTTGATCCAACAACAGAAGGTAAAGACGGCGATAAATACGTTAACACAGAAACAGGTGACGTTTTCGTTAAGAATAACGGCACATGGGAAAAAGAAGGTAACATCAAGGGACCTAAGGGTGATAAAGGTGCAGAAGGAGCGCAAGGACCTAAAGGTGCGGATGGAGCTCAAGGTTTACCAGGACGCGATGGACGTGATGGCGCAGCAGGTCGTGACGGCCGTGATGGACGCGACGGAAAAGACGTATTGAACGGCAAAGTTGATCCAACAACAGAAGGTAAAGACGGCGATAAATACGTTAACACAGAAACAGGTGACGTTTTCGTTAAGAATAACGGCACATGGGAAAAAGAAGGTAACATCAAGGGACCTAAGGGTGATAAAGGTGCAGAAGGAGCGCAAGGACCTAAAGGTGCGGATGGAGCTCAAGGTTTACCAGGACGCGATGGACGTGATGGCGTAGCAGGTCGTGACGGCCGTGATGGACGCGACGGAAAAGACGTATTGAATGGCAAAGTTGATCCAACAACAGAAGGTAAAGACGGCGATAAATACGTTAACACAGAAACAGGTGACGTTTTCGTTAAGAATAACGGCACATGGGAAAAAGAAGGTAACATCAAGGGACCTAAGGGTGATAAAGGTGCAGAAGGAGCGCAAGGACCTAAAGGTGCGGATGGAGCTCAAGGTTTACCAGGACGCGACGGAAAAGACGTATTGAACGGCAAAGTTGATCCAACAACAGAAGGTAAAGACGGCGATAAATACGTTAACACAGAAACAGGTGACGTTTTCGTTAAGAATAACGGCACATGGGAAAAAGAAGGTAACATCAAGGGACCTAAGGGTGATAAAGGTGCAGAAGGAGCGCAAGGACCTAAAGGTGCGGATGGAGCTCAAGGTTTACCAGGACGCGATGGACGTGATGGCGCAGCAGGTCGTGACGGCCGTGATGGACGCGACGGAAAAGACGTATTGAACGGCAAAGTTGATCCAACAACAGAAGGTAAAGACGGCGATAAATACGTTAACACAGAAACAGGTGACGTTTTCGTTAAGAATAACGGCACATGGGAAAAAGAAGGTAACATCAAGGGACCTAAGGGTGATAAAGGTGCAGAAGGAGCGCAAGGACCTAAAGGTGCGGATGGAGCTCAAGGTTTACCAGGACGCGACGGACGTGATGGCGCAGCAGGTCGTGACGGCCGTGATGGACGCGACGGAAAAGACGTATTGAACGGCAAAGTTGATCCAACAACAGAAGGTAAAGACGGCGATAAATACGTTAACACAGAAACAGGTGACGTTTTCGTTAAGAATAACGGCACATGGGAAAAAGAAGGTAACATCAAGGGACCTAAGGGTGATAAAGGTGCAGAAGGAGCGCAAGGACCTAAAGGTGCGGATGGAGCTCAAGGTTTACCAGGACGCGATGGACGTGATGGCGCAGCAGGTCGTGACGGCCGTGATGGACGCGACGGAAAAGACGTATTGAACGGCAAAGTTGATCCAACAACAGAAGGTAAAGACGGCGATAAATACGTCAATACAGAAACAGGTGACGTCTTCGTTAAGAATAACGGCAACTGGGATAAAGAAGGCAACATCAAGGGACCTAAGGGTGATAAAGGTGAACGTGGAGAAGATGGTAAGACTCCAGAAGTAACTGTAACTCCAGGTAAAGATGGTCATAGTACCGACATTACATTCACTGTTCCAGGTAAAGATCCAGTTACAGTAAATGTTAAGAACGGTGAAAATGGTCTGAACGGTAAAACTCCAAAAGTTGATTTGCTTCGTGTTGAAGGACAAAACGGAAATCCATCTCATACAATTGTGACATTCTATACTGATGAAAACAATGATGGTAAGTACACTCCAGGAACTGATGAACTTCTAGGTTCTGAAATGATTAAAGATGGTGCTAAAGGTGCGGACGGACGTGATGGTAAATCATTACTTACTGTCAAAGATGGTAAAGAAACTAAAGTTTACCAAGAAGATCCAGCACATCCAGGTCAACCATTGAACCCAGAAAAACCTCTAGCAGTTATTAAAGACGGAGTGGACGGTGTCTCTCCAACGGTAACAGCTGTTCGTAAGGATGAAGAAGGTCATAAAGGTGTAGAAATCACGGTGGATAACCATGATGGTTCACAACCAACTACAGTCTTTGTTCAAGATGGTGCTAAGGGAGAAACTGGTGCAACCGGTCAGGATGGACAAACTCCTACAATCACTACTCAACGTGGACAAGATGGCCAAAGCACTCTTGTAACTATCACAACACCAGGTAAAGATCCAGTAACCTTCACTGTCAAAGATGGTAAGAATGGTAAAGATGGACGTACACCATTTATTGACTTAAATGCATTGGTGGAAGCAGTTAGAAGAGGTGCTGGATCAACTTCTAATTCACAACCTTCTGGAACATCAAGAAGTACAAGAAATAGAAGAGCATTACCAGATGAAGATAGAAGTGCAACTGAGTCATCAGAAACAGTACAACCAACAACTACAGATGCAACAGATTCACAACCAGTAAATGGTACTCGTATTACAGCATACTATGATAATAATGGTAACGGTAAATACGATCCAGGTGTGGATGAATTAATTGGTACAAGAGATATCTTGAATGGTACAAATGGACGTAATGGTACAGATGGAGCTTCTGGTACAAATGGACGTAACGGTGCTGAATTACTAAGTGGAGTTACTGCCCCAACTGCTAATGATGGTAAAGACGGTGATACTTATATCGACGCCAATACAGGTGATGTTTACAAGAAAGAAAATGGTTCTTGGAACAAGATTGGTAATATCCGTGGACCTCAAGGAGTAGCCGGTGAAAAAGGTGAAAAAGGTGAAAAAGGTGAAAAAGGTGAAAAAGGTGAAAACGGAGCTAATGGAGCAGACGGTAAATCACCAGTTGTAAATGTAACGGACAATGGAGATGGAACACACTCTATTACTGTTAGAAACCCTGATGGTTCTGAATCAACAACTAAAGTTAAAGATGGTAAAGACGGTAAAACTGCCAATATCACTACAACAGAAAATCCAGATGGAAGTCACACAATTACTGTAACAAATCCAGATGGAACAACTAAAGAAACAGTTGTTAAGAATGGTAAAGATGGTAAGACTCCAAAAGTTGAAGTGACTGATAACAACGATGGAACTCACACTGTTAAAGTTACGGATGGAGATGGCAATGTTACGAATGCTATCATCAAAGATGGTAAAGATGGTAAAGCTGCAACAGCAACAACAACAGAAAACCCAGATGGAAGCCACAGAGTAACAATCACTAACCCAGACGGAACTAAGAATGAGTTTGTTGTGAAAAATGGACGTGACGGTGTTGACGGACGTACTCCAACCGCATCTGTTCGTGATAATGGAGACGGAAGTCATACAATCGTTATTACAAATCCAGAAGGTGTGACAACTGAAACAACAGTACGTGATGGTAAATCACCAAAAGTGACTATAACTGATGAACAAAATGGAACTCATAAGATCTCAGTTCTAAATGGTGACGGCACAACTACTGAAACAATCATTAAAGATGGTAAATCACCAGTAGCGACTGTTACTGACAACCATGATGGTACTTACACAATTCGTGTAGAAAACGGTAATGGTACTGTTTCTGAAACCACAGTTCGTGACGGTAAATCACCAACTGCTAAGGTTGTAGATAATGGAGATGGAACTCACACTATCACAGTTGTGAACTCAGACGGTACAACTACAACAACTACAGTTCGTGATGGTAAAGAACCAAAACTTGAAGTGATTGATAACAACAATGGTTCACACACTATTAAAGTGACAGGAGCTGATGGTAAAGAAACTACAACTACAATCTTTGATGGTAAATCACCAAAAGCGAATATCGTAGATAACGGAGATGGAACTCACACATTAACAATCGTAGATTCTGATGGTCGTCAATACAAATCTATTATCAAAGATGGTAAAGACGGTAAAGATGGCGTTTCACCAACTGTAACTGTTAAAAATAATAACGATGGAACTCACGTTGTTACAATTATTAATCCAGATGGAAGTAAGACAGAAATGGTGATTAAAGACGGTAAAGATGGTAAATCACCAAAAGTTTCTGTTGAAGATAATGGTGATGGTAGTCATACAATCACAATCATCAATTCTGACGGAACTGTGACAAAAACAGTTATTAAAGATGGCAAAGATGGTCGCGATGGACGTGACGGTAAAGATGGCAAAGATGGTAAATGTGGTTGCCAAGACAAACCAGTAACACCATCAAATGACAAACCAGTTCCTCCAACACGTAATGTGCCAGAAAGACCAACGTTTGCAATGCCAGAACCACCAGTTCATGAATTGCCAGAATTCAACGGTGGTGTTCCAGGAATGCCAGAAGTTCATGAATTGCCAGAATTCAATGGTGGTGTGCCAGGTATGCCAGAAGTTCATGAATTGCCAGAATTCAATGGTGGTGTGCCAGGTATGCCAGAAGTCAATGAACTTCCTAATCCAGAAGTTCCAGGAATGCCAACACCTCCAGTTCATGAAATTCCAGAATTTAATGGCGGAGTACCTGGTATGCCAGAAGTCAATGACAAACCAACTTCAAACATTCCTGAAGTTCCAACACAACCAAATTCAAATGTACCAGTTCAACCGGTAACACCATTAACTTCTAACCCAGTAGCACCAACTACAGGTAAAGAAAAACATGGGGACAAATTACCTGAAACTGGAAGCCAATCTGATTATATCTCTGTTCTTTTAGGTAGCGGTATTCTATTGAGCCTATATGTAGGACGAAGAAAAGAAGATTAATCGGCCAAAAGCAGTCACTAATTTCTCGAAAGAAGATGATAAGTGATAGATCTCGAATGAAAGAATATTCTTAGAACGATTTTCCATGATGGAAAAGACTGCTAAAAACCTTGAGTGGTAACGCTCAAGGTTTTTTTGGATGGGTGATGTTTGTCTGAGAATCTTGATAGAGTCTAAAAAAGCCACCCTATGAGGTGGCGATAATTGATTTAGACTTCTTAAAATTCTCTATTTTTTACTGAACTGCTGCAAGCAAGTCTTGAGCTTGTTTTTCAAGTGAATTTAGGACTGATTCTTCGAGAATCAATTTTCCGTCTGCCCAAGCAGAGTCATTAACACGTGCAGCAGTAAAGTCACCAACGATTTGTGTCCGGATAAATGGCAAGAGGTCTTTGTAGATAGCGAAAAGTTGATCGTGGCCTGCATTGGCTACAGATGATACGGTGACAAACTTGTCTTGAAGAGCAGAAGCGCCACGTGTATCAGATAAGTCAAGGGCACGAGATAGCCAGTCAAGCAAGTTTTTCACTGTTCCAGGGATAGAAAAGTTGTAGACTGGCGAGAAGATCCAGATGGCATCCGCAGCGAGAACTGCTTCACGAGCAGCCGCTACAGCTGGATGTGTTGGAACTTCCAAATCTTGGCTGAAGAGAGGAAGGGCTGAATAATCAAGGTAGCTAACCTCTGCTTTACCAGCAAGTACTTTCTCAGCTTCGAGAGCCATTTGGTGGTTGAAAGAACCTTGACGTAGTGATCCGACGATAAATAATACTTTTTTAGACATGATGTGTCTCCTTTTTCTTAAATTTCCGAGAAGTTTCTCGTTGTTATAAAATATATTACAACAAAACAAAAGGACTTGCAAGAAATCTGCTCAGAGTTTATTTGAGAATTATAAAATTGCAGAATTCCTAGTTACTTGCTACTGAAAAAGTAAGAACTGTTTATCTTAGATTACGGGTTTAATTTGATTTTATAGGAGGATTCCAATATTCTCTTGTAATATGATGATATAAGTGCTAAAATAAACGAGAAAACTCGCAATAGAAACTACAAAACAGTTTTTCCGGTATCATTTCATAAACAATTAAACGAAAATAATGGCATTGAAGAATGCTTCTAAAAGGGGTGGAGATCATGTAAGGCACAGATTAACAAGTGACGGACAAAAGAAATAATAATACACTTGTTAAGGAGAAAAAATGTTAATAAGAAATTATCGGAAAAATATTGGCCTGATGGCCGGAGTTGAATTTTTTGCTTTTTTAGGAATTACCAGCTTTTGGATTCTCTTTCTCAGTCAAAACGGAATGTCTCTTTGGCAGATTGGACTTCTGGAAAGTATTTTTCATACGACCAGTCTTCTCTGTGAAATTCCATCTGGAATGTTGGCTGATCGTTATTCCTATAAAACCAACCTTTATTTAAGTCGTATAGCAGGAATTATGTCTTCTATTCTCATGTTGGCTGGTCAGGGAAATTTTTGGATTTATGCACTAGCAATGGTGGTGAGTGCCTTGTCTTATAATTTTGATTCAGGAACAAGCGCAGCAATGGTCTATGACTCGGCTGTAGAGGCTGGACTAAAAGAACGCTATCTATCCATTTCAAGTTTCATGTCAGGAGTAGCAGAAGGAACTCGGTCTTTGGGGACAGTGTTGGCGGGATTTTTTGTCCATGGTCAATTGCACCTGACCTACTATATCATGATTGCCACTTCTATCATAGTTCTTGTCTTGATTTGGATGCTGAAAGAACCCAGTGTCAAGGTAGAAAAAACTGATAGTGTGACCATGAAACAGATTATTTGGACTGTTAAGGAAGAGTTGGAGAGAAATCCCATGCTCTTCAACTGGATGATTTTGTCTCAGATTGTTGGTACACTCATGTGTATGTTTTATTTTTACTATCAAAATCAGTTACCAGATTTAAGTAGTTGGCAAATTTCAGCAGTTATGCTACTTGGAAGTCTCTTGAATATCGTTGCAGTCTATCTAGCAAGTAAGATTGGAAGGAAATATGCCGCCTTGAAGATTTTCCCTATTCTCGTCCTGCTGACTGGAGTTACCTACCTGCTGTCCTACTTTGGAACACCTCTAATCTATATTTTGATTTATTTGATTAGTAATGCTCTATATGCTCTTTTTCAGCCGATTTTTGACAATGATTTGCAAGATCGGCTCCCAAGTGAAGTAAGGGCAACCATGCTAAGTGTCTACTCTATGATGTTTAGCCTTAGTATGATTGTGTTCTTTCCAATGACAGGGTGGTTGATTGACAATTTAGGCTTTGTGATAACATTTCTTTATCTAGGATTCTTTTTAGTCTTGATTAGCCTTCTACTGCCTGTCTTTTTAGGAAAAATGGCTAAAAGAATGGATGATAAAGTGATTCCATAAATCAAAAAAAATTAGGAAAACTTGAGTGCCAAAGCTCAAGTTTTTTAATATCTTGATTTTGCTTGTGTCTTTACTTTTCTTACTCGGTTTTAAATAAGAAAAATCGGTTTGCTTTGAAGGAAGAAATAATATAGGTTTGTTCTTGCATTCACTTGTAATAAAGCCCAATAGATGGTAAAATAGACGAGTGAAAAAAAGACAAAACAAAGCAAAAAATAATCTACTGTGGCAGTATGGTCTAGGGATGACGATTTTGTTTGTGGTTATCAGTGCTTCCTTTCTGTATCTGGTTTCTCTCGGCATGAAACCCTATCAAACAGCTAAAAGTGAAGGAGAAAAATTAGCTCAGCAGTATGCAGGATTAGAGCAGGTTGATCAGGTTGATTTATACAATGGCTTGGAATCTTACTACAGTGTTCTTGGTCATAACAAACAGCAAGAATCACTTGCTGTCCTGATTGGTAAAGATGACCATAAGATTTACGTTTATCAGCTAAATCAGGGTATTCCACAAGAAAAAGCAGAAGCTCTTTCTAAGGAAAAAGGAGCTGGCGAGATTGACAAGATTACCTTTGGTCGTTATCAAGACAAGCCAATCTGGGAAGTCAAGTCAGGCTCCGATTTTTATCTAGTAGATTTTGAAACAGGAGCATTGGTCAATAAGGAGGGCTTATGAAACTATCCAAGCGTGTTTTAGAAATGGAAGAAAGTGTTACTTTAGCTAGTGATGCGAGAGCAAAAAAATTAAAAGCTCAAGGTAAGGATGTCCTTTTCTTGACCTTGGGACAACCAGATTTTCACACTCCTGAAAATATTCAGGATGCAGCAGTTAAAGCTATTCGAGAAGGACAGGCTTCCTTCTATACAGTAGCTTCAGGCCTACCAGAATTAAAAGCTGCGGTGAATACCTACTTCGAGCGCTACTATGGCTATTCTGTCGCAAGTAACGAGGTTACCTTTGCTACAGGTGCCAAGTTCTCCCTCTATACTTTCTTTATGGCTGTAATCAATCCTTTAGATGAGGTTATTATTCCAACTCCATACTGGGTTAGTTATGGAGATCAGGTCAAGATGGCAGAAGGGATTCCAGTCTTTGTTCAAGCTAAAGAAGACAATGATTTTAAAGTCACGGTGGATCAACTAGAACTAGTTAGGACAGATAAGACAAAGGTTTTGGTTCTCAATTCACCATCTAATCCGACTGGTATGGTCTATACTCGTGAAGAATTACTAGCTATCGGAAATTGGGCAGTTGAGCATGACATTCTGATTTTAGCAGATGATATATACGGTCGCCTTGTTTATAATGGAAATGAATTTGTTGCAATCTCAAGTCTATCAGAAGCGATTCGTAAGCAAACTATTGTTATCAACGGTGTATCTAAGGCCTATGCCATGACGGGTTGGCGAGTTGGTTATGCGGTAGGTGATCCTGAAATCATTGCAGCTATGAGTAAATTGACGGGACAAACAACTTCAAATTTGACATCTGTTTCTCAATATGCGGCTATTGAAGCCTTAACAGGACCACAGGATTCTGTCGATATCATGCGTCAAGCTTTTGAGGAGCGTCTCAATACCATTTATCCGCTATTATGTGAGGTCCCTGGTTTTGAAGTCGTTAAGCCACAAGGAGCCTTCTACCTCTTCCCAAATGTTAAAAAAGCCATGGAGATGAAAGGTTATACGGATGTGACTGACTTTACAACAGCTATTCTTGAGGAAGTTGGTTTGGCACTCATAACAGGAGCAGGGTTTGGAGCGCCAGAAAATGTCCGCCTCAGCTATGCGACAGACCTAGACACGCTTAAAGAAGCAGTTAAACGCTTGAAAGCATTTATGGAAAGATAAAAGAAAAGGAAAAATAATGACAAAACGTGTAACGATTATTGATGTAAAAGACCATGTTGGTCAAGAAGTGACGATTGGCGCTTGGGTTGCCAACAAATCAGGAAAAGGGAAAATCGCCTTCTTGCAATTGCGTGATGGAACAGCCTTCTTCCAAGGTGTGGCCTTTAAACCAAACTTTGTAGAAAAATTTGGTGAAGAAGTGGGGATTGAGAAGTTTGATGTCATCAAACGCTTGAGCCAAGAAACGTCTGTTTATGTGACAGGAATTGTCAAAGAAGACGAACGTTCTAAGTTTGGCTATGAATTGGACATTACAGACATCGAAGTGATCGGTGAATCTCAAGACTACCCAATCACCCCAAAAGAACACGGAACAGACTTCTTGATGGACAACCGTCACTTGTGGCTTCGCTCTCGTAAGCAAGTAGCGGTGATGCAAATCCGTAACGCGATCATCTATGCAACTTATGAGTTCTTTGATAAGAACGGCTTCATGAAGTTTGATAGCCCAATCCTTTCAGGAAATGCGGCAGAAGATTCAACAGAACTCTTTGAAACAGACTACTTCGGAACTCCCGCCTACTTGAGCCAATCAGGTCAGCTTTACCTAGAAGCAGGTGCTATGGCTCTTGGTCGTGTCTTTGACTTTGGTCCAGTATTCCGTGCTGAAAAATCAAAAACACGTCGTCACTTGACTGAGTTCTGGATGATGGACGCAGAGTACTCATACTTAACACACGATGAATCACTTGACTTGCAAGAAGCTTATGTGAAAGCTCTTCTTCAAGGTGTTCTTGACCGTGCGCCTCAAGCTTTGGAAACCTTGGAACGTGATACAGAACTCTTGAAACGCTACATTGCAGAGCCCTTCAAACGCATCACTTACGATCAAGCCATTGACCTCTTGCAAGAGCATGAAAATGATGAAGATGCTGACTATGAGCATCTTGAGCATGGTGATGACTTTGGTTCACCACACGAAACTTGGATTTCAAACCACTTTGGTGTGCCAACATTTGTCATGAACTACCCAGCAGCTATCAAGGCCTTCTACATGAAACCAGTTCCTGGAAATCCAGAGCGCGTGCTTTGTGCAGACTTGCTTGCTCCAGAAGGTTATGGAGAAATCATCGGTGGATCTATGCGTGAGGAAGACTACGATGCATTAGTTGCTAAGATGGACGAACTTGGCATGGATCGTACAGAGTATGAATTCTACCTTGACCTTCGTAAATACGGTACTGTACCACACGGAGGATTCGGTATCGGTATCGAGCGTATGGTAACTTTCGCAGCAGGAACAAAACACATCCGTGAAGCCATTCCATTCCCACGTATGTTGCACCGTATCAAACCGTAAAAATAAAATAAAAAAGTTATTATAATAAAAAGAAGGTGAATCCCTTCTTTTTTTGAACTTTGGGTACAAAAAACGAGAATATATATAGCGTTTTGGTTGACTAGTTGTAAAAATGTATGGTAAAATTGGCTCATGAATATTGTGTTGTTGTTTCGTTAAAGAAGGTGTTCTTTAGCAGGAAAGGCAGGGAATATGAAGAACTCCAACCTTATTCTAAATAAACATATATATAAAAAAGGAGAAAAAATGTATTCAAGAATGGAGAAATACCATGGTAGAAGAGCTCAGCGCTTTTCTATTCGTAAGTATAGCTTTGGTGCCGCTAGTGTTCTATTGGGAACTGCTCTTCTTTTAGGAGCAAATGCTGTTAAAGCTGATGAGACAAGTACTGCTTCTACAAAAACTCCAGAAGTTACAAATTCTGATAAACAGAAAACTGATTCAGCCATAACAACACCAGTTGTTGAGGAACTTCCAGAATTAAAGATTGATGCTGTAAAAGCAGATGAAAAACCTGAAGTTAAAGAAGATGCTAAAACTGAAGCTAAACCTGTAGCAGAAAAAGAAGTTACCGATAAAGCTGCAACAGAAAAATCTGATAAAGGGCAAGCTGACAAAAAAGAAGTAGCTAAAGAAAAAACTGACAAAGAAACACCTGAAAAAGCTGCAACAGAAAAAGCACAAGATGAAGTGAAGACAGTTCTTACTCAATTGACTTCAGAAGCTGATGTTATGGGCACAGTAGCCTCAAACTTCTCAGATAAAGAAGTGAAAGATGATGCATCTAAACAAAAATTGTCAGCTGCAATTGCTGCAGTGAAGCTTGAAGCAGTAGCGTCTAAAGGTTTACTTTCATCTGATGCTTCTAAAGATCAGATGGTAGCCCAAGTGAACCGTCTTTCTGCTGCCATTGAAGCAGTTTATGCTGAAATGAAACGTGCTGGCCATGCAGGTAAAGTAGAATCGGTATTAGCTGCTACTGCGTCAAAAATTACAGGTAAAGATGTTTTTAAAGATGGAGAAACAGTTAAAGCTGTAACAAACGCTTATGTTGATATGAATGCAGATAATACGGCTCCTACAGGATGGGGGATTGATACTGTTATTAGTACATCAACACTTAAAGCAGGTTCAATTACAAAAATTGAACTAACTAACTTAGCTGAGTTGGGTAGTGGTTTGGCAGTAGGTACTGCAATCAAAGCATCTGATGGAGTTACAGTAGGGGTAGTTAAATCTATCGATTTTAAAACTTCAACAGGAAATAATAACAATAAATCTGTACCATATTGGGCGCAACGTACACAACGTGGTATGACTTATGATCAACGTGTTGCTGAGCAACCACCGGTAGCTAACGAAACTGGTACATATACTTATAACATCGAGTGGAATGACAAAGTAAAAAACTATCCGAATGTGTCGTTTGGAGCGAGTAATTTATCGGGTAATGGATATTTAGCACCAGAAATTTCAAAAGATACCCCTTATACTGCAACTATTAAAATTGATGGGCGAACAGTTCTTGAACATACTTATACAAGAAAAGGACAGAAAGCTAGCTATCAAAAACAAGGTACTAGTGCATCACTAAGTGAAAATAATGGATTGAACTACCTTAACAATGAGCTAAAAAGTAGAAGTGATTCAATCGTATTAAGAACTGATTCAGATGTTCGTTATGGAGTAGGATCTAAATTTACTATTAAACTTCCAAATGCAAATTTTACTGAATTTAAAGAACTTGAAGGAAGTTCTAGCTTTGTAAATGGATTAAATACAGCGTCTACTATTAAGCCTAATAAAGGAGATAGTATTACATATCGTCCTGCTAGTCGTTGGGCTAACGTAAAAGCTAATGAAAACAATGTTTGGATTCTTAATGATGGTCGTGATAGTGGGTTCACATTAACGCCTCGATTAATCTCACCAACTGAGTTAGAACTTACAGTTACAGAAGGTTCTATTCAAGAAGGTTCTGTCGTTTCTATGCCTTTACAATCTTTAGGTATTGAAAAAGTAATAAAAGACAAAACTTTAACAAGTGAATATTCTAATATTACTTATGAAAATGGATTAATTAAACAAGGTTATGTAGGAAACGATAAAACTGCAGCAACTCTTACTGTATCAGGTGGAGAATCTGTTAACGGTGAAAAAGAAGACGTTACAACTACAGTGCCAAACGGTTGGAATGTTAATGGTGACGGTAAAGTTCAAGGTGAGCCGCCAACAGGAGCTGTTGTTAGAACGTTCAAAGATTTATTGACAGGTAAAGTTATAGGTTTCGAACCAACAAGATATACGGGGAATATTCCTTTAAGTGAAGATGGTTCAAAAGATTATACTAATGTGCTTGGAAACAAATATGATGTAAGTAATGATCACGTAGACTTAGTTAAAGAAGTTAATGGAGAAGAATACATTCTTGCAGATCTTCCTCCTGAGAACGTAAAAGGAACACTAAGTGTTACGAAGACAAGAGCAAGAGATTTATATTCTGAAGAAGAATTAAAAGCTAAAGGTATAAATGGATCTGCATTTGTTACCCCAGCAGAGTATAATTATGTTAAGAAAACAAAAGTAGAAGAAGTAAACCGTACAATTAAATTTGTATACGCTGATAATGTTGCAGGCTTAGCGGGTACAGAAGTATTCCCATCACAAAAACAAACTGTCAGCTACACAGGTTCAATCAAGTTAACTGCAGAAGGTAAAGCGGTAATTAACTCTAATGACAGACCAGTTTATATTAACTGGAAAGGAACTGATGGACAAAGCACTGATCTTCCAGAACTTGCAGTACCTCAAAAAGAAGGTTACATCGCAAGTGTAGAAAAAGTTCCAGTACAAGCAACAACAGCTACAGATGAAGATTACGAATATGTTGTTAAATATACAGCAATCCAAAAAGCGAAAACAACATTCGTAGACGAAAAAGGAAATGCAATTCCAGGAGTAGCTGAAATTACAGAACAAGGTGGATCAGAAACTCCATTAACAAAAGAAGCTGATGTTAAAGCTAAAATCGCAGAACTTGAAAACAAAGGATATGAATTAGTATCTAATACATACCCAGAAGGTGGTAAGTTCGATACGGATAAAGATACAGATCAAGAGTTCAAAGTAATACTTAAACAAAAAGAAGTTACAGTAACACCAGATCAACCAAAAACACCAGGAACTCCAGTAGATCCAAACAACCCAGACGGACCTAAATACCCAGCTGGCTTGGAAGAGAAAGATCTAAACAAAACTGTTACACGTACAATCACTTATGTGTACGAAGATGGAACTCCAGTATTAAATGAAGATGGAACACCAAAAACAGTAACACAAGAAGCTAAATTCACACGTGAAGCAAAAGTAAACTTAGTTACAGGAGAAGTTACATACGGAGATTGGTCAGAAGCTAAAGATTTAGCTGAAGTTAATTCACCAGTAGTAACAGGTTTCTTAGCTGATAAAGCAAGTGTTCCAGTAGTAAATGTAACTGGAGATTCAAAAGATATTACGGAAGTAGTAACATACAAACCAATCGGATCATGGATTCCAAACATCCCAGGACAACCAACAAACCCAATCAAATATCCAAATAATCCAGATGATCCAACAAAACCAGGTAAACCAACAGAAACATTACCATACGTACCAGGATTCACACCGAAGGATAAAGATGGAAATCCACTTAAACCAGTAGATCCAACAGATCCAACAAAAGGATACGAAGTACCAAATCTTCCAACAGATCCAAGTCAAGACACACCAATCAACTACGTAAAAGATACGCAAAAAGCGAAAACAACATTCGTAGATGAAAAAGGAAATCCAATTCCAGGTGTTGACGCTATTACTGAAGAAGGCGACTCAGATACACCACTTACAAAAGAGGCTGATGTAAAAGCGAAAATCAAAGAACTTGAAAACAAAGGATATGAATTAGTATCTAATACATATCCAGAAGGTGGTAAGTTCGATAAAGATAAAGATACAGATCAAGAGTTCAAAGTAACGCTTAAAGCTAAAGAAGTTACAGTAACACCAGACCAACCGAAAACACCAGGAACTCCAGTGGATCCAAACAACCCAGATGGACCTAAATATCCAGCTGGCTTGGAAGAAAAAGATCTAAACAAAACTGTCACACGTACAATCACATACGTATACGAAGATGGAACTCCAGTATTAAACGAAGATGGAACTCCGAAAACAGTAACACAAGAGGCTAAATTCACTCGTGAAGCTAAGGTCAACTTAGTTACAGGAGAAGTTACATACGGAGACTGGACACAAGCTCAAGACTTAGCAGAAGTTAAATCACCAGTAGTTAAAGGATACTTAGCTGATAAAGTAAGTGTTCCTGTAGTAAATGTAACTGCAGATTCAAAAAATACTACAGAAGTAGTAACTTACAAACCAATCGGATCATGGATTCCAAATATCCCAGGTCAACCAACTAACCCAATCAAGTATCCAAATGACCCACAAGATCCAACAAAACCAGGACAACCAACAGAAGTGTTACCACACGTTCCAGGATTCACTCCAGAAGATAAAGATGGCAACCCACTTAAACCAGTTGATCCAACAGATCCAACAAAAGGATATGTAGTACCAAACATCCCAACAGATCCAAGTCAAGATACAGTAATTAACTACGTAGCGAACAAAGCTAAACTAGTAGTTAAATATGTAGATGAAAAAGGAAAAGACTTAATCCCTTCAGAAACAACAGAAGGAAAAGTAGGAGATGAGTACACAACAACTGGAAAAGTTATTCCAGGACACCTACTTGTTCGTGTAGATGGAGATGCTAAAGGTAAGATTGGCACAGATGGTTCAACAGTAACATACGTGTACAAACCAATCGGATCATGGATTCCAAATATCCCAGGTCAACCAACTAACCCAATCAAGTATCCAAATGATCCAACAGATCCAACAAAACCAGGACAACCAACAGAAGTAGTACCATACGTCCCAGGCTACACACCTAAGGATAAAGATGGCAACCCACTTAAACCAGTTGATCCGAAAGATCCATCAAAAGGATATGTAGTGCCAAACATCCCAACAGATCCAAGTCAAGATACAGTAATTAACTACGTAGCGAACAAAGCTAAACTAGTAGTTAAATATGTAGATGAAAAAGGCAAAGATTTAATCCCTTCAGAAACAACAGAAGGAAAAGTAGGCGATGAGTACACAACAACTGGAAAAGTTATTCCAGGACACCTACTTGTTCGTGTTGAAGGAGAAGCAAAAGGTAAGATTGGAAAAGACGGTTCAACAGTAACATACGTGTACAAACCAATCGGATCATGGATTCCAAACATCCCAGGTCAACCAACAACTCCAATCAAGTATCCAAATGACCCACAAGATCCAACAAAACCAGGACAACCAACAGAAGTGTTACCATACGTACCAGGATTCACTCCAGAAGATAAAGATGGCAACCCGCTTAAACCAGTTGATCCGAAAGATCCATCAAAAGGATATGTAGTACCAAACATCCCAACAGATCCAAGTCAAGATACAGTAATTAACTACGTAGCAAACAAAGCTAAACTAGTAGTTAAATATGTAGATGAAAAAGGCAAAGACTTAATCCCTTCAGAAACAACAGAAGGAAAAGTAGGAGATGAGTACACAACAACTGGAAAAGTTATTCCAGGATACCTACTTGTTCGTGTTGAAGGAGAAGCTAAAGGTAAGATTGGCACAGATGGTTCAACAGTAACATATGTGTACAAACCAATCGGATCATGGATTCCAAATATCCCAGGACAACCAACAAGCCCAATTAAGTATCCAAACGATCCAGCAGATCCAACAAAACCAGGTCAACCAACAGAAGTGTTACCATACGTACCAGGATTCACTCCAGAAGATAAAGATGGCAACCCACTTAAACCAGTTGATCCAACAGATCCAACAAAAGGATATGTAGTACCAAACATCCCAACAGATCCAAGTCAAGATACAGTAATTAACTACGTAGCGAACAAAGCTAAACTAGTAGTTAAATATGTAGATGAAAAAGGAAAAGACTTAATCCCTTCAGAAACAACAGAAGGAAAAGTAGGAGATGAGTACACAACAACTGGAAAAGTTATTCCAGGACACCTACTTGTTCGTGTAGATGGAGATGCTAAAGGTAAGATTGGCACAGATGGTTCAACAGTAACATACGTGTACAAACCAATCGGATCATGGATTCCAAACATCCCAGGTCAACCAACAACTCCAATCAAGTATCCAAATGACCCACAGGATCCAACAAAACCAGGACAACCAACAGAAGTGTTACCATACGTTCCAGGATTCACTCCAGAAGATAAAGATGGCAACCCACTTAAACCAGTTGATCCGAAGGATCCATCAAAAGGATATGTAGTACCAAACATCCCAACAGATCCAAGTCAAGATACAGTAATTAACTACGTAGCAAACAAAGCTAAACTAGTAGTTAAATATGTAGATGAAAAAGGCAAAGATTTAATCCCTTCAGAAACAACAGAAGGAAAAGTAGGCGATGAGTACACAACAACTGGAAAAGTTATTCCAGGAAACCTACTTGTTCGTGTTGAAGGAGAAGCAAAAGGTAAGATTGGAAAAGACGGTTCAACAGTAACTTATGTTTACAAACCACTAGGTTCATGGGTACCAAACATCCCAGGCCAACCAACAGACCCAATCAAGTATCCAAATGATCCAACAGATCCAACCAAACCAGGTAACGACAAACCAGTTCTTCCATACGTCCCAGGCTACACACCTAAGGATAAAGATGGTAATCCGTTGAAACCAGTAGATCCAAACGATCCAACTAAAGGTTATGAAGTACCAAGTGTCCCAACTAACCCAGGTGAGGATACACCAATTAACTATGTTCCAAATCCTAAGGAAGTAGAAAAACCTGTTAAACCAGGTCAACCTTCTAAACAAGAAACACCTAAATATGTTGAAGGTCAAAAAGAATTGCCTAACACAGGTACAGAAGCTAATGCTAGCCTAGCAGCACTTGGACTTCTTGGAGCCCTAGGTGGATTTGGACTTCTTGCTCGCAAGAAAAAAGAAGACTAAAAACTCATAGTTTTTGAGAAGATGATTCGTCATCTTCTTTTTTTATTTCGCTGTTTTTACTTGCGTAAAAAAATATTTTCTAGTATAATAGTTTATTGTGAGCGAACCTCACTTACCCCTTGCAAAGTCTTGGGGTCATTAGACCAAAAGGAGGAACATATCAATGGCTAAATACGAAATTCTTTATATCATTCGTCCAAACATTGAAGAAGAAGCTAAAAACGCTTTGGTAGCACGTTTTGACTCTATTTTGACTGACAACGGTGCAACTGTTGTTGAATCAAAATCTTGGGAAAAACGTCGTCTTGCATACGAAATCAAAGATTTCCGTGAAGGACTTTACCACATCGTTAACGTTGAAGCAAGCGACGACGCAGCTCTTAAAGAGTTTGACCGTCTTTCAAAAATCAACGCTGACATTCTTCGTCACATGATCGTCAAAACTGACGCGTAAGAAGGTAAACTATGATTAACAATGTTGTACTTGTAGGGCGTATGACACGTGACGCTGAGTTGCGTTATACCCCGTCAAATGTAGCAGTTGCGACTTTTACTCTTGCAGTAAACCGTACATTTAAGAGTCAAAATGGCGAACGTGAGGCTGATTTTATCAATGTCGTTATGTGGCGCCAACAGGCTGAAAACCTTGCTAACTGGGCTAAAAAAGGCTCACTTATCGGGGTGACAGGTCGTATCCAGACTCGTAGTTACGATAACCAGCAAGGACAACGTGTCTACGTGACAGAGGTCGTGGCTGAGAATTTCCAAATGTTGGAAAGCCGTAGTGTGCGTGAGGGTCACACAGGTGGAGCTTACTCTGCACCAACTGCAAACTATTCAGCACCTACAAATTCAGTACCAGACTTTTCACGTGATGAAAATCCATTTGGAGCAACAAATCCGTTGGATATTTCAGATGATGATTTACCATTCTAATGGACAACTAAAATTATAAAGGAGAAAAAACATGGCTCAACAACGTCGTGGCGGATTCAAACGCCGTAAAAAAGTTGATTACATCGCAGCAAACAAAATTGAATATGTTGATTACAAAGATACTGAGCTTCTTAGCCGTTTCGTTTCAGAACGTGGGAAAATCCTTCCTCGTCGTGTAACAGGAACCTCAGCTAAAAACCAACGTAAAGTAACAACAGCTATCAAACGCGCTCGCGTAATGGCTTTGATGCCTTTCGTAAACGAAGATTAAAAAAGAGGTCCGGGTGGACCTCTTTTTCATGAGCTTGAAAACAAGAAAGCGAATTAAAACCCGCTTGGGTCTTTTTTTCACGAGCTTTGAAATGAAAGAGCGAGTTGAGTTCCGAGTGGACCTCTTTTTCAGACCCGGTTGTGTCTTTTTTCACGAGATAGTTTTTTTCTGACCTTGGCGTGCTATAATGGTAATAGAAAGAGTAAAGGTGGGTAAGTCAAAGATGAATTGTACGATTAGAAATATGATTAAGTCTGATATTGAATCCTTATCTCATGGATTTATGAATCAAGGTTGGCCTGGTAGAGAGGAAATTTTGGCTAGATATTTTCTGGAACAGGAAAGTGGGGAGAGAGAAGTCTTGGTAGCGACTATGAATGGAGTAGTGGCAGGTTATATTACCATTTTGCCCTCTGCTAAATATGGTCCTTTTGCAGAAGTCTATCCAGAATTATCAGATTTTAATGTGTTTGAGCCTTTTCGAAATCAAGGGATTGGGAATCAACTGCTAGAAGAAGCAGAAAAACGAGTCAAGTTTGTTTCGAGTAAGGTCACTCTTGGTGTAGGTTTGTACTTGGGGTATGGTCCTGCCCAGAGATTGTATATTAAACGAGGCTATATTCCAGATGGGACAGGTGTGTGGTATAGAAATAAACCGCTAGAAATGGGTGCAAGTTGTCAAAATGATAATGATTTAGTTTTATACTTATCCAAGGACTTACAATAAAACTGGAAACTTTTTGAAAATAGGGGATTTAGCTACTTTATGGTATAATGGAAAGAGTTAGATTGAAAGAGGTAGTGAGATGGATGCCAAATTAAGATACAAGGCAAAGAAGATAAAGATTGTCTTTTTTGATATTGATGATACATTGCGGAATTCCAAGACAGGTTTTATTCCAACTTCAATCCCAACTGTTTTTAAGCAATTACGTGAGAAAGGAATCTTGACAGGTATTGCTTCTGGACGAGGGATTTTTGGTGTCGTTCCAGAGATTCGTGATCTCAAGCCTGACTTTTTTGTAACTTTGAATGGGGCTTATATCGAAGATAAAAAAGGTCAGGTTATTTATCAGCATCAGATTGAGAAGTCAGATGTTGAGGAGTATATCTCTTGGGCTAAGCAAGAGGGAATTGAGTATGGTTTGGTTGGGAGTCATGATGCCAAGTTGTCGACTCGCACCGATATGATTAGTGAAGCTATCAATCCAATTTACCCCGATTTGGATGTGGATCCAGATTTCCATGAAAAAGAAGATATCTATCAAATGTGGACTTTTGAAGATAAAGGAGATGACTTGCACTTTCCTGATAGTCTCTCAGACAAACTTCGCATGGTTCGTTGGCATCAACATTCGTCTGATATTGTTCCGATTTCAGGCTCCAAAGCGACGGGCGTGGAAAAAGTTGTAGAACACCTTGGCTTGAAACCAGAGAACGTCATGGTTTTTGGAGATGGGTTGAATGACTTGGAACTCTTTGATTATGCTGGAATCAGCGTTGCCATGGGAATTTCTCATGATAACATCAAAGAAAAAGCAGATTATATAACAAAAACATTAGAAGAAGATGGCATTTTTGATGCCTTAGAAGGATTTGGTATGGTAGAAAAAGAATTGCATTTCCCACAAGTAGATATTGAAACAGTAGAAGGTCCTATCGCGACTATTAAGACCAATCACGGAGACTTGCGTATCAAGCTTTTCCCTGAATATGCTCCTAAAACAGTGGCTAACTTTGTTGCACTTTCAAAAGATGGCTACTATGATGGTGTCATTTTCCATCGTATTATCAAGGACTTTATGATCCAAGGTGGAGACCCAACTGGAACTGGTATGGGTGGCGAGTCAATCTACGGTGAATCATTTGAGGATGAATTCTCTGAAGAACTTTACAATATCCGTGGTGCCCTTTCCATGGCTAATGCTGGGCCAAATACCAACGGCAGCCAGTTCTTTATCGTGCAAAATCAACACCTGCCTTATTCTAAAAAGGAGATTGCTCGTGGTGGTTGGCCAGAACCGATCGCAGAAATCTATGCAGAGCAAGGTGGGACACCTCACCTAGACCGTCGTCACACTGTATTTGGTCAGCTAGCTGATGAAGATTCTTATGCTGTTTTGGATGCCATTGCTGCTGTTGAGACTGGAGCTATGGACAAGCCAGTTGAAGATGTCGTGATTGAAACAATTGAAATTGAGGACTAAGATGAAAATCGGTGATAAGCTAAAGGGGCGTATTACAGGGATTCAGCCCTACGGTGCCTTTGTTGAGCTAGAGACGGGTGATACGGGGCTGATTCACATTTCGGAGATTCGGACAGGCTTTATTGAAAATATCCAAGAAGCCTTGAAAGTCGATGAAGAGGTTCTGGTTCAGGTGGTGGATTTAGATGAATTTACAGGGAAAGCTAGCCTTTCTATCCGCACCTTGGAGGAAGAAAAGCACCAGTTTCCTAGACGGAGACGCTTTTCAAGCGACCGCTTTAACTATGGTTTTGCCCCTCTCAAACGAATGATGCCAATTTGGACCAAAGAAGCCCTTCAACATTTGAAGAATCAGAAGCGCTAGTTAGAAAACTCTATCTTTTGTAATGTTAATATGAATTTGTTATAATAGGACCATGGAAGAAGAACAATTATTAAAATCAGGGGAGCGCATTAACCAGCTCTTTTCGACAGATATCAAAATCATTCAAAATAGAGAGGTTTTTAGCTATTCGGTGGATAGTGTTCTCTTGTCACGTTTTCCACGTTTTCCTAAGAAGGGCTTAATTGTGGATTTCTGTGCTGGGAATGGAGCAGTGGGGCTATTTGCTAGCACTCGTACCCAGGCACAGATTTTGGCTGTTGAGATTCAGGAGCGTTTGGCAGATATGGCTGAACGCTCTGTCCGTTTGAATGGTTTGGAAGAGCAGATGCAGGTCATCTGTGATGATTTGAAAAATATGCCTGCTTACATTCAGGGAAGTAAGGTGGATATGATTTTGTGTAATCCGCCCTATTTCAAGGTGGATCCTCATTCCAACTTGAACGAGAGTGAACATTATCTCTTGGCGCGACATGAAATCACGACCAATTTGCAGGAAATCTGTCGTAGTGCCCAGAGTATTCTCAAGTCCAACGGGCGTTTGGCCATGGTTCATCGCCCTGATCGACTTCTGGATATTTTGGATACGTTACAACGGCATAATCTAGCCCCTAAGCGCCTGCAGTTTGTTTATCCAAAAAGAGAAAAGGAAGCCAATATGCTCTTGATTGAGGCTATCAAGGATGGTTCAACAAGTGGCTTTAAGGTCTTACCACCTCTCATTGTCCACAATGATGATGGCTCTTATACGCCGGAACTTGAAGAGATTTATTATGGATCATAAGGCTTATATGTACGTGCTGGAGTGCCGTGACGGATCCTATTATACAGGCTATACGACTGATGTGAGAAAACGCCTCGCTGTCCACAATAGTGGGAAGGGAGCCAAATACACACGAGCACGCTTGCCAGTCAAACTCATCTATGCTCAAGGTTTTGCCAGTAAGGAAGAAGCCATGTCGGCAGAAGCCCTTCTCAAGCGTAAGAAGAGACCACAGAAGGAAACATTTTTATCTGAAAATCAAGATAGAAATTTACTTAGTTATTTTGAACAATTGTGAGGAGTCCTTTGACTCCTCTTACTTTTGTCAAAAAGCGAAAAAAATGCTACAATAAAGAGAATAAACAAAATGAGGTATTATCATGTCTAAGATTCTAGTATTTGGTCACCAAAATCCAGACTCAGATGCCATCGGTTCATCTGTAGCCTTTGCCTACCTTGCAAAAGAAGCTTACGGTTTGGATACGGAAGCTGTTGCCCTTGGAACTCCAAATGAAGAAACAGCCTTTGTCTTGAACTATTTTGGTGTGGAAGCACCGCGTGTTATCACTTCTGCTAAAGCTGAAGGCGCAGAGCAAGTTATCCTGACTGATCACAATGAATTCCAACAATCTGTATCAGATATCGCTGAAGTAGAAGTTTATGGTGTTGTAGACCACCACCGTGTGGCTAACTTTGAAACTGCAAGCCCACTCTACATGCGTTTGGAGCCAGTTGGATCAGCGTCTTCAATCGTTTACCGTATGTTCAAAGAACATGGTGTAGCTGTTCCTAAAGAGATTGCTGGTTTGATGCTTTCAGGTTTGATTTCAGATACCCTTCTTTTGAAATCACCAACAACACACCCAACAGATAAGGTTATTGCTCCTGAATTGGCTGAATTGGCTGGTGTAAACTTGGAAGAGTATGGTTTGGCTATGTTGAAAGCTGGTACAAACTTGGCCAGCAAATCTGCTGAAGAATTGATTGACATCGATGCTAAAACTTTTGAATTGAATGGAAACAATGTCCGTGTTGCTCAAGTAAACACAGTGGACATCGCTGAAGTATTGGAACGCCAAGCAGAAATTGAAGCTGCAATGCAAGCCGCTAACGTAGCAAATGGTTATTCTGACTTTGTCTTGATGATTACAGATATCGTCAACTCAAACTCAGAAATCCTAGCACTTGGTGCTAACATGGACAAGGTTGAGGCTGCTTTCAACTTCAAACTTGAAAACAACCACGCCTTCCTTGCTGGTGCTGTTTCACGTAAGAAACAAGTGGTACCTCAATTGACTGAAAGCTTTAATGCTTAAGATTTTGGGTGTCAGTTCAAAATCGGAAAGGCTAGTTTGACTTATATCGAAAGGAGTTTCGGCTCCTTTTTTTCTAGGAGTGAAGCATGTTAGAAAATGGTGATTTGATTTTTGTGAGAGATGAGTCAGATATGGGACAGGCCATCCAGACTTCCACAGGCAACTATAACCATGTTGCGATTTGTTTGGATGGGATGATTTACCACGCTAGTGGACAGGCTGGTGTTGTTTGTCAGGAGCCAGCAGACTTCTTTGAGTCCAATCACTTGTACGACCTCTATGTTTACCCAGAAATGGATATCCAGTCTGTGAAGGAAAAAGCTTGCAAACATCTGGGAGCTCCTTATAATGCTTCTTTCTATCCAGATGGAGCTGGTTTTTACTGTTCCCAGTACATGGCAGAAATCCTCCCCATTTTTGAAACTATTCCCATGAAATTTGGAGATGGGGAGCAGGAGATTAGTGATTTTTGGAAGGAGTATTACAGAGAACTAGGTCTGCCTGTTCCTCTGAACCAAGCTGGGACCAATCCCAGTCAGTTGGCAGCATCGCCTCTGTTAGAATGTAAAGAAAGGAATCTTCATGATTCAGATTTTTAATCCATCTCGTTTGACGAGACAGCCATTTTTTGGAGAATTAATCTGCTATCTGGACCAGCATGATGATGTGATTTTGCGAGAAATTAAGGCTCAATTTCCAGATGTTGCAGTTGATAAACTCATGGAAGAGTATATAAAGGCAGGTTTGATTCTACGAGAAAATAAGCGTTATTACCTTAATCTTCCTATGCTTGAATCACTTGATAGTCTCGAACTGGATCAAGAGATTTTTGTTAAAGAAGATAGTCCGGTCTATCAAGCCTTGTTAGAGCAGAGTTTTGAGACGGAATTACGAAATCAAACCAATGCAGCTATTTTAGTTGAAAATACGGACTTTGCGAGATCAAAAATGACCCTGTCTAATTATTTCTACAAGGTCAAACATCAGTATCCTTTGACAGAAAAACAGCAGGAACTCTATGACATTTTGGGAGATGTTAATCCTGAGTATGCTCTTAAATATATGACAACTTTTTTGTTGAAATTTCTCAAAAAAGACCAGCTTATACAGAAACGACGTGATATCTTTGTGGAAAGTTTGGTCGTCCTAGACTATATTGTCCAAAATGAAGAGGGGAAGTATGAGTTGGCTATCGATTTGGATAAGGAGAGATTAACTTTCTACTTGGTCTGATTTCTTGTTTCTGAGCACATTGTTTGACTTTCCTTAGGATTAAGTATAAACTATATGTAACCGGTAACACATATCGGAATAAACTAAAGGAGACAATCATATGTCACTTGAAAACAAATTGGAACAAGCAACAGGCGCTATCAAAGAAGGATTTGGTAAAGTTACTGGGGATGGTAAGACTGAAGCAGAAGGTGCTGTAGAAAAGACAGTTGCTAAGGCAAAAGAAGTAGTTGAAGATGCTAAAGGTGCTGTAGAAGGTGCCGTTGAAGGTTTGAAAAACGCTTTTAAATAAAAATAGAAAAATCAAGGGTTTCATTTCCCTTGATTTTTTTACCATCTTATAAATAATTTTCTGCGACAGCTGCATCACCTGGATAAGCTTCTTTCTTGCCTTGGACGATTTGGTAGCAATCGGCTCCCTTACCAGCAATAATGACAGCATCTAATTCGTGATTTGTGATAGCCATAGCTGCCTTGATGGCTTCTTCACGATCGGCAATCTTTTCAACAGGATGATTGATGTAGCTACTAATCTCATCTGCAATGGCCATTGGGTCCTCATAGTTGGGGTCATCAGCAGTCAGAAAGACTTGAATCTCAGGATGTTGATTGAGGAGGAGGCCAAAGTCCTTCCGACGACTTTCTCCCTTATTTCCTGTCGAACCCAGAACCAGAGCAATCTTTCCTGTTTGATGAGTCTCTACAACATTGATTAGTTTTTTTAGACTATCACCATTGTGGGCATAGTCGATGAAAACCTTGGCTCCATTTTTCTGAGTGAGGACTTCCATACGACCAGGAACGCGGGTTGCAGCAATTCCTTTTTTGATGTCCTCAAGACTAGCTCCGAGACGGAGACAAGCAAGTCCAGCTGCAACTGCATTTTCTTGATTGAAGTGCCCAATCAGTTGGATATCATAGTCTCCAGCGAGTTTACCCGTAGCTGAAAAACTAAAGGCTTTGGAATTCTCGATTTGGTTATCAGACTGGCTACCGTAGAAATCATGGTCTTGATCTGCGACTTGTTCTTTTAGTACAGAGAAGTGGTCCATGTCACTGTTAATGATGACTGCTCGGCTATTTTTCATCAAGAGACGCTTGTGGTAGAAGTAGTCTTCAAAGCTAGGGTGTTCAATCGGGCCGATATGGTCTGGACTGATATTGAGGAAAACTCCCACATCAAAGGTTAGACCATAGACACGTTTGACCAGATAGGCCTGACTGGATACTTCCATGATGAGGTGGGTACGGTCATTTTGCACAGCCTGATTCATCATATCAAAGAGATCAATACTCTCAGGGGTTGTTAATGCAGACTTAAAGAAAGTCTTGCCATCTAGAGTTGTGTTCATGGTCGAGAGCATAGCAGGTCGATGCCCTTGAGATAAGATGTTATAAGCGAAATAGGCTGCTGTTGTTTTACCCTTAGTACCAGTAAAGGCAAGGAGTTTGAGTTTTTCCTGTGGATTTCCATAAAATTCCATAGCTACCAAACTCATGGCTTTCTTGATATCGCTGACGATAATAGCAGGAATACCAACTTCATAGTCTTCTTCAGCCACATACCAACCGAGGCCTTGAGAGATGGCAGAAATCAGAAATTCCTTTTTAAAGGCAGCACCCTTGACGAAAAAGAGGCTCTTCTCTTTGGCCTTGCGGCTATCATAGCAGATGGTGTCAAATACGACATGGCTGTAGTTGTAGTGATAATGTCCTTGGTCGATAATCTCACGGAAGAGACCATCTTTCTTTAAAATATCTAATACGGTTTCAATCTTAATCATACTTTCTATTGTAAACCGAAAGTCGTAAATTTACAAGTGACAAGGAAAAGTTTATAATGGAAGATGAGGAATTTTTCCTAGTGATTAAAATTAAATGAGGAATCTATGTCTAACGAAAACAATCACCAGCAGGCCCAGATGTTACGGGGGACTGCTTGGCTAACGGCTAGTAACTTTATCAGTCGTCTACTCGGTGCCATTTATATCATCCCTTGGTATATCTGGATGGGGTCTTATGCGGCTACAGCAAATGGTCTCTTTACCATGGGCTACAATATCTATGCTTGGTTCTTGCTGATATCAACAGCGGGTATTCCAGTTGCGGTTGCCAAGCAAGTTGCCAAGTATAATACCATGCGAGAAGAAGAGCATAGCTTTGCCCTGATTCGGAGCTTTTTGGGCTTTATGACTGGACTAGGTCTGGTTTTTGCTTTAGTCTTGTATGTCTTTGCTCCTTGGCTAGCAGATTTGTCGGGTGTAGGGAAAGACCTGATCCCAATCATGCAGAGCTTGGCTTGGGCAGTCTTGATTTTCCCATCTATGAGTGTTATCCGAGGTTTCTTCCAAGGGATGAATAACCTGAAACCTTATGCTATGAGCCAAATCGCTGAGCAGGTCATTCGTGTTATCTGGATGCTTTTAGCTACCTTTATCATTATGAAGATTGGTTCAGGAGATTATCTAGCAGCGGTTACCCAATCCACCTTTGCTGCTTTTGTTGGTATGGTAGCTAGCTTTGTAGTTTTGATCTATTTCCTTGCCAAAGAAGGTTTACTCAAAAGAGTTCTTGAAACAGGAGATAAGATTAATAGTAAGCGTCTCTTGGTTGATACCATTAAGGAAGCCATTCCTTTTATTCTGACAGGGTCTGCTATCCAGCTTTTCCAGATTTTGGACCAGATGACCTTTATCAATAGTATGAGTTGGTTTACCAACTATAGTAATGAAGACTTGGTTGTCATGTTTTCTTATTTCTCAGCCAATCCTAATAAAATCACAATGATTTTGATTTCTGTTGGGGTTTCGATTGGGAGTGTAGGGTTGCCACTTTTGACTGAAAACTATGTCAAGGGAGACTTGAAGGCAGCTTCTCGTCTAGTTCAGGACAGCATTACCATGCTTTTCCTATTCCTGCTGCCAGCAACGATTGGAGTAGTCATGGTAGGAGAACCTCTCTATACTGTCTTCTATGGCAAGCCAGATAGTTTGGCCATGGGCTTGTTTGTCTTCGCAGTTTTACAGTCTACTATTTTAGGCTTGTACATGGTCTTGTCTCCAATGCTTCAGGCCATGTTCCGCAACCGCAAGGCAGTTCTCTATTTTATCTATGGTTCTATTGCAAAGCTAGTCTTGCAACTTCCAACCATCGCTCTCTTCCACAGTTATGGGCCTTTGATTTCAACAACCATCGGTCTCATCATTCCTAATGTTTTGATGTATCGGGACATTTGCAAGGTAACTGGTGTCAAGCGCAAGGTGATTTTGAAGCGAACCATTTTAATCAGTTTGCTAACTCTTTTCATGTTTCTAGTAGTTGGGACATTGCAGTGGATTTTAGGATTTGTCTTCCAACCAAGTGGACGTTTGTGGAGTTTCCTATATGTAGCCCTTGTCGGTGCCATGGGTGGAGGTGTTTATGGAGTTATGAGTCTCCGTACCCGTTTGTTGGATAAGGTGATTGGAAAAGCTCAAGCAGATCGCTTACGAATCAAATTGAAGTTAACTTAAAAAACATTTATAAATAAAAGGGATAATTTGAACATTTCTATCATGAAATGCTTAGATTATTCTCTTTTTTATTAATTTGTGGAATAATAGCTAAAATTTGTAGATAGTAATTTAATTTTTCTTAAATTTTACTTAAAAAACTATTGACTAAATAAAACTCAAGTTGTATAATAAGACAAATATTTAAATCAGGAGGTTCTGGAGATGAAAAAGTCTAAAGCCAAGTATGCAGCACTTGCAGGTGTCGTGTTAAGTGCAGGTATTTTATTAAGCGCGTGTGGAAATTCTAGCACAGGGTCAAAGGCATATAACTATGTTTACACTAGTGATCCATCTAGTTTGAATTACCTAGCAGAAAACCGTGCAACGACCAATGATATCGTGGTTAATTTGGTAGATGGGCTCATGGAAAATGACCAGTATGGGAACTATATCCCATCCTTGGCAGAGGATTGGAGTGTATCCAAGGATGGTTTGACCTATACCTACAAACTGCGTAAAGATGCTAAATGGTATACTGCAGATGGGGAAGAATATGCTCCTGTAACTGCCCAAGATTTTGTAACAGGTTTGAAATATGCGGCTGATAAAAAATCAGAAGCCTTGTACTTAGTTCAAGAATCCGTTGCTGGTTTAGATGACTATATCACTGGTAAAACAACAGACTTTTCAACTGTTGGAGTTAAGGCTATTGACGACCAAACGGTTCAATATACCTTGACACGACCAGAATCTTATTGGAACTCAAAAACAACTTCAACCATTCTCTTCCCAGTTAATGCGGAGTTCTTGAAATCAAAAGGGGATGATTTTGGAACAGTTGATCCTTCAAGTATTTTGTACAATGGACCTTTCTTGATGAAATCCTTTGTTTCAAAATCTGTCATCGAATTCAAGAAAAATCCTAACTACTGGGATGCTAAAAATGTCTTTGTAGATGATGTGAAATTGGCCTATTATGATGGTAGTGACCAAGATGCACTGGCTCGTAACTTTGTAGAAGGTGCTTATAGCTACGCTCGTCTTTATCCAAATAGTTCAAGTTTTGAAGGAATTAAAGAAAAGAATAAGGACAATATCATTTATAGTTTACAAGATGCTACTTCTTACTTCTTAAACTTTAATCTAGATAGAAAATCTTATAAATTCACTTCCAAGACAAGTGATGCTGAGAAGAAATCGACTCAAGAAGCGGTTCTTAACAAAAATTTCCGTCAAGCCATCAACTTTGCCTATGATCGTACAGCTTACGGGGCTCAATCTCAGGGAGAAGATGGTGCAACTAAGATTTTGCGTAACTTGGTTGTTCCTCCAAACTTCGTAAGTATCAACGGAAAAGACTTTGGTGAAGTAGTAGCCTCTAAGATGGTTAATTATGGTAAGGAATGGCAAGGAATCAACTTTGCGGATGCCCAAGATCCATACTACAATGCTGAAAAAGCCAAGGCTAAATTTGCAGAGGCTAAGAAAGAACTCCAAGCTAAAGGAGTCCAATTCCCTATTCACTTGGACATGACAGTTGACCAAGCTGCTAAAAAGGGTGTTCAAGAGGCAAACTCTATGAAGCAATCTATTGAGGCAGCTTTAGGTGCAGAAAATGTTGTAATTGATATTCAACAACTCACTACTGAAGACTTTGATAATACAAGCTATTTGGCTCAGACTGCAGCACAGAAGGATTATGATCTTTACAACGGTGGTTGGGGTCCTGATTACCAAGATCCTTCAACCTATCTGGATGTCTTAAATGTTAATTCTGGTGGTTTGCTGCAAAATCTTGGTTTAGAGCCAGGTGAAGCCAATGACAAGGCCAAGGCAGTTGGATTGGATGTCTACACTCAAATGTTGGAAGAAGCTAATAAGGAACAAGATCTTGCAAAACGCTATGACAAGTATGCTGATATTCAAGCGTGGTTGGTAGATAGTGCTTTAGCAATTCCAAATGTGTCTAAGGGTGGAACACCAGTATTGAGAAAAACAGTTCCTTTCTCAGAACCATATTCATTGGCTGGTAATAAAGGTATCGAATCATATAAATACCTCAAAGTACAAGATAAGACAGTCACAAAAGAAGAGTATGAAAAAGCCAAAGAAAAATGGCTGAAAGAAAAAGAAGAATCCAATAAAAAAGCCCAAGAAGAATTGGCAAAACATGTCAAATAAGGATTTTTCAAGAAAAACGATGGTTTCGGAAGAAACTGTCGTTTTTTAATAGAATAACGTTAAATTCAGATTAAAAACGCTTACATTTTTTAGATTGTTTATTTTAATTATGATATAATAAATATGATAAAAATATAAAAAGTTACTTTCGAAATCCTCTTCTGGTGTTAGTTGAAGTATGCATATTCTAGAACAATTTTATAGGAGGCATGCTATCTACTGAAAAAGTAAGATAAAACGCAACAAATGATAAGTTCTTCTTTTATGTGAAGAGTTCTTATCTGCCTATTTACTAATAGTTATGGAGGTAAAATCATGGGCGCTATTATGGAGTTTGCAACAGAAAAACAGATTGAATCCTTTCTTTCAACTTGTCACATTAAAGGGCAAAAGAATTTTCTGATGGCTTTCAAGAAAAAGACATGGTTGAAATCCTTTATTGATTTTTTCATTATAGGTGGTTCCTACTATGTTCAGTCGAGTGTGAATCCTAAGATTCTGGCATTCACACCAAAGGGAATCTACTTGATGGATATCAGTGATGTGACTGAGAATCGTTCTAATCACGTCGTAGAGATGCCTTGGAATCAAGTTCAAGATTTTACTTATAAGACAGTCTTGAATACAGTTAGACTTAATTGGCATTATCAAAATGAAGACTATATTTTTTCCGTGGATGTCGGTCAGATTGGTCAGCATGTGGGCCAATATCAATTTAACAAAGACCATTATGACTATTTAGCCCAACAGGCTTTCTTTCGTTCACAGTAAATTCTAGCAATCATTTTCACAAAAGAATCTGGAAGCTTTTCTGGATTTTTTTTTAGCTTTACTCGATAAGTCTATAGTTTGAAACTATAGCTAGCTCTTGAAAAGAAGAAAATGAGTTGATGAAAATAAGTGGTACAATAGTTACTATAGATTTGGAGGAATTGTATGAGCAAGGAATTACACATTAACACAATTTTGGCCCAGGCGGGTATCAAGTCAGATGAAGCGACAGGAGCCTTGGTGACACCGCTTCATTTTTCAACGACCTATCAGCATCCAGAGTTTGGTAAATCTACTGGATTTGACTATACGCGCACCAAAAACCCAACTCGCAGTAAGGCGGAAGAAGTCTTGGCGGCTATTGAGTCAGCAGACTATGCCCTAGCGACTAGCTCAGGGATGTCAGCTATTGTACTGGCCTTTAGCATCTTTCCAGTAGGAAGTAAGGTCTTGGCTGTCCGTGACCTTTATGGTGGTTCTTTCCGCTGGTTCAACCAAGTGGAGCAAGAAGGACGTTTCCATTTTACCTATGCCAATACAGAAGAAGAGTTGATTGCTGAGCTAGAAAAGGACGTGGATGTTCTCTATATCGAAACACCAACCAATCCCTTGATGTTGGAATTTGATATCGAAAAACTAGCAAAATTAGCTCATGCTAAGGGTGCCAAAGTAGTTGTGGACAATACATTCTACAGCCCTATCTACCAACGTCCGATTGAAGATGGAGCAGATATCGTTCTCCATTCAGCAACCAAGTATCTAGCAGGGCACAATGATGTCTTGGCTGGAGTGGTTGTGACCAATAGTTTAGAACTATACGAGAAGCTCTTTTACAATCTTAATACGACAGGGGCAGTCTTGTCTCCATTTGACAGTTATCAATTGATTCGTGGTCTCAAGACCTTGTCTCTTCGTATGGAGCGCTCAACAGCTAACGCCCAAGAAGTGGTTGCCTTTTTGAAGGATTCTCCAGCAGTTAAGGAAGTTCTCTACACTGGTCTAGGGGGCATGATTTCCTTTAAAGTAGCCGATGAAACTCGCATTCCTCATGTTTTGAACAGTCTCAAGGTCTTCTCTTTTGCGGAAAGTTTAGGTGGGGTAGAAAGTCTCATTACTTATCCAACAACGCAAACTCACGCTGATATTCCAGCAGAAGTGCGCCATTCTTATGGTTTGACAGATGACCTCTTGCGCTTGTCAATTGGGATTGAAGATGCTAGAGATTTAATTGCGGATTTGCGCCAAGCCTTAGAAGGATAAGAAAAAGATGGGAAAATATGATTTTACAAGCCTGCCCAACCGTTTAGGGCACCATACCTATAAATGGAAAGAGGCAGAAACGGATAGTGAAGTCCTACCAGCTTGGATAGCGGATATGGACTTTGTGGTCTTGCCTGAAATCCGCCAAGCCGTGCAAACTTACGCAGATCAATTGGTCTATGGTTATACCTATGCCAGTGAAGAGTTAATTAAGGAAGTTCAAAAGTGGGAAGCCACACAACACGGTTACCACTTTGATAAAGAAGCTCTAGTCTTTATCGAGGGTGTAGTCCCAGCTATCTCAACAGCTATTCAAGCCTTTACAAAAGAAGATGAGGCGGTTTTGATTAACACACCTGTCTATCCACCTTTTGCCCGCAGTGTTAAGTTGAACAATCGCAGATTGATTACCAATTCTTTGGTGGAAAAGGATGGTCTGTTTGAGATTGACTTTGACCAACTGGAGAAGGATTTGGTGAAAGAGGAGGTCAAACTCTATATTCTTTGCAACCCTCACAATCCTGGTGGACGTGTTTGGGAAAAGGAAGTGTTGGAGAAGATTGGCCAACTCTGTCAAAAACACGGTGTTTTGTTGGTTTCAGATGAGATTCACCAAGATTTGGCCCTCTTTGGTCACAAGCACCATTCCTTCAATACCATCAATCCTGATTTTAAAGAATTTGCTATCGTCTTAAGCAGTGCCACTAAAACATTTAATATTGCTGGAACAAAAAATTCCTATGCAGTCATTGAAAATCCTAAGTTGAGACTGGCTTACCAGAAACGACAGTTAGCAAATAACCAGCATGAAATTTCAGGTTTGGGTTATTTGGCGACAGAAGCTGCCTATCGCTATGGGAAGGATTGGTTAGAGGAACTAAAGCAAGTCTTTGAAGACCATATTAATTATGTGGTAGATTTATTTGGAAAAGAGACTAAAATCAAGGTCATGAAGCCGCAAGGAACCTACTTGATTTGGCTTGATTTTTCAGCCTATGACCTGACTGATGAAACATTGCAAGAGCTTTTGAGAAATGAAGCTAAGGTTATCCTCAATCGTGGTTTGGATTTTGGGGAGGAAGGAAGTCTCCATGCCCGCCTCAATGTAGCCATGCCTAAATCTTTGCTGCAAGAAGTTTGTCAGCGGATTGTGGCAACTTTTGCCAAACTTTAAAATCCAGCCTTCTAGGAGAAAAGTATCCTTAGAAGGCTATTTTCATAGGTAAAAATATGGTATAATAAAAAGATAAGGTAAAGGTAAAAATATGGCTAAATTGATTCCGGGGAAAGTCCGTATCGAAGGCGTTGCCCTTTATGAAACTGGTAAAGTTGACATCATCAAGGAAAAGAATAATCGGCTCTACGCTCGCGTCGCAGAAGAAGAACTGCGCTATAGTTTAGAGGATGATTTGGTTTTTTGTGCCTGCGATTTTTTCCAAAAGAGGGGCTACTGTGTGCATTTGGCAGCGTTGGAGCATTTTCTGAAAAATGATGAGCGTGGTCAGGAAATCTTGCAGGGTCTGGAAGAAGGTCATGAAGAAAAAGAAGCCGTTGAAACCAAGGTGACCTTGGGTGGTAAATTTTTGGAACGAATCTTATCTCCAAAATCAGACCGAGCTTATGAGTTATCGGCTGTGGGTCAGGTGGAAGCAGGAAGCAATCATATCTTGTGGACGCTGAGAATCGGCCAAATCAATAGCCAAAAATACTACGTTATTCGGGATATTCCACTCTTTTTAAGAGTTGTCGAGAAGAGAAAACCTTATATGATTGGTAAGACCTATGAGGAGTCTCTGTCTTGGGAAGCCTTTGATGAAGCTAGCCAAGAACTTCTGACTTTTTTGCGTGGACTAATGGAGGAAGGACTTAGTCCAGACCTCTTTTTCCAAAACCAAGGTCGGCATCTCTTTTTTCCTCTGACCTTTTTTGAGCAGGGTGTGAATTTACTGATGGCCTTGCCGCATTTTCAATTTGACCATCAAGTGGATAGCTACCAAACCCTACTTTTTCAGGATTTGCATGCGGATGCTAATCTATTTGCCTTTACAGTAACAGAATACTCGGATTATTTTGAAATGGAAATCAGTGAGAGTCCAAGGGTCAATGTCTTTTATCAGGGAGCTGTGCTTTTCAATAAAGGACAGGTTTATTTTCTAACAGACCAGCAGATGCGTCTTCTCAAGGAAATCAAAGCGCTGCCTTTGGATCAACATGGAAAGAAATACCTGCAATTTGATAGCAGTGACCGCGATAAGTTGGCTTCTTGTCTAACTCTCTTTGGCCAGATGGGCACCGTTTCAGCTCCAGAACGTCTACAAATCAAAACTTTTGTGCCCTCTTTCTACTTTGACAGGGAAGAAGATAATCGGATTCGTTTAGAAATTCAGTTTGATTATGGAGATAAGCAGGTATCTAGTCGACAAGAGCTAGAAGAATTGCCATTTTCGAGTGACGCGGACTTAGAAGAAAGAGTTTTCCAAGTCTGTTTGGCTGTGGGCTTTGAAGCAGACTTTCAATCTTGGCGTCAGGCCTTAAAAGCAGAGTCTGTCTATCATTTCTTCCATGAAATCATTCCAGTCTTTGAAAAACTTGGGAATGTTGATTTATCAGACAAGTTAGAAGAGCTTTATAGTCTAGCAAGCCCTCAAGTGCAAATTGCTTCCAGGGGAGGTCTCTTGGAAATCCAGTTTGATTTTCAAGATATCGCCCAAGAGGAAATTGACCAAGCCATGAAGGCCTTGGTTACCAATCAAGATTTTTACATTGGTTCGTCTAATCAAGTCTACTTTTTCGATGAAGAAACCAAGAAAATTCGCCAAAATCTACAGGAACTGGGGCAGTTTGAATTAAAAGATGGGGCCTTGCAGGCTCGAAAATCCTTGGCTTATAGTTTAGCTCATCTTTTTGAGGGGCGTGACCGTGTTTCTTTTTCACAAGAATTCCAGAATTTGGCCCACGACTTGACGCATCCAGAGGATTTCCCTAGACAAGCAACTCAGGTTCAGGCTGATTTGCGAGATTATCAGGAAAAGGGAATCGGCTGGCTGCAAATGCTCCATCATTATGATTTTGGTGGGATTTTGGCTGATGATATGGGACTTGGTAAAACCCTGCAGACTATTGCTTTTTTGACCAGTCAAGTGACAAAAGAAAGCCGGGTTTTGATTTTAGCTCCGTCAGGTTTGATTTACAACTGGGCAGATGAGTTTCAGAAATTTGCCCCACAGTTGGATGTGGCTGTTGTTCATGGTTTGAAAGCTAGTCGTGAGGAGATTCTTGCTGAGAACCATCAAATCTATGTGACGAGCTATGCTACCTTCCGTCAGGATAGCGATCTTTATCAGGGGATGGCCTTTGACTTCCTTTTCTTAGATGAGGCTCAGGTCATGAAGAATGCCCAGACCAAGATTGCTCAGACATTGAGACAATTTGTGGTGCCATCAGTATTTGCCCTGTCAGGAACTCCTATTGAAAACCATCTAGGTGAGCTGTGGTCTATTTTCCAAATCGTCATGCCAGGACTTTTGCCAAGCAAGAAAGAATTTATGAAATTACCAGCTGAGCGCGTTGCTCAGTTTATCAAACCTTTCGTGATGCGGCGCAAGAAAGAAGAAGTTCTGACTGAATTGCCAGACTTGATTGAAGTGGTTTATAAAAATGAACTGGAAGACCAGCAAAAGGCTATCTACCTAGCCCAGTTGCAACAGATGCGGGACCGTCTAGCTCAAGTGTCAGATCAGGAATTCCAGCGAAGTCGGGTGGAAATCTTGTCTGGTCTGATGCGCTTGCGTCAAATTTGTGATACTCCTGCCCTCTTTATGGAGGATTATCAGGGTGCCAGTGGTAAACTGGATAGTCTCCAAGACCTGCTAGTACAGGTGGCAGACGGTGGACACCGTGTCTTGATTTTCTCGCAGTTCAAGGGAATGTTGGAGAAAATAGAACAAGAACTGCCAGACTTGGGCTTGACATCTTTTAAAATTACGGGTTCAACCCCAGCCAAGGAAAGACAAGACATGACCAAAGCCTTTAACCAAGGGGAAAGAGATGCCTTTCTGATTTCCCTCAAGGCTGGTGGTGTCGGTCTGAATCTGACAGGTGCTGATACGGTTATCTTGGTTGACCTTTGGTGGAATCCTGCGGTGGAAGCGCAAGCCATTGGCCGTGCCCATCGGATGGGTCAGGAAGAAACGGTTGAGGTCTATCGCTTGGTGACCAAGGGAACCATTGAAGAAAAAATTCAGGAACTCCAAGAACAGAAGAAACATCTGGTGTCACAGGTATTGGACGGCACAGAGTCACGTGGCAGTCTGACCCTAGCAGAAATTAGAGAAATTTTGGGAATTTCTGAAGCCAGCACTTGAAAAATCAAGACAATACGCTATAATGAAGTGTTGAAAGGAAATAGAAAATGAGAGAAGAACGATTTCCATTGGTGTCAGATGATGAGGTCATGCTGACTGAAATGCCGGTTATGGACCTCTATGATGAATCTGACTTTATCAGTAATATCAAGGGAGAATACCGTGATAAGAATTATCTGGAGTGGGCCCCTATTACTGAAGAAAAACCAGTCAAACCGCTTGAAAAGCCAGTAGAGAAACCTAAGAAGGCTGGTTTAGGAGTTAAAAAAGAAGGAAAGAGCTATGCGGAGGTAGCGCGTGAAGAAGCGCGTGCGGATTTGAAAAAGAAACGCTCAGCAAGTTATCTGACTAAGGATATTACTCCTACAAGACGCCATTCTCAGCCAAATTTGGTTAGACAGGGCAATCAACCTACTGCGCCTTTCCAAAAGGAAAATCCTGGTGAATTTGTTAAATATAGTCAAAAATTGACCCAGTCTCATTACATCTTGGCGGAAGAAGTGAACAATATTTCGACTCAAGCTGAGCCAAAAGAAACTTCAGGCCCAAAGAAAAACAACTATGATTTTCTGAAGAAGAGCCAAATCTACAATAAAAAGAATCAACAAAAAGAACAAGAACGTCAGGTTGCCCAAGAGTTGAATCTGACAAGAATTACGGAATAGGGGAGAAAACATGTCAAAGACATATCATTTTATCGGAATTAAGGGATCAGGTATGAGTGCCTTGGCCTTGATGTTGCACCAAATGGGGCATAAGGTACAGGGTTCAGATGTTGAAAAGTACTACTTTACTCAACGTGGTCTTGAGCAGGCAGGAATTACCATTCTTCCTTTTGATGAAAAGAATCTAGACGGTGATATGGAAATTATCGCTGGAAATGCCTTTCGTCCAGATAACAATGTCGAAATTGCCTATGCAGACCAAAATGGTATCAGCTACAAACGTTACCATGAGTTCCTAGGTAGCTTTATGCGTGACTTTGTCAGCATGGGAGTTGCTGGAGCGCACGGAAAAACTTCAACAACAGGTATGTTGTCTCATGTCTTGTCTCATATCACAGATACTAGCTTCTTGATTGGAGACGGGACAGGTCGTGGTTCAGCCAATGCCAAATATTTTGTCTTCGAATCTGACGAATATGAGCGTCACTTCATGCCTTACCACCCAGAATACTCTATTATCACTAACATCGACTTTGACCATCCAGACTATTTCACAAGTCTAGAGGATGTATTCAATGCCTTTAACGACTATGCTAAACAAATTACCAAAGGTTTGTTTATCTACGGAGAAGATGCAGAATTACGTAAGATTACGTCTGATGCTCCGATTTATTACTATGGTTTTGAAGCAGAAGGGAATGACTTTGTAGTTAGTGATCTTCTTCGTTCAACAACTGGTTCAACATTCACAGTTCACTTCCGTGGACAAGAGTTGGGTCAATTCCACATTCCAACCTTTGGTCGTCACAATATCATGAATGCGACAGCTGTTATTGGTCTTCTTTACACAGCAGGATTTGATTTGAACTTGGTGCGTGAACACCTGAAAACATTTGCCGGTGTTAAGCGTCGTTTCACTGAGAAAATTGTCAATGACACAGTTATTATCGATGACTTTGCCCACCATCCAACAGAAATTATTGCGACCTTGGATGCGGCTCGTCAGAAATACCCAAGCAAGGAAATTGTAGCAGTCTTCCAACCGCATACCTTTACAAGAACCATTGCCTTGTTGGACGACTTTGCCCACGCTTTGAATCAAGCGGATGCTGTTTACCTAGCGCAAATTTATGGATCTGCTCGTGAAGTAGACCATGGTGATGTTAAGGTAGAAGACCTAGCCAATAAAATCAACAAGAAACACCAAGTGATCACTGTTGAAAATGTTTCTCCACTCCTAGACCATGATAATGCTGTCTATGTCTTTATGGGAGCAGGAGACATCCAAACCTATGAATACTCATTTGAGCGACTCTTATCTAACTTGACAAGCAATGTTCAATAGGACGTTCTCATGGAAATTCCAATTAAGATCATTCAGGCAAGTAAGTCTGATTTGGCTGAGATAGAGGCACTTCAGGCTTCATCTTTTCCAGCTGAAAAGCAGCAACCTTCCCATATTTTAGAAGAAAGTATCCGTAAGTGTGCGGATACCTTTCTTCTAGCTAGGGATGAAAATCAGCTTCTGGGCTATGTTCTAGGTGGTCCTTACCCACACAATCCGCAATGTCTAGAAATACATTCTTTAGTCATTGATACTGACCATCAGAGACAGGGCTTGGGAACGCTTCTTCTTGCGGCATTGAAAGATGTGGCAGTTGAGCTGGATTACAAAGCTATTCGTTTGAAGAGTCCTGATGAGTTGCTTTCCTATTTTGAAATGAACGGTTTTATTGATGAAGAAGAGACAGATTCGCTTTATGCAGCTAGTCAAGGTTTTAGTATGATTTGGTTTAATCTCTTTTATCTGGAGGTGCAATGAAAATTAGGAAAGCAAGATTAGAAGATTTGGATCGTATCGTTGAGATTGAACTAGAAAATTTCTCGGTTGAAGAAGCCATTCCTCGCTCTATTTTTGAGGCGCATTTTCGAGAGATTCGGACCTCTTTTCTGGTTGCAGAAAAAGAAGGCAGAATCATGGGGTATATAGAAGGGCCAGTTGGGCCACACCGCCATCTGCAAGATCAGTCTTTTACAGAAGAGATAGAAGATTATAGTCATGAGCCTGGTGGTTATATCTCTGTGACCTGTCTTTCTATTGCCGAGGAGGCACAGGGCCTTGGACTTGGTCAAAAATTACTAACAGCCTTGAAAGAACTGGCTCTTGAACACGAAAGAGAAGGCATTAATCTAACCTGTCATGACTATCTCATCGCCTACTATGAAAAACAAGGATTTGTTAATGAAGGCCTGTCCCAGTCAACCTTTGCAGGGGAAACATGGTATGATATGATTTGGGAAGCTAAAAAATAAGCTAGAAAAGCATGCTAGGTTGCTTTTCTTTCGTTTTTAAGATATAATATTATCGACTGTCAACAAGGAGGTAAATCTTTTGAGTGAAAATCCAAAAGAAGAAAAATTAAGCTTTAAAGAGCAGATTTTACGTGATTTAGAGAGAGTAAAAAAACAAGATAGAAGTGAGCAAGAAAACGAGATTACAAGTTTTGAAACTCCTTCGTCTCCAGAAAATTCAGTAGTTCCTTCAATTCAGGACAACGAACCTTCAGCAGAAGAGTTGATGGCTAATTCTCTCTCTGTTGTGGATCAAATATTAAAGAACGCTCCTAGTGTTCCGTCACGTTCAAATGATATTTCGGATGAAATTGCAGCAAATGAAGAAGTTGCAGAATCTAAAATTGAAGCGGCTGCTGAGCCTGTAGTTGAACCTGTAGAACCTATTTTTGAGCCAGTTCAACCGAAAGTAGAACCTGTAAAGCTTAACGAAGACAAAGAATTTAACGAGATTCCAACAAAGGTTGCGGTGTCGTATAAAACAAGTAAACAGCAGAAAGAAGTTAGTACTCCTGCAGTGGATAATGAGCTATCTGAGTCAGCTGAATTAACAGACAGCCTAGCTAGTGCTCCGAGACGTAGTCGTCGCGAAGCTACAAAATCAACTGCTAAGAAGAAGCCAAAAGGGAAAGGATGTCTTGTTGGCTTCCTGTTATTCTTGGTAGTTGTTGCTCTTGGTGGCTATTTTGGCTATGTCTATATCCAAGATTCATTTAAACCTGTAGATGCAAACTCTAAGGAATATGTAACGGTTCAAATCCCAGAAGGCTCCAATGTCCAAGAAATTGGGAATGCTTTGGAAAAATCTGGTTTGGTCAAACATGGAATTATCTTCAGCTTGTATGCTAAGTACAAAAATTACTCTGATTTCAAATCAGGATACTATAATTTGATGAAGAGTATGAGTACGGATGATTTGATTAAAGAATTGCAAAAAGGTGGTACACCTGAACCTCAGGCCCCATCTCTTGCGAACTTGACAATTCCAGAAGGTTATACGATTGATCAAATCGCACAAGCAGTGGGACAACTTGAAGGTAATTTTAAAGAAGCTCTTACGGCAGATGCCTTCTTGACAAAAGTTCAAGATGAAACCTTTATTGCTCAAGAGGTAGCTAAGTATCCAAACTTGCTTGGAAGTTTGCCAACAAAAGAGTCTGGTGTTCGTTATCGTTTGGAGGGATATCTTTTCCCAGCAACATACTCTATCAAGGAAAGCACAACTATTGAAAGTTTGATTGATGAGATGCTGTCTGCTATGGATAAGGCCTTATCAAACCATTATAGTGCGATTAAAGAAAAGAATTTGACGGTTAATGAACTATTGACGATTGCATCCCTTGTAGAAAAAGAGGGTGCTCAGACAGAAGATCGCAAAAAAATTGCTGGTGTCTTCTATAACCGTTTGAATCTTGGTATGCCACTTCAAAGCAATATTGCGATTTTATATGCTCAAGGAAAACTTGGTCAGAAAATTAGTTTAGCAGATGATGCTGGAATTGATACAAATATTGATTCACCTTTTAACGTCTATACTCGTTTAGGTCTTATGCCTGGGCCAGTTGATAGTCCAAGTCTTGATGCTATTGAAGCAAGTGTTAACCAAACAAAGAGTGAATATTTGTACTTTGTAGCCAATGTTGAAGATGGAAAAGTTTACTTTGCAACAACTAAAGATGAACATGATCAAAATGTTGCACAGCATATCAACAGCAAATTATCCCAATCAAGTAGTGCAAACTAAAATTATGTGGTTCGCCACATAATTTTGCTTTAAAAGTTAAATAAGAAAGTTGAGAAAAATGGCAGAAAAAACATATCCTATGACCCTAGCGGAAAAGGAAAAACTTGAAAAAGAATTAGAAGAATTGAAATTGGTCCGCCGACCAGAAGTGGTAGAACGCATTAAGATTGCCCGTTCATACGGTGACCTTTCTGAAAACAGTGAATATGAAGCAGCTAAGGATGAACAAGCCTTTGTCGAAGGACAAATCTCTAGCTTGGAAACAAAAATTCGCTATGCTGAAATCGTCAATAGCGACTCAGTTGCTCAAGACGAAGTAGCGATTGGTAAAACAGTCACTATCCAAGAAATTGGTGAGGACGAAGAAGAAGTTTATATTATCGTAGGTTCAGCGGGTGCGGATGCCTTTGCAGGTAAAGTTTCAAATGAAAGCCCAATTGGACAAGCCTTGATTGGCAAGAAAACAGGTGACACAGCAACTATTGAAACACCTGTTGGTAGCTATGATGTAAAAATTTTGAAGGTTGAAAAAACAGCCTAAAAACAAAAAAGGAGTGGGGGGGCAATGCGCTTCACTCACTCCTTTTTCCATTTTAAATTGAATTGGAGACGATATGAGTTCAAAGAAGAAAAAAAATAAGATGGAACGTGGTCTGACCAATCGTCACGTGCAGGTTATGGCCATTGCGGGAACAATTGGAACAGGACTCTTTTTGGGAGCGGGTCGATCTATCAGCCTAACAGGTCCTTCTATTGTACTAATTTATATGATTACGGGGGCCTTCATGTTCCTCATGATGCGTGCGGTTGGGGAAATGCTCTACCAAGATCCTGAGCAACATACCTTTATCAACTTTATCACGCGTCATTTAGGTAAGGGCTGGGGTTATTTCTCAGTTTGGTCTTACTGGTTATCCGTTGTCTTTATCGGTATGGCGGAAATCACTGCGATCTCTCACTATGTTCAGTTCTGGTTCCCTAGCTGGCCAAGTTGGATGATTGAGATTGGATTTTTGACCATTCTAGCCTTGGTCAATCTGATCGCGGTGAAGCTCTTTGGGGAAGTTGAGTTTTGGTTCGCTATGGTCAAGATTGTGGCTATTTTAGCCATGATTGCAACAGGAGTCTTTATGGTCTTGACAGGCTTTAAGACACCTCATGGAGTAGCAAGTTTGGCTAATATTGCCGACAATTTCTCCCTTTTCCCAAATGGTGGAGTGAACTTTGTCATGGCCTTCCAGATGGTTTTCTTTGCCTACCTCATGATTGAGTTTATCGGGGTAACGACTTCAGAAACAAAAAATCCACGCCAGGTCTTGCCAAAAGCCGTTAAGGAAATTCCTTTGCGTATCGCTTTTTTCTACGGTGGTGCCCTCTTAGCCATCATGGCTATCATTCCATGGCGTGAGCTTGCATCGGCTGATTCACCTTTTGTTACAGTATTTGAATTGGCAGGTATCAAGTGGGCAGCAGCCTTGATTAACTTCGTCGTTTTGACCTCAGCAGCATCTGCTCTTAACTCAACCCTTTATTCAACAGGTCGTCACTTGTATCAGATTGCTCATGATTCACCAAATCGCTTCCTAAAGGCTATTAAAGCAGATACTCTTTCTCGCCATAATGTACCACAAAATGCCATCATCGCTTCAGCAATCTTGATTGCCCTAGCAGCCTTTATCAACATCTTGCCAGGTGTGTCGGATGCCTTTGCCTTGATTACGGCATCATCATCAGGTGTCTATATCGCCATTTATATCTTGATTATGGTGGCTCACCTTAAATACCGCAAGTCACAGGACTTTATGGCGGACGGCTATCTCATGCCCCATTATCGTTTCCTAAATCCCTTAACCATGCTCTTCTTTGCCTTTGTCTTTGTAACTCTCTTTTTACAAGAGTCTACATTTGTCGGAGCAATCGGTTCAGCTATCTGGATTATCGGTTTTGGGATTTACAGCCAGTGGAAATTTAGAAAATAGATTTGAAACTCATCAACTCAGGTTGGTGAGTTTTTGCTAGTTTGACAGTCTATTGAAATAAGACTATAATCAAGCTGTAACAGTATTTAAGGAGGTTTAGATGTACTTTAGATTGGAAAATAAAGAATCCCATAAATCACAAGAAATAGGGAATCTGATTCGTGTTTATAACCGTTCAAAAAGAGAAGAATCTGAAAGTGAGTCACTTAATCTTTATGTCGAAGATGAAAAGGGCAATCTCCTGGCAGGTTTGATAGCAGAGACTTTTGGAAATTGGTTGGAAATCGAATATTTGTTTGTAAAAGAGGAACTGAGAGGGCAAGGAATCGGTTCAAAATTATTGCAGCAAGCAGAAACTGAAGCAAAGAATCGAAACTGTCGTTTTGCTTTTGTTAATACTTACCAGTTTCAAGCTCCAGATTTTTATAAAATGCATGGCTACAAGGAAGTTTTTACCTTACAAGACTATCCCTACACAGGAAAAAGATTTTATTACCAAAAAGATTTGTAAGGAGAATATGAAATCATAAAGTAAAGAGGGGGCTTGACATAAGTATGGAGGTGGACTAATGGATATGAGTAACTATCGATAAGTAGCAGTTATAATCTACAAATTGTGTCTTTCTAGACGATATTGAGGACAATACAGTCGTAGCTAAGACATTAGATGTGAAATCCTACGATGCTGTAGATGTTTTGAGAAAATTGAATAAGCAGAAAACTCTCTATCATTTAGGTGGTAGAGAGTTTTTTGTTAATAAAATTTTACAAAATGACATTTATATATTGCATTAAGTTAGATATATGATATAATGTTGTTAAAAAGAGGCGCAACTTTTTAAAATTAATGAGAATCAAAGAGAAAACCAAGAATGTTAATGGAGGAATAAAAAATGGAAGTTATAAATGTAAGTAAGCATTATGCTCATTCAATCATTCTCAAAGATATAAATTTTGCACTTAATAAGGGTGAAATTGTTGGTCTAGTAGGGAGAAACGGAGTTGGCAAGAGTACATTGATGAAAATTCTTGTTCAGAATAATCAACCGACTTCAGGGAATATTATAAGTAGTGATAATGTTGGGTATTTAATCGAAGAACCAAAATTATTTTTATCTAAAACAGGTTTAGAGAATTTAAAATATTTGTCAAATTTATATGGTGTTGACTACAATAAAGAAAGATTTGGAAGTTTGATCCAAGAGTTAGATTTGACTCAGTCTATTAATAAAAAAGTAAAGACCTATTCTTTAGGTACAAAACAAAAATTAGCTTTGCTTCTAACTCTCGTTACGGAACCTGATATATTGATTTTAGATGAACCGACTAATGGTTTAGATATTGAATCATCACAAATAGTTTTAGCAGTTCTAAAAAACTTAGCTTTACATGAAAATGTGGGAATTTTAATATCGAGTCATAAATTAGAAGATATTGAAGAAATTTGTGAGAGGGTCCTTTTCTTGGAGAACGGGCTTTTGACATTCCAAAAAGTAGGAAAAGATAGACATAATTGCTTGTTTGAGATAGCTTTTTCATCAGCTACAGATAAAGACATTTTCCTTACCAAACAAGAATTTGGGGATATTGTTCAGGAAGAGGGACTGAAAATTACTATGTCTGGGAATATTCAAAGTAGTGAGCTTTTTAAATTTTTTAACGAAAACTCTATTAAAGTAGTTGATTTTGAAACTAAAAAAGAGACGCTTAAAGATATTTATCTAAATCGTTCAAAATAAAGGAAGGTTATAATCATGAAATTAAATAAATTGAATTTTCTTAAGGAAAATATAAGAGATTTATATTCATCAGGCGTAATATATCTCGGATTGATTATCTCGTTTATACCGCCGATACTGGTTACATTCTTTATTCTAAAGACTCAAGGGACATCACTTGGTATTAAGCATATTTCAAATTTTTATGCTATGCTCGGTATGTTAATGGCTGTTATACATGCTAACCGAATTATTAGCAGGGATTTTTCTAACAATACGATCAGTTTATTTTATAATCAAAAGAAAAATCGGATGATTTACGTCTTGTCTAATTTTCTATATGCCATCTCAGTTTCTATTATTTATGCTTTGAATGGCATTGTGCTACTAGTCATCGTATGTAAATTGGGTGTTCCAGGTGATTTAGGATTAGATTTTATAGTAGCTATTGTAGTCAATACAATTTTGTTAGTCCTATTTTATTTTCTATTATCTTACATTTTCTATTTATACAAATTGAAAAGTGGCTTGATATTTGGTATTTTAGTTGCTTTACTACTCTTTATCCCTAATATATTAAATACGATTATGATGAATACTAGTAATGATTTGTTTATCAAAGCAATTGAACTTCTTCCTTTTTATTCTTTACCTGTATTTGTGGCTTCAAATACGATGTCTATTAGTCAGTATCTTGTGGTAATCACTACAATCATTTTATTGTACTTTTTCACTCTCAAGAAAAGCAAGAAGTATTCATTTTAGTTTCGTTTAGTATTATTTTGCATACTTAAAACCAGCAAAAAATCAGTCATCTTGGTATGCTCCTTCTCTTGCTGTTCACCACGTTTTTGACTTATACTAGACTCATTTCCAAAAGCATTATATAATAGTAATATGAAACCAACTAAACTAAACAAGAAGTACAAGCAATAAAAACTCGTTTAAAAGATTCTACTAAAGCTAATACTAAACAAAAATAAAAGAGTAAACTAGGAAGTTTATTTCAAACAATCCAACATACTGATTTTAGGTTGAAGATAATATTGGAGTGCTAATTAATGAGGTTATAATAAATAGCTGACAGCTTGTGTTAGTTTTGGATTTTTTAAGAGTAGATGAGTATTAAAACTATAAGGAGGACGCAGGTGGCTAAAAATTTAAAATTAAAATTAGCTCGTGTAGAGCTTGATTTAACACAAGGTCAACTGGCAGAGGCTGTTGGTGTGACGCGCCAGACTATTGGTTTGATAGAGGCGGGGAAATACAATCCCAGTCTCTCACTCTGCCAGTCGATTTGCAGATGTTTAGGGAAAACCCTAGACCAACTATTTTGGGAGGAAGAAGATGGTAACTAAATTCATTCATTATCAATTACTTGACGAAAGAGAAGAACAACTAATCAATAAAGCTGGGGCGGAATCCTTTACCCTCTTCATTGGACTGGTGCTTCTAAGCTATTTGGTGGCTGTATTGGCTCCATCTCTTTTTAATCCGAATTTTCTAGTCTATACTCTGATAGTAGGAATTCTCTTCTTTTTCAATCGTGCTCGTTATCTGGGAGTGACCTATTATAGTCGTTTTCATTTTACGATTTTGGGTTGTTTTTTCCTAACCTTGGCGATTACAACTCTCTTGATGTTGCAGAATTATCAATTCAATATAGACATTTATCAGCACAATCCTTTGAATCCTAAATACCTGTCCGCTTGGGCTATTACTTATGTCATTTACCTTCCTTGGGTCTTTATTGGCAATCTCGGTTTGAAGAGTTATGGAGAATGGGCTCAGAAAAAGTTTGAACAAGACATGGATGAACTGGAGAGTGGAGAATAGCTTGTTACTTTTTTCTCAATCCAAATAAAATGTGATATAATAGTACTAATTTATTGGAATACATGAAAGTTTTTGAAAATTTTTATGGGTTTCTAGTTAAGGAAGTAGGAAAAGTATGTATCCAGATGATAGTTTGACATTGCACACGGACTTGTACCAGATTAACATGATGCAGGTTTACTTTGACCAAGAAATTCACAATAAAAAGGCGGTTTTTGAGGTTTATTTCCGCCAACAGCCTTTTAAGAACGGCTATGCAATTTTTGCAGGTTTGGAAAGAATTGTGAGTTATCTTGAAGACCTGCGTTTTTCAGATAGTGATATTGCCTATTTGGAATCACTAGGCTATCATGGGGCATTCTTGGACTATCTCCGCAATTTCAAGTTGGAGTTGACTGTTCGTTCTGCCCAAGAAGGGGACTTGGTCTTTGCAAATGAACCGATTGTACAGGTGGAAGGCCCTCTAGCCCAATGTCAGTTGGTTGAAACAGCTCTTTTGAACATCGTCAACTACCAGACCTTGGTGGCGACTAAGGCAGCTCGTATTCGCTCGGTTATTGAAGATGAACCCTTGATGGAGTTTGGGACACGTCGGGCTCAAGAAATGGATGCAGCTATCTGGGGAACACGCGCAGCGGTGATTGGTGGCGCCAATGGAACTAGCAACGTGCGTGCTGGTAAACTCTTTGACATTCCTGTCTTGGGGACCCATGCCCATGCCTTGGTGCAGGTTTATGGCAATGACTATGAAGCCTTCAAGGCTTACGCTGCGACCCACAAAAATTGTGTCTTTCTTGTGGATACCTATGATACTCTTCGCATTGGGGTACCCGCTGCCATTCAGGTGGCGCGTGAGCTGGGTGACCAGATTAACTTTATGGGTGTGCGGATTGATTCTGGGGATATTGCCTACATTTCCAAGAAAGTCCGTCAGCAACTGGACGAGGCTGGATTTACAGAGGCTAAGATTTATGCTTCAAATGACCTAGATGAAAATACCATCCTCAACCTCAAGATGCAAAAGGCCAAGATTGATGTCTGGGGTGTGGGAACTAAGCTGATTACAGCCTATGACCAGCCAGCTCTTGGGGCTGTTTACAAGATTGTTGCGATTGAAGATGAAAATGGGAACATGCGCAATACCATCAAATTGTCAAACAATGCGGAAAAAGTATCAACACCTGGTAAGAAGCAGGTGTGGCGCATTACCAGTCGTGAAAAAGGCAAGTCAGAAGGCGACTACATCACATATGACGGTGTGGATGTGAGCGACATGACAGAAATCAAGATGTTCCATCCGACTTATACCTACATCAAGAAGACCGTTCGTAATTTTGATGCCGTTCCTCTCTTGGTGGATATCTTCAAAGACGGAAAATTGATTTACAACCTGCCTAGCTTGACTGAGATTCAGGATTATGCTCGTAAGGAATTTGACAAGCTTTGGGATGAATACAAGCGTGTGCTCAATCCGCAGCATTATCCAGTGGATTTGGCGCGTGATGTATGGCAGGATAAGATGGACTTGATTGACAAAATGCGCAAGGAAGCCCTTGGTGAAGGAGAAGAAGAATGAGTTTGCAAGAAACGATTATCCAAGAACTTGGCGTGAAACCAGTCATTGATGCCCAGGGAGAAATCCGTCGTTCTATTGATTTCTTAAAAAGATACCTGAAAAAACATCCCTTTCTAAAAACCTTTGTACTAGGGATTTCTGGGGGACAAGACTCAACCTTAGCAGGTCGATTGGCCCAATTAGCTATGGAAGAACTGCGAGCAGAGACTGGTGACGATAGTTACAAATTTATTGCTGTCCGCCTGCCTTATGGAGTGCAAGCTGATGAAGCCGATGCTCAAAAAGCCCTTGCCTTCATCCAGCCAGATGTCAGTTTGGTAGTTAATATCAAGGAATCAGTAGATGCTATGACAGCTGCAGTTGAAGCGACAGGTAGTCCTGTTTCAGACTTTAACAAAGGCAATATCAAGGCACGTTGCCGTATGATTGCTCAGTATGCCCTTGCTGGTGCTCATAGCGGAGCGGTCATTGGAACAGACCACGCTGCGGAAAATATCACAGGTTTCTTTACCAAGTTTGGTGACGGTGGTGCAGATATTCTCCCTCTTTACCGCCTTAATAAACGTCAAGGAAAGCAATTATTGATGGCATTAGGAGCGGATCCAGCCCTTTATGAAAAAATCCCAACAGCAGACCTCGAAGAAGACAAACCAGGTCTAGCTGACGAAGTAGCCCTCGGGGTCACTTATGAAGAGATTGACGACTACCTAGAAGGCAAAACAATCAGCCCAGAAGCCCAAGCAACTATCGAAAACTGGTGGCACAAAGGCCAACACAAACGCCACCTACCCATCACCGTATTTGATGATTTTTGGGAGTAAAAACCTCCAGTGGAGGTTTTTACCCCGAGCGTGGAAACAGGTAAGCGAGGAAGGTCCGGGGGACCTTTTTAGCTTCTTGCCCTGAAATTAAAAAGCAAGAAAAACCTCCAGTGGAGGTTTTTAGCCCGAGTCTAAAAATAGGAAAACGAGGAAGGTCTGGGGGACCTTTTTACCCTGAGCCTAGAAATGAGAAAGCGAGGTAACATTATGAAAGCAATCGGTACGCAAAAGTTACAGACAGAACGTTTGATTTTGAGAAGATTTGTGGAGAGTGATGCGGAAGCCATGTTTCAAAATTGGGCTTCATCTGCTGAGAATCTGACCTATGTCACCTGGGATCCTCATCCTGATGTTGAGGTGACTCGGAACTCGATTCGAAATTGGGTTGCATCCTATACTAATCCCAACTATTACAAATGGGCCATTTGTCTCAAAGAAAATCCTGAGCAAGTGATAGGAGATATCAGTATCATTGAAATGCACGAGGAAGATTTAAGTTGTGAAATTGGGTATGTTTTAGGAAAAAACTTTTGGGGCCGAGGTATGATGACGGAGGCCTTGAAAGCTGTGCTAGACTTCTGTTTTACTCAAGCAGGTTTTCAAAAGGTCAGAGCACGATATGCCAGTCTCAACCCAGCTTCAGGTCGTGTCATGGAGAAGGCTGGAATGTCCTATCTAAAAACCATTACTAATGGTGTTGAGAGAAAAGGCTACCTTGCGGACCTTATTTATTATCAGATAAGTAGGGAAGAGTAGTGAATTTTCTTTTCTGTTTCTATCAGAGTCAGACCTTGTCTGGCTTTTTTTGTACCATTTTTACATAACCTGATTAAATTCCTATTTTTCCCTATCATTATCCCTGTTTTTTCTGGAGTTTTGGGGCTATAATAGTCCTATCAAATCAAAGAATGGAGGAAGGCAATGGATAATATTATCTTTTTTATCAGTGTTTTTCTTGCTGGAATTCTTTCCTTCTTTTCTCCTTGTATCTTACCCTTGTTACCGGTCTATGCAGGGGTCTTGTTGGATGATAAAGATGGTGCTCAGGTTTCTAGTGGCAAATTTTCAATCTCAATTGTTAGTTTATTGAGAACTCTAGCTTTCATAGCGGGGATCTCCTTTATCTTTATCTTACTGGGTTATGGAGCTGGCTTTTTAGGAGACCTTTTGTATGCTTCTTGGTTTCAGTATGTGACGGGTGCCGTTATCATTCTCTTGGGCTTACACCAGATGGAAGTCTTACATTTTCAGGGACTCTACAAGGAAAGAAGGCTACAATTAAAGAGAGAAGGGCAAAAGAGTAACGGCTATAGTCAGGCATTTTTACTGGGATTGACCTTTAGTTTTGCTTGGACGCCATGTGTGGGACCGGTTCTGGGCTCTGTTTTAGCCTTGGCTGCTTCAGGTGGTTCAGGTGCTTGGCAGGGAGCTGGTCTCATGTTAATCTATACGCTGGGTCTAGCGCTACCATTTTTGGTTCTAGCTCTTGCCTCCAGCTATGTTTTGAAACATTTCCGAAAACTCCATCCTTATCTAGGAACCCTCAAAAAAGTGGGTGGTTTCCTCATTATCGTGATGGGAATCTTGGTGCTTTTGGGAAATGCTTCTATTTTGACAAGTTTATTTGAATAGAGAGGAAGAAGAAATGAAAAAATGGCAAACATGTCTCCTTGGAGTCGGATCAATCTGTTGCTTGGCAGCTTGTTCGGCTAAAAATATGTCAGATGAATCTACTATGAAGGAGCAAACAAAAACAGAACAAGTCAGTTCGCAAACTGCCACCAAGGGTCAGGCGGTTGCTGATTTTGAATTGACAGGAGTAGATGGCAAGACCTACCGCTTGTCTGATTACAAGGGCAAGAAAGTCTATCTCAAATTCTGGGCTTCTTGGTGTTCCATCTGTCTGGCCAGTCTTCCAGATACGGATGAAATCGCTAAGGATGCTGGTGATGACTATGTAGTTTTGACAGTGGTCTCTCCTGGACACAAGGGGGAACAAGCTGAAGCAGACTTTAAGAATTGGTACAAGGGTTTGGATTATAAAAATTTCCCAGTTCTAATTGACCCATCAGGCAAACTTTTAGAAAGTTATGGTGTTCGTTCTTACCCAACTCAAGCCTTTATAGACAAGGAAGGCAAGCTGGTCAAAACGCAACCAGGTTTTATGGATAAGGATATGATTTTAAAAACATTGAAAGAAATGGGGTAGCGAAAGGTCATGAATGATAAAGTAAAATTGTTTGTCTTGGCAGGAATTTTTGTTCTAGCTATAAGTGGTTTCTATTTTCTATTGATGCGAAATGCAGGGCAGACAGATAGCTCGCAAATTGAGAAAGCATCAGTTAGCCAAGGAGGAAAAACAGTGAAAAAAACAGAAGTTAGCAAAGACGCAGACTTGCACGAAATTTATCTGGCTGGAGGTTGTTTCTGGGGAGTGGAGGAATATTTCTCACGCGTTCCCGGTGTGACAGATGCCGTATCAGGTTATGCGAATGGTAGAGGGGAAACAACCAAGTACGAATTGATTAACCAAACAGGTCATGCGGAGACTGTCCATGTTACTTATGATGCCAAGCAAATTTCCCTCAAGGAAATCTTGCTTCATTACTTCCGAATTATCAATCCAACCAGCAAAAATAAACAAGGAAATGATGTGGGTACCCAGTATCGTACCGGTGTTTATTATACAGATGATAAGGATTTAGAGGTGATTAACCAAGTCTTTGATGAGGTGGCTAAGAAATACGACCAACCTCTAGCAGTTGAAAAGGAGAGTCTGCAGAATTTTGTAGTGGCTGAGGATTACCACCAAGACTATCTCAAGAAAAATCCAAATGGCTACTGCCATATCAATGTCAATCAGGCGGCCTACCCCGTCATTGATGCCAGCAAATATCCAAAACCAAGTGATGATGAATTGAAAAAGACCCTGTCACCTGAGGAGTATGCAGTCACCCAGAAAAATCAAACAGAACGAGCTTTCTCAAACCGTTACTGGGATAAATTTGAATCTGGTATATATGTGGATGTAGCAACTGGCGAACCCCTCTTTTCATCAAAGGATAAGTTTGAGTCTGGTTGTGGCTGGCCTAGTTTTACCCAACCAATCAGTCCAGATGTTGCTACCTACAAAGAAGATAAGTCTTACAATATGACACGCATGGAAGTTCGGAGCCGAGTTGGAGATTCTCACCTTGGCCATGTCTTTACGGATGGACCACAGGACAAGGGTGGCTTGCGCTACTGTATTAATAGTCTCTCTATCCGCTTTATTCCCAAAGATCAAATGGAAGAAAAAGGTTATGCTTATTTACTAGATTATGTTGATTAAGAGGGCTTTCCTAAGCAGTTAGAGGAGAATTTTGCTATACTGATACTAGTAAGTGACAAAGGAGAGAAGCATGACCTATACAATCTTAATCGTAGAAGATGAATATCTGGTAAGACAAGGCTTGACCAAGCTGGTCAATGTAGCAGCCTACGATATGGAAATCATCGGTCAGGCTGAAAATGGAAGGCAGGCTTGGGAATTGATTCAAAAGCAGGTGCCAGATATCATTTTAACCGATATCAACATGCCTCAGCTAAATGGCATCCAGTTAGCGAGTCTGGTCCGAGAAACCTACCCTCAGGTTCATTTGGTCTTTTTGACTGGCTACGATGATTTTGATTATGCCTTGTCTGCTGTCAAACTCGGTGTAGATGACTACCTACTCAAGCCCTTTTCTCGTCAGGATATTGAGGAAATGTTGGGGAAAATTAAGCAAAAGTTGGACAAGGAAGAAAAAGAAGAGCAGTTACAAGATTTATTAACCGATAAGTTTGAAGGAAACATGGCCCAGAAAATCCAGTCTCATCTAGCTGATAGTCAATTTAGTTTAAAGAGCTTGGCCAGTGTCTTGGGCTTTAGTCCGACTTATCTGAGTTCTTTGATTAAGAAAGAGTTGGGCCTGCCTTTTCAGGATTATCTGGTGAGAGAACGTGTCAAACAAGCCAAGCTCTTGCTTTTAACTACAGATCTGAAGATTTATGAGATAGCAGAGAAGGTTGGTTTTGAAGATATGAACTATTTCACCCAACGTTTTAAACAGATTGCAGGTGTGACACCTCGTCAGTTTAAGAAGGGGGAAGGTCGATGAAGCGTTCTTCTCTCCTAGTCAGAATGGTTATTTCTATCTTTCTGGTCTTTCTCATTCTCCTAGCTCTGGTTGGGACTTTCTACTATCAATCTAGTTCTTCAGCCATTGAGGCTAGCATTGAGGGCAATAGTCAAACGACTATCAGTCAGACTAGCCACTTTATCCAGTCTTATATCAAAAAATTAGAAACCACCTCGACCAGTTTGACCCAGCAGACGGATGTCCTAGCCTATGCTGAGAATCCCAGTCAAGACAAGGTCAAGGGAATCCGAGATCTATTTTTGACTATCTTAAAGGCAGACCAGGACTTGAAAGCTGTTGTGCTGGTAACCAAGTCTGGTCAGCTCATTTCTACAGATGACAGTGTGCAGATGAAAACTTCTTCTGATATGATGGCTGAGGATTGGTACCAAAAGGCCATTCATCAGGGAGCCATGCCAGTTTTGACACCAGCTCGTAAATCAGATAGCCAGTGGGTCATTTCTGTCACTCAGGAACTTGTTGATGCAAAGGGAGCTAATCTGGGTGTGCTTCGTTTGGATATTTCTTATGAAACTCTGGAAGCCTATCTAAATCAACTTCAGTTGGGTCAGCAGGGCTTTGCCTTTATTATCAATGAAAACCATGAATTTGTTTATCATCCTCAACACACAGTTTATAGTTCGTCTAGCGAAATGGAGGCCATGAAACCCTATATTGAGACAGGGCAGGGCTATACTCCAGATCACCAATCCTACGTCAGTCAAGAAAAGATTGCTGGAACTGATTGGACGGTGCTTGGTGTGTCTTCGTTGGAGAAGTTAGACCAGGTTCGGAGTCAACTCATGTGGACCTTGCTTGGAGCCAGTGTCACCTCTCTTCTTGCCTGTCTCTGTTTGGTGTGGCTTAGTCTTAAACGCTGGATTGCTCCTCTGAATGACTTGAGAGAAACCATGCTGGAGATTGCTTCTGGTAATCAGAATCTTCGTGCCAAGGAAACTGGTGCCCATGAACTGAGAGAAGTGACTCGTCAGTTCAATGCCATGTTGGATCAGATTGATCAGCTGATGGCGGATATTCGCAGGCAGGAAGAAACGACCCGTCAGTACCAACTTCAAGCCCTATCGAGCCAGATTAATCCGCATTTCCTTTATAATACCTTGGACACCATCATTTGGATGGCTGAATTTCAGGATAGTCAGCGCGTGGTTCAGGTGACCAAGTCTTTGGCAACCTATTTCCGCTTGGCGCTCAATCAAGGTAAGGACTGGATTTGTCTGTCTGACGAAATCAATCATGTCCGCCAGTATCTCTTTATCCAGAAACAACGCTATGGAGATAAGCTGGAATACGAAATTAATGAAAATCCTGCCTTTGATCAGCTAGTCTTGCCCAAGCTAGTGCTACAACCTCTAGTAGAAAATGCTCTTTACCATGGCATTAAGGAAAAGGAAGGCCAGGGACATATTAGAGTTTCTGTTCAGAAACAGGATTCGGGATTGGTCATCCGCATTGAGGATGATGGGGTTGGTTTCCAAGACGCTAGCGATAGTAGTCAAAGTCAACTCAAACGTGGGGGAGTTGGTCTTCAAAACGTTGACCAGCGGCTCAAACTTCATTTTGGAGAATATTACCAGATGAAGATAGATTCTGTCCCCTCAAAAGGGACGACAGTTGAAATATACATAAATAGAATAGAAACTAGTTAACTCCCAGTCAATTCTGGGAGTTTTATGCGTAATTGGGCAAGCTTTCTAGGTTGTCTATCTTGCTAAAACGTAGAAAAAACGATATGATAGATAATGACAAAAGAGGTATCAAGTATGAAGGAAAAAGACATTCAAAGAGAAACAAGCCAGATTGTAAAAGATGTATTAGAAAAGGCCAATTTGAAGCAAGGATCTATCTTTGTTTTGGGCCTTTCTTCTAGTGAAGTGATAGGTGGTCAGATTGGCAAGGAATCCAGCCAAGAAATTGGGGAAATCATTGTGAAGACCATCCTAGATATCCTAGAAGAAAATGGAATTCATCTAGCTGTTCAAGGTTGTGAACATATCAATCGGGCCCTTGTGGTTGAACGTCAGGTGGCAGAGCAGTTTGGTCTGGAAATCGTCAGTGTCCTTCCTACCCTTCATGCAGGAGGTTCAGGTCAGTTGGCAGCCTTCAAGTTTATGCAAGATCCAGTTGAGGTTGAATTTATCAAGGCTCATGCTGGATTGGATATCGGAGACACTGCAATTGGCATGCATGTCAAGCATGTTCAGGTTCCGATTCGCCCTCTTTTGAGAGAAATTGGGCATGCCCATGTAACGGCCCTTGCTAGCCGTCCAAAATTAATTGGAGGTGCGCGTGCGCATTATCCACAAGATTCTATCAGAAAGTCGTGAGAATGAAAAAAACAAAACAACAACTAGAAAAAATTACCAAATATTCCATTCGTAAGCTAACTGTTGGGGTAGGTCCTGTAGCCATTGGGGCCTTCCTTTTTGGTGCCAGTACCCTTTCAGTAGATAAGGTGCACGCCAATGAAGTCGGTGGTGCTCATAGTGTTCATTACCGTTATTTGGCGGAGCAGGAATTGACCGAGTCTGAAAAAGCTCTGATTCATCATGAGGTTCCAACAGAGTTTCAAGATGAAGATATTATTTATGTAGTTTATCGCAAGAAGGCGACTACCAGTCAACAACTTCCTTACACAGGAAGTAAGGAAGTCGCTCTAGCAGGTCTTGGCTTGGCAACAGCCTCGCTAGCGGTTCTATTAGTTTCAAAGAAACACCGCAGTAAAGTACTAGGGGTTCTGTTAATCAGCTCTATTGGAGTCAGCAATTTTGTACCTTTTACTGCCTTTGCATTTGAAAATAAAGAGTTACTTTCTTATAACCAAACTATTTCAGCCTCTACACATGAAGGCTTGGCTAAAGGAGTTATTCATATTGAAGGATATGAGTATGTTGGTTACTTTAGAGAATCAAAATCGACTATCAATACAAGCAGTAAAAAAGGCGAATCTTTAGTTCAAGAATCGCAAGCAGCATATACTGGAAAGGTTGAGGCTAAAGGCACTCAAGAGACTGGTAAAGAGGGCGAGTCTTTAGTTCAAGAACCACAGGAAGCATATACTGGAAAGGTTGAGGCTAAAGGTACTCAAGAACCAGGTAAAGAGGGCGAGTCTTTAGTTCAAGAACCGCAAGCAGCATATACTGGAAAAATTGAAGCTAAAGGCACTCAAGAAACTGGTAAAGAAGGAGAGTCTTTAGTTCAAGAACCGCAAACAGCATATTCAGGCAAAATCGAGGCTAAAGGCACTCAAGAACCTGGTAAAGAGGGCGAGTCTTTAGTTCAAGAATCGCAAGCAGCATATACTGGAAAAATTGAAGCCAAAGGCACTCAAGAACCTGGTAAAGAGGACGAATCCTTAGTTCAAGAACCACAAGTAGCATATTCAGGAAAAATTGAAGCCAAAGGCACTCAAGAGACTGGTAAAGAGGGCGAATCCTTAGTTCAAGAACCGCAAGCAGCATATACAGGAAAGGTTGAGGCTAAAGGCACTCAAGAAACTGGTAAAGAAGGAGAGTCTTTAGTTCAAGAACCGCAAGCAGCATATACTGGAAAGGTTGAGGCTAAAGGCACTCAAGAGACTGGTAAAGAGGGCGAATCCTTAGTTCAAGAACCGCAAGCAGCATATACAGGAAAGGTTGAGGCTAAAGGCACTCAAGAAACTGGTAAAGAAGGCGAATCTTTAGTTCAAGAAAAGTTACCTGAATATAAAGTAACTGAGGGAGCGGTTACGAAAGAAACTACTACTGAGATTGACTATAAGACAGAAATTATCGATGATCCAACCAAATATACGGATGAAGAAATTGTAGTTCAAGATGGAGAAAAGGGTAGTAAAATTACCAAAACGACTTATAAGACTCTCGAAGGTGTTGAGACTGACGAAGTTTTAAATACAACAACTACTGTCATCAAAGAACCAGTCACTAAAAAAATAAGTCGTGGTACAAAACCAATTGAAGGAACTCTGGTAGAAGAAAGTCTTGAAAAGATTCCATTTAAGGAAGTTATTAAAGAAGATGACCAACTGAAAAAAGGTGAAAGAGTTACTGTCCAAGAAGGAAAAGATGGGCAGAAAAAAGTTACCAAGACTTACAGAACTATCAAAGGTTTAAAAACTGAAGAAGCACCGAAAATTGTGGAACAGGTTCTGGAGTTAGACCAAGATCGTATCGTCAAATTAGGAACTAAAAACTTTGAAAAACCAATCTTAAGTTTGTCACTTGTCGATGTTCAAGATTTGAAACGATCATCTCAAATTCGTTATAATTTGGAAAATCCAAGTAAGGCAGCCATTAAATCAATCACCTTAACTCTGAAAAAAGGTGATGAGATTGTGAAAACATTGAATGTTTCACCAGAAGATCTAACAGCTTCTTTGACAGACTTACAGTACTACAAAGATTATAAACTTGAGACGAAGATGGTTTATGACCGTGGTGAGGGTGATGAGGAAGAAGTTCTGAAAGAAGAACCGCTAAGAATCGACCTCAAAAAAGTTGAAATCAAAAATATCAAAGAAACAAGCTTGATAAGTGTGGACGCTGATGGTAACGAAACAGACACTAGTTTGCTGACAGAAAAACCAGCTGATGTTGCTCCACTCTACCTAAGAGTTACAACTCACGACAACAAAGTTACAAGACTGGCTGTTGACAAGATTGAAGAAGTAGAAAAAGACGGAAAAACGTTATTTAAAGTTACTGCAACAGCTCCTGATTTAGTTCAGCACACAGATGCTTTTAAATTGGCAAACGAGTATGTCCATTACTTTGAAAAACAAAAAGCACACGATGGTGATGTATATTATAGCTTTAACGACCTAGTAACGGCTATGAAAGCTAATCCAAGTGGTACCTTTAAACTTGGTGCAGATTTGAATGCAGCAAATGTACCAACTCTGAATAAACAATATGTACCTGGTAAATTTAGCGGAACTTTAACAAGTGTCGATGGAAAACAATATACAATTCACAATATGGCTCGTCAGTTATTTGATAATGTTGAAGGCGCTACAATTAATAACATTAACTTAGGTAATGTTAATATTAATATGCCTTGGATTGAAAATATTTCAGCACTATCAAGAGTAGCTAAAAACGCTACGGTTGAAAATGTCAAGGTAACTGGTAGCATCCTTGGTAAAGATGGTATTGCAGGTATTGTAAACAAAGTGGACGTTGGTGGTTTATTACAAAATGTTGCCTTTGTTGGTAAACTTACTGGTGTCGGCGATAAAGGCTGGGATATGGGTGGTATTTCTGGAGAAGTTTGGAAAGGGAATATTAAAAAAGCCTATGTTGATGCTGATATTGTAGCCAATAAAGCTCGTATTGGTGGTCTTGTTGCTAGAACAGATAATGGTTACGATGGAAATGGGGTTAATAAATACGCATTTACTAGTCAATCTGTCGTTAAAGGAACTATTAAGGTGAAAACTCCTGTTGAAGTTGGTGGTTTCATTAGTAAAAACTATCCATGGGGTAGAGTTCTTGATACTGTTACAATGATGAAAGTTGAAAATGGCGAAGAATTCTATGGTTCTAAAGACCTTGTTGATGAAGATGGATACTTTACAAATAATTGGATTGATAGAAACTATGTTGTTACAGGTGTGAGTGAAGGGAAACGTTCATTCAAATATTCTCGTAGTAAACGAATCCAAGAAATCAGCTTAGAAGAAGCCAACAAGAAAATAGAGTCATTCGGAATTACAGCAGATAAATTCGAAATTGCTCCACTTGTGGAAGATAAACTAAACCAAGTAAAACCAAAATCTGACACTTACAAGGATACTCAAGATTATGATGTATCTCGTGAGCTTGCTTACCGTAATATTGAAAAGCTTCAACCGTTCTACAACAAAGAATGGATTGTAAATCAAGGTAATAAGATTCCTGCAGATTCTAAATTATTAACTACTGAAGTATTATCTGTTACAGGTATGAAAGATGGACAATTTGTGACCGACTTATCAGATGCTGATCATATTATGATTCATTACGCTGATAAGACGAAAGAAATTAAAGCTATTACACAAAAAGAATCTAAGGTTCAACAAGTTCGTGAATATAGTATTGAAGGATTAGGTGATATTGTCTATACACCAAATATGGTTGTTAAAGATAGGACACAGTTAATCAGCGATATCAAAGCTAAATTAGCTTCTGTTGAACTTGATTCAGATGAAGTTCGTAAGATTAATAACAATCCTAAGATGTTATACATGGAAGAAAGCTTCAAAGAAGTAAAAGATAATCTTGATGCTTTAGTTAAAGCTTTAGTTGAAAATGAAGACCACCAATTAAATACGGACGAAGCAGCTAAACGTGCATTGATTAAAAAAGTTGAAGATAACAAAGCTAAAATCATGTTAGCTCTGGCTTATTTAAACCAATACTATGGAATTAAATTTGACGGATTAAATATCAAAAATATGATGACCTTCAAACCGGATTTCTACGGTAAGAACGTTAACGTACTTGATAGATTAATCAGCTTCGCTTCAAATGGTAACAACCTAAAAGGTGATCAATCACACGATGCATTTAACAGAGCTCTTGCAAGTGCTACTGGTAAAGCTAACTTACACGAATTTCTGAAGTACAACATGGAATTATTCACTAGTGAAACAGATATGAATACTTGGTTCAAGAACAACATTGCAGATAACGCTTATGTTGTTGAGAAACAATCATCAAATCCTGATTTTGCGAATAAGAAACATAAATTGTATGAAGTAATTAATAATGGACATCACGGACGTTATATTCTACCACTTCTGAACCTGAAGAAAGCGCATATGATCTTAATTACGACATATAATACCATTGCCTTTAGTTCATTTGAGAAATACGGTAAGAACACAGCAGAAGAACGTGAAGCATTCAAGAAGCAAGTTGATTTACGTGCGCAAGAACAAATCAATTATTTAGACTTCTGGTCAAGACTTGCTGCAGATAATGTACGAAATAATCTTCTTAAGAGTGAAAATATGGTTCCATCTGCAATTTGGGATAACCATGATGTACCAGGTTTGGGATGGGTTGACCGTATGGGACATACGAAGAAAGGTGATTTTGCTCCAATTCGTGAATTCTATGGTCCGACTGATAAATGGCATGGATACAATGGAATGGGTGCATACGCTTATATCTTCCAAAATCCACAACCACAAGAGGCGGTATATTACATCATCTCTAGTATGATTAGTGATTTTGGTACATCTGCATTCACTCACGAAACAACTCACATCAATGACCGTATGGCCTACTTAGGAACATGGCGTCACCGTGAAGGAACAGACGTTGAAGCCTTCGCTCAAGGTATGTTACAATCACCATCAGTTTCAAATCCAAATGGTGAATATGGTGCCTTAGGATTGAACATGGCTTACGAACGTCAAAATGATGGAAATCAAATTTACAACTATAATCCAAATGTGTTAAATAGTCGTGAAAAAATCGATCACTACATGAAGAATTACAATGAATCCATGATGATGCTTGATTACTTAGAAGCTGAGTCTGTCATCAAGAAAAATACTGGAACAAATGATAAGTGGTTCAAGAAAATCGATAAGAAATATCGTGAAAAAGCGGATCGCAATGGCTTAGTTGGTGAACCACACCAATGGGATTTAGTTCGTGATTTGAATGATGACGAAAAGAATACGAAGCTGACAAGTATTGATCAACTGGTTGATGGAAACTTTGCAACGAAACATGGATTACCAGGAAATGGTCATTACCGTACTGAAGGATTTGATTCTGCTTATACTGTAGTAAATATGATGACAGGTATTTATGGTGGTAATACAAGTAAGAGTGCGGTTGGTTCAATCTCATTCAAACATAATACCTTCCGTATGTGGGGTTACTTCGGATATCTAGACGGATTCTTAGGTTATGCATCAAACAAATACAAACAAGAATCTAAAGCAGCTGGAAATAAAGGTCTTGGTGATGACTTTATTATTAATAAAGTTTCTAACGGCAAATTCAAAAGCTTAGAAGCATGGAAGAAAGCATGGTATCATGAAGTACACGAAAAAGCCCAAAGAGGTTTTGTTGAAATTGAAATCGATGGTCAAAAGATTTCAACTTACGCACAACTTCAGACCTTATTTGATGCAGCAGTCGAAAAAGACCTTCAAGGTAATGATTTCAAGAATACTGTAGATCTTAAATGGAAGGTTTACAAACAACTCTTACAGAAATCAGATGGATTTGCTGGTGATTTATTCACTAAAGCATAATCAATAGTAAGAAAATAATAAAAAGGTAGATCAGCTTTGTCTGAATCTGCCTTTTTATGCTATACTTGAAATATGCATAGAAAAACAGTGATTGATTTTAGGGCTTTAGGGGAGAGATACACCTTTACCCAGCCGATTAAAGAGTTGAAAACGAGAAATGTAGCAGAAGTGGCAGATTTGCTGGCACAAGTGGAAAGTTACCAAGAGCAAGGCTATTATGTGGTGGGCTATGTCAGCTACGAGGCTGCACCTGCTTTTGAAGAGAAATTGGCAGTTCATAAAGCTCCTTTACTGGGAGAGTACCTGCTATATTTTACAGTTCATGATAGGGTAGAAACATCCCCTATTCCTCTGACTTATGATGAGGTTGATTTGCCTTCAAATTGGCAGGAAGTAACGTCTGCAGAGGATTATGAAAAGGCGATTGCCCAGATTCACTATCATTTGCGGCAGGGAGATACCTATCAGGTCAACTACACCGTCCAACTCAAGCAAGATTTAAGTGCCAATTCTTTTGCCATCTACAATCGTATGGTGGTAGAGCAGGAGGCGGGTTACAATGCTTATGTTGAACATGACGAGATGGCAGTGATTTCCATGAGCCCAGAGCTCTTTTTTGAGCAAAATGACCGCGAGTTGACAACACGACCAATGAAGGGAACGACTCAGCGTGGCATGACTGACCAAGAAGATTTAGAACAGGCTAGCTGGTTGGAGCAGGATCCCAAAAATCGCTCTGAAAATATGATGATTGTGGACCTCTTGCGCAATGATATGAATCGTATTTCTGAAGTGGGGAGTGAACATGTGGAGCGTTTGTGTCAAGTGGAGCAGTATTCGACTGTCTGGCAGATGACTTCGACTATCAAGAGTCGGTTGCGAGAGGATGTTGACCTTGTTGAAATCTTCCGTTCTCTATTTCCTTGTGGTTCCATAACGGGAGCACCGAAAATTGCGACTATGGAGATTATAAAGGACTTGGAGCCACAACCGCGTGGAGTCTACTGCGGAACGATTGGTCTCCTGCTTCCAAATGGACGACGGATTTTTAATGTGGCTATCCGGACTATTCAACTGTATCAAGGGAAAGCCATCTATGGAGTTGGCGGAGGCATTACATGGGATAGCACTTGGGAGTCTGAATACCGTGAGGTTCATCAAAAGGCAGCAGTTCTCTATCGTAAACAAGCTCGCTTCAAACTGATTACTACAGGGAAAATCAGCCAGAAGAACTTGTTGTTTGAATATCAGCATTTGGAAAGATTGAGAACAGCTAGTCGGTATTTTGCCTTTCCTTTTGACCCAGAAATTTTGAGACAAAAGATTGAAGCAGAGTGTCAGGCTTGTGATGCTAATCAAGATTACCGTTTGCGTATTTCTCTCAGCAAGTCTGGAGAGATAGAAGTAGATCGCCAAGTATTAACACCCCTCAGTCCAAGTTTTTGTCAGGTCCAACTTTACCTTCAGGAAGCCAATTTGCAACAAGCATTTACCTATTTCAAAACGACTCACCGACCGCATTTGAGCCTAGGGGAACAAGAGAAGATTTACCATAATGGAAAAGGAGAACTTCTTGAAACCTCTATCGGAAATTTGGTTCTGAAAATTTCAGGGAAACTCTACACACCGCCTATCCGACTTGGAATCTTGCCAGGAATTTATCGTCAGCATTTACTAGAAACAGGACAGGTAGAAGAGAAAGTCTTGACCTTGGCAGATTTTGCTCAAGCAGAAGCCATCTATGGCTGTAACGCGGTGAGGGGTTTGTATGAATTGTCAGTAAAGGAGAGCTAAATGAAACTAATATTTTTACATGGCCTAGGTCAGTCAGCAGATAGTTGGAAAGAAGTGCAAGAGTTGCTTGTAGATTATCCTTCTGAAGCCCTAGAGTTATTTCCTTCCGGAGTTGCTACCTATCAAGAAGCCAAGGAGCGCATTTATCAGCACTTGTCAGAGGAGACAGAACCTTTTATTTTGGTTGGATTGTCCTTAGGTGCTGCTCTGGCACTAGAACTTTCCAGTTACGATTTACCAAATCTTCAGGCCTTGGTTTTGTCAGGCTGTCCATTGAAACTAGCTGGCAATATCCCTTTTTACATTCAGTTGCTGATATTTAAACTACTCCCCAAAAGGACATTTGAGAAACAGGGAGCAGATAAATCGCTTTTGGTTGGAGTTTCTGAGGAATTAAAAACACTTGATTTAAGAGAGATTGCAAAGAATTGTCCCTATCCAACTTTGTTAATTTGTGGTAGTCAAGATAAGCCTAATCTCAGTTCAATGAAAGCTATTCAAGAACTGATGCCAAATTCCCAGTTCCAGATTATCCCTGACGGTCCTCATGTCTTGAATAGAGTCAAACCAAAAGAGTTTGCAGCAATAACTAGAAGTTTTCTTGAATTGCTGAAATAAGTTTGATAAAATAATATTGAAAACGATATCATAATTATGGGAGAAAGAAATGAGCAAACGTCTATTTTTAAAAATGAGTCTGGCAACCTTGCCAGTTTTAGCCTTATTTTCACAACCTGTGTTAGCAGAAGAAAACATTCATTTTTCTAGTTGTAAAGAGGCGTGGGCGAATGGATACTCAGATATTCATGAGGGAGAACCTGGTTATTCTGCTAAGTTAGACCGTGATCATGATGGTGTGGCGTGTGAATTAAAAAATGCCCCAAAAGGTGCTTTCAAAGCAAAACAATCAACTGCGGCTCAAAACAATACAAATTCAGCAACAACAAGTGGCTGGGTTAAGCAGGATGGTGCATGGTATTACTTTGATGGAAATGGAAATCCAGTGAAAAATGCTTGGCAGGGAAGCTATTATCTGAAAGCGGATGGTCAAATGGCACAGAGCGAATGGATTTATGATACTTCCTATCAAGCTTGGTATTATTTGAAATCAGATGGATCTTATGCAAAGAATGCATGGCAAGGAGCTTACTACCTTAAATCAAATGGTAAGATGGCTAAAGGTGAGTGGGTCTACGATAGTAGCTACAAATCATACTACTACTTGACATCAGAAGGTAGTTACGCTCGTAACACTTGGTCAGGTAATTATTATCTAAAATCAGATGGTAAGATGGCTAAAGGTGAGTGGATATATGATAGTAACTATAAATCATATTACTACTTGACATCAGAAGGAAGTTATGCTCGTAACACCTGGGTAGGAAATTACTATCTTAAATCAAACGGTAAAATGGCTGTTAATGAACGTACACCAGATGGTTATCGTGTAGATGGTTCAGGTAAATGGGTTAAATAAGAAATTAAAAAATAGGATAATAGGTAATATCAGATGAACATGTCTTTTGTGTTGCACTTCATTTTAAAATAGGGCTTTCATAAATAGTTATTATTTTAATATAAAAAAGATTAAGGATATGGTATACTATAGGTATAAATCATTAAAAACAACGGAGATTTTTATGAGAAGATCAAAAAAAATTTTGGTTACAAGTTTAGCAGCAACTACACTTGCACTTGTTTCTCTTTCAGATACAATGGGGATGTTGCCTTTCTCATCTCAGAAAGTATCTGCTCAAGAAAAGGATGCGTCTAAAAATGGTAAGATTGTAAAAGAGAATACAAAACCTGCACCAAAACCTGCACCAAAACCTGCACCAAAACCTGCACCAAAACCTGCACCAAAACCCGCACCAAAACCCGCGCCGAAGCCAGCACCAAAACCCGCGCCGAAGCCAGCACCAAAACCCGCGCCGAAGCCAGCACCAAAACCTGCGCCGAAGCCGGCACCGAAACCCGCGCCGAAGCCGACACCGAAACCCGCGCCGAAGCCAGCACCAAAACCCGCGCCGAAGCCAGCACCAAAACCTGCGCCGAAGCCGACACCCAAACCCGCGCCGAAGCCAGCATCAAAACCTGCGCCGAAGCCGACACCAAAACCTGCGCCGAAGCCAGCATCAAAACCTGCGCCGAAGCCGGCACCAAAACCTGCGCCGAAGCCAGCATCAAAACCTGCGCCGAAGCCAGCGCCAAAACCTGCGCCGAAGCCAGCACCAAAACCCGCGCCGAAGCCAGCACCAAAACCCGCGCTGAAGCCAGCACCAAAACCTGCGCCGAAGCTAGCACCAAAACCCGCGCCGAAGCCAGCACCAAAACCTGCGCTGAAGCCAGCACCGAAACCTAAAGAAACAACTCCTAAACAGGATAAATCAAAATCTAAAGTTCAGTCTGGCTGGGTAGGAAATTACTACGTCAAATCAGATGGAAAGAGAGCTAAAAATGAATGGGTAGATGGTGGTCGTTATTATGTTGATTCTGATGGAAAAAAGGTTAAAAGTGACTGGATTTATGATAAAAAGCATGGTTCATATTATTATCTAACAGCAGAAGGAAGCTCTGCTCGCAACAAATGGGTAGGAAATTATTATCTCAAATCAGATGGTAAGATGGCCAAGAATGAATGGGTAGATGGTGGTCGTTACTATGTTAAATCAGATGGTGAAATGGTTAGGGGCAAATGGGTAGATGGTGGCCGTTACTATGTAGGATACGATGGTGTGCGGCAACCAAAACCGGCAAACGGGAATCCATACTCAGCAGCTTTAAAGGAAGCACAAGCTTATAATAGGATTCATTTGTCAAAAAAAAGAATTTATAGGATGTTAATTTTTGAAGGTTTTAATAGTGACACTGCACAATATGCTATCAATCATTTGCAAGCAGACTATAAGGCGAATGCCTTAGCTACAGCAAGGGATTATAGAAAATATGGTAGTTCATCTAGATCAGAATTATATAGAAAGCTGACCTCTCCGTATGATGGTAGCTTTACCAAAGAAGAAGCCAACTATGCTATTCAAAAACTTAATCTACCATCAGAAGGCAGCTATCCTCGCAATAAATGGGTAGGAGCTTATTATTATAAATCGGATGGAAAGATGGCCAAGAATGAATGGGTAGATGGTGGCCGTTACTATGTTGGATCAGATGGTGAAATGGCTAGGGGCAAATGGGTAGATGGTGGCCGTTACTATGTAGGATACGATGGTGTGCGGCAACTAAAACCGGCAAACGGGAATCCATACTCAGCAGCTTTAAAGGAAGCACAAGCTTATAATAGGATTCATTTGTCAGAAAAAAGAATTTATAGGATGTTAATTTTTGAAGGTTTTAATAGTGACACTGCACAATATGCTATCAATCATTTGCAAGCAGACTATAAGGCGAATGCCTTAGCTACAGCAAGGGATTATAGAAAATATAATAAAATATCGAAATTGGAAATACATAGACGGCTAGTCTCGCCTTATGATGGAGGATTTACAGAAGAAGAAGCTAATTATGCAATTCAAAAACTAGGGGATAAATAGTTATTAATTATTAGATGTAACTTTTTCATGCAAAGCTTTGCACAAATCTAATGATTTTGTTATACTATATCTGTAAGCATTTTCAATTAAAAAGGAGAAGACGATGAGTCAAAAGATTATTGGGATTGACCTTGGTGGAACTTCTATCAAATTTGCAATCTTGACAACAGCAGGAGAGATCCAAGAAAAATGGTCTATCAAGACCAACATTTTGGATGAGGGAAGTCATATCGTAGATGATATGATTGAGTCTATTCAACATCGTTTGGACTTGCTTGGATTGGCAGCAGCAGACTTCCAAGGTATTGGAATGGGATCACCTGGTGTGGTTGACCGTGAAAAAGGAACTGTTATTGGTGCCTACAACCTCAACTGGAAAACCCTTCAACCAATCAAAGAAAAGATTGAAAAAGCCTTGGGCATTCCTTTCTTCATCGATAATGATGCCAACGTAGCTGCTCTTGGTGAGCGCTGGATGGGTGCTGGAGATAACCAACCAGACGTTGTCTTTATGACACTCGGTACTGGTGTTGGTGGCGGTATCGTTGCAGAAGGCAAATTGCTTCACGGTGTTGCTGGTGCAGCAGGTGAGCTTGGCCACATCACTGTTGACTTTGACCAACCAATCGCATGTACCTGTGGTAAGAAAGGCTGTCTTGAGACAGTCGCTTCTGCAACAGGGATTGTCAACTTGACTCGTCGCTATGCCGATGAATACGAAGGCGATGCAGCCTTGAAACGCTTGATCGACGACGGTGAAGAAGTAACTGCTAAAACTGTTTTTGACTTGGCAAAAGAAGGAGACGACCTTGCCTTGATCGTTTACCGTAACTTCTCACGTTACTTGGGAATCGCTTGTGCTAACATCGGATCAATCCTAAACCCATCAACCATCGTCATCGGTGGTGGTGTGTCAGCTGCAGGAGAATTCCTTCTACAAGGTGTTCAAAAGGTTTACGACGAAAATACCTTCCCACAAGTACGCACATCTACTAAATTAGCTCTTGCAACTCTAGGAAATGACGCTGGGGTTATTGGAGCAGCATCACTTGTATTGCAATAAAATAATAAAAGGAGAAAAACACTATTTTACAGCGAGTGATTTTCCTCCTTTCTTTTTTTATGCTATACTAGTTAGGAAATAAATGAGGTGAGAGTAAATGACAAAAGCAGATACGATTTTTAAAGAGAATATTGAACGAATCCTCAAAGACGGTGTCTTTTCTGAGCAGGCCCGTCCCAAGTACAAGGATGGGACTGTTGCCAACTCCAAGTATGTAACGGGTGCATTTGCCGAGTATGACTTGGCAAAGGGGGAATTCCCCATCACAACCTTGCGTCCTATTGCCATCAAATCCGCCATCAAGGAAGTCCTTTGGATTTACCAAGACCAGTCAAATAGACTAGACGTGCTCAATGACAAGTACAATGTTCACTACTGGAATGACTGGGAAGTGGGAGATACGGGAACCATCGGTGAGCGCTATGGTGCCGTTGTTAAGAAACACGATATCATCAATAAGATTCTCAAGCAGTTGGAAGCCAACCCTTGGAACCGCCGCAATATCATTTCGCTCTGGGATTACCAAGCTTTCGAAGAAACAGATGGGCTGCTCCCATGCGCTTTTCAGACCATGTTTGATGTCCGCCGTGTAGATGGGGAGATCTATCTGGATGCGACCTTGACCCAGCGTTCTAACGATATGCTGGTGGCCCACCACATCAATGCTATGCAGTATGTGGCTCTTCAAATGATGATTGCCAAACATTTCGGCTGGAAGGTTGGGAAGTTCTTCTACTTCATCAACAATCTCCATATCTATGACAATCAATTTGAACAAGCTCAGGAATTGCTCCGTCGTGAGCCATCAAACTGCCAACCACGTTTGGTCTTGAATGTGCCAGATAAGACCAATTTTTTTGATATTAAAGCAGAGGACTTTGAGTTGGTGGATTATGACCCTGTCAAGCCACAGTTGAAGTTTGACCTAGCTATTTAAAAGAATAGAAAAAAGAAGTTGAGAAAATAAATCCCAACTTCTTTTGTTTCTTAACGTGATACGCGGCGACGAGCTGCTTTTTTACGGTTTTCTTCGATGAAAGCTGCTTTTTGCTCTTCTGGTTCGATCACTTTCTTTTTAAATGCGTATACTGCACCTGCGACTGCAGCGACAGTTCCTGCGACACCTGTTACAAGACCTTTAGCGAATCCTTTAGCCATGAGTCTTCCTCCTTTATCTTCTTAATCAGCCAGCCCCCTCAAGAGGTCACATTTTTCTGACTGACCTTTTTGTGTTATAATAATAGTAACGAAAAAATGGGAATTTTTCAAGGAAAAAAGATGAAAACAAAAATAATTGTGATTGTTGGACCGACTGCAGTTGGAAAAACAGCCCTTGCCATCGAAGTTGCAAAGCGTTTTAATGGCGAAGTGGTTAGTGGAGATAGCCAGCAAGTCTATCGAGGTCTGGATATAGGGACGGCTAAGGCTAGTCCAGAAGAGCAGGCAGCTGTTCCTCATCATTTAATCGATGTTAGAGAGGTAACCGAGTCTTACTCGGCTTTTGATTTTGTTTCAGAAGCTAAGAAGGCTATTGAGGATATTCAAAGCCGTGGCAAGCTAGCTATTATTGCTGGTGGGACTGGGCTTTATATCCAGAGCTTGCTTGAAGGCTACCACCTAGGTGGTGAGACTCCTCATGAGGAGATTTTAGCTTATCGAGCTAGTTTGGAGCCATATTCAGATGAGGAATTAGCCCATTTGGTGGAGCAAGCAGACCTTGAGATTTCCCAGTTTAATCGTCGTCGTGCGATGCGTGCCTTGGAAATTGCCCATTTTGGTCAGGATTTGGAAAATAAAGAGAGTCTATATGAACCGCTGATTATCTGCTTGGACGATGAGCGCAGTCAGCTTTATGAGCGTATCAATCACCGAGTGGACCTGATGTTTGAAGCTGGACTTCTAGACGAAGCTAAGTGGTTGTTTGACCATTATCCAGATGTGCAGGCTGCTAAAGGGATTGGTTACAAGGAACTCTTTCCTTACTTCCGTGGAGAGCAGACCTTGGAGGATGCTAGTGAGAGTCTCAAACAGGCGACTCGTCGTTTTGCCAAACGTCAGTTGACCTGGTTCCGTAATCGCATGCAGGTGACCTTTTATCAGATTGGAGAAACTGGTGTAAAAGATCGCATTTTAAGCCAGATAGAGGAGTTTTTAGATGATTGAAACGGAGAAAAAAGAGGAACGGGTCCTGCTCATTGGTGTAGAATTGCAGGGCATGGACAATTTTGATCTCTCTATGGAAGAATTGGCCAGTTTAGCGAAAACAGCAGGGGCAGTCGTTGTAGATAGCTACAGACAAAAACGTGAAAAATATGATTCCAAGACCTTCGTCGGCTCTGGTAAGTTAGAAGAAATTGCGCTTATGGTGGATGCAGAAGAAATTACCACTGTCATCGTCAACAACCGTTTAACTCCACGGCAAAATGTCAATTTAGAAGAAGTTCTCGGTGTCAAGGTCATTGACCGTATGCAGTTGATTTTGGATATCTTTGCCATGCGAGCTCGAAGCCATGAAGGGAAGCTCCAAGTTCACCTAGCTCAGCTCAAATATCTCTTGCCTCGCTTGGTTGGTCAGGGAATTATGCTCAGTCGTCAGGCAGGGGGAATTGGTTCCCGTGGACCTGGTGAAAGCCAGCTGGAGCTGAATCGTCGTAGTGTTCGCAATCAAATTACGGATATCGAGCGCCAGCTCAAGGTGGTTGAGAAAAATCGGGCGACTGTCAGAGAAAAACGTTTGGAGTCAAGCACCTTTAAGATTGGTTTGATTGGTTACACCAATGCTGGGAAATCAACCATCATGAACACTTTGACCAGTAAGACACAGTATGAAGCAGACGAGCTCTTTGCGACTTTGGACGCGACAACTAAGAGTATCCATCTGGGAGGCAATCTCCAAGTAACTTTGACAGATACAGTTGGCTTTATTCAAGATTTGCCGACAGAGTTGGTGTCCAGTTTCAAGTCAACCTTGGAAGAAAGCAAGCATGTGGACCTTCTGGTTCATGTTATCGATACCAGCAATCCTTACCATGAGGAGCATGAAAAAACAGTCCTGTCCATCATGAAAGACCTGGACATGGAAGATATTCCTCGCTTGACCCTTTATAATAAAGCGGATTTGGTGGAGGATTTTACGCCGACCCAAACGCCTTATGCCCTCATTTCTGCCAAGTCTGAGGATAGTCGTGAGAACTTGCAGACACTATTTTTAGAGAAAATCAAGGATATTTTTGAATCTTTTACCCTGCGCGTGCCTTTTTCTAAGTCCTACAAGATTCATGATTTAGAAAGTGTTGCGATTCTTGAAGAACGTGATTATCAGGAAGACGGCGAAGTGATTACAGGCTACATTTCCGAGAAAAATAAATGGAGGTTAGAGGAATTTTATGACTGATATTAAAACCTTGGCTCTAAAATATGGGGGCTATACAAGTCTGGATAAGGTCTATCTGGATCAACTTCTAGCTGGTAAAACAGAGCAAGAGCAGTTGGCACTGATCACTCCTCCGCCTAGCGTGGTCAATGCTTATTTTGCAGAACTCTACCAGAAAAAAAGTCCTGAGGCTGCGACGGATTATTTTGCGGAACTCAGTCAGGAACTGAATCTTTACAATACTGAGCCAAGTTTCACCCTAGAAAATAAGCCTTTTATTCGGCTTAATCTGTCGGGTAAATCCTTTGGTTTTTGTTATGAGAGTGAGGGTCTGGGTCGGATTTTCTCTGAAAATGAAGAGAAGATTTCGGATGACTTGCTTTTTGAAATTGCGCAAATTTTCCCCCATCAACTGGTCTTTGAAGAGTCTGGTAAGATTTACATGAAGGCTGTTGTAGATGAGGAAGTTGTTAGCATGGAGAGTCTCACAGCTTTGACTGATTTGGAAAGCTTGGCTGATGGTCGTAAACGTCTCAAAGCCTACAGTCAAGAGGATTTATTGCAAGAAGCTAGAGCTTTTACTGGCAAGCGCTATTTCCGATCGGAAAACCGCACAGCCATGTTATATATTGATTAATTAGAAAGTATCGAATGGATATTCAATTTTTAGGAACGGGGGCAGGTCAGCCCTCTAAAGCCCGCAATGTTTCCAGTCTCGCCCTGAAACTCTTGGACGAGATTAACGAAGTCTGGCTCTTTGACTGTGGAGAAGGTACGCAAAATCGCATTCTGGAAACCACAATTCGACCACGTAAGGTCAGCAAAATCTTTATTACCCACCTACATGGAGACCACATCTTTGGCTTGCCAGGTTTCCTTTCTAGTCGTGCCTTTCAGGCCAATGAAGAGCAGACAGATTTGGAAATCTATGGACCTCAGGGAATCAAGTCATTTGTCTTAACCAGCCTTCGTGTGTCAGGTTCGCGCCTGCCTTACCGAATTCATTTTCATGAGTTTGACCAAGATTCCCTTGGGAAAATCCTTGAGACCGATAAATTCACTGTGTATGCAGAGGAACTGGACCATACTATTTTCTGCGTTGGCTATCGTGTCATGCAAAAGGACCTAGAAGGAACGCTGGATGCTGAAAAACTCAAGGCAGCTGGTGTCCCATTTGGCCCACTTTTTGGGAAAATCAAAAACGGCCAGGATGTTGTTTTGGAAGACGGAACTGAAATCAAGGCAGCAGACTATATCTCAGCGCCACGTCCTGGTAAGATTATTACTATTCTAGGCGATACCAGAAAAACCAATGCTAGTGTGCGTCTGGCTGTCAACGCCGATGTCCTTGTCCATGAATCCACTTATGGCAAGGGCGATGAAAAAATTGCTCGTAATCATGGCCACTCAACCAACATGCAGGCAGCGCAGGTGGCAGTAGAAGCAGGTGCCAAACGCCTTCTGCTTAACCACATCAGTGCCCGTTTCCTCTCAAAAGATATCAGCAAGCTCAAAAAAGACGCTGCTAGTGTTTTTGAAAATGTCCATGTGGTCAAAGACTTGGAAGAAGTGGAAATCTAAAAGCTTGAGAAAGGATAAGTATGCCTACTATTCTCATTACCGGAGCTAGCGGTGGCCTAGCTCAAGAAATGGTCAAACTCTTGCAAAATGACCAACTCATCTTGCTTGGTAGAAATAAGGGAAAATTAGCCCAACTCTACGGAAACCATCCTCATGCAGAATTGATTGAAATCGATATTACCGATGATTCAGCCTTAGAAACTATGGTAGCAGACCTCTATCTCCGTTATGGCAAGATTGATGTTTTGATAAACAACGCTGGTTACGGGATCTTTGAGGAATTTGACCAGATTTCCGACCAAGATATTCATCAGATGTTCGAGGTCAATACCTTTGCCCTAATGAATCTGTCTCGTCGCCTTGCGGCTCGAATGAAGGAAAGTCGAAAAGGCCATATCATCAATATTGTTAGCATGGCAGGTTTAATCGCTACTGGCAAGTCTAGTCTCTACTCAGCGACCAAGTTTGCGGCCATTGGTTTTTCAAATGCGTTGCGCCTCGAACTTATGCCCTATGGAGTCTATGTGACAACAGTCAATCCAGGTCCAATCCGTACAGGATTTTTCGACCAAGCCGACCCAGATGGAACCTATCTCAAATCTGTTGACCGTTTCCTGCTAGAACCAGATACAGTGGCTAAAAAGATTGTCAAGATTATAGGAAAAAACAAACGAGAACTCAATCTCCCGATGTTGTTGAACCTAGTCCATAAGTTTTATACTCTCTTTCCCAAGTTAGCTGATAAGTTGGCAGGGGAAACTTTTAATTATAAATAGAAGAAGTTCCTTTTAAAGGAACTTTTTTGGTGCTCAAGATTTAGATGTTAGTAAGTATTTTTTTTAAAACTACATTCAGATTTTTAATTCTTCTACAAATTTTAGAAAAAACAATCAAAAATATTATTTTATATGCTTAAAGTATTGAAAATTCCTATATTATTTTATAAAATAAGGATAAAAGACTATTAAAAGTTATGCGCTTACATAAAAATGAAAGCGATTACTAAAAGGGGGATTTTATGGGAAAAGGCCATTGGAATCGGAAAAGAGTTTATAGCATTCGTAAGTTTGCTGTAGGAGCTTGCTCAGTAATGATTGGAACTTGTGCAGTTCTATTCGCAGGAAATATAGCTGGAGAATCTGTAGTTAATGCGGATGAAACACCTATTACTCATACTGCTGAGAAACCTAAAGAGGAAAAACCGATAGTAGAAGAAAAGGTTGATCAAGCTTTGGATACTAAAAATGTAGTCGAAAGTACAGCACAAAAACAACCTAGTGCGACTGAGTCTATTTCATCTGAGAAGAAAGAAGATGAAGCAGTAACTCTAAAAGAGGAAAAAGCGTCTTCAAAATCTGAAGAAAAAGCTCCAAAGATAGAATCACAAGCTTCAAGTCAAGAAAAACCGCTCAAGGAAGATGTTAAAGCTGTGACAAATGAAGAAGTCAATCAAATGATTGAAGACAGAAAAGTGAATTTTAACCAAAATTGGCACTTTAAACTCAATGCGAATTCTAAAGAAGCCATTAAACCGGATGCAGATGTATCTACGTGGAAAAAATTAGATTTACCGCATGACTGGAGTATCTTTAACGATTTTGATCATGAATCTCCTGCACAAAATGAAGGTGGACAGCTTAACGGTGGGGAAGCTTGGTATCGCAAGACTTTCAAACTAGATGAAAAAGACCTCAAGAAAAATGTTCGCCTTACTTTTGATGGCGTCTACATGGATTCTCAAGTTTATGTCAATGGTCAGTTAGTGGGTCATTACCCAAATGGTTATAATCAATTTTCATATGATATCACTAAATACTTGAACAAAGATGGACGTGAGAATGTAATTGCTGTTCATGCAGTCAACAAACAGCCAAGCAGCCGTTGGTATTCAGGAAGTGGTATCTACCGTGATGTGACTTTACAAGTGACAGATAAGGTGCATGTTGAGAAAAATGGGACAACTATTTTAACACCAAAACTTGAAGAACAACAACATGGCAAGGTTGAAACTCATGTGACCAGCAAAATCGTCAATACGGACGACAAAGACCATGAACTTGTAGCAGAATATCAAATCGTTGAACGTGGTGGTCAGGCTGTGACAGGTCTAGTACGTACAGAGAGTCGTACCTTGAAAGCACATGAAGCAACTAGCCTTGATGCGATTTTAGAAGTTGAAAGACCAAAACTCTGGACCGTTTTAAATGATAAACCTGCCTTGTACGAATTGATTACGCGTGTTTACCGGGACGGTCAATTAGTTGATGCTAAGAAGGATCTGTTTGGTTACCGATATTATAACTGGACTCCAAATGAGGGCTTCTCTTTGAATGGTGAACGCATTAAATTCCATGGAGTTTCCTTGCACCATGACCACGGAGCGCTTGGAGCAGAAGAAAACTACAAGGCTGAGTACCGTAGACTGAAACAGATGAAGGAAATGGGAGTGAATTCGATTCGTACGACTCACAACCCAGCAAGTCCTCAGACTTTACAGATTGCAGCTGAACTTGGTTTACTTGTTCAAGAAGAGGCCTTTGATACTTGGTATGGCGGAAAGAAACCTTATGACTATGGACGTTTCTTTGAAAAAGATGCTACCCATCCTGAGGCTAAAAAAGGTGAAAAATGGTCCGACTACGATCTACGTACTATGGTAGAGAGAGACAAAAATAATCCTGCTGTTTTTATGTGGTCAATCGGAAATGAAATCGGTGAAGCAAATGGGGATCCCCATTCTCTAGCGACTGTTAAACGTCTAGTCAAAGTTATCAAGGGTGTTGATAAGACTTGTTATGTTACCATGGGAGCAGATAAGTTCCGTTTCGGTAATGGTAGCGGTGGGCATGAAAAAATTGCTGATGAACTCGATGCTGTTGGATTTAACTACTCTGAAGATAATTACAAAGCCCTCAGAGCTAAGCATCCAAAATGGTTGATTTATGGGTCAGAAACATCTTCAGCAACGCGTACAAGAGGAAGTTACTTCCACCCAGAGCGTGAGTGGGTACAAAGTAATCAGTCATGGCGTAACTATGAACAGTCAGATTATGGGAATGACCGTGTTGGTTGGGGTAAAACGGCAACTGCTTCATGGACATTTGACCGTAACAATGCTGGCTATGCTGGTCAATTCATTTGGACAGGTACGGACTATATCGGTGAACCAACTCCATGGCACAACCAAAACAACACGCCGGTTAAAAGCTCTTATTTTGGTATCGTAGATACTGCAGGTATTCCAAAAAACGACTTTTATCTTTACCAAAGTCAATGGGTTTCTGCCAAGAAAAAACCAATGGTTCACCTTCTTCCTCACTGGAACTGGGAAAACAAAGAGTTGATAGACAATGTAGCAGACGCGGAAAATAAAATCCCTGTACGTGCTTATTCTAATGCTGCAAGTGTAGAATTGTTCTTGAATGGAAAATCTCTTGGTCTTAAGACTTTCAACAAAAAACAAACTAGCGATGGACGAACTTACCAAGAAGGTGCTAATGCTAATGAACTTTATCTTGAATGGAAAGTTGCTTATCAACCAGGTACCTTGGAAGCAATTGCTCGTGATGAATCTGGCAAGGAAATTGCTCGAGATAAGATTACGACTGCTGGTAAGCCAGCGGCAGTTCGTCTTATCAAGGAAGAGCATGCAATCGCAGCAGATGGAAAAGACTTGACATACATCTACTACGAAATCGTTGACAGCCAAGGGAATGTAGTACCAACTGCCAATAATCTGGTTCGCTTCCAATTGCACGGACAAGGTCAACTTGTCGGCGTCGATAACGGAGAACAAGCCAGCCGTGAACGCTATAAGGCACAAGCAGATGGTTCTTGGATTCGTAAAGCATTTAATGGTAAAGGGGTTGCCATTGTCAAATCAACTGAACAAGCAGGGAAATTCACACTGACAGCCCATTCAGATCTCTTGAAATCTAGTCAAGTAACTGTCTTTACTGGTAAAAAAGAAGGACAAGAGAAGACTGTTTTGGGGACAGAAGTAGCAAGAGTTCGTACATTAATTGGTAAAGAACCAAAAATGCCGAAAACAGTAGGTTTTGTATACAGCGATGGTAGTCGTGAAAAACTTCCAGTAACTTGGTCTCAAGTCGATGTTAGTCAAGCAGGAGTTGTGACTGTTAAAGGTACAGCAAATGGACGTGAGGTAGAGGCTCGTGTCGAGGTTCTAGCAATTGCGAAAGAATTACCAACAGTTAAACGTGTTGCTCCAGGAGCAGATTTGAACACTGTAGATAAATATGTGTCAATACTTGTAACCGATGGAAGTGTACAAGAGTACGAAGTAGATAGTTGGGAGATTGCGGAAGCGGATAAAGCCAAACTTTCAGTAGCTGGATCGCGTATTCAAATGACTGGTCAGTTAGCTGGAGAAACTATTCATGCAACCCTTGTGGTAGAAGAAGGAAAAGCTGCAGCACCTGTAGTGCCAACTTTTACTGTTGGTGGTGAGGCAGTAACAGGCCTTACTAGTCAACAACCAATGCAATACCGCACTCTTGCTTATGGTGCCCAATTGCCAGAAGTCACAGCAAGTGCTGAAAATGCGGATGTTACAGTTCTTCAAGCAAGCGCAGCAAACGGCATGCGTGCAAGCATCTTTGTTCAGTCTAAAGATGGTGGCCCTCTTCAAACCTATGCAATTCAATTCCTAGAAGAAGCACCAAAAATTGCTCATTTGAGCTTGCAAGTGGAACAAGCTGACGGTCTCAAAGAAGACCAAACAGTCAACTTGTCGGTTCGAGCTCATTATCAAGATGGAACGCAAGCTGTATTACCAGCTGATAAGGTGAGCTTCTCTACAAGCGGTGAAGGGGAAGTTGCAGTCCGAAAAGGAATGCTTGAGTTGCATAAACCAGGAGCACTTACTCTGAAAGCTGAATATGAGGGTGCTACAGGTCAAATTAATCTCACTATACAAGCAAATACTGAGAAGAAGATTGCGCAATCCATCCGTCCTGTAAATGTAGTGACAGATTTACATCAAGAACCTACTCTCCCGTCAACAGTAACTGTTGAGTATGACAAAGGTTTCCCTAAAACTCATAAAGTCACTTGGCAAGCTATTCCGAAAGAAAAACTAGACCACTATCAAAGCTTTGAAGTGTTAGGTAAAGTTGAAGGCATTGACCTGGAAGCGCGTGCTAAAGTATCTATAGAAGGCATCGTTTCAGTTGAAGAAGTTAGTGTGACAACTCCAGTCGCAGAAGCACCACAATTACCAGAAAGCGTTCGTACATATGATTCAAATGGTCACGTTTCATCAGCTAAGGTTGCATGGGATGCGATTCGTCCAGAGCAATACGCTAAGGAAGGTGTCTTTACAGTTAATGGTCGCTTAGAAGGTACTCAATTAACAACTAAACTTCATGTTCGCGTATCTGCTCAAACTGAGCAAGGTGCAAACATTTCTGACCAATGGACCGGTTCAGAATTGCCACTTGCCTTTGCTTCAGACTCAAATCCAACCGACCCTGTTTCAAATGTCAACGATAAATTGATTTCCTTTAATGACCGACCAGCCAATCGTTGGACAAACTGGAATCGTAGTAATCCAGAAGCTTCAGTCGGTGTCCTATTCGGAGATTCAGGTATCTTGAGCAAACGTTCCGTTGATAATCTAAGTGTTGGATTCCACGAAGACCATGGAGTTGGTGCACCGAAGTCTTATGTGATTGAGTATTATGTTGGTAATACTGCTCCAACAGCTCCTAAAAACCCTAGCTTTGTAGCCAATGAGGACCATGTCTTTAATGATTCTGCTAACTGGAAACCAGTGACTAATCTAAAAGCCCCTGCTCAACTCAAGGCTGGAGAAATGAACCACTTTAGCTTTGATAAAGTTGAAACCTATGCTGTTCGTATTCGCATGGTTAAAGCAGATAACAAGCGTGGAACGTCTATCACAGAAGTACAAATCTTTGCGAAACAAGTTGCGGCAGCCAAACAAGGACAAACAAGAATCCAAGTTGATGGTAAAGACTTAGCAAACTTCAACCCTGATTTGACAGACTACTACCTTGAGTCTGTAGATGGAAAAGTTCCGGCAGTCACAGCAAGTGTTAGCAACAATGGTCTCGCTACCGTCGTTCCAAGCGTTCGTGAAGGTGAGCCAGTTCGTGTCATCGCGAAAGCTGAAAATGGCGACGTCTTAGGAGAATACCGTCTGCACTTCACTAAGGATAAGAACTTACTTTCTCATAAACCAGTTGCTGCGGTTAAACAAGCTCGCTTGTTGCAACTAGGGCAACCACTCGAATTGCCGACTAAGGTTCCGGTTTACTTCACAGGTAAAGACGGTTACGAAATAAAAGACCTGACAGTTGAATGGGAAGAAGTTCCAGCAGAAAATCTGACAAAAGCAGGTCAATTTACTGTTCGAGGTCGTGTCCTTGGTAGCAATCTTACTGCTGAGTTCACTGTACGAGTGACAGACAAACTTGGTGAGGCTCTTTCAGATAACCCTAACTATGATGAAAACAGTAACCAGGCCTTTGCTTCAGCAACTAATGATATTGACGACAGTTCTCATGACCGGGTTGACTATATCAATGATAGAGATCACTCTGAAAATCGTCGTTGGACAAACTGGTCTCCAACGCCATCTTCTAATCCAGAAGTATCAGCAGGTGTGATCTTCCGTGAAAATGGTAAGATTGTAGAGCGGACTGTTGCGCAAGCCAAACTTCACTTCTTTGCAGATAGTGGTACAGATGCACCATCTAAACTTGTTTTAGAGCGCTATGTCGGTCCAGACTTTGAAGTGCCAACCTACTATTCAAACTACCAAGCTTATGAATCAGGACATCCATTCAACAACCCAGAAAATTGGGAAGCTGTTCCTTATCGTGCGGATAAAGACATTGAAGCTGGTGATGAAATAAACGTAACATTTAAAGCTGTCAAAGCCAAAGCCATGAGATGGCGTATGGAGCGTAAAGCAGATAAGAGCGGTGTTGCGATGATTGAGATGACCTTCCTTGCACCAAGCGAATTGCCTCAAGAAAGCACTCAATCGAAGATTCTTGTAGATGGAAAAGAACTTGCTGATTTCGCTGAAAACCGTCAAGACTATCAAGTAACCTATAGCGGACAACGTCCAAAAGTTTCAGTCGAAGAAAACAATCAAGTAGCTTCAACAGTTGTAGATAGTGGCGATGATAGCCTTCCAGTACTTGTTCGTCTTGTTTCAGAAAATGGAAAACAAGTCAAGGAATACCGTATCCAGTTTACTAAGGAAAAACCAGTTTCTGAGAAAACAGTTGCTGCAGTACAAGAAGAACTTCCAAAACTTGAATTGGTTGAAAAAGATATAGCCTACAAGATAGTTGAGAAAAAGGATTCAACACTGTATCTTGGTGAAACTCGTGTAGAACAAGAAGGAAAAGTTGGTAAGGAACGTATCTTCACAGCGATAAATCCTAATGGAAGTAAGGAAGAAAAACTCCATGAAGTGTTAGAAGTTCCGACAGACCGCATTGTCTTGGTTGGAACCAACCCAGGCACCTCTCTTCCAGAAGACGAAGTGAAAAATCTTGTGCTTAACAGACCAGAACTTGTAATCGAAGAAGAAATCATCGACTTCAATGTTCAGGAACGTAAGTCTGACAAGTTGTATCTAGGTGAAACCCGTGTCCTCCAAGAAGGAAAACAAGGCGTTCGTGTTCACTTGATTGAAGTGGAAAATGGGAAACGTCAACTCAAAGACACATATGATAAAGTTGCTGCACAAGATCGTATCGTGGAAGTGGGGACCAATCCAGGTACTTCTCTTCCAGAAGACGAAGTGAAGAATCTTGTTCTGAATCGCCCAGAACTTGTAGTCGAAGAAGAAACCATTGACTTTAAGGTTCAGGAGCGTAAGTCTGATAAGTTGTATCTAGGTGAAACCCGTGTCCTCCAAGAAGGAAAACAAGGTGTCCGTGTTCACTTGATTGAAGTGGAAAATGGAAAACGTCAGCTTAAAGAAACTTACGATAAAGTCGTTGCACAAGATCGTATCGTGGAAGTGGGGACCAATCCAGGTACTTCTCTTCCAGAAGACGAAGTGAAAAATCTTGTTCTGAATCGTCCAGAGCTTGTAGTCGAAGAAGAAACCATTGACTTCAATGCTCAGGAGCGTAAGTCTGATAAGTTGTATCTAGGTGAAACCCGTGTCCTCCAAGAAGGAAAACAAGGTGTCCGTGTTCGCTTGATTGAAGTGGAAAATGGAAAGCGTCAGCTTAAAGAAACTTACGATAAAGTTGCTGCACAAGATCGTATAGTAGAAGTTGGTACTAAACTAGGAACTTCTCTTCCAGAAGACGAAGTGAAAAATCTTGTTCTGAATCGCCCAGAGCTTATTTTAGAAGAAGAAACCATCGATTTCAAGGTTCAGGAACAAAAGAACGAAAAACTTCCCGCAGGTGAAACACGAGTCCTCCAAGAAGGAAGACAAGGTGTCCGTGTTCACTTGATTGAGGTTGAAAATGGTAAGCGAACTGAAAAGGATAGCTATAATAAAGTTATGGTTCAGGATCGCATCGTAGAAGTCGGTACAGCTGGCGAAATAACTAAACCAGTAACGCAAGAAGCTACAAAACAAATCGCTTCAAGTGAAGCCGGTCAAGATAACCAAGCCCAGTTACCAAATACAGGAAGTGCGGCAAGCCAAGCAGCAGTAGCAGCAGGTTTAGCTCTTCTCGGTTTGAGTGCAGGATTAGTAGCCACTAAAGGTAAAAAAGAAGATTAGAAATTTTGATACCTTCTTTATCATTAAAGATCAGAGAGCAACTCTGTTCTAGATAGAAGATAAATCCCTTGGAATATAAGTTTCTAAGGGATTTTCTTTGTATAAAATTGTATAGTGTTACTGTCTATCTTATTTTGAAGAGAAAGCAAAAATCCCTAGAAAATGTTTAGGGATTCGATTATTTCATTAAGAACAATTCAACAACCATCTCGATATACATGACAAGGGTTAATAAGAATCCTGCACGCCAGAAGAATTTGATGAATTTAGGATAGTAAAAGCTGCGTTTTTTCAAAAGGAAGAAAAAAACGAGAATAATGGCTAGGAGTGAGAGGGCTAGTCCCAGTCTAGGGAGGAAATTATGGGTAAAGGTTTTAGCTGTGATTAGGTAGTACTCAAATACCAAGACTGGAAAAGCCAAATCCGCAAAGTTTCGTCCTAGTTTTTTTAATCTAAAAAGTTTGGTTATGATAATGCAGACTACTAAGGTCAGTATCAATAATAAAATAGATGCTAATTTCATTAAAATCATATCCATATTGTATCATAAAAAATCGCTAAAGGAAACGAGAAACAGAGGAATTTATAGGAAAGTCAGGCTTTTGAGATTGTAGATGTTTTCTGTTATAATGAAAGTTATGAAATCTTATAATACCTTGAATGATTATTATCGAAAACTATTTGGAGAAAAGACCTTTAAAGTCCCTATTGATGCGGGGTTTGACTGTCCTAATCGTGATGGGACTGTGGCTCATGGAGGCTGTACTTTTTGTACGGTTTCAGGTTCTGGAGATGCTATCGTAGCACCGGACGCGCCTATCCGTGAGCAATTTTATAAGGAAATTGACTTTATGCACCGTAAGTGGCCGGATGTTCAGAAGTATCTGGTTTATTTTCAAAATTTTACCAACACCCATGAAAAGGTGGAAGTCATCCGAGAGCGCTATGAGCAGGCTATCAATGAGCCAGGTGTAGTAGGAATCAATATTGGAACGCGGCCAGACTGTTTACCAGATGAAACCATCGAATATTTGGCTGAATTATCGGAGCGAATGCATGTGACGGTTGAATTGGGCTTGCAGACTACTTATGAAGAAACCTCTGATCTGATTAACCGCGCCCACTCCTATGAATTGTATGTGGAAACGGTCAAGCGTTTGAGAAAGTATCCCAAGATTGAGATTGTTTCCCATCTGATCAACGGACTTCCTGGTGAAACCCATGAGATGATGATTGAAAATGTCCGCCGATGTGTCACGGATAACGATATTCAAGGAATTAAACTGCATTTGCTCCATCTTATGACAAATACTCGTATGCAACGAGATTACCACGAAGGACGCTTGCAGTTGATGAGTCAGGACGAATATGTCAAGGTCATCTGTGACCAACTGGAAATCATTCCCAAGCATATCGTCATCCATCGAATCACAGGAGATGCACCTAGAGATATGCTGATTGGGCCTATGTGGAGCCTCAATAAATGGGAAGTTCTAAATAGTATTGAGATGGAGATGCGACGTCGCGGAAGTGTTCAAGGATGCAAGGCTGTAAAACAGGAGTTTGAAAATGAAAAGACCACTTGAGATGGCACATGATTTTTTGGCTGAAGTAGTTACAAAAGAGGATATCGTAGTGGATGCGACTATGGGAAATGGCCATGACACGCTTTTTTTAGCCAAGCTAGCCAAGCAAGTCTATGCCTTTGATATTCAGGAACAAGCCTTGGAAAAGACGCAAGAGCGTTTGAACCAAGCTGGCCTGACAAATGCCCAGTTAATCTTGCAAGGTCATGAGACACTGGACCAGTTTGTGACAAAAGCCAAGGCAGGTATCTTTAATCTGGGCTATCTGCCGTCAGCTGATAAGTCTGTCATCACCCGACCACAGACAACGATTGAAGCATTAGAAAAGCTGTGTGGCTTACTTGTCAAAGGTGGACGGATTGCTATCATGATCTACTATGGTCATGAAGGAGGCGACCTCGAGAGGGATGCTGTCTTGGATTTTGTTAGCCAGTTGAATCAACAAGAGTACACAGCTGCCATTTACCGAACTTTAAACCAAGTCAACAACCCACCATTTTTAGTAATGATTGAAAAATTAGAGAGATATAGACATGGATAAACAATACCTACGTGAAAAGCTGGATGCCATGCGCCAGAATTTTGTCGAATCAACCCACCACGAACGAGCAGTAGGTGTGTTAGACCAAGCACACATGAGCAAAAAAATGCTTAAAATCAAGAAAAAATTAGTTTCTCTTGAAATGGAACGGTGCCAGAGAAAAATTGAGCACAAGGATTGTTCCAAGATTGACCAAAAAATTAAAGAGCAGAAGGAGATTTTTGAATCTTGTTGTAAAAAAGATTAAGGAGGGCGTGCGTGGAATTACTGATTTATCTTATTCTATTTTTACTGGTCTTGATTGTCTCAAGTACAACCAATAAACTTCTGCCCTTTTTGCCTCTCCCTTTGGTGCAAATTCTTTTGGGAATTGTGATTGGTCTCTTTTTACCCAATACCGACTTTCATCTCAATACAGAGTTGTTTTTGGCCCTGGTTATTGGGCCCTTGCTTTTCCGAGAGTCGGAAGAAGCGGATATTACGGCTATTTTAAAACACTGGCGAATCATTATTTATCTCATATTTCCAGTGATTTTCATTTCGACCTTGAGTTTGGGTGGCTTGGCCCACCTTCTTTGGCTCAGTCTTCCCTTGGCGGCTTGCTTGGCCGTTGGGGCAGCCCTTGGACCTACAGACTTGGTTGCCTTTGCCTCTCTTTCAGAGCGCTTTAGCTTTCCTAAGCGCGTGTCCAATATCCTTAAGGGTGAAGGGCTCTTGAATGATGCTTCTGGCTTGGTTGCCTTTCAGGTGGCCTTGACAGCCTGGACAACTGGAGCCTTTTCCCTTGGGCAAGCGAGTAGTTCGCTCATCTTTTCAATCCTAGGCGGTTTTTTAATTGGATTTTTAACAGCCATGACCAACCGTTTCCTCCATAGCTTCTTGCTAAGTGTGAGAGCAACGGATATTGCTAGTGAGCTTCTTCTGGAATTGAGTTTGCCCTTGGTGACCTTCTTCCTGGCAGAAGAAGTCCATGTTTCAGGGATTATTGCCGTCGTAGTTGCTGGGATTTTAAAGGCAAGCCGTTTTAAGAAAATTACGCTCCTTGAAGCTCAAGTGGATACGGTGACTGAGACGGTCTGGCATACAGTGAACTTTATGCTCAACGGTTCTGTCTTTGTGATTTTAGGGATGGAGCTGGAAATGATAGCAGAGCCTATCTTGACCAATCCAATCTATAATCCCTTACTTTTATTGGTATCTCTTATAGCCCTTACCTTTGTCCTCTTTGCCATTCGTTTTGTCATGATTTATGGCTATTATGCCTATAGGACTAGACGTCTCAAGAAAAAGCTAAATAAGTATATGAAGGACATGCTTCTTTTGACCTTCTCAGGTGTCAAGGGAACGGTGTCGATTGCTACGATCCTTCTGATACCAAGTAATCTAGAACAGGAGTATCCTCTCTTGCTTTTCCTTGTCGCAGGTGTGACGCTTGTAAGCTTTTTAACAGGCCTCGTGGTTTTGCCTCATCTTTCTGATGAACAGGAAGAAAGCAAGGACTATCTCATGCATATCGCCATTTTGAATGAAGTAACGATAGAGTTGGAAAAAGAGTTGGAAGATACCAGAAATAAGCTCCCTCTCTATGCAGCTATTGACAATTATCATGGACGAATAGAGAATCTTATCTTGAGTCAAGAAAATAAGGGGGCTCAAGAAGACTGGGAGACCTTGAAACTTCTCATCCTCAGTATTGAAAGTGATGGTCTGGAACAGGCCTACGAAGAAGGCAAGATGAGTGAGCGTGCCTATCGAGTCTACCAACGTTATCTGAAAAACATGGAACAAAGTATCAATCGCAAGTTTGCTTCACGAGTGACCTATTATTTCCTTGTTTCCTTGCGGATTTTACGTTTTCTCCTTCACGAAGTCTTTACCTTAGGTAAGACTTTCCGCAGTTGGAAAAATGAAGAATCACAGAAACTCAGAGCCCTTGACTATGATCAAATTGCAGAACTCTATCTAGAAAATACAGAGATGATTATCGAAAGTTTGGAGAACCTAAAAGGGGTTTATAAGAGTTCTTTAATCAGCTTCATGCAGGATTCTCGTCTCCGTGAAACAGCTATCATCACCAGTGGTGCCTTTGTCGAACGGGTTATCAATCGTGTCAAACCCAACAATATCGATGAAATGCTGAGAGGCTATTATCTGGAGCGTAAATTGATTTTCGAATACGAAGAAAAACGATTGATTACGACCAAGTATGCCAAGAAATTACGACAAAATGTGAATAACTTAGAGAACTATTCTCTGAAGGAAGCTGCCAATACCCTGCCTTATGATATGATGGAATTGGTAAGAAGAAATTAATCAAGATTGTAAGTGAAGGAGTGTGACATGAAGAAGTGGTGGAAAGAGCTGATAGACAAGCCTTTAGTAAAAGCTTTTTTACATTATTATCAAGCATCAGATAGTGAGTTGACCAGTGTCGCAGTAGCCTACTATTGGTTGATTTCGATTTTCCCCCTGCTTCTGGTGGTGGTCAATATCCTCCCTTATTTTCAGATTCCAGTTTCCAATTTTTTAAAGGTTGTAAATGAATTCTTGCCCGATACCATGTATGATGTGGTTGCAAAGATTATTACAGAAGTGCTGACCCAACCTTCAACGGGCTTATTAAGTTTTGCGGTTTTGTCAGCCCTATGGACCTTTTCAAAATCCATGAATTTCCTACAGAAAGCTTTTAATAAAGCTTACGGAGTAGCTAAGAGTAGAGGTTTAATTTATCAGCAATTGATGAGTTTACTAGTCAGTTTTGGCTTGCAAATCCTTTTTGCCTTAGCTCTCTTTCTCAGTGTCTTTGGCCGCATGCTTCTCAACCTTATCAAAAGCTACTGGAAATCAGATAATCCTCTCTTTGATTATCTGCAAGACCTAACAGGCCCTTTGGTCTATGCCTTGATTTTTGCCATCCTGGTCATGATTTATTATTTCCTGCCCAATGTTAAGGTGCGAAGGATTCGACATGTATTGCCAGGTAGTGCCTTTGTCTTGTTGACCCTGGTCTTACTGCTCAATATCTTTTCAGTCTATGTCAACAATTATGTCAATCACCTAGTGGACGTCCGTTTTTTCAGTTCTATTGTCGTTGTGGTCATGATGTTCTGGTTTATTCTCATCGCTAAGATTTTGATTGTCGGCGCGGTGATCAATGCCAGTGTCCAGAGTTTGAAAGATCCGAGCTTTAGAATAAATTAACTTCATTTTTTATCCATTACAAAACGCATACTATCAGGCTTTATAAAACCTTGATAATATGCGCTTTTTGATTATGAAAATTAATAGATAAACATGGCATCACCGAAACTGAAGAAGCGGTAGTGTTCTTGGATGGCATGTTGATAAGCGTCTAAGACTAATTCACGGCCTGCAAAGGCAGAAACCAACATGACCAGAGTTGATTTTGGCAGGTGGAAGTTGGTTGAGAAGGCATCCACAACCTTCCATTCATAGCCAGGTTTGATAAAGATATTGGTCCAGCCAGAATCTGCTTGGATTTGTCCATCAAACTTGGAACCAATAGTTTCCAAGGTGCGGATAGAAGTGGTTCCGACAGCGATGACACGGCCTCCATTTTCCTTGACAGATCGAAGGGTGGTAGCAGATTCCTCAGAAAGCTGGTAGAATTCTGAGTGCATTTCGTGTTCGTCCAGATTATCTACAGAAACGGGTCTAAAGGTTCCGAGTCCGACATGAAGAGTCAGATAGACTAGATGAACACCCTTAGCTTGGATTTCTGCCAGCAGTTCTTTGGTGAAGTGCAATCCAGCAGTCGGTGCAGCAGCAGAGCCACTTTCCTTGGCGTAGACGGTTTGATAGCGTTCACGGTCATCCAGTTTTTCATGGATATAAGGTGGTAGTGGCATTTCTCCCAGACTTTCCAAGACTTCTAGAAAAATTCCTTGGTATTCAAAGCGGACAATGCGGCCCCCGTGAGTCAATTCTTCCGTAACGACAGCGATGAGGCGACCATCACCAAAACTGACACGAGTACCGACCTTGAGACGTTTGGCAGGTTTAGCCAGAACTTCCCACTCATCTCCAGCAGTATTTTTGAGCAGGAGAAGTTCCACATGGCCTCCAGTTTCTTCCTTTTGACCATAGAGGCGGGCAGGGAGAACTCGGGTGTCGTTCATAACAAGGGCATCACCAGGTTCCAGCATATCAATAATAGAGTGGAAGTGTTTATCCTGCATTTCTCCCGTCTCACGGTTGACGATGAGGAGTTTAGAGGCGTCCCGTTTTTCAAGAGGCGTTTGGGCAATCAATTCCTCAGGCAAGTGGAAATCAAAATCAGCTGTATTCATATATCTGTTCATTCTTTCTAAGTTCTAATCTTATCCATTATAACATGTTTCAACTATAGTCGCTCTTTTTTTAGAAATTAAATCGTTTTCACTTGACAAAAATTGGTCTATACCATATAATGAATATAGATTGAAACGGAGGATAAAAAGATGAAAGTTATTAAAGTTGAAAACCAAATCGAAGGTGGAAAAGTTGCTTTTGAGATTTTGAAGGAAAAATTGGCAAATGGAGCTCAAACCCTAGGACTTGCGACAGGAAGTAGCCCACTTGAATTTTACAAGGAAATTGTTGAGAGTGACCTTGATTTTTCAAATCTAACCAGTGTCAACCTTGATGAGTATGTAGGGCTTGATGGAGACAATCCACAGTCTTATCGTTACTTCATGCAAGAAAACTTGTTTAACCAAAAACCATTTAAAGAAAGTTTCTTGCCTCGTGGGGTTAAGGACAATGCTGAAGCTGAAGTTGAACGCTACAACCAAATTTTGGCTGACCATCCAGTTGACCTCCAAATCTTGGGAATCGGTCGCAATGGACATATCGGATTTAATGAACCTGGTACTCCATTTGACAGTCAAACTCACCTTGTAGAACTTGACAAGTCTACTATCGAAGCAAACGCACGTTTCTTTGACAAGATTGAAGATGTTCCAACCCAAGCCATTTCAATGGGGATTAAAAATATCTTGGATGCCAAGTCAATCCTTCTCTTTGCCTACGGTGAATCAAAAGCAGAAGCCATTGCTGGAACAGTGTCTGGCCTAGTGACTGAGAATCTACCTGCAAGTAGCCTACAAAACCACCCAGATGTGACCATCATCGCAGATGCTGAAGCGCTCAGCTTACTCGAAAAATAAAAAAGTGAAACCCTTCAGTTTTTTCTATTGAATGCTTTCAAGACTTGTATAAATGGCAGAAAAATCAAAATTAACCCGCATTTTTTCTTGACAATTATTCCTTTTACGTGTAAAATAGAATAGATCTTGAACTTGAAGGGAGTGAAAAAAATGTCTAAAACAGTAGTACGTAAGAATGAATCTCTTGACGACGCACTTCGTCGTTTCAAACGTGCGGTTACTAAAGCTGGTACTCTTCAAGAAACACGCAAACGTGAATTCTATGAAAAACCTTCTGTAAAACGTAAACGTAAATCAGAAGCAGCTCGTAAACGTAAAAAATTCTAATTAGAAATGAAAGGCTAGAGAAATCTAGTCTTTTTCTTTTAATACTCTTCGAAAATCAAATTCAAACCACGTCAACGTCGCCTTGGATTATATATGTGACTGACTTCGTCAGTCTTATCTACAACCTCAAAGCAGTGCTTCGAGCAACCTGCGGCTAGTTTCCTAGTTTGCTCTTTGATTTTCATTGAGTATAAATAAATACTTCAAAGCCTGCAAAAATCTCAAATATCCTCCTACAATTTGATATAATAGAGAGAAGAACTCATTTGAAGGAGGAAATGATGTCGGTTTTAGTAAAAGAAGTGATTGAAAAGCTCAGACTAGACATTGTCTATGGCGAACCAGAATTACTTGAAAAGGAAATTAATACCGCGGACATTACGCGACCTGGTCTTGAAATGACGGGCTATTTTGACTATTATACGCCTGAGCGAATCCAACTCTTGGGAATGAAGGAGTGGTCCTATCTCGTTTCGATGTCCTCTCACAACCGTTACCAAGTCTTGAAAAAAATGTTTCTACCTGAGACACCTGCGGTCATTGTTGCTCGTGGTTTGGTGGTTCCAGAGGAGATGCTAAAGGCAGCCAGAGAATGTAAGATTGCCATTTTAACCAGCCGTACGGCAACCAGTCGTTTATCTGGAGAGTTATCTAGTTATCTGGATTCACGTTTAGCAGAACGGACCAGTGTGCACGGTGTCTTGATGGATATCTATGGAATGGGTGTCTTGATTCAAGGTGATAGTGGCATCGGTAAGAGTGAGACAGGTCTAGAGCTTGTCAAACGTGGTCACCGCTTGGTAGCCGATGATCGTGTCGATATCTTTGCCAAGGATGAGATTACTCTTTGGGGTGAACCAGCTGAAATCTTGAGACACCTGATTGAAATTCGTGGGGTTGGGATTATCGATGTCATGAGCCTCTACGGTGCGAGTGCCGTCAAGGATTCTTCACAAGTCCAGCTGGCTGTTTATTTGGAAAATTACGATACACATAAAACTTTTGATCGTCTTGGAAACAATGCAGAGGAACTTGAAATTTCTGGCGTATCCATTCCTCGTATCCGTATTCCAGTTAAAACTGGTCGAAATATTTCTGTTGTGATTGAGGCAGCTGCCATGAATTATCGTGCCAAGGAAATGGGCTTTGATGCGACGCGTTTATTCGAAGAACGCTTGACCAATCTCATTGCTCAAAACGAGGAGGTGCCTAATGTTTGATCCAATTGCGATTCATCTAGGCCCTCTAGCCATTCGATGGTATGCCTTGTGTATTGTAACAGGCTTGATTCTTGCGGTTTATTTGACCATGAAAGAAGCACCTAGAAAGAAGATCATACCAGACGATATTTTAGATTTTATCTTGATAGCCTTTCCTCTGGCTATTTTAGGAGCTCGTCTCTACTATGTTATTTTCCGTTTTGATTACTATAGTCAGAACTGGGGAGAAATTTTTGCCATTTGGAATGGTGGTTTGGCCATTTACGGTGGTTTGATAACTGGGGCTATTGTGCTCTATATCTTTGCTGATCGTAAACTTATCAATACTTGGGATTTCCTAGATATTGCGGCGCCTAGCGTCATGATTGCCCAAAGTCTGGGGCGCTGGGGCAATTTCTTTAACCAAGAAGCTTATGGTGCAGCAGTGGATAATTTGGATTATCTACCTGGCTTTATCCGTGACCAGATGTATATTGAGGGGAGCTACCGTCAACCGACCTTCCTTTATGAGTCTCTATGGAATCTACTTGGATTTGCTTTGATTTTGATATTCAGACGAAAATGGAAGAGTCTCAGACGAGGTCATATCACTGCCTTTTACTTGATTTGGTATGGTTTCGGTCGTATGGTCATCGAAGGCATGCGGACAGATAGTCTCATGTTCTTTGGACTTCGAGTATCTCAATGGCTTTCAGTTGTCCTTATCGGATTGGGTATTTTTATCATTCTATATCAAAATCGAAAGAAGGCCCCTTACTATATTTCAGAGGAGGAAAATTAAATGTTAGAAGTTGCATATATTCTTGTAGCCCTTGCTTTGATTGTCTTTTTAGTCTATCTAATCATTACTGTACAAAAGCTTGGACGTGTTATCGATGAAACAGAGAAGACGATTAAAACCTTGACTTCAGATGTGGATGTGACCTTGCATCACACCAATGAATTGCTGGCTAAGGTCAATGTCTTGGCAGATGATATCAATGTTAAGGTTGCAACGATTGATCCACTCTTTAGTGCAGTTGCTGATTTATCTCTATCTGTTTCAGACCTCAATGATCATGCGCGTGTCTTGAGCAAGAAAGCTTCATCAGCTGGTTCAAAAACACTTAAGACTGGTGCAAGTTTGTCAGCTTTTCGTGTAGCAAGTAAATTTTTCAAAAAATAAAAAAGGAGAATTCTTATGGGTAAACTATCCTCAATCCTTTTAGGAACCGTTTCAGGTGCAGCTCTTGCCTTGTTTTTAACAAGTGACAAGGGCAAACAAGTTTGCAGTCAGGCTCAAGATTTTCTAGATGATTTGAGAGAAGATCCTGAGTATGCCAAGGAGCAGGTCTGTGAAAAACTGACAGAAGTCAAGGAGCAGGCTACAGATTTTGTTCTTAAAACCAAAGAACAGGTTGAGTCAGGTGAAATCACTGTGGACAGTGTCCTTGCTCAAGCCAAATCATGTGCCCGTCAAGCGACAGAAGCATCAAAAGATCGATTCAATAATCTCAAGGAGCAATGGCAAGAAAAGGCCGAAACTCTTGATGAATCAGAAGAGATTGTTATTGACATAACAGAAGAATAAACCATCACCATCTCTGGACGGACTATGTATCTGGGGATGGTGATTTTTTTCTTGTAGCCTGTCTTTGTGGTATAATAATTACTATGCAGAAAAAACCAACGTCAGCCTATGTGCACATCCCGTTTTGTACCCAGATTTGTTATTATTGTGACTTTTCAAAAGTTTTTATCAAGAATCAGCCGGTAGATAGCTATTTAGAGCATCTGTTAGAAGAGTTTCGTTCTTATGATATTCAAAAATTGAGAACCCTCTACATCGGTGGTGGCACACCGACAGCTTTGTCAGCTTCTCAACTGGAGGTGTTATTGAAGGGCTTGACTAAAAAATTGGACCTGTCTGTCTTAGAAGAGTTGACTATTGAGGCTAATCCAGGCGACTTGGATGCGGATAAGATTGCTGTTTTGAAGAACTCGGCTGTCAATCGTGTTTCGCTAGGCGTGCAGACCTTTGATGATAAGATGCTGAAAAAGATTGGGCGCAGTCATTTGGAGAAGGATATTTATGAAAATATCGACCGTCTGAAACTGGCTGGTTTTGACAATATCTCTATTGATTTGATTTATGCACTGCCTGGTCAGACCATGGAGCAGGTCAAGGAAAATGTGGCTAAGGCCATTGGGCTGGATATTCCCCATATGAGTTTGTATAGCTTGATTTTAGAAAACCATACGGTTTTTATGAACCGTATGAGACGAGGGAAATTGCCTCTGCCTAAGGAGGAACTGGAAGCTGAGATGTTTGAGTACATCATTGCAGAGCTGGAGCGAGCTGGTTTTGAGCACTATGAGATTTCCAATTTCTCCAAACCTGGTTTTGAAAGTCGCCACAATCTCATGTACTGGGACAATGCTGAGTACTATGGTATCGGTGCTGGGGCGTCTGGTTATGTCAATGGCGTGCGCTATAAAAATCATGGGCCGATACGTCATTATCTCAGTGCGGTTGAGGAAGGCAATGCTCGCATCACAGAAGAACACCTGAGTCAAAAGGAGCAAATGGAAGAAGAAATGTTCCTGGGTCTTCGCAAGAAATCAGGGGTCTCCATGGCGAGATTTGAAGAAAAATTTGGACGGTCTTTTGATGGACTTTATGGAGAAATCGTCAAGGACTTGGTTCAACAAGGTCTCATGCAAATAGAGGGTGACCGAGTTCGCATGACAAAAAGAGGTCTCTTTTTAGGAGACACCGTAGCAGAACGATTTATTTTGGAGTAGGATGATGGGCTTAACTTATCAAATGAAAATGAAAATTCCTTTTGATATGGCTGATATGAACGGTCATATCAAGCTACCAGATGTGATTTTGCTGTCCCTACAAGTTTCAGGGATGCAGTCTATTGAACTGGGAGTTAGTGATAAAACCATTTTAGAAGACTATAATCTTGTCTGGATTATCACAGACTATGATATTGAGGTGGCTCGTTTGCCTCGTTTTGCGGAAGAAATCACCATCGAAACGGAAGCCCTGAGTTACAATCGACTCTTTTGCTACCGTCGCTTTACCATTTGTGATGAAACGGGGCAGGAGCTCATTCACATGATGGCGACCTTTGTTCTCATGGACCGAGACAGTCGAAGAGTTCATATTGTCGAGCCTGAGATTGTGGCTCCTTACCAGTCTGATTTTGATAAAAAACTTATCCGCGGGCCAAGGTATGAGTCCTTGGAAGAGCCAATCAGCAAGGATTACCATGTTCGTTTTTACGACTTGGATATGAATGGCCATGTCAATAACAGTAAATACTTGGACTGGATTTTTGAAGTAATGGGAGCGGACTTTTTGACCCAATATATTCCCAAGAAAATCAATCTCAAGTATGTCAAGGAAGTTCGACCAGGTGGGGTGATCGCATCGGCTGTTGAACGGACTGGACTGGAAAGCAAACATGAGATTACAAGCGACGGGGCTACCAATGCCCAAGCTATCATCACTTGGCAAGAAATAAAAAAAGATTAGGAAGAAAGTATGAAATATAAAGGCTATTTAATTGATTTAGACGGTACTATTTATAAGGGGAAAGACCGAATTCCGGCTGGAGAGGCTTTTGTTCATGAATTGCAAAAGCGGGATATTCCCTATCTCTTTGTGACCAACAATACAACTCGCACTCCAGAGAGTGTTCAGGAGATGTTGGCTCAGAATTTTAATATCGATACGCCCCTGTCGACTGTCTACACAGCGACTTTGGCGACTATCGACTATATGAACGACTTGGGTCTTGAAAAGACCGTCTACGTCATCGGAGAAGCAGGCCTCAAGGAAGCCATCAAGGCGGCTGGTTATGTCGAAGACAAGGAAAATCCAGCCTATGTGGTAGTAGGTTTGGATTGGCAAGTCGACTATGAAAAATTTGCCACAGCAACTCTGGCTATCCAAAAGGGTGCCCACTTTATCGGAACCAACCCTGACCTCAACATTCCGACAGAACGAGGACTTTTGCCAGGTGCTGGTTCACTGATTACGCTGCTTGAAGTAGCAACACGAGTGAAGCCTGTTTATATCGGAAAACCCAATGCCATCATTATGGACAAGGCGGTTGAGCACTTAGGTTTGGAACGTGAAGAATTAATCATGGTTGGGGACAATTATTTGACTGATATCCGAGCTGGGATTGACAATGGCATTCCAACGCTCTTGGTGACGACTGGTTTTACCAAGGCAGAAGAAGTAGCTGGCCTGCCAATCGCACCGACTCATGTGGTTTCTAGCCTAGCGGAGTGGAACTTTGATGAAAACTAAACTGACCTTTTGGAGCTCTATGCTCTTTCTCCTCTCTTTCTCAATCCTTTTGACCATTTATTTGGCTTGGAGTTTTTATCCTTTGGAGATTGAGTGGCTGAATTTAACAAATCGGGTTTATCTAAAACCAGAAACCATTCAGTACAACTTTCATATTTTGATGAATTACCTGACCAATCCTTTTAGTCAGGTATTAGAGATGCCAGATTTTCGTTCGTCAGCAGCTGGTCTGCACCACTTTGCGGTGGTCAAGGACCTCTTCCACTTTGTTCAGCTAGTAGCTCTAGTGACACTGCCAAGTTTCTATTTCTTTGTCAAAGGGATTGTGAAAAAGGGATTTTTATCTTTATTTAGTAAGGAACTTCTGACTCTAGTAGTTTTGCCTTTGGTGATTGGGCTTGGGGGAGTTTTGATTGGTTTTGACCAATTCTTTACCCTTTTCCATCAAATTCTCTTTGTGGGAGATGATACCTGGCTTTTTGACCCAGCCAAGGATCCAGTTATTCTGATTTTGCCAGAGATTTTCTTCCTCCATGCCTTCCTCCTCTTTTTCACCCTCTATGAAAGCTTCTTTGGTTTTCTATACCTGAAAAGTCGTAGGAAATAATACTAAAGATGTTCTTATTTTGAGTAAATCAATTAGGTATATGATTCGAAACTATTGTCAAGAGTGAATTAACTAAATCTACCTTACCTCAATCGTTCGCAAACAGTCTATTTTTCTTGAAAAAATAGGCTTTTTTTCTAAAAATCTCTAGTCAAGCGCTTTATTTTTTTGTATAATAGAATTAGCAAAGTATAGATAAGAAGAGAAAAGCATGATTACACTATTTCTATCACCGAGCTGTACTTCATGTCGTAAGGCAAAGGCCTGGTTAGAAAAACATAAGGTTCCCTTTGAGGAACACAATATTATGACCAGTCCTTTAACAAGAAAAGAATTGCAACACATCCTTTCCTTGACCGAAAATGGTACTGATGACATCATTTCAACTCGTTCAAAAATTTTTCAAAAATTGAATATTGATGTAGAGAGTATCTCGGTATCGGAATTGCTTCATTTAATTGAGCAGTATCCAAGTCTTTTGCGTCGTCCCATTATTATTGATGCCAAACGTATGCAAATTGGTTTTAATGAAGATGAGATTCGTGCTTTTCTCCCTCGTAGTTACCGTAAGCAAGAACTAAAAGAAGCAAGAATGAGAGCTGGTATTAGTTAATGAACAAACAGTATAGTTACCCACTAGATTTGTCGTGGAGCACTGAAGAACTTGCTTCAGTGCTTTCTTTTTTTAATGATGTTGAAGCTGTCTATGAGGGCAAGGTAGAGGCTAAAAAGTTACTGGACTCCTATAAGGGATTCAAGGCGGTCGTGCCAAGTAAGAGCGAAGAGAAACGTTTGGGACGAGAATTTGAAACAGTGAGTGGCTATTCGCTTTACCGAGCAGTTCAGGCGGCTAAGGAAAAAGGGGAAGGAAAGATTTCTCTTGGAAAGTAAATTTGAATTTGCTAAAGAGCTAATTAAGAAAGCAGGCCAGTACATCCTTGACCACATGCAGGAAGACTTGTGTGTTGAGACCAAGTCCTCTCCAACAGATTTGGTGACCAAACTGGACAAGGAAGTTCAGGAACTTTTGGTTGGTGAGATTTTGTCCCGTTATCCTGAGGATAAGATTTGTGCTGAAGAAGGTTGTCTGAGAGCTTCGATTCAAGAGGGCAAGGTTTGGGTTATTGATCCGATTGATGGGACCAATAATTTTGTCGCCCAGCAGGAAGATTTTGCTGTTATGATGGCTTATTTTGAAAATGGTCAGGGGCAGTTTGGACTGATTTATGATGTGGTCAAAGGGGATTGTTATCACGGTGGTGGTAAGTTTCCAGTCTGTCGAAATGATCAGCCCCTAGCTCCCTTTAAAGCAAAACCACTTGGAGATTTTCTCATTGCGGGGAATAGTGGTATGTTGGAAACCAATGAATGGGGTCTAGCTGATTTGGGTCGAGCGGTTCTCGGCGTTCGTGTCTATGGGAGTGCGGCCATTAGTTTTGCCAAGATTTTGTCAGGGCGTTTGTTGACTTATGTTACTTATCTGCAACCATGGGATTATGCTGCGGCTAGTATTTTAGGGGAAAGTCTGGGCTATCGGGTTGTGACCCTATCTGGTGGGGCTCCTGATTTTCAAACCAGACAACTGGTCATGATGGTGCCTCTTGAGATGCAGGAGGAAATTCAGTCCTATATTTACGAAAGGAAAAGAACTTAAATGCAATTTCCAGAAGGATTTGTTGAAAAATATGAAGAGATACTAGGAGATGAGGCAAGAGATTTTCTTGCCTCTTTTGAGGAGGAAGCGGTTTCGGCCTTTCGGGTCAATCCTTTAAAAGAAGCGCCAGTTTCCTTCTCTGATCCCATTCCTCAAACCCCTTGGGGCCACTATGGAAAGGTATCAGGGAAATCGCCTGAGCATGCTACTGGTTTGGTTTATTCGCAAGAACCTGCTGCCCAGATGGTTGCTCAGGTAGCCCAGCCCAGTCCTGGTATGAAGGTCTTGGATTTGGCTGCTGCACCGGGTGGAAAATCCACTCAACTAGCAGCCTATCTAGCAGGGGAGGGTCTCCTTGTTTCCAATGAAATTTCAAGCAAACGGGCTAAGATTTTAGTAGAAAACATGGAGCGCTTTGGAGCGACAAATGTCGTGGTGACCAATGAATCTGCTGACCGCTTGGCCAAGGTTTTTAAGGGCTATTTTGACCTCATTGTCCTTGATGCCCCTTGCTCTGGTGAAGGGATGTTTCGTAAGCAACCAGATGCTATGGACTATTGGAGCTTAGATTATCCGAGTCAATGTGCTAGCTTGCAAAGAGAAATTCTGGAAGATGCAGTAACCATGCTAGCTGAAGGTGGTCGCTTGGTTTATTCAACCTGTACCTGGGCACCCGAGGAAAACGAAGAGATTGTCAATTGGCTACTGAAAGAGTATGATTTTGATTTGTTACCAGTAGAGCATATCAATGGAATGGTAGCTGGTATTGACCTGCCAGAAACGGCTCGGATGTACCCACATCATTTTAAGGGAGAGGGTCAGTTTGTCGCCCATTTACAATTTAAAGGTGAAAATCCAGCCCCAAAATGTAAGGCAAGTAAGAGTAATCTCAGTCGTGAACAACTTGCCTTGTGGCAGGAATTTGCCCAAAAATATTTGCAGGTCAATCTAAGGGGAATCTTGCAGACTTTTGGTGACCAACTTTATCTCTTACCAGAACTCTTGCCAGATTTAGGGAAACTCAAGATTGCTCGCAATGGCCTGCATCTGGGCACTTTTAAGAAAAAACGCTTTGAGCCTAGTTTTGCTCTTGGTCTAGCCTTGAAACCGAGTCAGGTCAAGCAGTCGGTTGAAATTGACCAAGAAGCGTTTGTCAAGTATGTGGCTGGAGAAACCGTTCAGCTGGCGGAAAGTCTTCCAAATGGTTGGTACCAAGTTTTGGTTCAAGGAAATGGTTTGGGCTTTGGAAAGGTGACTGGAAATGTTTTGAAAAACTATTTTCCAAAAGGTCTCAGATTCAAGTGAAAATGCTAGTCAAAGTAGCTTGTCTATGTTATAGTGGAAGTATGGATTTTTTTCAAATTGTCTTTCATTTTAAGTCAAAATTGGCGGAAAAGGTAACTGAGCAAATTTCTAGTAAAATTAAGCTATCAACTTCAGTTTGCTCTCAATTTTAAAAAAGAAAAACATAAATAAATAATTGAAAAAATTCACAGCATTCACCATTATTTTCAAGGAGAAAAACAGTGAAAAAAAGGAAAAAACTCGCTCTATCCCTTGTGGCTCTTTTGCTAGCAGGTTCTTTGGCGGGATGTGCTAGCTGGATTGATCGTGGAGAATCCATGACGGCTGTTGGCTCAACGGCTCTTCAGCCCTTGGTCGAAGCAGCAGCAGATGAATTTGGCTCTATGCACGTTGGAAAAACAGTCAACATCCAAGGTGGAGGATCTGGTACAGGTCTGTCTCAGGTTCAGTCTGGAGCCGTTGATGTAGGAAATTCAGACGTATTTGCCGAGGAAAAAGACGGTATCAACGCCTCCGCTCTAGTGGACCACAAGGTTGCCGTAGCGGGCTTGGCAGTCATTGTAAATAAGGAAGTTGACGTTGAAAATCTGACAACTGAACAACTCCGTAGCATCTTCACAGGTCAAGTGACCAACTGGAAAGAAGTCGGTGGGAAAGACCTAGCCATTTCCATTATCAACCGCGCGGCAAGTTCGGGTTCACGTGCAACCTTTGATAGTGTTATCATGGATGGTCAGTCTGCCGTGCAGAGTCAAGAACAGGATTCAAATGGGATGGTTAAAAACATTGTTTCCCAGACACCAGGAGCCATTTCTTACCTAGCCTTTGCCTATGTGGATGACTCAGTTAAACGCATGAAGTTGAACGGCTATGAGCCGATTGCAGAAAATGTTACAAGCAATAACTGGCCTTTGTGGTCTTATGAACACATGTACACCCTAGGTCAGCCAAACGAATTGGTGGCAGAATTCCTCAACTTTGTCCTCTCTGATGAAGCGCAAAGCGGAATCGTTAAGGGGATGGGCTATATTTCTGTTAAGGAAATGAAGGTTGAAAAAGATGCTGTAGGAACGGTGACAGCACTAGAAGGGAGTCAATAATGAATCAAGAAGAATTAGCTAAAAAATTACTTTCTCCCTCAAAGAACTCTCGTCTAGAGAAACTAGGGAAAGGCTTGACCTTTGCCTGTCTGTCTTTGATTGTCATCATTGTGGCTATGATTTTGATTTTCGTAGCCCAAAAAGGTTTGTCGACCTTCTTTGTCAATGGGGTCAATATCTTTGATTTCCTCTTTGGCCAAACTTGGAATCCTTCAGGTAAACAATTTGGTGCCCTTCCTATGATTTTAGGTTCCTTTATTGTCACAATCCTATCAGCCCTTATCGCAACTCCTTTTGCCATTGGTGCGGCAGTCTTTATGACCGAAGTTTCACCAAAAGGTGCTAGAATCTTGCAACCAGCTATTGAATTGCTTGTCGGAATTCCTTCAGTCGTGTATGGATTTATCGGTTTGCAAGTCGTAGTTCCTTTTGTCCGTAGTGTCTTTGGTGGAACTGGTTTTGGAATCTTGTCAGGGATTTTCGTTCTCTTTGTCATGATTTTACCGACAGTAACCTTTATGACAACGGACAGCTTGCGTGCGGTGCCTCGTCACTACCGCGAAGCTAGTTTGGCTATGGGGGCCACTCGTTGGCAAACCATCTGGCGCGTGACCTTGAAGGCAGCGCGTTCAGGGATTTTCACTGCAGTGGTCTTTGGGATGGCGCGTGCCTTTGGTGAGGCCTTGGCCATTCAGATGGTAGTCGGAAACTCAGCCGTTGTCCCAACTTCACTAACAACACCTGCAGCAACCTTGACTTCTGTTTTGACCATGGGTATTGGAAATACCGTTATGGGAACCGTTGACAATAACGTTCTCTGGTCACTGGCCTTAGTCTTGCTCTTGATGAGTTTGGCCTTCAACAGTGTGATTAAATTGATTACGAAAGAAAGAGGAAAGAAAAACTATGCACGCTAAGAAATTAGATAAAATTGCAACAGCTGTCCTCTACTCGATTGCAGGGATTATCGTTGCCATCTTGGCATCCTTGATTCTTTATATCTTGGTTCGTGGTTTGCCCCACATCTCTTGGTCTTTCTTGACTGGCAAATCCTCTTCTTACCAAGCAGGCGGAGGGATTGGAATTCAGCTCTATAATTCCTTCTTCCTTTTGGTCATCACCTTGATTATCTCTGTTCCTTTATCTATGGGAGCTGGGATTTTCCTAGCTGAATATGCTAAAAAAGGTCCTGTGACCAATTTTGTCAGAACCTGTATTGAAATCTTGTCTTCACTGCCATCAGTGGTTGTGGGTCTCTTTGGTTACTTGATCTTTGTAGTTCAGTTTGAGTATGGATTTTCAATTATTTCAGGTGCCTTGGCCTTGACAGTCTTTAACTTGCCTCAGATGACTCGTAATGTCGAGGACAGTTTGAAACACGTTCACCATACGCAACGTGAGGCTGGTCTGGCCCTTGGGATTTCTCGTTGGGAGACAGTTGTCCATGTAGTCATTCCAGAAGCTCTTCCAGGTATTGTGACTGGGGTCGTCTTAGCTTCTGGTCGTATCTTTGGTGAGGCTGCGGCTCTTATCTATACAGCAGGACAATCCGCTCCAGCCCTAGACTGGTCTAACTGGAATATTCTCAGTGTAACTAGCCCAATCTCTATCTTCCGTCAAGCAGAAACCTTAGCTGTCCATATTTGGAAAGTCAATAGTGAAGGAACCATTCCAGATGGAACCATTGTATCAGCAGGTTCTGCAGCCGTGCTCCTCATCTTTATCCTCATCTTTAACTTTGGAGCCCGCAAACTCGGAAGCTACCTACATAAGAAATTAACCGCTGCCTAAAGGAGAAGCCATGTCAAAATATAATTGGGATGAAAAGCATATCATCACCTTTCCTGAAGAGAAAGTGGCCCTCTCTACTAAGGATTTACATGTTTACTACGGTAAAAAAGAATCCATCAAGGGCATCGATATGCAATTTGAAAAGAATAAAATTACAGCCTTAATTGGCCCATCTGGATCAGGGAAATCAACCTACCTCCGCAGTCTCAACCGTATGAATGATACCATTGATATTGCTAAGGTAACAGGTCAAATTCTCTATCAAGGGATTGATGTCAACCGTCCAGAAATCAATGTCTATGAGATGCGTAAGCACATTGGAATGGTCTTCCAACGACCAAATCCCTTTGCCAAGTCTATCTACCGTAACATCACTTTTGCCCATGAACGTGCAGGAGTTAAGGACAAGCAAGTCTTGGATGAAATTGTGGAAACCTCTCTTCGTCAGGCTGCCCTCTGGGATCAGGTCAAAGACGATTTGCACAAGTCAGCCTTGACCCTATCTGGTGGTCAGCAGCAACGTCTCTGTATCGCTCGTGCTATCTCTGTTAAACCAGATATCCTCTTGATGGATGAGCCGGCGTCAGCCTTGGATCCGATTGCGACAGCCCAGCTGGAAGAAACCATGTTGGAATTGAAGAAAGACTTCACCATCATCATCGTGACCCACAGTATGCAGCAGGCTGCGCGTGCTAGTGATTACACAGGATTTTTCTACTTGGGTGACTTGATAGAGTACGATAAGACCTCTAATATTTTCCAAAATGCTAAACTACAGTCAACCAATGACTACGTAACAGGACACTTTGGATAGAAAGGAAACAGTATGACAGAAGCGATTTTACAGGTATCAGACCTGTCCGTTTACTACAATCAAAAAAAGGCCTTGAATAGTGTTTCCCTATCTTTCCAACCTAAGGAAATTACAGCCTTAATTGGTCCATCTGGATCAGGGAAGTCAACTCTTCTCAAGGCTATCAACCGTATGGGGGATCTCAATCCAGAGGTAACCACAACTGGTTCAGTAGTTTACAACGGCCACAACATTTACAGTCCGCGTACAGATACAGTTGAATTGCGGAAGGAAATCGGGATGGTTTTCCAACAACCAAACCCCTTCCCTATGTCTATCTACGAAAACGTTGTTTATGGGCTTCGTATCAATGGAGTGAAGGACAAGCAAGTTCTGGATGAAGCAGTAGAAAAAGCCTTGCAACGAGCTTCCATCTGGGATGAGGTCAAGGATCGCCTACATGATTCAGCTATCGGGCTTTCAGGTGGACAACAGCAACGTGTTTGTGTTGCCCGTGTCTTGGCAACCAGTCCTAAAATCATTCTCTTGGATGAACCGACTTCAGCCTTGGACCCTATATCTGCTGGGAAGATTGAGGAAACCTTGTATGGTCTAAAAGATAAATACACCATGCTCTTGGTTACGCGTTCCATGCAACAAGCCTCTCGTATCTCTGACAAGACAGGATTTTTCCTAGATGGAGATTTAATTGAGTTTAACGATACCAAGAAGATGTTCCTCAACCCACAACACAAGGAAACAGAAGATTATATTTCAGGAAAATTTGGATAAGGAGATAAATGATGTTACGTTCTCAATTTGAGGAAGATTTAGAGAAATTGCACAACCAGTTCTATGCTATGGGACAAGAAGTGCTATCTCAAATCAATCGGACAGTGCGTGCCTTTGTTACGCATGACCGTGATTTGGCCAAGGAAGTCATCGAAGACGATGCAGAAGTAAACGAATACGAAGTGAAATTGGAAAAGAAATCATTTGAAATGATTGCCCTTCAACAACCCGTTTCTCAGGACTTGCGTACAGTTCTAACAGTCTTGAAGGCTGTATCTGACTTGGAACGTATGGGTGACCATGCCGTTTCCATTGCAAGAGCAGCCATTCGTATGAAGGGGGAGCAACGCATCCCAGCTGTTGAAGAAGAAATCAAGAGAATGGGTCGCGATGTCAAGAACTTCGTTGAAGCAGCCCTTGAACTTTATCTCAATGGTTCAGTTGACCAGGCCTATGAAGTAGCAGCCATGGATGAAAAAATCAACCATTACTTTGATAGCATTCGTGATTTGGCCACAGAAGAAATTAAGAAAAATCCAGATGCTATCGTTACAGGTCGTGATTACTTCCAAGTGATTGCTTTCTTGGAACGCATTGGAGACTATGCCAAGAATATCTGTGAATGGGTTGTTTACTTTGAAACAGGTAAGATTGTTGAACTATAAAACAGATTTATTCTGTATAAAAAGGAGCTTGAAATCAATAGATAGCTCCTTTTATTGAATGAAAAAAATATTTTTAAGATAAAAATTCAAAAAATACTTGACAAGTATCTTGAACGGCGTTATAATTATACAAAATCAACAGAGAGGTTGTTTATTTATGAAATCAAAAAAATGGATATTTGTTTTATGTAGTTTTCTTGCAAGTTTCTTCTTAGTAGCTTGTCAGTCGGGTTCTAATGAGTCTCAGTCAGCTGTTGAGGCCATTAAGCAAAAGGGGAAATTAGTTGTGGCGACTAGTCCTGACTATGCACCTTTTGAATTTCAGTCTTTAGTTGACGGGAAAAATCAGGTAGTCGGTGCGGATATTGACATGGCCCAAGCTATCGCAGATGAACTTGGGGTGAAGTTGGAAATTTCAAGCATGAGTTTTGACAATGTCTTGACCAGTCTTCAAACTGGGAAGGCTGACCTAGCGGTTGCAGGAATTAGCGCTACTGATGAGAGAAAAGAAGTCTTTGATTTTTCAATCCCTTACTATGAAAACAAGATTAGTTTCTTGGTTCGTAAGGCTGATGTAGAAAAATACAAGGATTTAACTAGCCTAGAAAGTGCCAATATTGCGGCCCAAAAAGGGACTGTTCCAGAATCAATGGTCAAGGAACAATTGCCAAAAGCGCAATTAACTTCCCTAACCAATATGGGTGAAGCTGTTAATGAATTACAGGTTGGAAAAGTAGATGCCGTTCATATGGATGAGCCTGTTGCTCTTAGCTATGCTGCTAAAAATGCCGACCTAGCTGTCGCAACTGTCAGCTTGAAGATGAAGGACGGCGAAGCCAACGCAGTTGCCCTTAGAAAAAATAGTGCTGATTTGAAAGAAGTGGTGGACAAGGTCATCCAAAAACTCAAGGATGAAGGAACTTACCAAAGCTATCTTGAAAAAGCGGCAACCCTAACAGAAGTTGAACAATAAGAAAAAAGCAGAGTTGGATGTCATTCCAATTCTGCTTTTAAATAGTTTAAAACCTTTTCCAGATTGTCTAAGGACACCTTAGCAAATTGATAAGGGCAGGCATCCAAGTATGCCTCTTCAAAGAAGTCTAAGCCCAGTTGGCTGTGTTTGAGACTAGCAATTTTAGGATAATGTCTTAGGTCTAGTAATAAACCATCGTGTAGGGGAAAGTAAGGAAGGGGACAAGGAGTTTTAGCTAGTCTTTCCTCGATTTGTTTTTGGTAAGCTTCCTGATTGGATAAGCGAGCCAGACGATTTTTTTCAAATAATTGACTGTCAATATAGAGTGACAGGGCCTTTTGCATAATGAGGTTGCTGTCGTAGTCTAGGATATTTTTGTAGGCCACAAAGGCTTCCTTGATAGCATTTGGAAGGATGAGTGCTGTTATCCGCAAGGCTGGAAAGAGGCTGGTTGAGAAGGACTTGATGTAAATGACCCGCTCCTCTGTATCCAGATAGTGGAAGGTCTGGCCCTTCTTGGAGTCCAAATCCCCCAGATAGTCGTCCTCTACGATATAGACACCGTACTTGGCAGCTAAGTCAAGAATAGCCCGTTTGTCCTGCTCTGAATAGGAATGTCCCAGAGGATAGTGAAAACGAGGAATGGTATAGAAAAACTTAATTTGTCCTGTTTTGAAGTGGCCTTCCAGTTCCTCCAAGTCAATTCCATCAATGCCTCGTTCAATCGTTTGATAGTCCAGACCTTGAGCAATCAAGAGGCGATTCATCCGATGGTAGGTCGGCTGTTCCACCAAGATTTCCTTGGCTTGGCTAGGAAAGGAAATTTGAGAAAGGATAAACAAGGCTTGCTGGGTTCCAGAAGTCAATACCAACTGGTCTGCCTTGCAGTAGAGAGCTTGGTCAAAGAGGAGTTTATGAATGGATTGTCTTAAGTCTTCTAATCCTTCTTGGTTGTCATAGTAGTTGAAGAGGTAGTTTTCCCGACCAATCAAGGTTTCATTGATACAGAGTCGGAAATCGTCATAGGCACTGGCATGTTCGTCAGTGACTTCAATTTCTAGATCCTGGTGTTGCCCTTGTTCTAGGACATAGTAACCACTCTGGGGCTTGGCATAGAGGTATTGTTCGTGCCGTAATTCCAGCAGGGCTCGTTGAATGGTGTCCTTGCTACAGTGAAAGTCAAGGCTCAGTTGACGGATAGAAGGCAGGCGACTTCCCGTTGGAAAACGTCCAGACTCGATACCGTTTTTCAGATAGGAAACAACCTCTTGGTACTTGCTTTGTTTCTTCATTCCAGACCTCCCTTGATTTTGTTACATTGTACCTTTTTTTTTCCTTCTTGGCAATGTCCAGAGTGTTTCTATCGTTCACATCTAGGGGCAAATGTGGTATACTTAGGAGTAACATTTATAGAATAATACTCTTCGAAAATCTCTTCAAACCACGTCAGCTTCGCCTTGCCGTAGATATATGTAACTGACTTCGTCAGTCTTATCTACAACCTCAAAGCAGTGCTTTGAGCAGCCTGCGGCTCGCTTCCTAGTTTGCTCTTTGATTTTCATTGAGTATAACAGACAAGAAAGAGAATGGATAAGAACGTGCAGGAACCAGTGAAATTATTTCAATACAATACCCTTGGAGCCTTGATGGCAGGCCTTTATGGTGGTACCATGACAGTAGGAGAATTGCTAGAGCATGGTGACCTTGGTTTGGGAACCTTGGATTCCATTGATGGGGAATTGATTGTCTTAGATGGCAAGGCTTATCAGGCCAAAGGATCAGGAGAGCAACCGGAAATTGTAGAAGTGTCACCAGATGCCCTTATTCCTTACGCAGCAGTGGTACCGCATCAGGCAGAGGTCATTTTCCGCCAGCGCTTTGAGATGACAGACAAGGAATTGGAAGAACGAATTGAGTCTTATTATGATGGGGAAAATCTTTTCCGCTCAATCAAGATTCGTGGGGAGTTTTCGCATATGCATGTGCGCATGATTCCCAAGTCGACACCAGATACCAAGTTTGCTGATGTCGCAACCCATCAACCTGAGTATAGTCGTGACAATGTGGCGGGAACTATCGTTGGTTTCTGGACGCCAGAGATTTTCCATGGAGTCAGTGTGGCAGGCTACCATCTGCACTTCATTTCAGATGATTTGACCTTCGGTGGTCATGTCATGGACTTTGTCATCAAGGAAGGGATTATTGAGGTGGGAGCTGTTGACCAATTGGATCAACGTTTCCCAGTCCAAGACCGTCAATACTTGTTTGCTAAGTTCAATGTTGACGAGATGAAAAAAGATATTGAAAAGGCGGAATAGGAGAAGAAAATGACCATTCATATTATCATTACCATGGTGCTGTTGCTGGCTTTCTTGCTAGGAAGTATTTGGTATGCCAAAAAGAAATACCAGATTAATCTAGCTGTCTTGGGCTTGGGGGCTGTTGCTTTCTTTGTCTCTTCACAGATTTTAGAAAAACTGGTGCATATCTTGGTTTTACATCCTCAAAAAGACGGTAGTATTGCCCTCATGCAAGACCATCCGCTTGTCTATATCATCTATGGCCTAGCTATGGCAGCATTTTTTGAGGAAACTGCTCGTCTTATTTTCTTCAAATGGTTGGAGAAAAAGAGAAGTTTGGAAAAGGCAGATGCCTTGGCTTATGGCTTAGGGCATGGTGGCTTGGAGTTGATTTTCCTAGGTCTTACTAGTTTGATTAATCTCTACATCGTTCTCTCAGCAGTTCAAACTCAGAATCCACAGGTCATGCAATTGCTGTCTGAAAATATGTTGAAAACTATTCAGTCGCTATCAGCCTGGCAGATTTATTTGCTTGGTTTTGAGAGAATCTTGGCGCTAGGTTTCCAATTACTCTTGACTGTTTGGGTTTACCAAGCTGTTCGCCAGAAGAAATGGATTTATCTCCTAGCAGCCTATGGACTACATGCCTTCTTTGACCTAGCTCCATCTCTAGCCCAAGTTGGCTGGCTGACAAATCCAGTCTTGGTTGAAGTTGTCCTAGCACTAGAGCTCGTTCTGCTTGCCTATGGAACAAAGGCTATCTTTTGCAAAAAATCATAAAAAGAGGGGAAACCTCTTTTTTGTTTAAAATAAGCCCAAGATTTTTTTAGGGTCGTCAAATGGTCTTAAAAATGGTATAATGGAATGAATTTTGTAAAAGGAAGAGTGTCATGTCAGTAAAAGAAAAAATGATTGAAATCTTAGAAGGGATTGATATCCGTTTCAAGGAACCCTTGCATGCTTATAGTTATACAAAAGTAGGTGGAGAGGCCGATTATTTGGTCTTTCCACGAAATCGTTTTGAGTTGGCTCGCGTTGTCAAATTTGCCAATCAAGAAAGTATTCCTTGGATGGTTCTTGGAAATGCCAGCAACATCATCGTTCGTGATGGTGGAATTCGTGGATTTGTCATCTTGTGTGACAAGCTCAATAATGTTTCCGTTGATGGCTATACCATTGAAGCTGAAGCTGGTGCTAACTTGATTGAAACAACTCGCATTGCGCTTCGTCATAGTTTGACTGGTTTTGAGTTTGCTTGTGGCATTCCAGGAAGCGTTGGCGGTGCTGTCTTTATGAATGCCGGTGCCTATGGTGGCGAGATTGCCCACATCTTGCAGTCTTGTAAGGTCTTGACCAAGGATGGAGAAATCGAGACCCTGTCTGTCAAGGACTTGGCTTTTGGTTACCGTCACTCAGCCATTCAAGAGTCTGGTGCAGTTGTCTTGTCAGCTAAATTTGCCCTTGCTCCAGGAAGCCATCAGGTTATCAAGCAAGAAATGGATCGCTTGACGCATCTACGTGAACTCAAGCAACCTTTAGAATACCCATCTTGTGGTTCGGTCTTTAAGCGTCCAGTAGGGCATTTTGCAGGTCAGTTAATTTCTGAAGCTGGCTTGAAAGGCTATCGTATTGGTGGAGTAGAAGTCTCAGAAAAGCACGCAGGTTTTATGATCAATGTTGCAGATGGAACGGCCCAAGACTACGAAGACTTGATTGAGTCTGTGATTGAAAAAGTCAAGGAACACTCTGGCGTTACTCTTGAGAGAGAAGTTCGTATCTTGGGTGAAAGCAAGTAGGAAGCTGTATTTGAAAAGCTGCTGCTATGTCATGGAAAGGGGGTGAAAGCCTATCGTTAGTGCAGAAGAATGTAGGCAGTTCAATCTCCTACACGAGGTAGTAGTGGCCTGACAGAGCCCTGATCTGTTAATCTATGAAAAAGAAGGAATAAATGACAATTGAAAAAACCAATTATTGAATTCAAAAACGTCTCTAAAGTTTTTGAAGACAGCAACATCAAGGTTCTCAAAGACATCAACTTTGAGTTGGAAGAGGGGAAATTCTATACCCTTCTAGGCGCATCTGGTTCAGGAAAATCAACCATCCTAAACATTATTGCAGGTTTACTGGATGCGACGACAGGAGATATTTTGCTGGATGGTGTCCGTATCAATGACATCCCAACCAACAAGCGAGACGTCCATACGGTCTTCCAATCCTATGCCTTGTTTCCACATATGAATGTGTTTGAAAATGTTGCTTTTCCACTTCGCTTGCGTAAGATCGACAAGAAAGAAATTGAGCAACGCGTAGCGGAAGTTCTCAAGATGGTTCAGTTGGAAGGTTACGAAAAACGTTCCATTCGTAAACTCTCTGGAGGACAACGTCAGCGTGTGGCTATTGCCCGTGCCATTATCAACCAACCCCGTGTGGTTTTGTTGGACGAGCCTTTGTCAGCGTTGGACTTAAAATTACGAACAGATATGCAGTACGAACTGCGTGAACTGCAACAACGATTGGGCATTACCTTTGTCTTTGTCACTCACGATCAGGAAGAAGCCCTGGCTATGAGTGACTGGATTTTCGTTATGAATGATGGCGAGATTGTCCAGTCTGGAACACCTGTGGATATCTACGATGAGCCGATCAATCACTTTGTTGCCACCTTTATCGGTGAGTCAAATATCTTGCCAGGAACCATGATTGAGGACTACTTGGTTGAGTTTAACGGCAAACGCTTTGAAGCGGTCGATGGTGGGATGAAGCCAAATGAACCTGTTGAAGTCGTGGTTCGTCCAGAGGACTTGCGCATTACCCTTCCTGAAGAAGGCAAGCTCCAAGTTAAGGTGGATACCCAGCTCTTCCGTGGAGTTCACTATGAAATTATCGCCTATGACGAACTTGGAAATGAATGGATGATCCACTCGACTCGCAAGGCCATCGTGGGTGAGGAAATCGGTCTGGACTTTGAGCCAGAAGATATCCATATCATGCGTCTCAACGAAACCGAAGAAGAGTTCGATGCTCGTATCGAAGAATACGTGGAAATCGAAGAGCAAGAAGCAGGTCTGATCAATGCAATCGAGGAGGAAAGAGATGAAGAAAACAAGCTCTAAACTCTTTGTAGTGCCCTACATGCTCTGGATTGCCCTCTTTGTCCTAGCACCCTTGGTCTTGATTTTCGGACAATCTTTTTTCAACATTGAAGGCCAGTTTAGCTTAGAAAACTATAAATCTTACTTTGCATCACAAAACTTGACCTACCTCAAAATGAGCTTTAACTCTGTGCTTTATGCAGGAATTGTGACCTTTGTAACCCTGCTTATCAGCTATCCGACAGCCCTCTTTTTGACCCGTCTCAAGCACCGTCAACTCTGGCTTATGCTGATTATCCTGCCAACTTGGATCAATTTGCTCCTCAAGGCATATGCCTTTATTGGGATTTTTGGTCAAAATGGCTCTATTAATCAATTCTTGGAATTTATCGGAATCGGTTCACAGCAGTTGCTCTTTACCGATTTCTCCTTTATCTTTGTCGCAAGCTACATCGAGCTTCCCTTTATGATTTTGCCGATTTTCAATGTCTTGGACGATATGGATAACAATCTCATCAATGCCAGCTATGACCTCGGTGCGACCAAGTGGGAGACCTTCCGTCATGTCATCTTCCCTCTATCGATGAACGGAGTGAGAAGTGGGGTCCAATCGGTCTTTATCCCAAGTTTGAGTCTCTTCATGCTGACCCGTTTGATTGGTGGGAATCGCGTTATCACCTTGGGGACAGCCATTGAGCAGAACTTCCTGACCAATGACAACTACGGTATGGGTTCTACCATCGGTGTGATTCTCATCCTGACCATGTTCATCACCATGTGGGTGACCAAGGAAAGGAGAGAACGATGAAAAGATTTGCCAACCTTTATCTGGGACTGGTTTTTCTTGTCCTCTACCTGCCGATTTTTTACTTGATTGGCTATGCTTTTAATGCAGGTAACGACATGAATAGTTTTACAGGCTTTAGCCTGAGCCATTTTAAAACCATGTTTGGCGATGGTCGTCTCATGTTGATTGTGACTCAGACCTTTTTCTTGGCCTTCCTGTCAGCCTTGATTGCGACCATTATCGGGACTTTTGGTGCCATTTATATTTACCAATCTCGTAAGAAATACCAAGAAGCCTTTCTTTCACTCAATAATATCCTTATGGTTGCGCCTGACGTTATGATTGGTGCCAGCTTCTTGATTCTCTTTACCCAACTCAAGTTTTCACTTGGCTTTTTGACCGTTCTATCTAGTCACGTGGCCTTCTCGATTCCTATCGTGGTCTTGATGGTCTTGCCTCGACTCAAGGAAATGAACGGTGACATGATTCATGCGGCCTATGACCTTGGTGCCAGTCAATTTCAGATGTTCAAGGAAATCATGCTTCCTTACCTGACACCGTCTATCATTGCAGGTTACTTCATGGCCTTCACCTATTCGCTAGATGACTTTGCCGTGACCTTCTTCGTAACGGGAAATGGCTTTTCAACCCTGTCAGTCGAGATTTATTCTCGTGCTCGTAAGGGGATTTCGCTAGAAATCAATGCCCTGTCTGCCCTTGTATTTCTCTTTAGTATTATCCTAGTTGTTGGATATTACTTTATCTCACGTGAGAAGGAGGAGCAAGCATGAAAAAACTCTATTCATTTTTAGCAGGAATTGTAGCCATTATCCTCGTCTTGTGGGGAATTGCGACGCATTTAGATAGTAAAATCAATAGCCGAGATAGTCAAAAACTGGTTATCTACAACTGGGGGGACTATATAGATCCTGAACTCTTGACTCAGTTCACAGAAGAAACAGGAATCCAAGTCCAGTACGAGACTTTTGACTCCAATGAAGCCATGTATACCAAGATCAAGCAGGGTGGAACGACCTACGATATTGCCATTCCTAGTGAATACATGATTAACAAGATGAAGGACGAAGACCTCTTGGTACCGCTTGATTATTCAAAACTTGAAGGTCTTGAAAATATCGGACCAGAGTTTCTCAACCAGTCCTTTGACCCAGGCAATAAATTCTCTATCCCTTACTTCTGGGGAACCTTAGGAATTGTCTACAATGAAACCATGGTAGATGAGGCTCCTGAGCATTGGGACGACCTCTGGAAACCAGAGTATAAGAACTCTATCATGCTCTTTGATGGGGCGCGTGAGGTATTGGGACTGGGTCTCAACTCCCTCGGCTACAGCCTCAACTCCAAGGATACCCAGCAGTTGGAAGAAACAGTGGACAAGCTCTATAAATTGACTCCAAATATCAAGGCCATCGTTGCCGACGAGATGAAGGGTTACATGATTCAGAATAACGCTGCTATCGGAGTGACCTTCTCTGGTGAAGCCAGCCAAATGCTAGAAAAAAATGAAAACCTACGCTATGTGGTACCGACTGAGGCCAGCAACCTTTGGTTTGACAATATGGTCATTCCAAAAACCGTGAAAAACCAAGATGCCGCCTATGCCTTTATCAATTTTATGTTGAAACCTGAAAATGCTCTCAAAAATGCAGAGTATGTCGGCTATTCAACTCCAAACCTACCAGCTAAGGAACTGCTCCCAGAGGAGAAAAAAGAAGACAAGGCCTTCTATCCAGATGCTGAAACCATGAAACACCTAGAAGTTTACGAGAAATTTAACCATAAATGGACAGGCAAATACAGCGACCTCTTCCTACAGTTTAAAATGTATCGGAAGTAGGAGCTAAACGGATGAAAACGAATCAGTCAGCTGGTTCGTTTTTTAGAAAAAATAGAAATCATGGTATAATAGTTTTAGGGTGAGAGTTATTAGTATTGTTTACAGCATCTCTGAAAATTTAATTCCAAAGGAGTTCAAAATGAGTCAGACTACGCAAATGCATATATATATATATATATATAACCTAATAAAAAAATGCAAAAAATATAGATTGAAACCTACTGAAAATCCAGTAGGCTTTTTGCGTTTCTTGGAGGTATCTAATGGCTAAAAAGTTATTAAATATCACTGAGATTGAGGATAGAACCAAGGTTTTAGTAGAGAATCTTAATAAATCGACATTCATTATTGATTTTGTTTCATTGTTTGACATTACTAAAACGACCATAACAAGAGCAAGTAAAGTGGCATCTGATGATTTTATAATAAAAAACAGATTGTATTTTCGTAAAGTTGAAAATCAGCCATTACTTGCTCTGACTGAGATTGATAAAGAGTTGGATGGTCAGGTTCGTAAATCTCGATTTATTATTACAACAGATTTTCAAGAATTATATGCAAAGGATACACAGACAGGACTGACTCTAGCAATTTCTTTTAATGATTTACCAGCCCATTGTGATTTCTTCTTACCTTGGAATGGTATTGAAAAGATTGATTATGATAAGGAAAACCCTGCTGATGTAAAAGCGGCAGAGCGTTTCACCAAACTTTATGATGAACTAATTTCTATCAATCCTGAACTTGCCATTACTGAAACTGACGGTAAATCATTTAATCTATTTTTGATTCGTGTTCTTTTTCTACTATTTGCAGAAGATACAAATATCATCTCCAAGGGAGCTTTCACAAATGTTATTAAGATGAGGACATCTGAAGATGGTTCTGACTTGAATGAGTGTGTTAGAAAACTATTTACTGTTTTAGATATGCCTGAATTTAGTCGTCAGGATTTGGAGTCGTGGTTATCAGATTTTCCCTATGTAAATGGTAAGCTTTTTTCAGAGCCACATCATGACCTTATTTTCAATAAAAGAACTCGTCAATTACTCATTGAAGCAGGGGAATTGCTAAACTGGAATGAAATCAATCCAGATATTTTGGGCTCCATGATTCAAACCGTGGCAAATGCAGAAGCAAGATCAACATCGGGTATGCACTATACTAGCGTGCCCAATATTATGAAGGTCATCAAACCACTGTTTTTAGATAATTTACGAGCAGCATTTACGGAATTAGAAGAACGAGCTGACTACTATATAGGAGGTGGTGACTTTAGCGAGGAACATCGTCGCAAGGAATTGCGACAAATCTTACCTAAGTTAGAAGAGTTGCTCACTCGTATGGCCTCTATCAAGTTTTTAGACCCTGCTTGTGGTTCTGGAAATTTCCTCATCATTACTTATAAAGAACTTCGTCGTTTAGAAATTAATATCTTAATCAAACAGCGTGAAATTCGTGAATCCTTAAATGAAAAAGCTGTTTATCAAGGAGAATTGATTGCTGATGCATCTAAGATTTCTCTATCCCAATTTTCAGGAATTGAATTGGATGATTTCGCTCATGAAGTAGCAAGGTTATCCTTGTATATAGCGGAACACCAGATGAATGTGGAGATGGAAGAAGCACTTGCTGATGTCCATCCAAGGCTACTCCCCTTAAGAGAAGCTGGGAATATCGTTTGTGGGAATGCCCTAAGAATTGACTGGACAACTGTTTTGAATGCTAAGGCAGATGATGAAGTTTATATATTTGGGAATCCGCCGTATATAGGCTCTAAAAAAATGACCTTGGAACAAAAGAAGGAACTAGAAAATGTGATTTGTTCAGAAATTTCTTCTAAAAAATTAGATTATATTTCGGGATGGTTTTATAAGGCAACTCACCTTATTTATGGTAAAAATGCTCAATATGCTTTTGTAACAACAAATTCAATAAATCAAGGTGAGCAAGTTTCAATTTTGTGGAGTGTTCTTCTACAATATGGCCAAATTTCCTTTGCATATCAATCGTTTAAATGGAATAATAGCGCGGCCCATAATGCAGGGGTTACAGTTACTATCATTGGATTTTCAAATAAAAATGATAAGAAAAGAATTATATATAGTGATAAGGGAGAGAGTTATGGAAAGAATATAAATCCCTATCTAGCTTTTGCAGATGATATTATTGTATCTAATCACAATGATTCAGAGAAGTTAAATAATTTTCCAAAAATAGTCTTTGGGAATATGCCAAGAAGTAAATATCTAATACTGACAAATGATGATAAAAATCAATTAGTTCAAAGATATCCTGAAACTGAAGTGTATTTTAAAAAGTATATTGGAGCAGATGAGTATATCAATGGAAATTTTAGATATACTATTTGGATTGATCAAGATGAATATACTAAATTAGATAAGATCCAGGAATTCCATCAATTATTTGAAAATGTAAGGCAAGAACGCCTGAATTCTAAGGCTGCTGGAACAAGAGAAACTGCATCCACACCATGGAAATTTGTTCAACGTGGTGAATGGGATGATATGTTTTCTAAGGGGAAAATAGAAGGGAAGTTTCAACTGTTAGTTCCTGCTGTTACTTCAGAAGATAGAGATTATATACCAATGGGATTTGTGGGAGACGATACAATTATTTCAAATCGTTGCTATATTGTGTATGATACTCCAATTTGGCTACTTGGATGTCTTGTTTCTAAAATGCATATAAAATGGTTTCAAGCGATCGGTGGGAAATTAGAAACTCGATATAGTTATTCAGCTGGACTGGTTTATAATACATTCCCAATCCCAGAACTTTCAGATAGTCGGAAAAATATGCTTGAAGAAGCTGTTTTTGAAATGCTAGATGTTCGAGAAGAAGAAGGTGGAACCTTGGCTGAATTGTACGGTGGAGCCAATAAACCGATGAACGAACGTCTTCGTCAAGCACATGAAAAAATTGATGGTATCGTAGAACGTGCCTACCAGCAAAAGCCTTTTGAATCAGATGAAGAAAGGCTCAGTGTCTTATTGAACCTGTATAAAGAAATGACAGAAAAGGAAGCGAAATGACCTCAAATATATTTGAAATTAATTACAATGGTACAGGTGCTAGTCAATCAAATAATGCACTTGGTATGCGTGAAATGCAGGAGCGGGTATATGCTAAGAGAACTTCTCAACACTTATTGATTAAGGCGCCTCCTGCATCTGGTAAGTCGAGAGCTTTGATGTTTATTGCTCTTGATAAATTACATGCTCAAGGTCTGAAAAAAGCTATTATAGCTGTTCCAGAAAGATCTATTGGAAAATCGTTTCGTTCAACAAAATTGACAGATTATGGTTTTTACTGGGATTGGGAAGTTCTTCCCAAAAATAATTTGACTGAACAAGGGAGCAGTAAAAGTAAGGTAAAACAGTTTGTAGACTTTATGCATTCAGAGTCTCCTGATGATAGAGCTTTAATCTGTACGCATGCCACCTTGCGTTTTGCCTTTGAACAGCTAGCTGATAGTGATTTTAATGATGTTCTTCTAGCTATCGATGAATTTCATCATGTATCTCAAGATGATAATTCAGTTTTAGGAAATGCCTTAAGAAACATATTAGCCAATTCAACAGCCCATGTAGTAGCTATGACAGGGTCTTATTTCCGTGGAGATTCTGTACCCATTTTGGCACCTGAAGATGAGCAAAAATTTGATAAGGTATCCTATACTTATTATGAACAGTTGGAGGGGTACAAATATCTGAAAAGTTTTGCCATGGGTTATAACTTTTATCGTGGTCGTTACACAGATGCCTTGCACGAAGTACTGGACACGAGTAAGAAAACTATCATTCATATTCCCAATGTAAACTCAGGTGAATCAACCAAGGATAAGTATGATGAAGTTGACCGAATTTTAGATGAACTAGGGCAAGCAGTTCCAGATCCTAAGACTGGATTATGGTTAGTTACTGAGGAAACAGGTCGTGTATTGAAAGTTGCAGACCTTGTCATAGAAGAAGGACGTGAAAAAGTACAGGATTACCTAAACAAAATGACCAGTTTAGATGATCTCGATATCATTATCGCACTTGGTATGGCTAAAGAAGGTTTTGACTGGCCTTATGCTGAGTATGCTTTGACGATTGGCTATCGTCAGTCGCTAACAGAAATTGTTCAGATTATAGGTCGAGTAACACGCGATAGTTCCAATAAGTCACACGCTCAATTTACCAATCTCATTTCTCAACCAGATGCTCAAGATGATGAAGTTTTCTTTGCTGTGAATAATGTTATGAAGGCCATTACAGCTAGTCTATTGATGGAGTCTGTTTTAGCGCCAAATTTCAAGTTCAAACGAAAAGACCGAGAAGACCAGAAATCTTCTGGTGCCGAAATATTCGTTAAAGGCTTAAAAGAGCCTAGTACACAGAGAACAAAGGATATCATAGAAAATGATTTGAATGACTTACGTGCTAGTATATTGCAAGAACCGCGTATCCAAACTGCAATTGCTGCGGGAACGGATGCAGAAGTCATTAATAAGCAGATGATTCCAGCCATCATTAAACAAATCTATCCTGACTTAAGTGGGGCTGAAGTTGAAGAAGTTCGTCAACAGTTTATTAGTCAATCGGTAGTTCAATCAGCTGAACGGAAAGAGGGAGTAGGGCAAACAGACTTTCTAAAAATGGCAGATAAATTTGTGAATATTGATGAGTTATCTATTGATTTAATTGATCAGATTAATCCTTTCCAGAGAGCTTACGAAGTTATATCACGTGAAATTGATGCTCCGACTCTGCGTCTAATACAAGACTATATGGATGGTCAGAAGATGGAGTTTTCTGAAGAAGAACTGTTAATTCTTTATCCTCAAATTAAGCAATTTTTAAATGAAAATGGTCGTCATCCAGATAAATCAAGTCACGATAAGTACGAACAGAGACTTGCGTATGCTTTGTTACAATTGTCTCAGATGAAGCTGAAGATGGAGAGCGGTAATGAATGATTTCAAAAACTTAAATGACATTTTTAATGATTCTGATTTTGAACATTTAATAGCTCCTTTAAAACCTATGAAAAAAATAGTTATAGATCACGAAGTGGAGAAATTTTTAGAAATCATAGATTGGGTGAGAGAAAATAATGGGCAAGAGCCACAAAAGTCTAGAAATATTAAAGAACGCAGTTTATTTTCTCGATTGAATGGTATTAGAAAATCTCCTGATAGCATCCGAAAGTTAGAACCTTATGATGAATTTGGGCTACTAAAAATAGATATAGTTGAGTCCGAGCCCCCTATTTCAAGTCCTGCTAGTTTAACAGATATTTTATCAGATGAATTGTTTGAGTCAGTGAATAGTGCTGAGAAATCTTTATTTGATGTCTCACGTTATAAACGAACGATTCAAGCGCGGGATAAAACACGAACACGTAAACGGATGGGAAATTTTGAAGATTATCAGGGATTATTTACTCGTGTTCATGATGAAATTAGTGAAGGTCGTCGTCAAGTCAGAAAGTCTGATGTGATAAAAGAAAAAGAAATTAAACCTGATATGTTCTATGTGGATAATGGAGTAATGGTTTATGTTGTTTCTAAAGGAGAAGACTTCACTGATAAGAATGGTTATACTAATGCTGAACTTCATCTCGTATATGAAAATGGTACAGAAAATAAGAAGGCCTTACTCCGCTCTTTTGTATCTAATCTGCACGATAGAACGCGCCATGGACGAATGGTAACAGAATTGATAGAAGATGTGATGACTGGTATCAGTCCAAGCGAACGAATTACAACTGGATATATCTATGTAGTAAAATCCTTGAGTAGCCATCCTCAAATTGCCAACATCCGTAATCTCTATAAAATCGGTTTTACACAGGATCGAATTGAAAAACGGTTAGCAAATGCAGAAAGAGAAGGAACCTATCTTTATGCTCCTGTCCGTTTAGTAGCTAGTTTTGAGGTTCAAAATTTCAGCGCTCGAAAATTAGAAACGACTCTTCATCATTATTTTGCAGACAAGCAGTTAGATATGGAATTAATAGCACCAAATGGAGAGAGCTTTGTCCCTAAAGAATGGTTTCTAGTATCGCTAGATGAGATCCAAGAAGTGATTGAAAAAGTTAGCTTAATGATCTAGTGGGATAAGGGAGTATTTTTCCCCCTTTGGATTTAAGAAAACACAAAACAGAAAGAAAAGGAATATACTAACATGGAAAACAATAATACAAATTATAAAATCTTTAAATTCTTGGGAATTGCTGTGGTGCTGTTTTATGCTTTTATCTTTATTGGTAGTAGTTTTTCTACTGCTGGGGTAAAAGATGCACCACAAATTGAGTATAAAAGCGACTATATGAACCAGAAAGTGGAACTGAAAGACGCTGAGGTATTGGGCAAGTTTTGGAATGATGAAGGGCACTATCTCGTAGTGTATGACGAAGACACAAAATCCCCAAAATTATTCAAGATAAGCTACTCTGAGTGGAATCTTATCAGTATAGGGGGTACATACTAAACAGCGCTGGAGGGCTATGCTAGATAGAAAGGTTTTAGAAATAAATTAAATATTACTACTTACATTTCGAAACTAGTAGTTAAATTTTTAAAAGGTCTTCACTCCTACCTCACTACTATTAGTTAAGATGATTTCCAGTTGACGCAAGCTTAAAAAAACGATATAATAAGAAAGTTGAGATTTGATTTTCAGTTGTCTTAGTCCAGAGAAATGGCGGTGCTGCGAGCCATCTAAGCTAGAAAGTCATGCTACTCAATCATACAATTGCATAAGAATAAGAGAATGACAAGTTCATTGAATGAAGGTGGTACCGCGGTTTTTCGCCCTTCGTGATATGAGCTTGTCTTTTAATTTTTGGAGGTGTTGATGAAAACATTTCTTGTCAAACAAAAGTTTCGTCTTGGAGGCGAACGCTTCGCTATCAAGGATGACAGGGGAGAAATCGCCTATCAGGTGGAGGGATCATTTTTTAAGATTCCCAAAACTTTTACCATCTATGATGCGGCTGGTGAACAGGTCAGTCAGATTAGTAAAGAAATCTTGACCTTGCTCCCTCGTTTTGAGATTCAGCTTCAGGATGGCTCGAGTTTTGTCATTCGTAAGAAGTTGACCTTCTGGCGAGATAAGTATGAGTTTGATAATCTAGGTCTTCGTATCGAGGGCAATATCTGGGATTTGGATTTCAAATTGCTGGATGATCGCGATCAGCTGATTGCGGAAATTAAGAAGGACCTCTTCCATCTGACCTCTACCTATACCGTAACGGTTCTTGAGGACGCTTATGCAGACCTAGTCATTTCCCTCTGCGTCGCGATTGACTATGTGGAGATGCTGGAAAGCCAATCACATTAAACAAGTAAATAAGGAGACAATATGAAACAACTATCTAGTGCACAAGTACGCCAAATGTGGCTTGATTTCTGGGCGACCAAAGGTCACTCAGTAGAACCATCAGTGAGTTTGGTTCCTGTAAATGACCCAACTCTTTTGTGGATCAACTCTGGGGTAGCAACGCTTAAGAAATACTTTGATGGGACTATTATCCCAGAAAATCCACGTATTACCAATGCCCAAAAGGCCATCCGTACCAACGACATCGAAAACGTAGGGAAGACTGCACGTCACCATACCATGTTTGAAATGTTGGGGAACTTCTCTATCGGTGATTACTTCCGTGACGAAGCCATCACTTGGGCTTATGAGCTTTTGACAAGCCCAGAATGGTTTGACTTCCCAGCTGAGAAACTTTACATGACCTACTATCCAGATGATAAAGATTCATACAACCGCTGGATTGAAGTGGGAGTGGATCCAAGTCACTTGATTCCAATCGAGGACAACTTTTGGGAAATCGGTGCGGGACCTTCTGGACCGGACACAGAGATTTTCTTTGACCGTGGAGAAGCTTTTGACCCAGAAAATATCGGTCTTCGCCTTCTTGCAGAAGATATCGAAAACGACCGTTATATCGAAATCTGGAACATCGTTTTGTCACAATTTAACGCAGACCCTTCCGTTCCTCGTAGCGAATACAAGGAATTGCCACACAAGAATATTGATACGGGCGCTGGTTTGGAGCGTTTGGTGGCCGTTATCCAAGGGGCTAAGACCAACTTTGAAACGGACCTCTTCATGCCGATCATCCGTGAAGTGGAGAAATTGTCTGGTAAGGTTTATGACCAAGATGGCGATAACATGAGCTTTAAGGTTATCGCTGACCACATCCGTTCACTTTCATTTGCTATCGGTGATGGTGCCCTTCCAGGAAATGAAGGTCGTGGTTATGTCCTTCGTCGTTTGCTCCGTCGTGCTTCTATGCATGGTCAAAAATTGGGTATCAACGAGCCTTTCCTTTACAAACTAGTTCCAACCGTTGGAAAAATCATGGAAAGCTACTACCCAGAAGTGCTTGAAAAACGTGACTTTATCGAAAAAATCGTTAAGAGCGAAGAAGAATCATTTGCCCGTACCCTTCACTCAGGTCAACACTTTGCCCAAGGCATTGTAGCTGACTTGAAAGAAAAAGGTCAATCTGTCATTGCTGGTTCAGATGTATTTAAACTTTACGACACTTATGGATTCCCAGTTGAATTGACTGAAGAAATCGCTGAAGAAGCTGGGATGACTGTAGACCGTGAAGGATTTGAAGCAGCCATGAAAGAACAGCAAGAACGCGCGCGTGCCTCAGCTGTCAAGGGTGGCTCAATGGGGATGCAAAATGAAACCCTTCAAAACATCACTGTAGAAAGTGTCTTCAACTACAATGCTAGCCAATTGCCTTCTAAGTTGGTGGCTATCGTAGCGGATAATGCAGAAGTAGAAGCTGTAGCAGAAGGAATTGCCTCTCTTATCTTTGCAGAAACACCATTCTACGCTGAAATGGGTGGACAGGTCGCTGACCACGGACAAATCTTGGATGAGTCAGGTAAGGTCGTGGCTACTGTGACCAATGTTCAAAAAGCACCAAACGGACAAGCACTTCACACGGTTGAAGTTCTTGCACCTCTTGCCTTGAACCAAGAATATACCTTGGCAATTGATACAAATCGTCGTCACCGTGTTATGAAAAACCACACTGCGACTCACTTGCTTCACGCTGCCCTTCATAATATCCTTGGAAACCATGCAACACAAGCAGGATCTCTTAACGAAGTCGAATTCCTTCGCTTTGACTTTACTCATTTCCAAGCTGTGACTGCTGAAGAATTGCGTGCCATTGAACAGCAAGTCAACGAGAAAATCTGGGAAGCTCTTGAAGTTAAGACAGTTGAAACGGATATTGATACTGCTAAAGAAATGGGAGCTATGGCTCTCTTTGGTGAGAAATACGGCAAGGAAGTTCGTGTTGTTACTATCGGTGACTACTCTATCGAGCTTTGTGGTGGTACCCACGTTGGCAACACTTCTGAGATTGGACTCTTCAAGATTGTCAAAGAAGAAGGTATCGGATCAGGAACTCGCCGTATTTTAGCAGTGACTGGTAAGGAAGCTTTTGAAGCCTACCGCGAACAAGAAGATGCTCTTAAAGCTGTCGCAGCAACCTTGAAAGCACCTCAAGTCAAGGAAGTACCTCACAAGGTGGAAGGACTCCAAGAACAACTTCGTCAACTTCAAAAAGAAAATGCTGAGTTGAAAGAAAAAGCCGCAGCAGCTGCCGCAGGTGATATCTTCAAGGATGTTAAGGAAGTCAACGGTCACCGTTACATTGCTAGTCAAGTGTCTGTATCAGATGCAGGTGCCCTTCGTACCTTTGCAGATAACTGGAAACAAAAAGACTACTCTGATGTGCTTGTCCTAGTTGCAGCTATTGGTGACAAGGTCAATGTCCTTGTCGCAAGCAAGACAAAAGACCTTCATGCAGGAAACCTTGTCAAAGAATTGGCACCAATCGTCGATGGACGTGGTGGTGGTAAACCAGACATGGCCATGGCAGGAGGAAGCAACCAAGCTAAGATCCAAGAATTGTTGGATGCCGTAGCAGGTAAATTGTAAGAAAACAAAGATCTATCCATTAGGGTAGGTTTTTTTTGTGAATACAAAAAAGCCAAATCCGATTGAACCTGGCTTGATAATCATTGGCAATTAGATTGTATTGGCTGCCCAGACACTTACCGAAGCAGTTGAGACTGGAAATTGTCCATAACCTTCCTCATCAATTGTAACTTGACCTAGGTGGTTTTCAAGTAAATCTACAAAGGTTTGGTTAGCCCATTCTTGGCCGACAAACATTGATTTGCTGTTTTCTTGGTCATTTGAAATCAAGACTGCGATTGGGGATTGATTTTCAGCACTTGAGCGTACCCAACCAATACAGTTAGGATCATCAAAGTAGTCATTTTGTTCTCCATAAGCCAAATCTTTTCGGATAGCTAGGAGGCGGTCAAGGACTTCTTTGAAATCTTGCTGAGCATACTGCCCTGAAATACCATAGTAGTCTCCGTAAAAGACACATGGAAGGCCGTCTTGGCGTAATAGAATGAGGGCATAGGCTGCTGGTTTGAACCATTCTTCAACAGTAGACTCAAGAGCCTGACCACGTTGGGTATCGTGGTTGTCGACAAAGGTTACAGCCTTGTAAGGTTTGTCGACAACCAAGCTATCTGTGAAAATACCACGAAGGTCATAGTTTGCGCCAGCTTGACTGGCTTCAAAGAGATTCTGGTGGAGACGAACATCAACAAGGTCGAATCGTTCTTCCGTTTTTTCAAGATAGTCCAGATTGGCTTCCTTGTCAGGATTCCAGAATTCACCAAAAACATAGAAATCCTCACCGTATTTTTCCTTCATATCACGGATAAAATTGCTCATGAAGAAAGAGTCAATGTGTTTAACGGCATCCAAGCGGAAACCAGCTACACCAGTCGTTTCCATGAACCAGTCAGCCCAGTCATAGATATTTTGGATGACTTCAGGATGTTTAAAGTCTAGGTCGGCATACATGAGGTAGTCATAGTTACCGTTTTCATTATCGACCAATTCCTCATTTGCCCAACCCTTGTTGTCTCCTTGAATCAGATAAATCCCAGACTTGCGACGTTTGGCATCATAGTCTGTACCGGTGAAGTGGTACCAGTGCCAGTGGAAGTCATTGTAGGTATCTTGGCGACCATCGAAGGTAAAGCTAGTCCAGCCATTGATGGTGAAGGGTTCCCCAAGTTCAACTGTACGGTCTACAGGATCTACTTCAATAACCTGAAAGGCTTCCATGTGATCAGCAGCAGCCTTGTGATTGAGCACCACATCGGCCATAGGTTGAATTCCCTGTTCTTTTAGAGCTTGAATGGCTTGAAGATAGTCTTCTTTAAAACCATACTTGGTGCGGACAGTACCTTTTTGATTAAACTCTCCTAAGTCGAATAAGTCATAGACCCCATAGCCGACATCTTTTTCATTGGTAGCCTTGAAGGCTGGTGGCATCCAGACATGGCTGATACCGAGATCAGCTAGGTGTGGAGCATCTTCAGCCAGACGCGTCCAGTGCTGGCCGTCATGGGGCAGATACCATTCAAAGTATTGCATGAGTGTTTGATTTTGCATGATGTTTCCTCTTACTTGTCAATCTTGTTCTTTATTCTATCATAAAGTATCGGTTAGCTCAAACGTTTGCGTAAAACTGAATAATAAGTTTTTGACTATTTTATATAAAATGTTGATTTTTAAAATGAAAGCGCTATAATTATAGTAAATTACATAGATAAAGAGAGGAGATTTCTCATGATTGAATTTCAAAATGTTAGTAAGTTGTATGGTGATAAAGAGGCCTTGAGCAATCTCAATCTGCAGATTGAAAATGGAGAGATTATGGGCTTGATTGGCCATAATGGGGCTGGAAAATCGACCACTATAAAATCCTTAGTCAGTATCATTTCACCCAGCAGTGGTCGTATTTTGGTAGACGGTCAGGATTTATCGGAAAATCGTTTAGCTATTAAACGAAAAATTGGCTACGTAGCAGACTCGCCTGACTTATTTTTACGCTTAACAGCCAATGAATTTTGGGAATTAATCGCCTCCTCTTATGATCTGACTAGCTCTGACTTGGAGGCTAGTCTAGCTAGGCTATTGAAAATTTTTGATTTTGCTGAAAATCGCTATCAGGTCATTGAAACTTTTTCTCACGGAATGCGTCAGAAAGTCTTTGTCATAGGGGCACTCTTGTCTGATCCTGATATTTGGGTCTTGGACGAACCCTTGACTGGTTTGGATCCCCAGGCTGCCTTTGATTTGAAGCAGATGATGAAGGAACATGCACAAAAAGGCAAGACGGTCTTGTTTTCAACCCATGTTCTAGAGGTGGCCGAGCAAGTCTGTGATCGGATTGCCATTTTGAAAAAGGGGCATTTGATTTATTGTGGTAGCGTGGAGGACTTGAGAAAAGACCACCCAGACCAGTCTTTGGAAAGTATCTACCTTAGCCTTGCTGGTAGAAAAGAGGAGGTTTCAGATGCGTCTCAAGGTCATTAAAAAATTAGTGGATATCAATATTCTCTATTCATCTCAAGAAGCTAATCTGGCTAACCTACGAAAGAAGCAAGCTAAAAATCCTGGAAAAAAAGTAAATGTTTCCGCTAGAGTCCTAAGTTCTTACATTTTTTCTAGTCTCTTGATGCTTTTCATGTTTATAAATATAGCCTTTCGTTTTCCTTTTGAGGAAATGCCAAGTTTTTTTAGTAGCATGGTTGCTATTTTACTGGTGCTTGCCTTTTCAACTTCTTTCACTGCATTTTACAATGTCTTTTATGAGAGTAAGGATTTGGTATCGTATAGACCCTATGCCTTTAAAGAATCAGAGATTATAATCGCTAAAGGACTGTCTGTCCTCTTGCCAGCTCTGCCTGGAATTGTACCAATCCTAGCTTATTTTCTAGTCCTCTACATTAGGCTAGCTCCTTCTCTGTGGCTGGGCTTGCCTTTGATGCTGCTGTCCTTGGCCCTATTAATTGTCTCTGTTAGTTTAGTGATGGTAGTGGCAGTACATTTCTTGGCTCAGACTAGGGTCTTCAGAAAGTATCAGTCTATTTTTGCGAATGTGATGATTGGGATAGGAGTTCTCATACCTTTAATATTTGTCTTCTTTCTACAGTCGACTTCTGGAGTTATAGTTGACAGAGTTAGAGACATTCCACCTCTTCTTTATCCTATTCATCTCTTTTACAAAATAGCAGTGGAGCCTTTTTCGACAGAAGCCATCTTGGGTTTGCTCGCTTGGATAGGACTAACTCTCTTCCTGCTTTATCTGACCAAAAAGAAGGTTTTGCCTCGTTTTTATGATGTGATCCTACTTAATAGTGAGGAGAAGGTCAAAAAAGAACGTCGCAGCAAGGAGAGGATTTCAACTACTAAAAAGGGATTTTTCCGCATGGTTTTGCGCTACAACCTCTCCCTCTTGGGACAGGGAACCGGCGTGGTTACAGTGCTTTTTACAAGTGCTTTCCTTCCTTATCTCATGATGATTGGTCTGATTTCCAAAATCCGAGATTCTCAGATAGTTCCAGACATTCATCCTCCATACTGGTTACCCTTGTTTTTTATAGCTCTCTTTATAGCAGTTGTCAATAACAATATCACCAGCCTGCATTCAATTGCCTTGTCTTTAGAGAGGGAAAATGTTGATTTTCTGAAGAGTTTACCCTTTGACTTTGCTCGTTATGTGAAAGTGAAATTTTGGATTATCTTTGCTGTCCAGTCCTTTTTACCAATTCTGACTTTACTTGGTCTTTCTCTATATTTAGGTTTGCCCATCCTTTCGATGATTTACCTTCTTGTGGCATGGTTCCTTGCCAGTGTCATCCTTTCTTGCCACCATTACCTTAAGGACGTGAAAAATTTGTCAACCAATTGGAGTAACATTACGGACCTGGTGAACCGTTCAAATCGTATAGTAGCAATAGTTTTACTCTTAATTTATAGTGTTATCTTAATGATTTTAGTCATAGCAAGTTTGTTCTTGGTTCAGTCTCTCGCCCCTGTCCTTGCCATCAGCTTGGGAGTAGGAGCTCTTATCCTCTTACTTGGTCTTACTATTTTTGTCTATCATTACTACCTGTCACGCATATTGGCAGAAATAGAAAAAAGATGAGATAGTTGGTCGCTTGATTGATAAATTCAATTCGACAAACGCTTTTATAGTTTGTTAGAATGTAGTTGTAAATTATTAAGATTGGTAATCAAAAATATATAGGGAGGAACGTTTTGAATAAGAAATATAATATAGTTCTATTATTGTTGTTTATAGTTTATTTATTTGGATATTTTTCAATTTCAAAAACGTTAATTCCTATAATGTGTGTGATCCAAGTATTTTTGATAGAACATATATTTAGAATTCGAAATAGAATTATTCAAATAGGTGAAATTATAATAATTGTTGCTTCTATAATATTATTTATTGATAGTATATTGAGTTTGTAACAAAAGGCTTCTCTATAAAATCAAATTTTCCAGATACCTGCTGAAGTCGATTTATATCCTCATATTTCTTCTACTATCTTCGTCACTAAATTTGACAGACATATTGCAGGTACAGCCTCTCTAGCTACAATCTCAAAGTTAATACTCTTCGAAAATCAAATTCAAACCACGTCAGCTTTGCCTTGCCGTACTCAAGTACAGCCTGCGGCTAGCTTCCTAGTTTGCTCTTTGATTTTCATTGAGTATAACCTGTGGCTAGTTTTCTAGTTTGTTCTTTGATTTTCGTTGAATTTTATTTGATAAAAAGAAATGCTCCTCCACGATGGAAGAGCATTTTTTATTGTGATTCTCACACAAATATTTCTAACTTTTTATTAGTATAGTATACTATTTTTTAAAATGAAAGTAAAAAAGCAAGGGTAGTTTCTTTTTTGAGAATTGTCACAAAATTTGCTATAATAGGGACTATGAATAAAATAAGAGTCAACAAAAGGGTTGAAAAGAAGCTCGCTAAAGGGCTAGTTTTACTAGAAGCTAGCGACCTTGCAGATGTTCATCTCAAGGATCAGGAAGTAGAAGTTCATAGTCAAAATGGCAACTTTCTTGGTACTGCCTACCTTTCTCAGCAAAACAAGGGCTTGGGCTGGTTTGTGAGCACAGACAAGGTGACCTTCAATCAAGCGTTCTTTGAAGCACTGTTTAGACAAGCTAAAGAAAAGAGAAGTGCCTACTATCAAGATGAATTGACAACTGCCTTTCGTCTCTTCAACCAAGAGGGAGATGGCTTTGGCGGTCTGACAGTGGACCTTTATGGCGACTATGCTGTCTTTTCTTGGTATAACTCTTATGTTTATCAGATTCGTCAGACCATCTCAGAAGCCTTTAGACAGGTTTTTCCTGAGGTGTTAGGGACATATGAGAAGATCCGCTTTAAGGGTTTGGACTATGAATCTGCCCATATTTATGGCCAAGAAGCACCTGATTTTTTCACTGTTCTGGAAAATGGTGTCTTGTATCAAGTCTTTATGAACGATGGCTTGATGACAGGGGTTTTCCTAGACCAGCATGAAGTTCGCGGTAGTTTGGTGGATGGATTGGCTATGGGTAAATCCTTGCTCAATATGTTTTCCTACACAGCAGCCTTTTCAGTGGCTGCGGCCATGGGAGGAGCAAGCCAGACTACTTCGGTTGACCTAGCTAAACGTTCACGAGAATTGTCTCAAGCGCATTTTCAGGCTAATGGAATCAGCACAGACGACCATCGTTTTATAGTTATGGATGTTTTTGAGTATTTCAAGTATGCCAAGCGAAAAGGCTTGACCTATGATGTGATTGTCCTAGATCCGCCTAGCTTTGCTCGGAACAAAAAACAAACTTTCTCTGTGGCCAAGGATTATCATAAGTTGATTTCCCAGAGTCTTGAGATTTTAAATCCGGGCGGTATTATTATTGCCAGCACCAATGCTGCCAATGTATCCCGCCAGAAATTTACAGAACAAATTGATAAAGGCTTTGCAGGAAGAAGTTACCAGATTTTAAATAAATACGGTCTTCCAGCAGATTTTGCCTATAATAAAAAAGATGAAAGTAGTAATTACCTCAAGGTGATTAGTATGAAGGTTAGTAAATGAAATTAATTGTTTCAGTAATGCCCAGAAGTTTAGAGGAGGTCCAGGCTCTGGATGCCACGAGGTACCTAGATGCCGACATCATTGAATGGCGTGCCGACTATCTGCCTAAGGAAGCGATTTTGCAGGTGGCTCCAGCTATTTTTGAAAAATTCGCAGGCCGTGAGTTAGTTTTCACGTTGCGAACTCGCTCTGAAGGGGGAGAAATCGACCTTTCTCCAGAAGAATATATCCATCTAATCAAGGAAGTGGCGCAACTCTATCAACCAGATTATATTGATTTTGAGTACTATAGCTACAAGGATGTTTTTGAGGAAATGCTGGACTTCCCAAATCTCGTTTTGAGTTACCATAATTTCCAAGAAACACCTGAGAACATGATGGAAATCTTGTCAGAGTTGACGAGCTTAAATCCAAAACTTGTTAAGGTTGCAGTTATGGCTCATACGGAGCAGGATGTCTTAGACTTGATGAACTATACACGAGGTTTTAAAACCCTCAATCCTGAGCAGGAATATGTGACCATTTCTATGGGCAAGGTGGGCAAGGTCTCTCGTATCACTGCGGATGTGACTGGTTCGAGTTGGTCTTTTGCCAGTCTAGATGAGGCAAGTGCCCCAGGTCAGATTTCCTTAGCTAACATGAAAAAAATTCGGGAGATTTTGGATGAAGCTTGATGGCTATACACGTTTAGCTGCCGTTGTTGCCAATCCTATTAAGCATTCTATTTCCCCCTTTATTCACAATAGTGCCTTTGAGGCGACAGCTACCAATGGTGCTTACGTGGCTTGGGAGATTGAAGCGGGTGATTTGGCAGAAACAGTGGCCAATATTCGTCGCTACCAGATGTTTGGCATCAACCTGTCCATGCCCTATAAGGAGCAAGTGATTCCATATTTGGATGAGCTGAGCGATGAAGCACGCTTGATTGGTGCGATTAATACGGTTGTCAATGAGAATGGCAATTTAATTGGATATAATACAGATGGCAAGGGATTTTTTAAGAGCTTGCCTTCTTTTACAATTTCAGGTAAGAAGATGACCCTGCTGGGTGCAGGTGGTGCGGCCAAGTCTATCTTGGCACAAGCTATTTTGGATGGTGTCAGTCAGATTTCTGTCTTTGTTCGTTCAGTTTCTATGGAAAAAACAAGACCTTATCTAGACAAGTTACAGGAGCAGACAGGCTTTAAAGTGGATTTGTATGCTTTAGAAGATGTTCCTGAACTGCAAGCAAGGATTGCTGAGTCGGACTTACTAGTCAATGCGACAAGTGTAGGGATGGATGGTCAATCATCTCCAGTTCCTGAAAACATTGTCCTATCAGAAACTCTTTTAGTAGCAGATATCATTTACCAACCCTTTGAAACACCATTTTTGAAATGGGCCAGAAGTCAGGGGAATCCAGTTGTCAATGGTCTGGGAATGTTGCTCTATCAAGCTGCAGAAGCCTTTCAACTATGGACAGGAAAGGAAATGCCAACAGAAGAGATTTGGCAGTCCTTAACAGAAAAATACCAATAAAGAAAAGGAGACTCTCCTATGAAAATCAGAATCGATATTCCTCATCATCCTTATGATATTCAGATTGAAAAAGGTTGTCTGGCTCAGGCTGGCCAATGGTTGCGAGAACTATGGCAACCACAAAAAGTGGTCATTGTAACAGACAATCATGTAGCCTCTCTCTATGCAGAGAAGGTCAAACTCAGCCTAGAAGATGCTGGTTTTCAGGTAGCAGTTTTTGACTTTTTAGAAGGGGAAGAAAGAAAGAATTTAACCACTGTCCAGAAAGTCTATGAATTTCTAGTTAAGCAGGGGTTGACTCGTAGCGATGGAATCGTGGCTCTTGGTGGCGGTGTCGTTGGGGACATGGCTGGTTTTGTAGCCTCTACCTATATGCGGGGCATTCATTTTGTTCAGATACCGACTAGCTTAACAGCCCAGGTGGATTCTTCTATCGGTGGAAAGACAGGTGTTAACACTCCATTTGCCAAGAATATGGTGGGGACCTTTGCCCAACCCGATGGGGTTCTGATTGACCCACTTGTTCTTGAAACCCTTGGAAAAAGAGAGTTGATTGAAGGGATGGGTGAGGTCATCAAGTATGGCTTGATTGAGGATCCAGAACTGTGGGCTCTCTTGACGGAGCTAGATGGTTCTGTAGAGAGCATTCTGGAACATGCAGAGACTTTGATTGAACATTCTTGTCAGGTTAAACGCAAGATGGTAGTTGAGGATGAGTTGGACAATGGTGTACGCCTTTACCTCAACTTTGGCCACACTATTGGTCATGCCATTGAAGCAACGGCTGGTTATGGCAAGGTCATGCATGGAGAAGCTGTGGCAATGGGTATGGTACAGATTTCCAAGGTTGCTGAGGAAAAAGGTCTCATGTCAGCTGGCATAACTCAGTCCATTACAGATATGTGTCAGAAATTTGGCTTGCCTGTTGATTATGAAAACTGGGATGTTGACAAGCTTTATCAGGCTTTGACTCATGATAAGAAAGCGCGTGGCAATACCTTGAAATTGGTCTTGGTACCAGAGCTTGGTTCAGCGACTATTCACCCAGTTTCTCTGGAAGAGATGAAAGACTACTTGGTAAAATAAGGAGAGTGTATGAGATATTTAACTGCAGGAGAATCACACGGCCCCCGTCTGACAGCTATCATTGAGGGAATTCCAGCTGGACTTCCTTTGACAGCTGAGGATATCAATGAGGATTTGAAACGTCGTCAGGGTGGATACGGCCGCGGTGGTCGTATGAAGATTGAGAGCGACCAAGTTATCTTTACTTCGGGTGTTCGCCATGGGAGGACTACTGGGGCTCCCATTACCATGGATGTCATCAATAAGGACCACCAAAAATGGCTGGATATCATGTCTGCGAAGGACATTGAAGACCGCCTTAAAAGCAAACGGAAAATCACCCATCCACGTCCAGGTCATGCCGACTTGGTTGGGGGCATCAAGTACCGTTTTGACGATTTGAGAAATTCTTTGGAGCGTTCATCTGCCCGTGAAACCACCATGCGGGTGGCAATTGGGGCAGTAGCCAAACGCCTCTTGGCTGAGCTGGATATGGAGATTGCCAACCATGTCGTAGTCTTTGGTGGCAAGGAAATCGATGTTCCTGAAAATCTAACAGTCGCTGAGATTAAGGAAAGAGCCGCCCAGTCTGAAGTTTCTATTGTCAACCAAGAGCGGGAACAGGAAATCAAGGATTATATTGACCAAATCAAACGTGACGGTGATACCATCGGTGGGGTTGTGGAGACAGTCGTTGGAGGTGTTCCAGTTGGTCTTGGTTCCTATGTCCAATGGGACAGAAAATTGGATGCAAGATTGGCCCAAGCAGTTGTCTCTATCAATGCCTTTAAAGGGGTGGAATTTGGCCTTGGATTTGAAGCTGGTTACCGTAAAGGCAGCCAAGTTATGGACGAAATTCTCTGGTCTAAAGAAGACGGCTATACTCGTCGTACCAACAATCTAGGGGGCTTTGAAGGTGGTATGACCAATGGGCAACCTATCGTTGTTCGTGGCGTCATGAAACCTATTCCTACTCTTTATAAGCCTCTTATGAGTGTGGATATTGAAACCCATGAACCCTATAAGGCAACAGTCGAAAGAAGTGATCCGACTGCTCTTCCAGCAGCAGGTGTGGTCATGGAAGCCGTTGTGGCAACGGTTCTGGCACAAGAAATCCTTGAAAAATTCTCATCAGACAATCTAGAGGAATTAAAAGAAGCGGTAGCCAAACACCGAGACTATACAAAGAACTATTAAGGAGTTCCTATGGCAAAAACAGTCTATATCGCAGGTCTTGGATTGATTGGAGCCTCTATGGCCCTAGGTATCAAACGCGATCATCCAGGTTATAAAATTTTAGGTTATAATCGCAGTCAAGCTTCGAGAGATATCGCCTTGAAAGAAGGCATGATTGACCGTGCAACGGATGATTTTGCCAGTTTTGCTCCTATGGCAGATATCATCATTCTCAGCTTGCCAATCAAACAAACCATTGCTTTCATTAAGGTATTGGCCAACTTGGACTTGAAAGAAGGGGTCATTATTTCAGATGCTGGTTCGACCAAGTCAGCCATTGTGGATGCAGCGGAGCAGTATTTGACTGGCAAATCTGTTCGCTTTGTCGGGGCCCATCCCATGGCTGGTAGTCACAAGACAGGGGCTGCTTCTGCGGATGTCAATCTTTTTGAAAATGCCTATTATATCTTTACACCTTCAAGCCTGACAAGTCAGGACACGCTTGAGGAAATGAAGGACTTGCTTTCAGGTCTTCATGCCCGTTTTATCGAGATTGATGCCAAGGAGCACGATCGAGTGACTTCTCAGATTAGCCATTTCCCTCATATTCTGGCTTCTAGTCTCATGGAGCAGACCGCGGTCTACGCTCAAGAACATGAGATGGCAAGGCGCTTTGCGGCAGGTGGTTTTCGAGATATGACTCGTATTGCGGAAAGCGAGCCGGGTATGTGGACCTCCATTCTCTTGTCCAATCGTGAAACTATCCTAGAGAGAATTGAGGATTTCAAGGAACGTTTAGATGAGGTTGGACAAGCTATCAGCAAGGGAGATGAAGAGCAGATTTGGAACTTTTTCAACCAAGCGCGTGAGCAACGTCAGGCCATGGAAATTCATAAACGTGGCGGTGTGGATAGCTCTTATGACCTTTATGTCGATGTTCCTGATGAAGAAAACGTCATCCTGAGGATTTTGGAACTGCTACGTGGAACTTCCTTGGTCAATATTCATATCAACGAGGAAAACCGTGAGGATATTCACGGGATTCTACAAATTTCATTTAGAAATGCTCAAGATTTGGAACGAGCCGAGCATCTCATAACAGAAAATACCGACTACACAGTCGTCATCAAATAAGGAGAAAATTATGTCAAATATTTATGATAGTGCAAACGAACTCAGTCGCGGTTTACGCGAATTACCAGAATACAAGGCTGTTAAAGCAGCTAAAGATGCTATTTCAGCAGATGCTGAGGCAAGCAAAATCTTTACAGAATATGTTGCTTTCCAAGAGGAAATTCAAAGACTAGCGCAGACAGGTCAAATGCCAGATGCTTCCTTCCAAGCTAAGATGGAAGGCTTTGGCAAGCAGATTCAGGGGAACAGCCTTTTGTCAGAATTCTTTACCAAGCAACAACAATTGGCAATTTACCTTTCTGACATTGAAAAAATTGTTTTCGAACCAGTTTCAGAATTGCTAAAATAAGAAAATAACTATCATAAAGTCAGAAATTTTTAAGGAATTTCTGGCTTTTTATGATAAAATAGGTAAAAGTATTGCAAGTATGAGGTCCAGTATGAAACTAAAAACAAACATTAGCCACTTACACGGCAGTATCCGAGTTCCAGGTGACAAGTCTATCAGTCACCGTTCCATTATCTTTGGAAGTTTGGCTGAGGGTGAGACCAAGGTTTATGATATATTACGTGGCGAAGACGTCCTTTCAACTATGCAGGTATTTCGTGACCTCGGCGTAGAGATTGAGGATAAAGATGGGGTTATTACCATTCAAGGTGTAGGTATGGATGGTTTAAAAGCTCCGCAAAATGCCCTTGATATGGGAAATTCTGGGACATCTATTCGTTTAATTTCAGGCGTTCTTGCTGGTGCAGACTTTGAAGTAGAAATGTTTGGCGATGATAGTCTTTCCAAACGACCTATGGACCGTGTGACGATTCCACTTAAAAAAATGGGCGTTAGTATTTCAGGGCAAACTGAACGAGACCTGCCTCCCCTTCATTTAAAAGGGACAAAAAACCTAAGACCTATTCAATATGAGTTGCCAATTGCCTCTGCCCAAGTCAAGTCCGCATTGATCTTTGCGGCCTTGCAGGCTCAGGGGGAGTCTGTTATTATCGAAAAAGAGTGCACTCGTAATCATACTGAAGATATGTTGCAACAATTTGGTGGTCATTTAAGTGTGGATGGCAAGAAAATCACAGTCCAAGGACCGCAAAAATTGACAGGACAAAAGGTGGTTGTTCCAGGAGATATTTCCAGTGCAGCCTTTTGGCTAGTCGCAGGTTTGATTGTTCCAAATTCTCGTGTAGTACTGAAGAATGTTAGTATTAACGAAACGCGTACAGGTATCATTGATGTCATTCGCGCCATGGGTGGAAAATTAGAAGTTACTGAAATTGACCCAGTCGCTAAATCTGCAACCTTGACTGTTGAGTCTTCTGACTTGAAAGGAACGGAGATTGGTGGTGCTTTGATCCCACGATTGATTGATGAATTGCCAGTTATCGCTCTGCTTGCGACACAAGCCCAAGGTGTAACAGTTATCAAGGATGCTGAGGAGCTCAAGGTTAAGGAAACAGACCGCATTCAGGTTGTGGCAGACGCTTTAAATAGCATGGGTGCGGATATCACACCTACAGCAGATGGAATGATTATCAAAGGGAAATCAGCCCTTCACGGTGCTAGAGTCAATACTTTTGGAGACCACCGTATTGGCATGATGACAGCCATCGCATCCCTCTTGGTTGCAGATGGAGAAGTGGAGCTTGACCGTGCAGAAGCCATCAATACCAGCTATCCTAGCTTTTTTGATGATTTGGAGAGCTTAATTCATGGCTAAGGTGTTATTAGGATTTATGGGAGCTGGCAAATCGACTATTGCAAGAGGATTGGACCCTAATTACTTTGATATGGATGCTCTGATAGAGAAGCGCTTAGGCATGTCCATTGCGGAATTTTTCTCGGAAAAGGGAGAAGAATCCTTTCGTCAGATAGAATCAGAAGTCCTAGCTGATTTACTACAAAGAGACCAAGTTGTGTCAACTGGTGGAGGAGTGGTTATTTCTCAACGAAATCGTGACTTACTAAAGACGAATTCTGATAACATCTATCTGAAAGCTGATTTTGAAACCCTCTACCAACGCATATCAGCTGATAAGGACAATCAGCGCCCGCTTTTTCTAAATAATAGCAAGGAAGAATTAGCAGCTATTTTCCAAGAAAGACAGGCTTGGTATGAGGAAGTAGCTAGTCGGGTTTTGGATGTGACCAAGCTAAGCCCAGAGGAAATTATAGAGGAACTGAGATGAAAATTGCTTATCTAGGTCCCAAGGGATCATTTTCACACCACGTTGTGCAGACAGCTTTTCCTCAGGAGGAATTGCAGGCCTTTGCCAATATTACAGATGTCATCAAGGCCTATGAGCAAGGCTTGGTGGACTATTCTGTGGTGCCAGTTGAAAATTCTATCGAGGGTAGTGTTCATGAAACCTTGGACTACCTTTTTCATCAGGCTCGTATCCAAGCAGTGGCAGAAATCGTTCAGCCTATTCATCAGCAGTTGATGGTGGTTCCAGGTCACACTAAGATTGAAAAGATTTTTTCACATCCACAGGCCTTGGCTCAAGGAAAGAAATTCATCGATGAACAATATCCAGAGGCCCAAATCGAGGTAACAGCTAGTACAGCTTATGCGGCCCGCTTTATTTCCGAACATCCAGACCAACCTTATGCAGCGATTGCACCTAGAAGTTCTGCTGAAGAATATGGTTTAGAACTGATTGCCGAGGATATTCAGGAAATGGAAGCCAATTTCACACGTTTCTGGGTTTTGGGAGCTGAAAAGCCTAGTATTCCCTTGCAAGCACAAACTGAGAAAATGACTTTTGCCTTGACCTTACCTGACAACCTTCCAGGTGCACTTTATAAGGCCCTGTCGACCTTTGCTTGGAGAGGAATTGACCTGACAAAAATTGAAAGTCGACCACTCAAGACAGCACTGGGAGAATACTTTTTCATTATCGATGTGGATTATGCCGATAAGGACTTGGTTAACTTTGCCCAAAAAGAATTAGAAGCGATTGGAATCCAGTATAAAGTACTGGGAGCCTATCCTATTTATCCAATATCAGACCACGGAAAGGAGATAAGATGAGCAAAGAAAATCCCTTAAGCCATCACGAGCAGTTGCGTTATGACTATCTTTTTAAGAATATTCATTACCTCAATGAGCGAGAGAAAAAAGAGTTTGCTTACCTGCAAGGTAAGTTAAATATGGCTAGCAGTAGTAAAGCTTCTCCAGAAATTTATAATGAAAATCACGATATGGAAGAGTCTTTCAGGGAACCAGTCAATCAGTCTCCTCTTCCATCCTATGGTAACCGAAGTCGTGCAAAAAAATACCAGAAAACTCATTCTCATCCAAAGGTTAAGTCCAAAAAACGTAAGATTCGTTGGGGGCGCATTTTTGCAGGATTGCTTGCCCTTCTAGCCTGTGTCGGTTTTGGCATGATTTTTATGTTCCTAAAAGGCTATTCAAATGCGGATCCAAATAAACCTGCCAATGCTAAGGCAGCTCAAGTAGAAGTTTTTCATGGTCAAGATACCAAGGATGGGGTTAATATTTTGATTATGGGGACGGATGGACGGATTGGCCAAAATAGTGCTGAGACGAGAACGGACTCTATTATGGTACTAAATGTTGGTGGTTCAGATAAGAAAATTAAGCTTGTCAGCTTCATGCGTGATAACTTAGTTTATATTGATGGATATAGTAAGATTATCAATGGGAAGAAACAAACAGATAACAAGTTAAATGTAGCCTATGAACTAGGGGAACAAGAAGGTCAAAAAGGGGCAGAAATGGTTCGCCAAGTATTGAAAGATAATTTTGACTTGGACATTAAGTACTATGCCTTGGTTGATTTCCAGGCCTTCGCAACTGCTATTGACACTCTGTTCCCTGATGGGGTGACGATTGATGCCAAATTCTCAACCTTAGAAGGTCAACCTTTAACCGAAGCTACGGTGGGAGATGACTTGCATGCTACAGAAACAGAGTCTCCAACCCAGACTATCAAAGTTGGGAAACAGCAGATGAATGGTTCAACCTTACTCAATTATGCTCGCTTCCGTGATGATGATGAAGGTGATTATGGTCGTACCAAGAGACAACAGCAAGTATTGACAGCTGTTCTGCAACAGCTCAAGGATCCAACCAAACTCTTTACTGGATCAGAAGCACTTGGTAAGGTCTTTGGGATGACCTCTACGAATGTTCCCTATAGTTTCTTATTGACAAATGGTTTATCCTTCCTAGATGGGGCGCAAAATGGCATTGAGAGATTAACAGTTCCAGAACTAGGTGATTGGGTAGATGATTACGATGTTTATGGAGGACAGGCACTCTTAGTAGACCAAAATAAATATCAAACTAAACTATCTCAGATGAGGATGAGATAAGATAAGACAGAAAAAATCAAGGTTCGAATCACCAGTAAAATAGTGGTTTGAACTTTGATTTTTCTTAGTGTCAGATGGATTTTTAAGGCTATTTTATGGTATAATAAAACGATATAACTCGTTATTGAACAGAAGAGGAGAGACATGAGTGATTTGAAAGCGATTCAGGCTCGTAGTCTGGAAATGGCTGAATATTTCGTCGCATTTTGTAAAGAACATGATTTGCTTTGTTATCTTTGTGGTGGAGGTGCTATTGGTGCCCTTCGAAACAAGGGGTTCATTCCTTGGGACGACGACCTAGACTTTTTTATGCCCCGTAAGGATTATGAAAAATTGGCAGAATTATGGCCTCGTTATGCAGATGAACGTTACTTCTTATCAAAGAGTAATAAGGATTTTGTCGATCGTAATCTTTTTATTACCATTCGTGACAAGGAGACCACCTGTATCAAGCCTTATCAGCAGGATTTGGATTTGCCACATGGTCTGGCCTTGGATGTTTTGCCTTTGGATTATTATCCGAAAAATCCAGCTGAGCGGAAAAAACAGGTTCTTTGGGCACTGATTTATTCACTGTTTTGTGCGCAAACTATTCCAGAAAAGCATGGCGCACTTATGAAATGGGGAAGCCGTATTTTACTGGGGGTGACTCCCAAATCTCTCCGCTATCATATTTGGAAAAAAGCTGAAAAAGAAATGACCAAGTACAGTCTGGCTGAGAGCGATGGAATCACGGAGTTATGCTCAGGGCCTGGCTACATGAGAAATAAGTACCCAATCGCATCTTTTGAAGATAATCTTTTCTTGCCATTTGAAGAGACAGAGATGCCCATTCCAGTTGGCTACGATGCCTATCTCAGCACTGCTTTTGGTGATTATATGACACCTCCACCAGCAGATAAGCAGCTACCACATCATGATGCGATTATAGCAGACATGGATAAGAGTTATAGAGAGTACAAGGGAGAATACGGAGTATGATGGGAGAAAAAATAAGCGTTATCGTTCCAGTCTACAATGTAGAAAACTATCTGGAACGATGTGTGGAGTCAATTCTTCATCAGACTTATACCAATTTTGAACTAATCCTAATAAATGATGGATCTACTGATTCTAGTGGACAAATCTGTGATCATTTAGCAAATCAGTATGAGAATATCAAAGTTTACCATATCGAAAATGCTGGTGTTTCAAATGCTAGAAATATGGGAATTCAGCTAGCGACGGGTTCTTGGGTTACCTTTATTGATAGCGATGATTTTGCTACCCAAGATTACTTAGCTACTTTAGCAAGTGCAGTTGAAGGGTTGAATGTAGGCTTTGTAATTGCTCCTCTACACCATATCAAAAATGGCATTGTAACAGACCTACCTCCACATTCTGGAAAAACAGAACTCTGGTCAACAGAAGAAACCATGAAGGAACTACTGATGACTAGCAGAACGTCATTTTTTCCAGTCGCAAAACTGTTTAAGAGAGACCTGCTTGCGGATGAAAAGTTTAATACAAATTATCACCTAGCTGAAGATGCCTTATTTTTAACGGAATTGTTACTAAAGACAAGATGTAGTAGTGTATTCATTGATAAACCAATTTATTATTATGATCATCGTGAGGGAAGTGCGACAACATCTGTTAATCGGCATGTATTTGACACTATAAAAGTTTATACGAGAATTATTGCTCAAGTATCACAAGTCTTTCCTAATTTAAAATACGAATTAATAAACAGAGAATGTTGGTCGTACATCACAGTTTACGATAAGATTATCTTTACTTCACGTGAAGAGTATCAAAAGGAGAAAGCCGAGCTGAGGACTTGGATTGTTCAGCATCGACGCGAAATATGGAAGGATGCTTATTTCACTACTTTTCGCAAGGTAGCGATCTTTTCACTTGTCATTTCTCCATGGCTATATAAGAAAATTGTTGGATTAAAAAACTAATATCATGAGAAGGAGTTGAAAATGAATTTTTCAAAATTGGATGAATACTTTGAAAAATCAAAACTATGGATTGCGTATCTATTTGTTTTTATTTCGATTTTAAGTATGAGTTCACTGGTTTATAAGATAGCAAATCCCCTCTACAAGGGATTATCAGCGATTGTGGTGCTTTATATTTGCTATACCTTATTGTTTAAGTGGAAAGAAATCACAGTAGATCGCAAATTTCTATCCTTATTTGGACTCTTAGCTGGAAGTCATCTGCTATCAGCTATTTTCAATCGCTCTGGACATCTGATTGGAAATGTGATTGAAATCCTCTTCATGGTAACCTATGTTTTATTATTTACCATGTTACAATCAGGGAAACTTAAAAAATTATTTGACTGGATTGCTTATACGGTTCAAATTGTATCTTTTTCTTCAGCAATTTTTGCGTTTGGTTTATTGATAAGTAGAGTCCTTATCCTATTTAAGATTGGCGAACAATCTTATTACTATGGTGTTATGAATGGACGTCTGTGGGGGATTGTTAATCCAAATGCTAGTGCGATATTTTCATACATTAGCATTATTTTGGCTATGTATTTGATTCATAAAGGAAGTAAATATTCTGTCTATCTTAAACTGAATAATGTGATTCAATTAGTTTACTTCGCAACCATGCAAAGTAGAGGAGCTTTATTATCTTTAGTGTTAATGATTGGGTTTTATAGTTTCTTTATTAACGGTGGCAAGTTAGCTAAGCGATTTCTAATCTTTATTGTTTCTGCTTTACTTGTTTCTGCTGCTAACATCGGATTGAGTTATGTAACCTCTATTTACATATCCTCGGGGAAAGCGACTGTATTAGACTTAAATAAAGGACAATCTTATGCAGAAACGGATTCTTCAGTTATAAAAAAAACAGGTGAACTTCATCTAATAGAAACAACACCTAGTGGTAGAACTTATATTTGGAAAAATGCTATCAAAATGGGAAGCGAGAAACCAATTTTTGGTTATGGTGTACGGAATGTTCCAGATTATTATACAAAATATTTCAGTAAATTTGAGATTCAAAATTCTCTCATTGGTGGAAACTTCCATAACATTTTGGTAACGGTATTTGTTAGTTCTGGAATTTTAGGTTTAGTATCCTTTCTACTTCTACTAGGATATATAATTAAGCGCTTTTTGACTTATTTGATTGTTTCTAAAAAGAACTCTGAAAAGTTTATTATGATTCTTTTCTTTGGCATCTTGTTCGGTCAATTATTTGAAAGTCAGATTATGTACTCAACTAATTTTATTAATATTATCTTTTGGTTGATTATTGGTTATGGATTAGTTGTTTGCAAACGTGATGAAGGTATTCGTTATCAGGAAGTAACTGATATTAGAGAGATTCAACAGATGGAACTAGGAATCATGGAATACATTCATGAAACTTGTCAGAAAATTGGTGTCAAATATTTCCTAGCTTATGGCAGTCTTATCGGTGTGGTTCGTCATAAAGGTTTTATTCCTTGGGATGATGACATGGATATCTGTATGTTACGAGAAGATTATGAAAAGTTGCAAGACTATCTTATTGCTAACCCTGATGAACGTTACGAAGCGATGTCTTATAAAAATAATCTCAACTATGTCTATCCCTTCATGAAAGTGCAGGATAACCATACCTACTTGCTAGAAGAAGATGTTCGCATTGATTCAAATATGGGGATTTATGTAGATATTTTCCCTGTAGATGGCTACGAGAATGATGCAAATTTCAAGAACAAGATGACGAAGCTGATAAAGAAACGTCAATTGAGTTGCTATACATTTAAAGGTATCACCAATACGAAAAGTGCATTAAATTCACTGATACGCTATATTTCAGTTATTATTTTTTATTTCACAAATACAAATAAATACGTTGCACAAATTGAAGAACTTGCTAAATCACGTAAAGTGTCGGATTATGAGGAAGTGGATTATCTTATCTACAAGGATATGAACAAACCAGTGTGGAGACGCGAATGGCTAGAACAAGTTACTACTGGAACATTTGAAGGTAAGAAATTTACCATTCCGAAAAAATATCATGAAATTTTGACCTCAGACTACGGAGATTATATGCAATTACCGCCAGTTGAACAAAGAGTATCTCATCATGATTTTAAATTGTGGAAGATTATTAAAAGGTCTAAATGACGGGATTGGGATTAAGAAACGTTTAAAAATATAGTCAAATTTAGGAGAATAAAACCTATGTCTGAAAGAACTTTAACTCTTGAAGAAATCAAACAAGTAGAATTAGATATTTTAAAGTATCTTCATGATCTTTGTGAACAACATCAAATCAAATATTTTATTGATTTTGGAACATTACTAGGAGCTGTACGCCATAAAGGATTTATACCTTGGGATGATGATACAGATATTTCCTTAGCGCGTGATGAATTTGAAAAACTGTATAAGGTTTTAAAAAATGAAAATCATCCCTACTACAAATTAATTTCATTTAGAGAAACAAAGGGGTATCCTTACAGTTATATGCGAGTCTATGATGTGAGGACACGTCGAGATGCTAATCTTATAGATAAAACGGTTGTATTGGGAACCTGCGTTGACATCTTTCCATATGATGGTGTCGTAACGAAAGAAAGTGACCAGAAGAAAATGAAGCTCTACAAATATTTCATTCGTCTTTCTTCTTTGAATTTTAAAGGGATTAAGTCTGAGAATGGTGGACTTAAAAATCTCCCTCGTTATATGGGATCAGCTATTTTTCGCTTAACTTCCCCACAGATATGGAACCAAAAATTAGAGAGTCTTGCTTTGAAGTATAGTGTGGATCAAGCAACAGATCTCACTTGTACTATCTATGATCCCTATTATCCAGATGGTATAAAAAAAGAATGGCTCTATGATTTGATTGATATGCCGTATGAAAACATTGTGGTCAAGGTTCCGAGAAAATACCATGAATTACTTGTCTACGAATTTGGAGAAAAATATATGAGTCCGCCACCCATTGAGCAACAAGTGCCAGGAGGAGATAAAAATTATTGGATTGATTAGTATAAGTTTCTTATCTTTTAAAATAAAGGGGTTTTCAAGATGAAAAATAAACAGTTAATAAAATTAGTTGGGTATAGTTTTCTTGTATTCTTTCTAGCGCTGATTCAGTTATCGCAAGGAGTAAATGCAAATACTATCTCTGCAGGTTCGGGCAATCGTATCCATTTCATAAATACTAAAGCAAAATCTGGGAGTGACGCCATCCTTCTGGAAAGCAATGGTCACTATGCTTTGATTGATATGGGAGAAGACTATGATTTTCCTGATGGGAGTGACCCACGCTATCCAAGTCGTTGGGGAATTTCTATGAGAAATTATCAAGTATTAGAGGATAGATTGATTCGCCACCTAGATGAAATAGGTGTTAAAAAATTAGATTTTATCATAGGAACTCATGTTCATAGTGATCATATTGGTGGAGCAGACGAAATACTCAATCGTTATCAGGTTGGTAAGTTTTATCTGAAAAAATATTCAGATGATCGAATCACAGCAAAGTGGGGGCTATGGGATAATCTTTTCAATTATGATAATGCTTTGAGAGCAGCTCAAAAACGAGGAGTTACGCTTATCCAGAATATTTCAGATGAGGATAGCCATATAAAATTAGGTGATATGGATATCCAGCTCTACAACTATAAGAATGAATATGATGCTGACGGGAATCTGAAAAAAGTTCGAGATGATAACTCCAACTCCATTGTTTCAGTAGTGACTGTGGCAGGAAAGAGAATCTATCTTGGTGGAGATTTGGATAATGCCGAAGGAGCAGAAGATAAGTTAGGTCCAGTTATCGGCAAGGTTGATATGATGAAATGGAACCACCATTATGATGCGACAATTTCAAATACGATTAATTTCCTTGAAAACTTATCACCAAAAATGATTATTCAGACAACTGGTGGAGATATTAATGTTGCTTCAACTAGAGAATACCTTCAGAAGAAAAATATTCAGGTTCTTCGTGCTGCTAGCCAAACTCAAGACGCTACTGTTTTTGATATTAGCGATAAAGGATTTGCTAATGTTTCAAATACCTTCCCTGATATCCCAGTAGTTGACGAAAAATGGTATCAAGAAGATGGCTATTGGAAATATCGTTTGTCTGACGGGGAAATGGCTATCGGCTGGAAAGAGATTGGCGGAGCCACTTACTTCTTTAATGGAAAAGGACAAATGCAAGCAGGCCGCTGGCTTCACCTTAATGACGACTGGGGAGAAAATGCCAAGGGGAATGATTACTATCTGAACAAAAATGGTAAAATGCAAACTGGTGGATGGTTCAAGCTAGATAACTCTTGGTATTATATCCAGTCGAATGGTGCTAGACGATTTAGCGAGCTCTCTGAAATTGGAGGGAAAAAATACCTTTTTGCGGCAGATGGTAAGATGCTGACAGGACACCAAGTTTTTAATGGTAAGAAGATGTTCTTTAGCGAAAGTGGCGTACTACAAATTTCAGGTAAGCCTTCAACTTGGCAAAAGATTGATTCAGCTTGGTATTTCTATGATGAGGATGGTCTAAAGACTGTCGGTAAAAAGAATATCAATGGAAGCACATACTACTTTAATCAAGAAGGTGTCATGCAAACTGGCTGGGCCTTTGTTGATGGTCACTGGAACTATTTTGCAAGTTCTGGAGCTATGAAAACTGGCTGGGTCAAGGATCAGGAAACATGGTATTATCTGGATAAAGATGGCATCATGTTAACTGGCAGACAAGATATAAAGGGTATTCGTTACTATTTGAATGCTAGTGGTGCCATGCAGACTGGCTGGAAGTGGCAAGACAATAGCTGGTACTTCTATACGAACTCAGGTGCTATGAAAACTGGTTGGTTGAAAGATAAAGAATCATGGTATTATTTGGATCCAGAAACAGGTATCATGGCCGTAGGCTCTAAAGCGATTGATGGAAAAACCTATTTCTTTAAATCCTCAGGTAACATGCAAGTTGGCTGGCAGTGGTCAAATGATGTCTGGCATTATTACGCTGCATCTGGTGCACTTCAAACTGGTTGGCTAAAATATCATGATATGTGGTATTATCTTGAATCTAAGGAAGGCGCTATGTTGGTTGGACTCAATCAAGTAGATGGCAAGCAATATTACTTTAGTGCATCTGGTGCCATGCAGACTGGCTGGAAATGGTTTGATAATCATTACCGTTACTTTGAATCAAATGGAGCCATGAAAACTGGTTGGATAAAAGACAAAGGCGTCTGGTATTATCTAAATCCTGAAGATGGTATTATGTTGGTTGGCCTTCAAAAAGTCAATAGTGATCAATATTACTTTGATTCAACAGGAGCGATGCAAACTGGCTGGAAACAGGTTGATGGTAATTGGTACTATTTCCAAGCAGATGGTTCCTTATTGAAAAATTCTACCACACCTGATGGTTATAAAGTTAATGAAGAAGGTGTATGGAGACAAGTAGTTACTGTTGATAAGCAGCAAAATCATTCTACAAACAAACAGGAAACATCTACTCTAACTGATAAATCAGACAAGATTAATAAGGCAGAAAAGCAAGAAAAACAAAAAGAAATGAACTCTTCTAATTCAGAAAAACAAAAAGAGGACTCAATTATAGAGTCAAGTAGTTCCGACAAGAAAGAAAAGGAATAATGAGAAAATCCCCTGCTAGTAGAATAGTCTATTAGCAGGGGATTCTTTTAATTTCTTTTAATCCTAGCAAGAGCAAGATTGAGTGCATAATGGAATGTTTTATCTTTTGTGATAAAAAGTATCAAGAGATAGTAGATTCCACAGGTTACAACAGTCGAGAGTACCATGAGTATCATATTGAGGTTGACTGTATAAGAGTTGATTTGGAAAAGAAATTTAAAAGTGAAATAAATTGGAATGAATCCGAGCGATACAATAGTATAGCGTGTTAAAGTAGTAAAGATCTCTTTTAAATCAAGTAGCTGATGTTTCTTGATAAAGTAAATTTCCAGTAGAACAACTACAGTTTCTGCAATAATAGTAGTAGCAATGTAGTACTCTGGTGCAAAAATATTATTGAAATACAAGAGACTGTTGAGTAGGATATTAGCTCCGCCACCAATAAAGTAAAAGGCTGTTAAACGATTTTCGTGGTCGTTGATGAAGATAATTTGTTTACCGAGAATCAACTCAATAGCCCAAATGATAGTTCGAAAGGCGAAGACACTAGTCACAATACCAGCTTCAAGGTATTTTTCAGAAGAGTAGATGACTGCAGCGTAGTTTCCTAATACCATCATCCCAATACTGGTTGGAATGATAAGGAAGTAAAAGAGGGCAGCTCCTTGGTTCAGAAGATTTTTATAAGATTCGTAGTCTTTCTTACCGAGATAGTAGCCGAGACGTGGAATACTGACGTTGATAGCTCCACTCAGGACACTGGCAATCAACATAACGATGCTAGAAGCAATGGTATAGTAAGAAATGTAGTTTTCATCAGGCCCTTTGGTGATAAACATTCTATCAAGTAAGGTGTATAGCATATTGGCATTAGCTAGAAGCAACATGGTCAAGAGTGGCTTAGATGCTTTGATTAATTCCATGAGACCAATTTTGACAAAGGAAACTTCTCTCTTGATCCAAAGAAAACTGAGCAGGTAGTTAAGGATAGTGGTTGCACTCATGATGATTGCATAAGGTACGATATCATTTGGAGTTTTAACAAAGGTGAAGATAGCGACCAACATGGCAATACGAATAACCAAGGTCTTGTAAAGGATGAAGGCATAGTTTTCATAAGCCTCGTTCATCCACTCGATATAAAGGAATTGGAAGAGAGCCTGGACACCAAGTATATAGTAGAGTTCTTTCAAATTTTCAATACTATTATCTAGGTAAATAAACAAAAAGTAGATACTTGTTGTAAGGACAGAAGTAATTACAGATATATAGAATAACTTTGAGAAGACATAATTAATCTTATCTTTATCGTCCTTAACCTTACTGATAGCTCGAATCCCGTAGTTATATATTCCAAAGGCGGCTAAAGGAATGACAAAGCTAGCCCAGGTATTGGCGGTATTGAAATAACCGTAGTTGGATTTGCTGAGAATCCGCGTCAGATAAGGATTGGTTATCAGCGGAAAAACGATATTGAGAACATTGACTAGTAAGCTAGCCAGTGCATTAACTTTTATATTTTTCATTGTACTTTCTTTCTTGTATTGTAAAATGGTCTCTAGTATTATATCACATTCTCGCTTCATTCTTTTGATAAAATCGTAAAAATCTAGTATAATAGATAGAACTGAAAGTATGAGGTTACTAGCAATGAAAATGAAACAAATCAGTGATACAACTTTAAAAATCACGATGTCTTTAGAGGATTTGATGGATCGTGGCATGGAGATTGCTGACTTTCTTGTCCCTCAAGAAAAAACAGAAGAGTTCTTTTATGCCATCTTGGATGAGTTAGAGATGCCTGAGAGCTTTTTGGATACAGGTATGTTGAGCTTCCGTGTGACTCCAAAACCTGATAAGGTTGATGTTTTTGTAACCAAATCAAAGATTGACCAAAATCTAGATTTTGAAGATTTATCAGATTTACCAGACATGGAAGAATTGGCTCAAATGTCGCCAGATGAGTTTATTAAAACTTTAGAAAAAAGCATCGCGGACAAAACCAAAGATGATATCGAAGCCATTCAATCTCTAGAGCAAGTTGAAGCCAAGGAAGAAGAGGAAGAGCAGGCTGAACAAGAAGCTGAAAGCAAGAAAGAGCCTTACATCTACTACATCCTTTCTTTTGCTAAGTTGGCTGACTTGGTAGCTTTTGCCAAGACAGTGACTTTTGAGATGGAAACTTCTGAACTCTACAAGATGAACGAGCGCTATTATTTGACTATTCTAGTGGATATTGAAAATCATCCAAGTCCATATCCAGCTTGGCTGTTGGCCCGTATGCGCGAGTTTGCGGACGATAGTGACATCAGTCGCTCAGTTTTGCAAGAGTATGGTCAAGTCTTGATGAATCACGATGCAGTGCTCAATTTGCAAAAGATTGGTTCATAATTTTAAAAATCAATTTTCATCTATCAAGAAAGACGAATCATGGGATTCGTTTTTTCTTTTTATACTGAAATAGTGAATTACTATAATAGGAATTTTCACAAAATTCTGTTATAATGGCTATATTAGAAAATTTCGAGGAGACAAACATGACAGTTAAAATTGCTTTACTAGGATTTGGTACCGTTGCAAGTGGTGTGCCTTTCCTCCTAAAGGAAAATGGAGAAAAAATCAAACAATCAGCACATTCAGAGATTGAAGTTGCTAAGGTATTGGTCAAGGATGAAGATGAAAAGAATCGCTTGCTTGCAGCAGGGAATGACTTTAACTTTGTAACCAATGTGGATGATATTTTGTCAGACCAAGACATTACGATCGTAGTGGAATTGATGGGGCGTATCGAGCCTGCTAAGACCTTTATCACTCGTGCCTTGGAAGCTGGGAAACACGTTGTTACTGCCAACAAGGACCTTTTGGCTGTCCATGGCGCAGAATTGCTAGAAATCGCTAAAGCCAACAAGGTAGCACTTTACTATGAAGCAGCAGTAGCTGGTGGGATTCCAATTCTTCGCACTCTAGCAAATTCATTGGCTTCTGATAAAATCACTCGCGTGCTTGGTGTGGTTAACGGAACTTCTAACTTCATGATGACCAAAATGGTGGAAGAAGGATGGTCTTACGATGATGCTCTTGCGGAAGCTCAAAGACTTGGTTTTGCAGAAAGTGACCCGACAAATGACGTAGATGGGATTGATGCAGCCTACAAGATGGTGATTTTGAGCCAATTTGCCTTTGGTATGAAGGTTGCCTTTGACGATGTAGCCCACAAGGGAATCCGCAACATCACACCAGAAGACGTAGCTGTAGCCCAAGATCTTGGCTATGTAGTGAAATTGGTTGGTTCTATCGAGGAAACTCCTTCAGGAATTGCTGCGGAAGTAACTCCAACCTTCCTACCTAAAGCGCACCCACTCGCTAGTGTGAATGGGGTGATGAACGCTGTCTTTGTAGAATCTATTGGTATCGGTGAGTCTATGTACTACGGACCAGGTGCTGGTCAAAAACCAACTGCAACAAGTGTTGTGGCGGATATTGTCCGTATTGTTCGTCGCTTGAATGATGGAACCATCGGTAAAGATTTCAACGAATATAGCCGTGACTTGGTCTTGGCAAATCCAGAAGATGTCAAAGCAAATTACTACTTCTCAATCTTGGCTCCAGACTCAAAAGGTCAAGTCTTGAAATTGGCTGAGATTTTCAACGCTCAAGATATTTCCTTCAAGCAAATCCTCCAAGATGGCAAAGAAGATGACAAGGCGCGTGTTGTGATTATTACACATAAGATCAATAAAGCCCAGCTTGAAAATGTTTCAGCTGAATTGATGAAGGTTTCAGAATTCGACCTCTTGAATACCTTCAAGGTGTTAGGAGAATAAGATGAAGATTATTGTACCTGCAACCAGTGCCAATATCGGGCCAGGTTTTGACTCGGTCGGTGTAGCTGTAACCAAGTATCTTCAAATAGAGGTCTGTGAAGAACGAGATGAGTGGCTGATTGAACACCAGATTGGCAAATGGATTCCACATGACGAGCGCAATCTCTTGCTCAAAATCGCTTTGCAAATTGTACCAGACCTGCAACCAAAACGTTTGAAAATGACCAGTGATGTTCCCTTGGCGCGTGGTTTGGGTTCTTCTAGCTCGGTTATCGTTGCTGGGATTGAACTAGCCAATCAATTGGGTAAGCTCAACTTGACAGACCATGAAAAATTGCAGTTAGCGACAAAGATTGAAGGGCATCCTGACAATGTGGCTCCAGCCATTTATGGTAATCTCGTTATTGCAAGTTCCGTTGAAGGGCAAGTTTCTGCTATCGTAGCAGACTTCCCAGAGTGTGATTTCCTAGCCTACATTCCAAACTATGAATTGCGTACTCGAGACAGCCGTGGCGTCTTGCCTAAGAAATTGTCTTACAAGGAAGCTGTTGCGGCTAGTTCTATCGCCAATGTGGCGGTTGCAGCCTTGTTGGCAGGAGACATGGTGACCGCTGGGCAAGCAATCGAGGGCGACCTCTTCCACGAGCGCTATCGTCAGGACTTGGTGAGAGAATTTGCAACGATTAAGCAAGTAGCCAAAGAAAATGGTGCCTATGCAACCTACCTTTCTGGTGCTGGGCCGACAGTTATGGTTTTGGCTTCTCATGACAAGATGCCAACGATTAAGGCGGAATTGGAAAAGCAACCTTTCAAAGGAAAACTTCATGACTTGAAAGTTGATACCCAAGGTGTCCGTGTCGAAGCAAAATAAAGAATAGAAGATAGGATGGGGAAACTCTTGATCAGAGGGCTTCCTATCCTTTTTTTGAAAAGAAGTTTATACTCAATGAAAATCAAAGAGCAAACTAGGAAGCTAGCCGCAGGCTGCTCAAAACACTGTTTTGAGGCTGCAGATGGAAGCTGACGTGGTTTGAATTTAATTTTCGAAGAGTATTAGTTAAAAACTTGATAAAGGAGAAATAAAGATGGCAGAAATTTATCTAGCAGGTGGTTGTTTTTGGGGTCTAGAGGAATATTTTTCACGAATTTCTGGAGTGCTAACAACCAGTGTTGGCTACGCTAATGGTCAATTCGAAACGACCAATTACCAGTTGCTCAAGGAAACAGACCATGCAGAAACGGTTCAAGTGATTTACGATGAGAAGGCAGTGTCACTCAGAGAGATTTTACTTTATTATTTCCGTGTCATCGACCCTTTATCCATCAATCAACAAGGGAATGACCGTGGTCGCCAATATCGAACTGGGATTTATTACCAGGACGAAGTAGACTTGCCAACTGTCTACACTGTGGTGCAGGAGCAGGAGCGCATGCTGGGTCGAAAGATTGCAGTGGAAGTGGAGAAACTACGTCATTACATTCTGGCTGAAGACTACCACCAAGACTATCTTAAGAAAAATCCTTCAGGTTACTGTCATATCGATGTGACCGATGCTGATAAGCCATTGATTGATGCAGCAAGCTATGAAAAACCTAGTCAAGAGGTGTTAAAGGGCAGTTTATCTGAAGAATCCTATCGTGTTACCCAAGAAGCTGCCACAGAGGCTCCATTTACCAATGCCTATGATCAAACCTTTGAAGAGGGAATTTATGTAGATATTACGACAGGTGAGCCACTCTTTTTTGCCAAGGATAAGTTTGCCTCAGGTTGTGGTTGGCCAAGTTTTAGCCGTCCGATTTCCAAGGAATTGATTCATTATTACAAGGATCTCAGTCATGGAATGGAGCGAATTGAGGTTCGTTCTCGGTCGGGGAATGCTCACTTGGGTCATGTTTTCACAGATGGACCGCGTGAGTTTGGTGGCCTCCGTTACTGTATCAATTCCGCTTCCTTGCGCTTTGTGGCCAAGGATGAGATGGAAGAAGCAGGATATGGCTATCTACTGCCTTACTTAAACAAATAAAACAGAGAGGGTGGGTGCTTCCCACTTTCTTCATTTCCAGAATACGAATAGAAGGGATTTATGAAACACCTATTATCTTACTTCAAACCCTATATCAAGGAATCGATTTTAGCTCCCTTATTCAAGCTGTTAGAAGCTATTTTTGAGCTCTTGGTTCCCATGGTGATTGCTGGGATTGTTGACCAATCCTTGCCCCAAAGAAATCAAGGTCATCTATGGATGCAGATTGGCCTGCTCCTTATCTTTGCAGTAATTGGTGTTGTAGTGGCCTTAATAGCCCAATTCTACTCAGCCAAGGCTGCGGTGGGTTTTGCCAAGGAATTGACAAACGACCTCTATCGACATATTCTTTCCTTGCCTAAGGACAGCAGAGACCGTTTGACAACTTCTAGCTTGGTCACTCGCTTGACTTCGGACACTTACCAGATTCAGACTGGGATCAATCAATTCCTGCGTCTCTTTTTGCGAGCGCCTATTATCGTTTTTGGTGCCATTTTTATGGCTTATCGCATCTCAGCTGAGCTGACTTTCTGGTTCTTGGTCATGGTTGTCATTTTGACCATTGTTATTGTAGGGCTCTCTAGACTGATTAATCCTCTCTACAGTGTTCTCAGAAAGAAAACGGACCAACTGGTTCAAGAAACGCGCCAGCAATTACAAGGTATGCGGGTTATTCGTGCTTTTGGACAAGAAAAACGAGAGTTACAGATTTTTCAGACCCTTAACCAAGTTTATGCCAGATTGCAAGAAAAAACAGGTTTCTGGTCTAGCTTATTAACACCTCTGACCTATCTGATTGTTAATGGAACTCTCCTCGTTATTATCTGGCAGGGATATATTTCAATTCAAGGAGGATTGCTCAGTCAAGGTGCTCTCATTGCCCTTATCAACTATCTCCTACAGATTTTGGTGGAATTGGTCAAGCTAGCTATGCTGATAAATTCTCTCAATCAGTCCTATATCTCTGCCAAGCGAATCGAGGAAGTTTTTGCTGAGGCTCCAGAAGATATCCACTCAGAGTTAGAACAAAAGCAAGCTACCAGTGATCAGGTTTTACAAGTCCAAGAATTGACCTTTACCTATCCTGATGCGGCCCAGCCTTCTTTGAGAGACATTTCCTTTGATATGCAGCAAGGGCAAATCCTTGGTATTATTGGGGGAACAGGTTCTGGTAAATCAAGCTTAGTACAACTCATCCTTGGACTTTATCCAGCAGATAAGGGGAGCATAGATCTTTATCGAGACGGATCTAGTCCTCGTAATCTTGAGCAGTGGCGGTCTTGGATTGCTTATGTGCCCCAAAAAGTCGAACTCTTTAAAGGAACCATTCGTTCCAACTTGACTCTAGGTTTAGATCAAGAAGTAACTGATCAAGAACTCTGGCAGGCCTTGGAAATTGCGCAAGCAAAGGATTTTGTCAGTGAAAAGGAAGGGTTCTTGGATGCCCTAGTTGAGGCAGGAGGGAGAAATTTCTCAGGAGGACAAAAACAAAGACTGTCGATCGCTCGAGCAGTCTTGCGCCAAGCTCCATTTCTCATCCTAGATGATGCGACCTCGGCCCTTGACACCATTACCGAGTCTAAACTCTTGAAAGCTATCCGAAAGAACTTACCAAATACAAGCTTAATCTTGATTTCTCAACGAACCTCGACTTTACAGATGGCAGACCAGATTCTCCTCTTGGAAAAAGGTGGGCTCCTAGCTATCGGCAATCACGAGGACTTGATGAAATCCAGTCAAGTCTATCGTGAAATCAATGCATCCCAACATGGAAAGGAGGACTAGCATGAGACGACAAACTGCAAACCAGACGCTCAAACGTTTGGCAAAAGATTTAGCAAGTCATCCGTTCCTTCTTTTTCTAGCCTTTCTAGGAACTATTGCCCAAGTTGGCTTATCAATTTATTTACCTATCCTGATTGGGCAGGTTATAGATCAAGTCCTAGTGGCTGGATCTTCACCAGTTTTTTGGCAAATTTTTCTCCAGATGCTCTTGGTAGTCATAGGAAATACTCTGGTACAATGGGCCAATCCTCTTCTTTATAATCGTCTAATCTTCTCTTATACCAGAGACTTGCGAGAGCGAATCATCCATAAGCTCCATCGGCTACCGATTGCCTTTGTGGATCGGCAAGGCGGTGGCGAGATGGTCAGTCGTGTAACCACGGACATAGAACAGTTGGCAGCTGGTTTGACCATGATTTTTAACCAATTTTTCATTGGTGTTTTGATGATTTTGGTAAGTATTCTAGCCATGCTTCAAATTCACCTCCTCATGACCCTCTTAGTCTTGCTGTTGACGCCACTGTCTATGGTGATTTCACGCTTTATTGCTAAACGCTCCTATCATCTCTTTCAGAAGCAAACAGAGACGAGAGGCATTCAGACTCAGTTGATTGAAGAATCGCTTAGCCAGCAGACGATTATCCAGTCCTTCAATGCTCAGGAAGAGTTTATGAAAAGATTGCATGAGGCGAATGCCAACTACGCAGGCTATTCTCAGTCTGCCATCTTTTATTCTTCAACGGTTAATCCTTCGACTCGCTTTGTCAATGCACTCATTTATGCGCTTTTAGCTGGAGTAGGAGCTTATCGTATCATGATGGGGTCCACCTTGACCATTGGGCGTTTAGTGACTTTTTTGAATTATGTCCAACAGTACACCAAGCCCTTTAACGATATTTCTTCAGTTCTAGCTGAGTTACAAAGTGCGTTAGCTTGTGCAGAGCGCATCTATGCTATCTTAGAAAGTCCTGAAGTGGCTGAAACAGGCAAGGAAGTTTTGACCAGTGACCAGGTTAAGGGGGCTATTTCCTTTAAGCATGTTTCTTTTGGCTACCATCCTGAAAAGATTTTGATTAAGGATTTGTCTATCGATATCCCAGCTGGTAGCAAGGTAGCTATCGTTGGTCCGACAGGTGCTGGAAAATCAACTCTTATCAATCTCCTCATGCGTTTTTACCCTATTAACTCAGGAGATATCTTGTTAGATGGGCAATCTATTTATGATTATACCCGAGCGTCATTGAGACAGCAGTTTGGGATGGTGCTCCAAGAGACCTGGCTCAAGCAAGGGACCATTCATGACAATATTGCCTTTGGGAATCCTGATGCCAGTCGGGAGCAGGTGATTGCTGCTGCAAAGGCAGCCAATGCAGACTTTTTCATCCAACAGTTGCCGCAGGGATACGATACCAAGTTGGAAAATGCAGGAGAATCTCTCTCTGTCGGTCAGGCTCAACTTTTGACCATTGCGCGTGTCTTTCTGGCTATTCCAAAGATTCTTATCTTAGACGAGGCGACTTCTTCTATCGATACACGGACAGAAGTATTGGTTCAGGATGCCTTTGCCAAGCTCATGAAGGGACGTACAAGTTTTATCATCGCCCACCGCTTGTCAACCATTCAGGATGCGGATTTGATTCTTGTCTTGGTGGATGGCGACATTGTTGAGTATGGGAACCATCATGCCCTTATGGCTAAGAAGGGCAAGTATTACCAAATGCAGCAAGCTACAGCTTTTAGCTCTGAATAAGCCATTCTAATTTCGAACTCTTATAGATAAAAAAGTTGCCTTCGGGTGACTTTTTTGTTACAATAGCTAGAAAAATTGTTCACTGTAATACTCAATGAAAATCAAAGAGCAAACTAGGAAGTTAGCCGCAGGTTGCTCAAAGCACTGCTTTGAGGTTGTAGATAAGGTTGACGAAGTCAGCTCAAAACACTGTTTTGAGGTTGTAGATAAGACTGACGAAGTCAGTAACCATATATCTACGGCAAGATGAATCTGAAGTGGTTTGAAGAGAGTATAAATTGTCTTTTAGAAAAGGAGCCTAGAATGAAAGTCTATCAGCATGTAAATATCGTGACTTGTGATCAAGATTTCCATGTTTATCTGAATGGAATCTTAGCAGTTAAGGATTCTCAAATCGTCTATGTTGGTCAAGAGAAGTCAGAGATTTTAGAGCAAGCTGAGCAGATTATAGACTATCAGGGAGCCTGGATTATGCCTGGTTTGGTTAATTGCCACACACATTCTGCTATGACAGGATTGAGAGGAATCCGAGATGATAGCAATCTCCATGAATGGCTCAATGATTATATCTGGCCTGCAGAAGCAGGATTTACTCCCGACATGACAACAAGAGCGGTTAAAGAAGCTATGATAGAAATGCTCCAGTCGGTAACAACAACCTTCAACGATATGTATAATCCCAATGGTGTGGATATTGAGCGGATTTATCAGGCAGTGAAAACTTCCAAGATGCGTTGTTATTTCTCACCGACTCTTTTTTCTTCGGAGACAGAGACAACTGCTGAAACTATAAGCAGAACTCGAGCAATCATTGAGGAAATTATTGGATATAAAAATCCAAATTTCAAGGTGATGGTAGCCCCACATTCTCCCTACAGCTGTGATAGAGACTTGCTGGAAACGAGCTTAGATATGGCGAAAGAGCTTGCTATTCCAATCCATATCCATGTGGCGGAGACCAAGGAGGAATCAGGCATTATCCTGAAACGCTACGGCAAACGCCCCTTAGCCTTTCTAGAAGAACTGGGGTATTTAGATCATCCGTCTGTCTTTGCTCACGGGGTCGAATTAAACGAGAGAGAAATTGAACGCTTGGCAACTTCTCAAGTGTCTATTGCCCACAATCCTATCAGTAACCTCAAATTGGAATCAGGGATTGCTCCTATCATTCAACTGCAAAAAGCAGGAGTGGCAGTAGGAATTGCGACAGATTCGGTTGCTTCCAATAACAATCTAGATATGTTTGAGGAAGGGCGGACCGCAACTCTCCTACAGAAAATGAAGAGTGGGGATGCCAGCCATTTTCCAATCGAAACAGCCCTCAAAGCTCTAACGATAGAAGGTGCTAAGGTTCTTGGAATGGACGAACAGATAGGAAGTCTGGAAGTTGGCAAGCAGGCAGATTTTCTCGTTATTCAACCACAAGGGAAAATTCATCTCCAACCTCAGGAAAATATGCTTTCTCATCTCGTCTATGCTGTTAAATCCAGTGATGTTGATGATGTTTATATCGCTGGAGAACAGGTTGTTAAGCAAGGTCAAGTCCTGACAGTAGAACTTTAGAAGAAAAATCACGAAAAAATTTTAAAAAAAGTTTGCAAAAATCTTGCATTCTTTTTTTGACTATGCTATACTTATATACGGTTTGAAAAAACTGCCTAAGACAGTAGGGGAGCTCGACTCATAAGTATCCTACCGAGGACAAAACGTATCATGTAAAAAGAAGCGTATTGTACTTTCGTGTCTAGGTTTGGGCGCGTTTTTCTTTTGGAAAAATTCCCCAAGCAAAATAATAACGGAGGTGAACACACTAATGAGTGAAGCAATTATTGCTAAAAAAGCGGAACTAGTTGACGTAGTAGCTGAAAAAATGAAAGCTGCTGCATCTATCGTCGTTGTGGATGCTCGTGGTTTGACAGTTGAGCAAGATACAGTTCTTCGTCGTGAGCTTCGTGGAAGCGAAGTTGAGTATAAAGTTATTAAAAACTCAATCTTGCGTCGTGCAGCTGAAAAAGCTGGTCTTGAAGATCTTGCATCTGTATTTGTTGGACCATCTGCAGTAGCATTTTCTAACGAAGATGTTATCGCACCAGCGAAAATCTTGAACGACTTTTCTAAAAACGCTGAAGCACTTGAAATCAAAGGTGGTGCAATCGAAGGCGCTGTCGCATCTAAAGAAGAGATTCTTGCTCTTGCAACTCTTCCAAACCGCGAAGGACTTCTTTCTATGCTCCTTTCTGTACTTCAAGCGCCAGTGCGCAACGTTGCTCTTGCAGTCAAAGCGGTTGCAGACAACAAAGAAGACGCAGCTTAATCTTAAGCTACGCAGCGTAGCCTAGCTACAAAAATCTATTATAAATTTAAAACATATTTGGAGGAAATAACAATGGCATTGAACATTGAAAACATTATTGCTGAAATTAAAGAAGCTTCAATCCTTGAATTGAACGACCTTGTAAAAGCTATCGAAGAAGAATTTGGTGTAACTGCAGCTGCTCCTGTAGCTGTTGCTGCAGCTGGTGCTGCTGACGCTGGTGCTGCTAAAGATTCATTCGACGTTGAATTGACATCTGCAGGCGACAAAAAAGTTGGCGTTATCAAAGTTGTACGTGAAATCACTGGTCTTGGTCTTAAAGAAGCTAAAGAACTTGTTGACGGTGCACCAGCACTTGTTAAAGAAGGCGTTGCAACTGCAGAAGCTGAAGAAATCAAAGCTAAATTGGAAGAAGCTGGAGCTTCAGTTACTCTTAAATAAGAGGTATATACCAATTAGAATTCGGAATACTATAGTATCAGCCTTTTAGAATCGTGAACACATTTTAGAAACTGATAAATAAATTTAGTTTCCTACCAAAAACCCTACCAAAATTTAATTTGGCAGGGTTTTTCTTTTTAATAAAATTATTTTGGAGAACAGTTGAATATTGTTCTCCTTTTTTTTATTTTCAGGAGGAAAAATGACAAAAGAATTACAATCATCACGCTATATTGTCATTTCATTTTTAATACGTGAAATGGGAATTGACATTATTGAGGCCATATCTCTTATGGCTGAATTAGAAAAAAGTGGCTTGGTTCGCTTGGAATCAAGTGGAGATTTAATACTCAAAGAACTTGGAGGAGTGCTATGAAACGAATTACCGCAAATCAATACCAAACTTCAGAACGGTATTACAAATTACCTAAAATTCTTTTTGAGGATGAGAATTATATGGATATGAAACTAGAAGTAAAGGTGGCTTATTCTATTTTAAAAGATCGTTTAGAATTATCTCTCAGTCGTGGTTGGATAGATGAAGAAGGAGCAGTCTATTTAGTATTTTCTAATTCTAAACTGATGAAGCTATTAGGTTGTTCGAAGTCAAAATTACTGTCCATCAAAAAAATTCTTAAAGAATATGACTTAATTGATGAAGTCCAACAGTCTTCAAGTGAGAAAGGAAGACTAGCTAATAAGATTTACTTAGGGGAATTATCTTCTACCCCAGTAGCTAATTCAAACAGGCCTAGTGTTAAAAAAGATTAGGGCAGGTCAAAAATGAAACGGCCCCCGTCTCACATTCAGCCCCTAGTGAGACTGAAGTTAGTGAGACTAAATATAGTGAGATTGAATTTTTATTTATTGAGGATGAGAGGAACTCTCAACCTATCTTGAAAAGAAAAGTAGAAAAGGTTACATTTCTTTATCATTTTTAACCTTGCTTTACTTGTCTTAGCATGCTGAACAGGATATAAGTGGAAGAGGGGATAGAAAATAATCTGAACCAGTTCAAAACTTATTCTATTTTTTAGGACATTAAAAATTTTAGAAATTGATTCTTTCTTAAATTTGAATTTCACTAGTAGTGTAAAGATGATTTTTTCTTTGAATAAAATCTGAATTTTCTCTGATACAATCTCAAATGTCAAGGTTCAATAATTGTTGCTTCAGTAGGTGATGATGGTCTAGATTAAAATAATCAAGAAGCATTGAAACATTACGTTGGAGAACTTAAGGGGGAGGATTATTCACATATAGATGGGAAAGTTATGGTTATTTCTGCTGGATAAGAAATGATATTGATGGCACTCAAATTATATTATTAAATATTACGAATTTTGTTCAAGATAGTGTAAAATAGATTTATACTAGTTTCTAAAAATTTAATTTACATTACAAATTGATGTATTGAGACTATTCTTTGTCAGAAATACGGAGCTTTGCAGGTAGTTCTCTAAAATTTTTTGAGGTGATAGAATGTATAAGATATTAGTTGTAGATGACGATTTTGAAATTTTGAAATTGATGCGAACTATTTTAGAGATGAAAAACTATCAGGTAACGACGTATCAAGAAGTGACCGTACCAATCAATATTAGTAATTTCAAAGGATTCGATTTGATTTTATTAGATGTAATGATGCCTAATATAGATGGTATGCAAATTTGTAAGCAGATTAGAAATAAAGTAAGCTCCCCTATTATTTTTGTTAGTGCAAAAGATACCGAAGAAGATATAGTATCAGGATTGAATTTAGGAGGAGATGACTATATTACAAAACCTTTCAGCATCAATCAATTAATTGCTAAAGTTGCTGCAAATCTCAAACGAGAAGAACGATACAAACAAGGTGAATTAAGTAATCAAATTGTTCGAGAATTATCTCCAATAACGATTTATTTACAAGAAAAAATTGTTTGTATTAATGGAGATAGTCTTGCCTTTACAAGTAGGGAATATGATATCATAGAGCTATTATCTAGCAATCCAAGAAAAATTTTTACTGTACAAGATATATATGAAAACGTTTATGATGATGATGCTGAAACCCTCTTTCGTTCAATATCTGAGTATATCTATCAAATAAGATTAAAATTCTCATCCTATGGAATTAATCCTATAAAAACAGTTAGAGGTATGGGATACAAGTGGCATGATTAAGAAGAATACTACAATTAGAGGACGTATAATAAGGACTGTTTTAGAACTAGTAACAGGTACGTTACTGAGTATACTTTTATTTTTTATATTTACTTATTTACTTGTTTTTACAAGACAATTAAATGTATACGACTCTAAAATTGAAATTTCAGTGAGTGATACCAGCAATTTAAGTGATGTAGTTCAAGCAATGAATAACTCTATATTTGACTATGTTGTATTTAATCGCAAGACAGGTACAATTGAAGAGGGTAATTATCAAAAAAAGGATTTGCCTGCCTATCGAGAAGTTTTTGCTAAAAATGAATCTGTAAGTAATAGTGAGGTGTATTATGGGTATTATGCTAATTCAGAGATTGTACTTACTGTCAGGCAACCCATGATACCTGAGTTTGTTAATCCGAATTTGCGTCACATTTCATTTAATCTATTTTCTTATTTATTTTTCTTCGTTTTCGAAACGATTTTACTCATTTGGTCACTTACAAGATTAATAAAAGAATTTTCAAAAAATTTTCTACTTATACAAAAAAAAGCTTTAAACATGGGGCAGTTAACATTTAAAGAAAAAAACATTCCCGCTCAAATACAAGAGTTCGATGAAATTCTCTCTGTATTATATCAAAAGGACGACGAGTTAACTAATTTACTCAAATCAGAGAGAAGGGAGAAGGAAGATTTATCTTTTCAAGTTGGTGCATTAGCTCATGATGTAAAAACTCCTTTAACAGTACTAAAGGGAAATTTAGAGTTGCTTGAATTAACTAACCTGACTGATCAACAGAAGGAATATACTCAGTCAATGAATAACAGTATAGTGATTTTTGAAAGATACTTTAGTTCAATGATTGATTATTCAAGATTACTAATTGAAGATAAAGATTATGGGGAACAGATATATTTACCTGATTTTTTAAGTGATCTGTCAGTAGAGGCGAAATCTGTAATGAATAATGCAAAGGTTGATTTCAAAATTATTAATACTACAAAATTAATATTTTTTAAGGGAAATCGCTTTAATTTAAATCGGGCATTAATTAACATTTTAGCAAATGCAGCAAGATATAGTTCTGGAGAAAAAAAAGTTACGCTTACTATCATTGAGGAAACAGAGTATATTAATTTTGTAGTGTGGAATAATGGTCTGCCTTTTACTGAACAGTCCTTATTAAATGCAGATAAGTTATTTTATACTGAGAATAAAGGTAGGAATAATAAGCACTATGGTTTAGGGTTAGCATTTGCTAAACAAGTTGCAACTAGACATTTAGGAGAATTGTTTTTATCAAATCCAGATAGAGGTGGCGCTCAAGTGACGTTGCTTATTAAAAAATAATTCTGTAAGGATATATTAGATAGCTTCCATATAATAGTTATGTATAAAAATAGATGGTTTTCTAAATTGAGGACTGTCTATTTTTTTAATTTTGTAAAATTGGAAATTCTGAACAAATTTTGAAAAATAAAGTATAACATACAAGTATAAAACAAGGAGGAATTATAGTTATGAATATACAAGTTCAAAAACTTAGAAAATCATATAAGGATAGAGAAGTACTGAAAAATATTTCTTTTGAAATAAAAGAGGGGAGTATTTGTGGATTATTAGGTATTAATGGTGCAGGAAAATCAACAATTATGAAGATTATTTTTGGTCTTGAAAATGCTGATAGTGGTACGGTTATTTTTAATGGGAAAAAAAATGCGGGTATATATGAGATTGGAGCGCTTATTGAAACTCCAGCTATCTACATGAACTTATCTGCTTATGATAACTTAAAAACAAGAGCATTGTTATATGACATTTCTGACGAACGAATTAATGAAGTATTAAACTTGATTGGGCTATCTAATACGGGAAAGAAAAAAGCAGGGAGCTTTTCTTTAGGTATGAAACAACGTTTGGGATTAGGTATGGCAATAATTACTAGTCCAGATTTGCTCATTTTAGATGAACCTACCAATGGATTGGATCCAGATGGTATAAAGGAATTGTTGAATTTAATGATTTCTTTAAAGAAATCAGGAATGACAATTCTTTTATCTAGCCATCAACTGTATGAAGTTAGTAAAGTGGCAGATAAAGTTGTTATTTTACATGATGGTCAAATTTTTTACGATGGTTCGAATGTTCAAAGTGATGATTTAGAATCTTTATTTATAAGAATTGTTCATGGAGGTGACGCAATATGATAAAAATATTTAAATCAGAATGGTTAAAACAGCGAAAAAATACATCCAAAAAATTCTTGATAATAGCTCCTGGATTGTCGATTTTAATAGCTGTATTACTTGTTGGACCGAGTATTCTAGAAAGTTTTTCAATATATTGGTGGGAAGCCGTCTTTTTGTACACGCTTATTGGATTGTTATTTTTATATGATTATAAAGCAGAAGAAGCTGCAGGAAACTTCCAGAATATATACTTTCGAAATGATAGCATAAAAATATATATCGTAAAGATACTTTTAAAATTAAAAGATTTACTCATTTCGAACGTATGGTTTTTAGCTATATTATTATTTACAAGTAATTTTTTGTATGGCGACTTAATATCATTGAATATAATTGGTGACTTAATTTGTTTAGTACTTATTTCGATAACATCCATATGGGTATTGCCACTCTTGTATCTATTTTCGAAACGGATCAACCCCTATATCTTAGTATCTATTAACTCCTTGATTTGTTTTTTGGTTGCACCTTTTATCGCTCAAAGTAGCTTTTGGTTCTTCTTTCCTTTTACATATCATTATAAAATTGCTTATAGTCTTATGTATATAAAACCGTCAGGAGATTTAGATTTAACAAATCATGTAACAGACGTTAAAATGGTAGTATTTACCGTATTTCTATCATTGATTCTATTTATTGTTTCTTTGTTAATGTTAAATTGGAGGTTAAGTAATGATCCAATTGCTAAAAAGTGAAATGATTAAATTTAAAGGTTCGTATCAACTATACATTATTTTGATTTTGTCTACTATACAACTATTGACAATTCCAATTTACATATTATCTGTAAATAACACAATTGTATTGGAAAATATTATCTTTTTACCCATGTTAGGCTATTGTATGATAACTACGATAATCACTTTATTAGTATCTGAACAAGAAATCAATGCTAATAATTATCAGAATATTAAAGGCTCGAGAAATACAGCCAGTATATGGGGAGCGAAAATTTTTGTGTTAGATTTACTATTATCTTTACTTACTATTCCTTTATGGGTAGTTGTAGGTATAGAGTTAGAACACTTTTCATATTATTTTTACGTAGGAATAGTTAGTTGGTTATTACTAATATTGCTAAATCATTTCCACATGCTATTGACATTGTTTATTGCGAAAGGTGGCAATTTACTTATTGCTGTTGTAGAAAGTTTATTTATATTATTTGCAACAAATAAAGTTTTTCTTAATATTTTTTGGATTCCAGTAATTTTACCAGTTAATATAATTTTAGAAAATAATTTTAGAAGCACAACTAATTTATTAGCTTTAACTTTTTATGTTGTATTATTGTTTGTTGCTAATTTAGTAGTTGTAAGCAGAAAAGGTGTTTAATTATATATTCTGATGGAAATGAAGAAAGTGTTTAATTTTTCGATGGAAGTTTGGGAGTTGTTTTGACTTTACTTTATAACCAAAATAAATCTGTAAAGACATATTGGAGAGAGGCGTTATTGATTTTTGATAATTTAACTATAGAAAATTAGGAGGAGAACTATGAAATTCAAAAAGATCTATCTTTCCGTAATTTTTTTCTTAAGTTTACTTGGATTGACTGGATGTACATATGAGAAGTATGATGTTAAATTTCTCGACTCAAGTTATAATCGATTTGATTATAAAGGAGAGCATTATGGTGTAACTAATCAATTAATTTCATATGAAGATATTGAAAGTAAAGTAAGCAATCATGATGATACTTATGAAATATCTTACGATGATTCCAATAATGAAATAAAGAATGATTTGTTGGAGATTGGTGACTTATATCAGACCAAAAATAGAGAATTTGCCATAAAAATTGATAGTACTTTCTATAAATGTAGACTAGTTGATAATATTTCTAAAGAAGAACTACTAAAAGTTTCTGACTTATTTAATGTTCATTTAGTAGGAGGATTTGCTATCAATGAGCAAGAAGCCAGAGAGTTGAAGATAGGGGAACAATCATTTACAATTACTGAAGAAATTATTCCTAAAGAAGAGCTTAGTGCTACAGTTGCTAACTTAGATAATCAAGTGAAGTCAGTCACTAGATTATCAGGGGAGCACGAAAGTTGGAAATATGGAGAAATTTGTTCTTTAAAAAATCAGTCTATCCATGAGAAAGTAGCAGTTAAATTGAATGGAGAATATCATTTGGCTTTCTTAAGAAGTTAAACTGGGCAAAAAGTCTTTAAAAGAAAAAACGCCAAATAATAGAGCGACTACATTAGTAGCTTAAAGACATGATTAAACCGCTATTCTTAGGAGTAGTGGTTTTTCTTTTTGTTTAAAAAGGGGGCGAGTAAGTAATTTTCTAACTGTTTAACTCAACCAAAAAATCCTCAATCGGAGCGATTGAGGATTGAGCAAATAACTCTTAAACAATACCTTGGGCAATCATAGCGTTTGCTACATTTTCAAAGGCAGCAATGTTAGCTCCTGCAAGGTAGTCTTTATCAAGACCATATGTTTCTGAAGTTGTTTTAGCTGTGTTGAAGATGTTTGTCATGATGTCTTTGAGACGTCCATCAACTTCTTCACGAGTCCATGAGAGGCGAAGGCTATTTTGGCTCATTTCAAGGGCTGAAACGGCTACACCACCAGCGTTGGCAGCTTTGGCAGGTCCGTAGAAGATACCATTTTCTTTGTAGACTTTGATGGCATCAAGGTCGCTTGGCATGTTGGCACCTTCAGATACACAGATCACGCCTTGAGCAACCAAACGTTTAGCTGCTTCACCGTTGATTTCGTTTTGAGTCGCACATGGAAGCGCGATGTCATAGTTTCCAGCGTAAGTCCATACAGAACCTTCATGATAAGTAGCAGTTGCTTTTTCAGCTGCATACTCAGTCAAACGAGCGCGACGTTTTTCTTTAACGTCAACCAAAAGATCGAAGTCGATACCATTTTCATCGATGACATAACCATTTGAATCAGATACAGAGATAACAGTTGCACCAAGTTCAGTCGCTTTTTGAAGAGCGTATTGAGCAACGTTACCAGAACCTGAAATAACAACTTTCTTACCAGCAAAACTATTACCGTTAGCTTTAAGCATTTCTTCAGTGTAGTAAACCAAACCGTAACCAGTTGCTTCTGGACGAATCAAACTACCACCAAATCCAAGAGGTTTACCAGTCAAGACACCAGCATCAAATTGGTTAAGGCGTTTGTATTGACCGTAAAGGTAACCAATTTCACGTCCACCAACACCGATATCACCAGCAGGTACGTCAAGTGATGGGCCGATGTATTTTTGCAATTCAGTCATGAAGCTTTGGCAGAAGCGCATCACTTCAGCATCTGTTTTACCTTTAGGATCGAAGTCTGATCCACCTTTACCTCCACCGATAGGAAGTCCAGTCAAGACGTTTTTAAAGATTTGTTCAAATCCGAGGAATTTCAAAATCCCTTGGTTTACAGTTGGGTGGAAACGAAGTCCGCCTTTGTATGGTCCAACAGCTGAGTTGAACTGAACACGGTAGCCGCGGTTTACTTGAACTTTTCCATCACGGTCAACCCAAGGAACACGGAAAGAAATCACGCGCTCTGGTTCAGTAATACGTGCCAAGATATTTTCTTCGATATACTCAGGGTGTTTTTCAAATACAGGTTCTAAAGTGTTGAAAAATTCTTCAACAGCTTGGAGGAACTCAGCCTCGTGCCCGTTACGAGCTTTTACAGTTTCAAACACGCTTTGGATATATTCTTTAGCAGATGTCATATCGTTCTCCTTTTGTTGTCATATTTTATTACGTGAGTCATTATAGCAGAATTTTTTTTAACTGTAAAGAGAAAAAACAAAAATTTTCTAAAAATTCTTTCAATTTGATTTTTGGGATTGTTTTAAATTGGAATTTTTTATAATAGATAAAAATACGAACGTTTTTCTTATAAATGACTTTCTTAAAAAGAAAAGCTGAAAATATGGTATAATATTAGCAATAAAAGGAATCTGGAGGATCAGAATCATGGTATCAACGAAAACGCAAATTGCTGGTTTTGAGTTTGATAATTGTTTGATGAATGCAGCAGGTGTGGCTTGTATGACGATAGAGGAGTTAGAGGGCGTTAAAAACTCAGCGGCAGGAACCTTTGTCACGAAGACAGCGACCTTGGACTTTCGTCAGGGAAATCCTGAGCCACGCTATCAAGATGTTCCCCTTGGTTCTATCAACTCTATGGGATTACCGAATAATGGCTTAGATTATTATTTGGACTATCTTTTGGATCTGCAGGAAAAAGAGCCGAACCGGACTTTCTTCTTATCTCTAGTTGGCATGTCTCCAGAGGAAACCCATACTATCTTGAAAAAAGTCCAAGAGAGTGAGTTTCGTGGTCTGACTGAGCTAAATCTTTCCTGTCCAAATGTTCCAGGGAAACCTCAGATTGCCTATGATTTTGAGACAACTGATCGAATTTTATCAGAAGTATTTGCCTACTTTACCAAACCTCTTGGAATTAAGCTCCCACCTTATTTTGATATTGTTCACTTTGACCAAGCGGCAGCTATTTTCAACAAGTACCCGCTCAAGTTTGTCAACTGTGTTAACTCTATCGGAAACGGCCTTTATATAGAAGATGAGTCCGTCGTTATTCGTCCTAAAAATGGTTTTGGGGGGATTGGTGGAGAGTATATCAAACCGACTGCTTTAGCTAATGTTCATGCCTTTTATCAACGCTTAAACCCTCAAATTCAAATTATTGGTACAGGTGGCGTTTTGACTGGTCGTGATGCCTTTGAACATATCCTCTGTGGAGCAAGTATGGTGCAGGTGGGAACCACCCTTCACAAAGAAGGAGTTGGTGCTTTTGATCGTATTACTAATGAACTGAAAGCAATCATGGAGGAAAAAGGGTACGAAAGCCTAGAAGATTTCCGTGGGAAATTGCACTATATTGATTAAATGAACTAAAAAGTTAGAAGAAAGGAGAGAAGATGCTAGCCATTGAAGAAAGTCAGAAGTTGACTTTATCAAATTTACCGAGCCTGAGCCTTTTTACAGGGACAGATCAGGGTCAGTTTGAAGTTATGAAGAGTCAAGTATTGAAACAGATTGGTTATGATTCTGCTGACCTTAACTTTGCCTACTTTGATATGAAAGAAGTAGCTTACAAGGATGTGGAACTGGAGTTGGTCAGCCTTCCTTTCTTTGCAGATGAGAAAATCGTGATATTAGATTATTTTGTCGATATCACAACTGCTAAAAAGCGCTTTTTGACAGATGATGAGCTCAAGTCGTTTGAAGAATACCTTGACAATCCTTCGCCAACAACCAAGTTGTTGATATTTGCGGAAGGAAAGCTGGATAGCAAAAGACGGTTGGTTAAATTACTTAAGCGTGATGCCAAGGTTTTTGATGCAGTAGAAGCTAAAGAACAAGAACTGCGCCAGTATTTTCAAAAGTGGAGTCAGGAACAAGGCCTGCAGTTTGCCAATAATTCTTTTGAAAATCTCCTTATCAAGTCGGGTTTTCAATTTAGTGAAATCCATAAAAATCTCCTTTTTTTACAGTCCTATAAGGAAGACTCTGTTATCGAGGAAGAGGATATTGTTAACGCAATTCCCAAGACCTTACAGGACAATATTTTTGATTTAACTCAGTTTATTCTGACTAAAAAGATGGATCAGGCGCGAGATTTGGTTAGAGACTTGACCTTGCAAGGTGAAGATGAAATCAAATTGATTGCAGTCATGCTAGGACAATTTCGGACTTTTACTCAGGTGAAAATTTTGGCGGAGTCTGGACAAACAGAATCGCAGATTGCAAGTAGTTTAGGCAGTTTTCTGGGACGAAATCCCAATCCCTATCAAATAAAGTTTGCGCTGAGGGATTCGCGAGGACTTTCCTTGAGCTTTTTGAAGCAAGCTATTTCTTATTTAATTGAGACAGACTATCAGATTAAAACAGGTCTTTATGAAAAAGGTTTCCTTTTTGAAAAGGCACTCATACAGATTGCTAGTCAGGTAAATTGATACTCTTCGAAAATCAAATTCAAACCACGTCAACGTCGCCTTGCCGTACTCAAGTACAGCCTGCGGCTAGTTTCCTAGTTTGCTCTTTGATTTTCATTGAGTATGATATTATTTTGGAAACTACAACCCGCGTCAGGACTATCTTGTCGTGGGTTTCTTAGTGATTTCTTCATCTATAAGCAAAAAACTTGAAAAAAGTGAATGTTTGCGTTATCATTTTCATATAGAAAGAAAAAGAGGTATTACAGATGGCTATTATCTTACCAGATCTTCCATATGCATACGACGCTTTGGAACCATACATCGATGCGGAAACAATGCACTTGCACCATGACAAACACCATCAAACTTATGTCAACAATGCTAATGCAGCTCTTGAAAAACACCCTGAAATCGGTGAAGATCTTGAAGCCTTGCTTGCTGATGTAGAATCTATTCCAGCTGATATCCGTCAAGCACTTATCAACAACGGTGGTGGACACTTGAACCACGCTCTTTTCTGGGAATTGATGACTCCTGAAAAAACAGCTCCATCAGCAGAACTTGCAGTAGCAATCGATGCAACATTTGGTTCATTTGAAGAATTCCAAGCAGCCTTCACTGCAGCAGCAACAACTCGTTTTGGTTCTGGCTGGGCATGGTTGGTTGTCAACAAAGAAGGGAAACTTGAAGTGACTTCAACAGCAAACCAAGACACACCAATCTCAGAAGGCAAAAAACCAATCTTGGGCTTGGACGTTTGGGAACATGCTTACTACGTGAAATACCGCAACGTGCGTCCTGACTACATCAAAGCTTTCTTCTCAGTGATCAACTGGAACAAAGTAGATGAATTGTACACAGCTGCTAAATAATGATAGTTGGAGGGAAGAATTGTTCTTCTCTTTTTAAGGTTATATTATTTTGGTCTGACAAAATCGTCAGACTTTTTTCATTTTTATGAGAAACGTGCTAACTGCTAGAAATTATGGTAGAATAAAGTATTAAGTAATCGTGAAAAAAGGATATCTATGCGAAAAGAAATTGCACCTGAATTATACAACTATAACAAGTTTCCTGGTCCTGAGTTTCATTTACATGGGGACAAGGTCGAAACGGAAGGGATAGCTTTTTCCTTGGTGGAAAATATCAAGGATGCCTTTGATGTGACGGCTTTTAATCAGCGTTTTTCAGAAGTCTTAACCAAGTTTGATTATATCGTGGGAGATTGGAGCAACGAACAGCTTCGCCTACGAGGTTTTTACAAGGATGACCGAACAGAAGAAAAACTTGAAAAAATCAGTCGTTTACAAGACTACCTTTTAGAGTATTGTAGTTATGGTTGTGCTTATTTTGTCTTAGAAAATGAAGCCCCTAAGCGAGCATCGTTTGACAAGAAAATGCGTAAGAAGGAAGAAGAAACACCTTCTAAAAAAGGAAAGAAACCGGCTCAAACCAAACGAAAACCGAATGCAGATAAGAAAAATAGACGTCGTCAGAAAGACCAGCATTCTCAGAAAGAGGACAAGGGACAACGTCATTTTGTCATTCGTCAGAAGTGAGTAGAGAATAAGGAGAAGAAATGAAACCGTCAATTTATAGTTTAACACGTCAAACCATGCAGGAATGGGTTTTGGAGCAGGGAGAAAAGAAATTCCGTGCAGATCAAATCTGGGAATGGCTTTACCGTAAACGTGTCCAGTCATTTGAAGAGATGACCAATCTTTCCAAGGATTTGATTGCTAAGCTTAATGACCAGTTCGTGGTCAATCCCTTGAAACAACGTATCGTTCAAGAGTCTGCTGATGGGACAGTTAAATATCTTTTTGAATTGCCTGATGGTATGTTGATTGAGACAGTACTCATGCGTCAACACTATGGTTTGTCAGTCTGTGTGACCACTCAGGTTGGCTGTAATATCGGTTGTACCTTCTGCGCTTCTGGTTTGATTAAGAAACAACGTGACCTCAATAATGGGGAAATCGTAGCGCAAATCATGCTGGTTCAGAAATACTTTGATGAGCGTGGTCAGGACGAACGCGTCAGCCATATCGTTGTCATGGGTATCGGTGAGCCCTTTGATAACTACAACAATGTCTTGAATTTCGTCCGTACTATCAATGATGACAAGGGAATGGCAATCGGTGCTCGTCACATCACTGTTTCTACCTCAGGTTTGGCCCATAAAATTCGTGACTTTGCTAATGAAGGCGTCCAGGTCAATCTGGCTGTTTCCCTTCACGCACCCAATAATGAATTGCGCTCAAGCATCATGAAGATTAACCGTGCCTTTCCGATTGAAAAACTCTTTGCTGCTATTGAGTACTACATCGAAACAACAAATCGTCGTGTGACCTTTGAGTATATCATGCTCAATGAAGTCAATGATGGTGTAGAACAAGCCTTGGAATTGGCTGAATTGCTCAAGAATATCAAGAAATTGTCTTATGTAAACTTGATTCCTTATAACCCAGTTAGTGAGCATGACCAATATAGCCGTAGTCCTAAAGAGCGCGTCCTGGCCTTCTATGATACGCTTAAGAAAAAAGGGGTTAACTGTGTTGTTCGTCAAGAGCATGGTACTGATATTGATGCAGCTTGTGGACAATTGCGCTCTAATACAATGAAACGTGACCGCCAGAAAGCAGTTGCAGCAGTCAATCCTTAATGATGAAGAAGACTTATAATCATATTTTGGTCTGGGGAGTCATTTTCTATAGTATTTGTATCGTTTACTTTTGCTTTACTCCTCAAGAACATTCTCCCGTGGGGGTGGAAACTCCAGGTATTCAGCATCTTGGACGCCTGGTTTTTCTTTTGACTCCTTTCAATTCTTTCTGGAAACTGGGCGAAGTGAGTGACATAGGACAATTATGTTGGCTTTTTCTACAAAATATCCTCAATGTCTTCTTGCTTTTTCCTCTGATTTTCCAACTCCTTTATCTCCTTCCAAACTTGCGGAAAACAAAAAAGGTCCTTCTTTTTAGTTTTCTAGTGAGTCTTGGAATCGAGTGTACGCAGTTAGTCTTGGACTTTTTCTTTGATTTTAATCGCGTCTTTGAAATTGATGATTTGTGGACCAATACCTTGGGTGGCTATCTAGCTTGGCTCCTCTATAAACGATTATATAAAAACAAGATAAGGAATTAAAATGAGTATTTTAGAAGTTAAAAATCTGAGTCACGGTTTTGGTGACCGTGCAATTTTTGAAGATGTGTCCTTCCGTCTCCTCAAGGGAGAACATATCGGTCTGGTCGGTGCCAATGGTGAAGGAAAATCAACCTTTATGAGCATCGTGACTGGTAAGATGTTGCCAGATGAAGGGAAGGTTGAGTGGTCCAAATATGTGACCGCTGGTTACTTGGATCAGCACTCCGTCCTTGCTGAAGGGCAGTCGGTACGTGATGTTCTCCGTACAGCCTTTGATGAGCTTTTCAAAGCGGAAGCCCGTATCAATGACCTCTATATGGAAATGGCTGAAGACGGTGCGGATGTTGATGCTCTCATGGAAGAAGTTGGCGAACTGCAAGATCGTTTAGAGAGTCGTGATTTCTATACCTTGGATGCTAAGATTGACGAAGTAGCGCGTGCCCTTGGTGTCATGGACTTTGGCATGGATACAGATGTAACTTCTTTGTCAGGTGGGCAAAGAACCAAGGTGCTTTTGGCAAAACTCCTCCTTGAAAAGCCCGATATCTTGCTTTTGGACGAGCCAACCAACTACTTGGATGCTGAGCATATTGACTGGCTCAAGCGCTATCTCCAAAACTATGAGAATGCCTTTGTCCTTATTTCACACGATATTCCATTCTTGAACGATGTTATCAATATCGTCTATCATGTGGAAAATCAACAGCTGACGCGTTACTCTGGTGACTACTACCAGTTCCAAGAAGTCTATGCTATGAAGAAATCTCAGCTAGAGGCAGCCTACGAACGTCAGCAGAAAGAAATTGCGGACCTTAAGGACTTTGTTGCCCGAAACAAAGCGCGTGTTGCAACACGAAACATGGCCATGTCTCGTCAGAAGAAATTGGATAAGATGGATATTATCGAATTACAAAGTGAGAAACCAAAACCATCCTTTGATTTCAAATCAGCTCGTACGCCAGGGCGCTTTATCTTCCAAGCCAAGGATTTGCAAATTGGTTATGATCGTCCTCTGACCAAGCCTTTAAATCTTACCTTTGAACGTAATCAAAAGGTTGCTATTATCGGGGCAAATGGTATCGGGAAAACAACTCTCTTGAAGTCCCTATTGGGCATTATTCCACCAATCGCTGGAGAGGTTGAACGTGGAGACTACCTAGAACTTGGCTACTTTGAACAAGAAGTAGAAGGTGGCAATCGTCAAACACCACTAGAGGCTGTTTGGAATGCCTTTCCAGCTCTTAACCAAGCAGAAGTTCGTGCAGCCCTTGCCCGTTGTGGTTTGACAACTAAGCATATCGAAAGCCAAATTCAGGTCTTGTCAGGTGGGGAACAAGCCAAGGTTCGTTTCTGTCTCTTGATGAATCGTGAAAACAACGTTTTAGTGCTGGACGAGCCGACCAACCATTTGGATGTGGATGCCAAGGATGAACTCAAACGCGCTCTCAAAGAATACAAGGGATCTATCCTTATGGTCTGCCATGAACCAGACTTCTATGAAGGCTGGATGGACCAAATATGGGATTTTAATAATCTAACTTAAAAATGAGGACAAAAAAATACAGTACCGAATGTGGATACTGTATTTTTGGTTTTTAAGATTTAAAATCGTAGTCTTTCACCACTTCGATGCTGTCGATTGTGATAGCAGTAGTTGGCTTGTCTTTTTCATCTTTTTCGGCTTTGGCAATTTTATCTACAACATCCATACCGTCAATCACTTGACCAAATACGGGGTGTTTGCCATCTAGACTAGGGTTTCCCCCTTCTTTATAGGCTTCGATGATTTTCTTTGGATACTTGTTTGTAGGGAGTTTAGCAGAGGTATCTGTAGAGTTTTGGTTGATGAAGAATTGGCTACCGTTGGTGTTTGGTTGACCAGTATTAGCCATAGAAAGAGCACCACGGATGTTATAGAGATAAGGAGTAATCTCGTTCTTGAAACCAGTTCCCTTATCTTTTGTCTTATCCTTGTCATGCCAGATGGACTGACCACCTGTACCGTCTCCCTTTGGATCTCCAGTTTGAACCATGAAGCCATCGATGACACGGTGGAAGGTAATGCCGTTATAGTAGCCTTCTTTGGCATGAGTGAGGAAGTTTTCAACCGCTAAAGGAGCGAGTTTAGGGAAGAGTTTGATACGGATATCTCCTTGATTTGTGTGGAGAATCACTTCAGCTTCATCTTCAGCAACTTCTTTAGATAGTTGTGGGAAATTGGCGTTTTCGTTTGTTAAAGCATCGTTTAACTCCTTGGCAGATTGGGCAGCTGCTTTGGAACTTTCTTCAGCAGCAAGACTGGAATCAACATAGTCATCACCACGCAAACTACGTTGGATGTTGCTACATCCAGCTAGAGCTACAGTGGATAGTAAAAGAAGTGTTGCTATTTTTTTCATTCTATTCCTCTCAAAAATTCATTTCTACCATTGTACCCTAAAAGGAAGGGGATTTCAAATATTAGTGACAAGACAGTTTAAGAGGAAGCTAACCAGAAAGTCGCTTGCTTAGGGGCATCAATGCCATAAGTATACTCAAAGTATTTTGGAACCAGATCTTAAGAAAGCTCGTAAAGCATCACAATTAGTAAACGTTAATTCGAAAGAATTACTATATTTTAAAAGAGCACATTTTCAAAGGATTTTTTCTTTTGCCTTCAATTCCTAATTAATCAATGAATTTAATACTAGGTCTCGAAAAGAATTATGCTTCCTCTTTCTGTCTGAGTTCAAAGAGGTCTTCTACTTTCAGATTAAAAACTTGAGCAATTTTAAGAGCCATTTCTAGCGAAGGGTTGTAACGATTATTTTCCAAGTGCAGAATTGTCTCGCGTCGCATGCCGATGCGGTCGGCTAACTCCTGCTGGGTCATGCCTGTGGACTCACGAACAGATTTGAGATTAGTAATAATCTTGCTTTCTTTGGCCATGCTTATCCTCTACGTTCCAAGATAAAATAGACAACCGCAAAGATGCAAATCAAGACAGCTATGTTAATAAATATCTGTCCCATGTAAAGAGTGAGAGACCCCATATACCCAATGATAACTGCTAGGATCATCAGTGCGCCTAGTATAAAAACAAACATCAAGCTAGTTGCCTTGGCTAAATTAGCATAAAAGCGTTCGTCCGGAGTTTCCTTGACATTTTTTAAAGAGAAAAAACCAAATATAATCACTTCAATAACGAGGCTAATTCCCAAAATCCATTCTTTAATACCAGAACTTACGCTAGGGGTCGCAACCCAAATTCCTACTGTATAAAAAATGCTTGCTGCAAACACAAGTATCGTGTAAAGCTTAGCAGACAAGTCAAAAATAATCTTTCCCTTATCTTTCTGACTCTTATGTAGCCAGCTACAAATAGCTACAATTTGACCTGTCACTGAAATACCAGTAATAACTAACTTGGGTCCCCAACTAAGATTAGAACCAAATAAAACAGTAAAATCAATAAAGAGAGCTACGGCAATCACTGCAATGAGGCCACGCATTTTTTGATTTTTTTCATGATAGACTCCTTTTTTATTTTATAAATATATAACACTTAAATTTTATGTTATAAATATATCACATTTAAATTTAGAAAGCAAGAATTTATGTGCCAAGGTGGCAATTATTTGGAAAATCTAGATACTCTATGAATCTCTACTTTTTTCTTAGACTGTTATAAAGTCTGTCAGAATAAGCTTTGTAGGTGTAGAAGTTAGTTTTTACAGAACTAAATTATTCTCCTATTTAGAATCTATTAATTCATATTTTATAAATTAATTAGTAGATATCGTTCTTAAAATCCTTGATATTTCGTTTGGGAACGGGCTTAGGATTTAGGAGCCAAGTATTCAAATCTCGTTCAGGCGATATGAAGGGTTTGACTTGGTGGTCTTTATAAAATGTTTCTAAAAAAGGATTCATGACATTCTCTTTCTGATTTTTCTTTAAAAATATAACAAATTTCTAAAAGGTTTAAGAATTTTATAGTCTGTCAAGTTTTTTTCTTGACACCTGCCAGAAATCTGCTATAATAGAACATGTGCTAAATAGCTTAGCTATTTCACCGAAATAAAAAATAAGAAAAGAGACTTTAAAAATGGCAGTTAAAATCCGTTTGACTCGTATGGGTTCTAAGAAAAAACCTTTCTACCGTATCAACGTAGCAGATTCACGTTCACCACGTGACGGACGTTTCATCGAAACAGTTGGAACTTACAACCCACTTGTTGCTGAAAACCAAGTAACTTTGAAAGAAGACCGCGTTCTTGCATGGTTGGCTGATGGAGCTCAACCTTCAGATACAGTTCGCAACATCCTTTCAAAAGAAGGTGTATTGAAGAAATTCCACGATTCTAAATTCTCAAAATAAGTTTAAAGTAGGTTGACAGATGGATACGATTGAAAATCTCATTATTGCGATTGTGAAACCCTTGATTTCACAACCAGATGCCTTAACTATCAAGATTGAAGATACACCAGAGTTTTTGGAATATCATTTGGATCTTGATCAAAGCGATGTGGGTCGTGTAATCGGTCGTAAGGGTCGCACTATTTCTGCGATAAGAACGATTGTCTACTCTGTCCCAACTGAAGACAAAAAAGTAAGAATCGTTATTGACGAAAAATAAGAAGGGCGGGACGGATGTCTCGCTTTTTTTGTGTGGAGAAGTGTAAAATAGCATCCATCAAGTAACAGCATAATCGGGATTTGGAAGGATTTTTGAAGGGGGACTGGAAAAGAATGAACATTGATTGTATTTTAAACATAGATTGGGCAATGTACATTGATTGGTTATTGCGAATTTTACAGATTTCGACTTTTATAGGTGTAATTTTAAAAATTAGTTTTCAGAATAAGGCCTATATCAATAATATCGAAATTCAGGTAATTAAACCAATCGAATTTGATTCCTTACATACGAGATTTCATCATATATATGAGTTTAAACATGATGAAAATGATAAACATTATAACCATTTGATTTTTTATCCAAAGGAAGTTGATATTGAAATTATAGAATTTTATTCTTTAATCTATGATTCAAAAAGTAATCGTTTAGTTGATAATGATAAACTGCATACAGTTAAAAATTTAAAGAATTATACATGCTTATTGATTCATACAAATTTACCAGAGAATATGCCTAGTTTAAGAATGAAATGGAAAACAAGTCAGGGTGAAATTGGCGAGTATACATTTTATAGTAATATGTATAATGGGAATGTGAATATCTCATCTTTCAAATATAAATTAACATTAAAGAGGAAACTATTAGCACTTTTTGGACTATAGCGACCCCTCTATGTATCTTCCTCCAACTTGAGAAAATCCTTGGAACGTGTTAAAATAAAGGATAAGGATTTTTAATAATTCATTATATAGAACGAGTGGATTTCTTTATGAAGAGGATTGAAGTATCTACAGAAATTGGTAGTCTCTCTGTTACTTATCAAAAGCAAAAGAAAATGCTAGTTTGTTTAAGTGGCGCAGGTTTGCTACCAAGTTATGAAAATTTTTCACTTATACTTGAAAAACTTCCTCCTACAATTGGTTATTTGACTATTGATTTTCCGAACACAGGTAGGAGTCCGATGAATGACCAAGCTGGAAAAAATCTGGATAATCTTGCAGATGCAGTTTATGAAGTACTTGAAGAATTGGCGATTTCTGAATATATACTTTGTGTACATAGTTTGAGTGGAATTTTAGCTTGTAAATTGCTCAAGAAACCAATTAAGTGTCAGGCTTTAGTAGCAATTGAACCGACAACTAAAAACGTCATGTTTGCTGATTTTTCAGAAAATTCTTATCCAGAAATGGAAGAGCAGATGAGGCTGATTGACGAGTGTGGTCCTGAACTTTATTTTAAGAACTTAACTCAAGCAACATTTAGACCTGAAATTAATAAAGAAATCTGGGAAATAATGCAGGGAAAAGGCTCAGAGTTGGAAAATCAAGATCCAGGATTTCAAATATCTGGAGAGATTACTGAGGAAGATTTTGAGAATTTGTCGATAGAAACTTGTACCCCTGTATTTATTTTTTGTCAGCCTTATAGAGAAAAAGAGTACAGAGAATCAGAATATTGGACTTCCAATACTAAACTCATTTTAGGAGGGAATCACCATTATTTACAATGGTCAGAATCAGAAAAAATTGCGACTATTATTCGAGAATTGTTAGAATAAGATGGATAGAAATAAAGTACAGGAGACAAGATGAACTACTTTAATGTTGGGAAAATCGTCAATACGCAAGGATTGCAGGGTGAGATGCGAGTCTTGTCTGTGACGGATTTTGCAGAAGAACGGTTTAAAAAAGGTACTGAGCTGGCTTTGTTTGATGAAAAAGATCAGTTTGTTCAAACAGTGACCATCGCTAGCCACCGTAAACAGAAGAACTTTGACATTATTAAATTCAAAGATATGTACCATATCAACGCTATCGAAAAGTACAAGGGATACAGTCTCAAGGTTGCTGAGGAAGATTTAAACGATTTAGATGATGGTGAATTTTATTATCACGAGATTATCGGTTTGGAAGTCTATGAGGGTGATAATTTGATTGGAACCATCAAGGAAATCCTACAACCAGGTGCCAACGATGTCTGGGTAGTCAAGCGAAAAGGTAAACGTGACTTGCTCTTGCCTTATATCCCACCAGTAGTTCTCAATGTTGATATTCCAAATAACCGCGTCGATGTGGAAATCTTAGAAGGGTTAGACGATGAAGATTAATATTTTAACCCTTTTTCCAGAGATGTTTTCTCCGCTAGAGCACTCAATCGTTGGAAAGGCACGTGAAAAAGGGCTCTTGGATATCCAGTATCATAATTTTCGAGAATATGCTGAAAAGGCCCGCCATGTCGACGATGAGCCCTACGGAGGCGGTCAGGGGATGTTGCTCCGAGCGCAACCTATTTTCGATGCCTTTGATGCTATTGAAAAGAAAAATCCGCGCGTCATTCTCCTCGATCCTGCTGGAAAGCGGTTCGATCAGGCTTATGCTGAGGATTTGGCTCAAGAGGAAGAGCTAATCTTTATCTGTGGGCACTATGAGGGTTATGATGAGCGAATTAAGACCTTGGTGACAGATGAGATCTCCCTGGGCGACTATGTCTTGACTGGTGGAGAGTTGGCGGCTATGACCATGATTGATGCTACGGTACGCCTGATTCCAGAAGTGATTGGCAAAGAGTCTAGCCACCAAGATGATAGTTTTTCTTCAGGCCTTCTTGAATACCCTCAGTACACACGTCCCTATGATTATCGAGGAATGGTCGTGCCAGATGTATTGATGAGCGGACACCATGAAAAGATTCGTCAGTGGCGATTGTATGAGAGTTTAAAGAAAACCTACGAACGCAGACCGGATTTGCTTGAACATTATCAACTGACAGCAGAAGAAGAAAAAATGCTGGCAGAAATTAAAGAAAACAAAGAATAAAGGAGATACCTATGCAAGTAATCAAACGTGATGGAGAAATTGCTGAATTTAATCCAGATAAGATTTACCAAGCTATCTTAAAAGCAGCCCAGACTGTCTATGTATTAACAGATGATTTGCGTCAAAACCTTGCACAAGTCACTAAGAAAGTGGTTTTGGATTTGGAAGAGGCCAAGGTGGAACGTGCTACCATCAGCATGATTCAGTCTATGGTTGAACATCGTCTACTGGGTGCAGGTTACATTACCATTGCAGAACACTACATTTCCTATCGTCTACAACGTGACTTGGAAAGAAGTGGTTATGGAGACCATATCGCTGTTCATTTACATTTTGAACAAATTCGCTAAGAAAAAGAGTGGGATGAAGCAACTACATCTCACTCTTTCTTAAATCTATTTTTTTGAGCTGTTTGGACAGTTGAAGGGACAAATCGCAGGCGTTGAATATCGCTTATGCGGATAATACGGCTTACATTTTTAGCAAAATTTTTCACTATAATTTGCTGGCGTTGCTGATCGTATTTGATGATGTCACCTGTAAAACTTGTCTCTGACAAGATAAGGTGAACAGCGGTTTGTTTCTGGATAGCCTCTTCAATAGTGGCTGTAAGGGAGTTGCTTTCAGTATGGTCAGGTTGATCATGTCCATTTAAAAAGTCATGTATTTTATCTAGAACTTGCTGGAATTTATGTCTCATAGTGGCCTCCCTTCTTTTATATCAATATTATATAAAATTTTCCTAAAATCTACAAGATTTTACGAATAAACTAATGAAAGCTAAAAAAGGAGAAGAAAATGGCAGAATTTACATTTGAAATCGAAGAGCACTTGTTGACTCTTTCTGAAAACGAAAAAGGTTGGACCAAGGAAATCAACCGTGTGAGCTTTAATGGTGCTCCTGCAAAGTTTGATATTCGTGCTTGGAGTCCAGATCATACTAAAATGGGCAAAGGGATTACTCTCTCCAATGAAGAATTTCAAACGATGGTGGATGCCTTTAAAGGCAATTAAGTTTTCAAAATGAAAGAAAAGGATATTGAGTCATGACAACTCGATATCCTTTTTTAGTTAGCAAAGTAAGCCTGATTTTTAAGGCGTTGAAGTAATGGACGGCTAATAAAACTAATAGCAATAATTTTACCAAGGTCTGGGATGATAAAGGGAAATACCCCCACAATAAGAGCTTTTTCAAATGCCATTCCAGCTAGGAAATGTAAGCTGAGAATCCCTCCGACAAAGACAAGGGCATCACCCAAGAGGTTTGCAAGAAAAATATTGACAATCCCACTCTTGCTGTTGGTTAGAGAGGAAGTAAGTCCAGAGTAAATGAGATAAAACCAAAGATAGCCTGCAGTGGGGCCAACTAAAGCCTGAAAACCAGCTCCACCTCCTGCAAAGACAGGAAGACCGATAGCACCTAGAAGAAGATAGAGTCCAACAGAAAGTACAGCCTCTCTCGGTCTGAAGACAGTAGCAATCAAGCCGATTGCAAAGTTTTGAAGAGTGAAGGGAACGGGTCCAATTGGAAGACTGATTTGTGCCAAAACAGCAATGAGAGCAGCCCCAATAGCAGGGATAGCATAAACGTGAGCTTTTTTCAAAATAGTTAACCTCTTTTCTGATGTATAGTAACTATTATACTCGTAGAGGAATTATTGTCAACCTATTTATAAACTCAAGGTAACAAAAACTGTAACGGCCGATTTTGCTCACTAGTTAAGTTGGATAATTGTTTTGTAGATTTGTAAGACATTAAAAAAAGAAGCAGACACATTTGTATCAGCTTCTTTTGTTTCGATTAACGCATGGTTACAAATTCTTCGGATGCAGTTGGGTGAATCGCCACAGTTGCGTCAAAGTCAGCCTTGGTTGCTCCCATTTTGATAGCAACAGCAAATCCTTGAATCATTTCATCAACGCCGTAGCCAATTCCATGAAGTCCGACAACTTTTTCTTCTGAACCAGCTGTGATCAATTTGAAACGGGATTCTTGTCTATTGCTAGTAACGGCAGAGTACATAGATGCAAAGCTTGATTTGTAAACCTTGATTTGGTCTTGACCATATTCTTTGATAGCTTGTTCTTCTGTCAAACCAACAGTTCCGATAGCAGGGTGTGAAAAGACGACAGTTGGAATAGTTGAGTAGTCCATTTTAGCAGTAGTTTTTCCGTTAAAGAGACGTTCAGATAGGGTACGCCCAGCCTTGATTGCAACTGGAGTCAGTTCTTTCTCTCCCGTTACATCACCTAGAGCGTAGATTTCCTCAACAACAGTATTTTGGTATTCATCCACTTGGATAAAGCCACGTTCGTTCAGAGTTACTCCAGCTTTTTCAAGTTGCAAGCCCTTAACGTTTGGACGGCGACCAGTAGCCCAGATAACTTGACTAGCTGTGTGACTAGTACCATCCTCGAAATGAATGGTAATGCCATCAGTAGTTTTTTCTAACTTGACAGGGACTTTGTGAGTATGAAGTGGCAAGTTTGTTCTTTCCATTTCCTTTACCAGACCTTCAACGATGTAAGAATCAAAACTACGTAAAGGACGATCACGACGAACAAAGAGGTCTGTCTTGACACCAAAGGTGTGGAGTACTCCAGCCAATTCAACGGCGATATAACCCGCGCCTAGAATAGCAACTGACTCTGGTAATCCTTCCCAAGCAAATACATCATCAGAAGAGCCACCTAGCTCAGCACCAGGAATATTTGGAATACTTGGATGGGCACCAGTAGCAATCACGATATGTTTAGCACGAATCAGTTCACCATTTACGCTGACAGTATGAGAATCTACAAATTCAGCATGGCCTTCAATCAAGTCTACTCCGTTGCGTTTAAAACTGCCATCATAAGAAGAACGAGCACGATCAATATAGGCTTCACGATTGCGACGTAGGGTAGCAAAGTCAAAGTTAAGATCAGTAGTCTTAAAGCCGTAGTCTTCTCCAAATTGATGGAAAGTCTCAGCGATTTGCGCCCCGTACCACATGATTTTTTTAGGAACACAACCGACGTTGACACAGGTTCCACCTAATTTCTTTTCCTCAATAACGGCCGCTTTGGCTCCGTGTTCACCAGCACGGTTCATGGTAGCAATTCCTCCGCTACCTCCACCGATAGCAATGATATCGTATTCTCTCATTGAAAACTCCTTTATACTCTGTGAAATAGTAGAGTGTCATTTTTTGATAGTCATATTCTATCTTTTTTTTGATTTGATTGCAAAAATCTGCTACGTTCAAAAAAATTAAAGAAAAGGCTTGCAAAAAGGAAAAATAAAGTGTATTATATAACTAGTACAATGACAAAAAATAAAATCCGAACAATAATTAAATCCTGAAATGTCATTATTTCGTTCTGAACTGTTATTGTTTTAAATTGATAATTTTTGTATAATATTGTTAAGAACTTTAAATCAAAAAGGAGTTTCATTATGAAGAAGAATGGTAAAGCTAAAAAGTGGCAATTGTATGCAGCAATCGGTGCTGCCAGTGTAGTTGTATTAGGTGCTGGGGGGATTTTGCTCTTTAGACAACCATCTCAGACCACGGTAAAAGATGAGCCTACTCATCTTGTTGTTGCCAAGGAAGGAAGCGTGGAGTCCTCTGTTTTATTGTCAGGGACAGTAACAGCAAAAAATGAACAATATGTTTATTTTGATGCTAGTAAGGGAGATTTAGATGAAATCCTTGTTTCTGTGGGTGATAAGGTCAGCGAAGGACAGGCTTTAGTCAAGTACAGTAGTTCAGAAGCCCAGGCGGCCTATGATTCAGCTAGCCGAGCAGTAGCTAAGGCAGATCGTCATATCAATGAACTCAATCAAGCACGAAATGAAGCTGCTTCAGCTCCGGCTCCACAGTTGCCAACGCCAGCAGGAGGCGAAGGAGCTGCAGGGCAAACTCCAGCTCCAGTCTCAGGAAATGCAGTGTCATCTATTGATGCACAACTAGGTGATGCTCGTGATGCTCGTGCAGATGCAGCAGCACAATTAAGCAAGGCTCAAAGTCAGTTGGATGCAATGACGGTTCTCAGTACCTTAGAGGGAACTGTGGTCGAAGTCAACCGTAATGTTTCTAAATCTCCAACTGGAGCTAGCCAGGTGGTAGTTCATGTCGTTAGCAATGAAAACTTGCAAGTTAAGGGGGAACTATCTGAATATAACCTTGCCAACCTCTCTGTAGGACAAGAAGTAACCTTTACTTCTAAAGTTTACCAAGATAAGAGCTGGACCGGTAAGATTAGCTACATTTCTGACTACCCTAAAAACAATGGTGAAGCAGCAAGTGCAGCTACTGCCGCAGCAGGTGGTAATTCTGGTTCTAAATATCCATATACCATCGATGTTACAAGTGAAATCGGTGACTTGAAACAAGGATTCTCAGTAAGTGTTGAGGTTAAGAATAAGAGTAAAGCTATTCTGGTTCCTTTAACAAGTGTTGTGACTGAAAATGATAAGAACTATGTCTGGGTACTTGACGAGCAGAAAAAGGCCAAGAAAGTGGAAGTTGGTTTGGGCAATGCTGATGCAGACAACCAAGAAATCACTTCAGGTCTGACAAATGGAGTCAAGGTCATCAGTAACCCAACGTCTTCTCTAGAGGAAGGAAAAGAGGTGAAGGCTGATGAAGCAACTAATTAGTCTAAAAAATATCTGCAGAAGCTACCGTAACGGTGACCAAGAACTGCAGGTTCTCAAAAATATCAACCTAGAAGTGAATGAGGGTGAATTTGTTGCCATCATGGGACCATCCGGTTCAGGTAAGTCAACCCTCATGAACACCATTGGGATGTTGGATACACCAACCAGTGGAGAGTATTATCTTGAAGGCCAAGAAGTGGCTGGACTTGGTGAAAAACAACTAGCCAAAGTTCGAAATCAAGAGATTGGATTTGTTTTTCAACAGTTCTTTCTCTTGTCTAAGCTTAATGCTCTTCAAAATGTAGAATTACCCTTAATTTACGCAGGAGTTTCGGCTTCAAAACGTCGCAAGTTAGCTGAGGAATATCTAGATAAGGTTGAATTGACTGAGCGTAGTCACCATTTACCTTCGGAATTATCTGGTGGTCAAAAGCAACGTGTCGCTATTGCGCGTGCCTTGGTAAACAATCCTTCTATTATCCTAGCGGACGAACCGACAGGAGCCTTGGATACCAAAACAGGTAATCAAATCATGCAACTATTGGTTGAACTAAATAAAGAAGGAACAACCATTATCATGGTAACGCATGAGCCTGAGATCGCTGCTTATGCCAAACGCCAGATTGTCATTCGAGATGGAGTTATTTCATCTGATAGTGCTCAGTTAGAAAAGGAGGAAAACTAAGATGCAGAATCTGAAATTTGCCTTTTCATCCATTATGGCCCACAAGATGCGTTCTTTCTTAACCATGATTGGGATTGTTATCGGTGTTTCCTCAGTTGTTGTGATTATGGCTCTAGGTGATTCCATGTCTCGTCAGGTCAATAAAACCATGACCAAGTCACAGAAGAATATTCATGTTTTTTTCTCGCCAATTAAAAGTAAAGATGGTTCTTTTACCCAAAAACAATCAGCTTTGACAGTTTCTGGGAAAGAAGAGGAAGTTTTTGTTGAACCACCAAAACCTCAAGAAGCTTGGGTCAAGGAAGCTGCTAATCTCAAGGGAGTGGATAGCTACTATTTAACCAACTCGACGAATGTTACCTTAACCTATAAGGATAAAAAGGTCGAACACGCTAACATGACAGGTGGAAATGTCACTTATATGGATGCGGTCGAAAATGAAATCATTGAAGGTCGTGGTCTTAGAGAGCAAGATTATAAAGATTTTGCAAGTGTGATTATCCTAGATGATGAACTAGCCAAGAGCCTTTTTGGTTCAGCAAAAGATGCACTCAATCAGATTGTTGAAGTAAATGAAATCAGCTACCGTGTTATTGGTGTCTATGAAAGTAAAGAAGCTAAGGCTGCAAAAACCTTTGGAGTCGGAGGACTACCAATTACGACTAATATTTCTCTTGCGGTCAATTTTAACACAGACGAGATTTCAAATATTGTCTTTCGTGTTAATGATACCAGCTTGAGCCAGACTTTGGGGCCAGAGTTGGCAAGAAGAATGACGGAGATTGCTGGTCTCCAACAAGGGGAGTATCAGGTAGCAGATGCAACAGAAGCCTTCAACGAAGTTCAACAAATGTTCGGCTTTATAACTACGATTATTAGTGCCATTGCGGGGATTTCCCTCTTTGTTGGTGGGACTGGTGTTATGAACATCATGCTGGTTTCGGTGACGGAGCGTACGCGTGAGATTGGTCTCCGTAAGGCTTTGGGTGCAACGCGTGCCAATATTTTAATTCAGTTTTTGATTGAATCCATGATTTTGACTTTGCTAGGCGGAGTTATTGGTCTAACCATTGCGACAGGCTTAACAGCTATAGCTGGTCTACTCTTGCAAGGATTGATAGCTGGTATAGAAGTAGGAGTGTCAATCCCGGTTGCCCTATTTAGTCTTGCAGTTTCGGCTAGCGTGGGTATGATTTTTGGTGTTTTGCCAGCCAACAAGGCATCGAAACTTGATCCAATTGAAGCTCTTCGTTATGAATAGAATCAACAAGATGGACACTCGTCTATCTTGTTTTTGTATGGATTTCTCTATCGAAAATCACTAAAAATATGGTATAATGAAGTGTTAGAAAAACAGGTTTCATTAGCCTGGAAAGGAAATATTATGTCTGAAAAGAATTTTTATATTACAACACCGATTTACTATCCATCTGGTAAACTTCATATCGGTTCTGCCTACACAACTATCGCATGTGATGTCTTAGCACGTTACAAACGCTTGATGGGCTACGATGTCTTTTATTTGACAGGTCTTGATGAGCACGGCCAAAAAATCCAGCAGAAAGCGGAAGAAGCTGGCATTACACCACAAGCCTATGTTGATGGAATGGCAGTTGGAGTTAAAGAACTCTGGCAATTACTCGATATCTCATACGATAAATTTATCCGTACAACGGATGATTACCATGAAAAAGTAGTGGCTCAAGTATTTGAGCGCTTGCTTGCTCAAGATGATATCTATTTGGGTGAATACTCTGGTTGGTATTCAGTCTCAGATGAGGAATTCTTTACAGAAAGCCAGCTTGCGGAAGTTTTCCGTGATGAAGCTGGAAATGTAACTGGTGGTATTGCTCCATCAGGACACGAGGTTGAATGGGTATCTGAAGAATCATATTTCCTTCGTCTTAGCAAGTACCAAGACCGTTTGGTCGAATTTTTCAAGTCCCATCCTGAATTTATCACTCCAGATGGCCGTCTGAATGAAATGCTTCGCAACTTCATTGAGCCAGGTTTAGAGGATTTGGCAGTTTCTCGTACAACCTTTACATGGGGTGTGCCAGTGCCATCTAATCCAAAACACGTTGTCTATGTTTGGATTGATGCCCTTCTTAACTATGCTACAGCTCTTGGCTACGGTCAAGATGAACATGGTAACTTTGACAAATTCTGGAATGGAACGGTCTTCCATATGGTTGGAAAAGACATCCTTCGTTTTCACTCAATCTACTGGCCAATCCTTCTTATGATGTTGGATATCAAATTGCCAGATCGTTTGATTGCCCATGGTTGGTTTGTCATGAAAGATGGCAAAATGTCTAAGTCTAAAGGGAATGTGGTCTATCCTGAAATGTTGGTAGAGCGCTATGGACTAGATCCGCTTCGTTACTACCTCATGCGTAGCCTTCCAGTTGGTTCAGACGGAACCTTTACTCCAGAAGACTACGTTGGCCGTATCAACTACGAATTGGCAAATGACCTTGGGAACCTCCTCAACCGTACGGTTTCTATGATTAATAAGTACTTTGGCGGGCAAGTCCCTGCCTATGTAGAGGGTGTAACAGAGTTTGACCATGCTCTTGCTGACGTTGCAGAACAATCAATCGCTGACTACCACACCTACATGGAAGCAGTTGACTACCCACGTGCTTTAGAAGCAGTCTGGACTCTGATCTCTCGTACTAACAAATACATCGACGAGACAGCTCCATGGGTCTTGGCTAAGGATGAAGCTCTTCGTGACCAATTGGCAAGTGTCATGAGTCATTTGGCAGCTAGCCTTCGTGTCGTTGCTCACTTGATTGAGCCGTTTATGATGGAAACCAGTCGTGCAGTCTTGAATCAACTTGGCTTGGAAGAAGTAGCAAGCCTTGAAAACTTGAGCTTGGCTGACTTCCCAGAAGATGTGACTGTAGTTGCCAAAGGAACACCAATCTTCCCACGTCTGGATATGGAAGAAGAAATCGCCTATATCAAGGAACAAATGGAAGGCAACAAACCAGCAGTCGAAAAAGAGTGGAACCCAGACGAAGTTGAACTCAAACTAAACAAGGAAGAAATCAAGTTTGAAGACTTTGACAAGGTCGAAATCCGTGTTGCAGAAGTCAAAGAAGTGTCTAAAGTAGAAGGTTCAGATAAGTTGCTTCAATTCCGCTTGGATGCTGGTGATGGTGAAGATCGTCAAATCCTCTCAGGAATTGCAAAATACTATCCAAACGAACAAGAATTGGTCGGCAAGAAAGTTCAAATCGTTGCTAACCTCAAACCTCGTAAAATGATGAAGAAATATGTCAGCCAAGGGATGATCCTATCAGCTGAACATGATGGAAAATTAACCCTTCTCACAGTTGATCCAGCTGTACCAAACGGAAGTGTAATTGGGTAAAAGTAAAAGACCAACGTTATCCACGTTGGTTTTTCTTGTTATGTGCGAGATTTTCTAAGAAGTGGTCTATCTCTTTTTGTGATCTGAGGATGACCACTTTATATGGATAGGTTTCTTGAACCCACTTGTAGCGTTCCTTAGCGGATTTGCTCCGTCCGTCCCAAAGAATCCATCGGATAAACTCCCAATTAAACTGTTCTTGACAACCAACTGCCATACTTTCTCTGACCTTGCCTCGGTATTTGAGGTATCGTTTAAAGGCTCGAAAGAGACAGGTCAATGGCGAAAAATTAAGAAAGATGATTTGGTCAGCATCCTGCATTCTTTCCTCATAGAAACACCAAGAATAATTTCCATCAATAACCCAAGCTTCATGCTTGGTGAGAAAATTTTTCATCTCATCCAACATCCATTCACGGTCACTGTCTTGCCAACCGGGTTGAAATTGGAGTGTGTCCATGTGAAGTTTTGGGATGGAGTAGCAGTGAGACAATTTTTCGGCTAGAGTTGACTTACCAGCACCAGAATATCCGATAATTGCGATTTTCATTTTCTACCTTTTCCTATTTGAGGACAAAAAAACAGCCTCTATGGACTGTTTCTTATTTAGCAAGTTTAGCTGAAAGACGAGCTTTGTCGCGGCTTGCTTTGTTTTTGTGAATCAAACCTTTAGTTTCTGCTTTATCGATAGCTGAGCTAGCAGCACGGAAAAGTTCTTCAGATGGGTTTGCTTCGAAAGCTTTGATAGCAGTACGCATAGCTGATTTTTGAGCTGAGTTCTTTTCGTTTTGTTTAACGTTCAATTCAGCGCGTTTGATAGCTGATTTAATGTTTGCCAATGTTCTTACCTCCATATTTACTAACTATACCATTATATCTGAAAACTGACGTTTTGACAAGGGAAAATTATTTTTTTAAGTAAATTTCATCGATTTCATGGTTCTTTGTTTTATGAAGAATCACTTCTGCACGATTTCTCGTTGGTTCAATATAATTTTGTAGATTTGTGAGATTGATACTGGTCCAGACCTGATGGGCAAAGGATTCCACTTCCCCAATCGGCATTTGAGTAAAACGATAATAGTAGCTATCAGGGTCGTTTTGGGCTAGGCTCAGCATTTTCAAGAAACGGTCCAGATACCAACTCTCGATGTCATCGACTGCAGCATCAACATAGATGGAAAAGTCAAAGAAGTCAGTAATGTAGAGACGCTCGTTTTGTGGATTTTGAAAGACATTTATTCCCTCAACAATGACAAAATCAGCAGCTTTGACGCTCTGCTTTTCCTCAGGTACGATGTCGTAGACTTCATGAGAATAGACAGGAATATCTACATCTTGTCCATTTTTGATGCGATCCAGGAAGTTGAGAAGAGCTTCCATATCATAGCTTTCAGGAAATCCCTTGCGATTTAAAATCCCTTGTTCAATCAAGGTCTGGTTGGGATAGAGAAAGCCGTCAGTTGTTACCAACTCAACCCTAGCATCTGTAAGTGTACGGGACAGTAGGATTTGAAGTAGGCGACTGGTTGTGGATTTTCCAACAGCAACACTCCCAGAAACCCCAATGATAAAAGGCTGGGATTTACTTTCACGTTGGAGGAAAATTCCTTTAGAAAAGGCCAAATCATCCTTGGTACGCTTGTAAATCTGGATGAGATGGGCTAGGGGGAGATAGACATCGGTAACATCCTGCAAACTAATCTGGTCATTAAAACTCTTGATGGACTCTAATTCCTCTTCTGTCAAAGGAGGTGTTGTCTTTCGATGTAACGATTGCCAAGTCTGGCGGCTGATTTTTTCAAAATGTAAAAATTCGTTGGTCATTTGTTTTCCCCTAGATATTTTGTTTATCATACCATAAAAAGCTAAAAAAATAAAGCGGTTTCTTGATGATAGTAAGCCAATATCGTATAATAGAGGTAGATAGAGGTTGACCAATTTATTGATGAAGTAGGAGATAGTTCCTACTGATTTATAAACTTATAAAGGGGGCTTTTTAGTTCACAACTTATAGGAGGTGTACTATGAAAATCTTAAAACGTTACATATTGGAACTCTGTTTTATTTTAAGTTTTGCACTACCTTTTTTAAAAGGAGCCAATGCGGATAATGGTAGACGCTTTGTGGAAATCTATTACGGTTTTACTTTTTTGATGGAACATGCTATTGTAACAGCTATCTTTATCTGTTCGCTCTTGATTGCTTTCTTCCTAAAAAAACGGTGGACGAAATGGCTTGCTGCTGGTAGTTATGTCTTCTTAGTTCTATGGATTGCTACAGAGGGTTATTTCTTCCGCATGTCGCTAGAAGATTTGATACGCCTTTGGACAAGTTTGAAAATTCTGACACAAACTTATCAGTTGGGCTTTTATCTAAACATCTTATTGGGAATCCTGTTGATAATTAAGTATCTGACGGTTAAGCAATAGTAAATGAAAATGCATCTGATTATAGATGACAAATTTATTGTTTTATCCTGACTATGATATTTATGGTTCTAAATGGTTTATCATTTATCTATAAGTGTTGAAAGAGATTGAAGAAAAGGTTTTACCTACTAGCTTTCTTCAGTCTTTTTTCGTTTTATTATCAATTTGTAAACGATTTACAATTTAAGTCAAATTATGGTAAAATAGTTTCATGAGTAAAATGTATTATGCAGAAAATCCTGACGCTGCTCACGACATTCATGAGTTGAGAGTGGACTTGTTGGGAGAAAAAATGACCTTTTTGACGGATGCGGGTGTTTTTAGCAAGAAAATGGTTGACTTTGGCAGTCAACTTTTGCTCAAGTGTCTTGAGGTCAATCAAGGAGAAACTGTCCTTGATGTAGGCTGTGGTTACGGGCCTTTGGGTTTGTCCTTAGCTAAGGCTTATGGAGTTCAGGCGACCATGGTCGATATCAATAATCGTGCCTTGGGTTTGGCGCGACAAAATGCTGAACGAAATAAAGTAGAAGCGACGATTTTCCAGTCCAACATCTATGAACAAGTTGAAGGGAAATTTGACCATGTCATTTCCAATCCTCCTATCCGTGCAGGCAAGAAAGTGGTTCATGAAATTATTGAGAAAAGTAAAGAATTCATAGAAATTGGTGGCGATTTAACAATCGTTATCCAGAAGAAACAAGGGGCTCCAAGTGCTAAGTCTAAGATGGAAGATGTGTTTGGCAATTGTGAAGTCGTTAAAAAAGATAAGGGATACTACATCCTTAGAAGTGTGAAATAATGAGAGCAGTTGATTTAATCCAAAAGAAACGAGACGGTCAAGAACTGACTTCGAGTGAAATTGAATGGCTGGTAGAAGGCTATGTGTCAGGAACTGTTCCTGATTATCAGATGTCTGCCTTTGCTATGGCTGTTTATTTCAAAGGAATGACGACTCGAGAAATCTCTGATCTAACTATGAAGATGGTCAAGACAGGGCAAGAGTTTGATTTATCCGCTATTGATGGGATTAAGGTTGACAAGCATTCTACGGGTGGTGTTGGTGATAAGGTGACCTTGATTTTGGCTCCTCTTGTTGCTAGCTTCGGTGTGCCTGTGGCAAAAATGAGTGGTCGTGGTCTCGGCCATACTGGCGGTACAATCGATAAATTGGAGTCCATTAAGGGCTATCAAGTGGAACGAAGCCAAGAGGATTTTATTCGTCAGGTGCAGGATATTGGTGTATCTGTTATTGGGCAATCAGACCAGTTGGTCAAAGCAGATAAGCTTCTCTACGCTCTCCGTGATGTGACCGCAACTGTTGACACGATTCCTTTGATTGCTAGTTCGGTGATGAGCAAGAAAATTGCGGCAGGAGCGGATGCTATTTTGCTAGACGTAACTGTTGGTGAGGGTGCCTTCATGAAGACGGTTGATGAGGCGCGTGAATTGGCTCAAACCATGGTGGAACTTGGTAAGGCAGTTGGACGGAAGACGGTAGCAGTGATTACGGACATGAGTCAACCTTTGGGACGAGCGATTGGAAATCGCCTTGAAATTCTTGAGGCATTGGAGATTTTACAAGGTCAAGGTCGTCAGGATATTACCCACTTCATCTGTGAATTGGCTCAAATTATGCTTGACTTGGCAAATGTAAACAAGACAGTTGAAGAAGTTCGCCAACATCTTGAGAATGGTCAAGCACTGGCTAAGTTTGAGGAGATGGTCCAAGCCCAAGGTGGAGACTTGGAAGACCTCTATCGTCCTGTAAATGTTACCTATGTGGTGGAAATACCTGCTCAGGAAACGGGTGTCATTTCAGCTCTTCCAGCTATGGAATTTGGGCTTTATGCTATGAGACTGGGGGCAGGGCGTGCAGTTAAGTCTGATGCCTTGGACTATGAAACAGGAATTGTTTTTGAAAAGAAAGTTGGAGATTCCGTTCAACAGGGAGAAATTGTTGCAAAAGTATACACAAATGGAAAAAATTCTCCTCAGCTAGTTACAGATTTTCAAAAATATGTTAAAATAAATGATAGGGTGCAAAGTTTACGAGAAATTATAGAAATTATCTCATAAACCGCAGGAGAATCCGAATATGAAATTAAATAAATATATCGATCATACGCTTTTAAAACAAGATGCAACAGAAAATCAAATTGATTGTTTGTTGTCTGAGGCTAGAGAGTATGATTTTGCCAGTGTTTGCGTTAATCCGACCTGGGTTAAATATGCTAAAAAAGGGCTTGAAGGCTCAGATGTCAAGGTCTGCACAGTAGTAGGTTTCCCTTTAGGAGCAACAACTTCAGCTGTGAAAGCATTTGAAACCAAAGAAGCTATCCAAAATGGTGCAGATGAGATTGATATGGTGATCAATGTTGGAGCTCTCAAATCAGGTAATCTTGATTTGGTTGAGTCGGATATTCGCGCAGTAGTGGAAGTAAGTGGTGACAAGTTAGTGAAAGTCATTATTGAAGCTTGCCTTCTGACTGACCAAGAAAAAGTTTTGGCTTGCCAATTGGCCCAAAAAGCTGGAGCTGATTTTGTTAAAACATCTACTGGCTTTTCAACTGGTGGTGCGACGGTGGCAGATGTTAGATTAATGCGTGAAACAGTTGGACCTGATATGGGAGTCAAGGCTGCTGGCGGAGCTCGTTCTTATGCAGATGCTCTTGCCTTTGTGGAAGCAGGTGCGACCCGTATCGGAACTTCAGCTGGGGTAGCCATTTTAAAAGGAGAATTGGCAGATGGCGACTACTGAGTTGATTGAACTAGCAATTGAAACCAGCAAGAAAGCCTATGTGCCCTATTCTCACTTTCCTGTCAGTGCTGTTCTAGTCGCAAAAGATGGTAGTATTTATACAGGTGTCAATATTGAGAATGCTAGTTATTCTTTGACCAACTGTGGAGAACGTACAGCGATTTTTAAAGCAGTTTCCGAAGGGCAAAGAGAATTTTCAGAGCTGATTGTTTATGGTCAAACTGAAAAACCGATTTCACCATGTGGTGCTTGTCGCCAAGTAATGGTCGAATTTTTTGAACAAGATCTAAAAGTGACCTTAGTCGCAAAAGATAAATCGACGGTCGAGATGACGGTCGGGGAGTTACTTCCATACTCTTTTACAGACTTAAATTAGTCTGAGTCGCTCTCTGAGTGGCACGGTCCTTGTGGCCAACCAATCCATACTTGCAACATCGTTGCACATCTTATTTAGGAGGTTCAGTAATGAACAAGAAACAATGGCTAGGTCTTGGCCTAGTAGCAGTGGCAGCAGTTGGACTTGCTGCATGTGGTAACCGCTCTTCTCGTAAGGCAGATTCATCTTCTGATGTGAAGACAAAAGCAGCAATCGTCACTGATACTGGTGGTGTTGATGACAAATCATTCAACCAATCAGCTTGGGAAGGTTTGCAGGCTTGGGGTAAAGAACACAATCTTTCAAAAGATAACGGTTTCACTTACTTCCAATCAACAAGTGAAGCTGACTACGCTAACAACTTGCAACAAGCGGCTGGAAGTTACAACCTAATCTTTGGTGTTGGTTTTGCCCTTCACAATGCAGTTAAAGATGCAGCAGCAGAGCACACTGATTTGAACTATGTCTTGATTGATGATGTGATTAAAGATCAAAAGAATGTTGCGAGCGTAACTTTCGCTGATAATGAGTCAGGTTACCTTGCAGGTGTAGCTGCAGCAAAAACAACTAAGACAAAACAAGTTGGTTTTGTAGGTGGGCAGGAGTCAGAAGTTATCTCTCGTTTTGAAGCAGGATTCAAGGCTGGTGTTGCGTCAGTAGACCCATCTATCAAAGTCCAAGTTGACTACGCTGGTTCATTTGGTGATGCTGCTAAAGGTAAAACAATTGCAGCTGCACAATACGCAGCCGGTGCAGATATTGTTTACCAAGTAGCTGGTGGTACAGGTGCTGGTGTCTTTGCAGAAGCAAAATCACTCAACGAAAGCCGTCCTGAAAATGAAAAAGTTTGGGTTATCGGTGTTGACCGTGACCAAGAAGCAGAAGGTAAATACACTTCTAAAGATGGCAAAGAATCAAACTTTGTTCTTGCATCTACTTTGAAACAAGTTGGTACAACTGTAAAAGATATTTCTAACAAGGCAGAAAAAGGTGAATTCCCTGGCGGTCAAGTGATTGTTTACTCATTGAAAGATAAAGGGGTTGACTTGGTAACAACTAACCTTTCTGAAGAAGGTAAAAAAGCCGTTGAAGATGCAAAAGCTAAAATCCTTGATGGAAGCGTAAAAGTTCCTGCAAAATAATGGATGGAAGTTATTTCTTAGGAAGCGGCCATCGGCCGCTTTTTAAGAGTTGAGACAAAGTCATTTTGTCTCAGTAAAGCTTGCTACTAGACAAACTAGCAAGTTTTATTGAAATAAAATAAGACTCTGAAAGGAAGAGCACATGGCACACGAAAATGTCATTGAGATGCGTGATATTACCAAGGTGTTTGGTGAATTTGTTGCCAACGACAAAATCAACCTGCACCTACGAAAAGGTGAAATTCATGCACTTTTAGGAGAAAATGGGGCTGGTAAGTCCACGCTCATGAACATGTTAGCAGGGCTTCTTGAACCAACTAGTGGTGAAATTGTGGTCAACGGTCAAGTTGTCAATCTCGATTCACCATCTAAAGCGGCTAGCTTGGGAATCGGAATGGTTCACCAGCACTTTATGTTGGTAGAAGCCTTCACAGTGGCTGAAAACATCATTTTAGGTAGTGAATTGACTAAAAATGGTGTGCTAGATATCGCTGGAGCTAGCAAAGAAATCAAGGCTCTTTCTGAACGTTATGGCTTAGCTGTTGACCCTTCTGCCAAGGTAGCAGACATCTCAGTTGGAGCCCAACAACGTGTAGAAATTTTAAAAACCCTTTATCGGGGGGCTGATATCCTTATCTTTGACGAACCAACGGCTGTCTTGACTCCATCAGAAATTGAGGAGTTGATGGCTATTATGAAAAATCTTGTCAAAGAAGGGAAATCAATTATCTTGATTACCCACAAGTTGGATGAGATTCGTGCAGTTTCTGACCGAGTTACAGTTATCCGTCGTGGGAAATCAATTGAAACCGTCGAAATTGCAGGAGCTACCAATGCTGATTTGGCAGAAATGATGGTAGGACGTTCTGTTTCCTTTAAAACAGAGAAGCAAGTCTCTCAACCAAAAGAAGTTGTCTTGTCTATTAAAGACTTGGTGGTCAATGAAAACCGCGGTGTCCCAGCTGTTAAAAATCTGTCCTTGGATGTTCGTGCTGGAGAGATTGTCGGTATTGCGGGGATTGATGGAAATGGTCAGTCTGAATTGATTCAAGCCATTACAGGTCTTCGTAAGGTTGAATCTGGTAGCATCGAGCTAAAAGGAGATTCAATTGTAGGTTTACACCCACGTCAGATTACAGAGTTGAGTGTTGGGCACGTTCCAGAAGACCGTCACCGTGATGGTTTGATTTTAGAAATGATGATTTCTGAAAATATTGCCCTTCAAACCTACTATAAAGAACCACATAGTAAAAATGGAATTTTGAACTATTCAAATATTACTTCTTATGCTAAAAAGCTAATGGAAGAGTTTGATGTTCGTGCTGCCAGTGAATTTGTTCCTGCAGCAGCACTCTCAGGAGGAAATCAACAAAAAGCAATTATTGCTCGTGAAATTGATCGAGATCCTGATCTCCTTATCGTCAGCCAGCCAACTCGTGGGTTGGATGTCGGTGCCATTGAGTATATCCACAAACGCTTGATTGAAGAGCGTGATAATGGTAAGGCTGTCCTTGTTGTCAGCTTTGAGTTGGATGAGATTTTAAATGTCTCAGACCGTATTGCTGTTATCCACGATGGTAAGATTCAAGGTATTGTATCACCAGAAACAACCAATAAACAGGAACTTGGTGTCTTGATGGCTGGTGGAAACTTGGGAAAGGAGAAGAGTGATGTCTAAAAAATTACAACAAATTTCGGTTCCCTTGATTTCTGTCTTCCTAGGAATTTTACTCGGAGCCATTGTCATGTGGATCTTCGGTTATGATGCTATTTGGGGCTACGAAGAATTGTTCTATACAGCCTTTGGTAGCCTGCGTGGGATTGGGGAAATCTTCCGTGCTATGGGGCCTTTGGTCTTGATTGGTCTTGGCTTTGCTGTTGCCAGTCGTGCAGGTTTCTTTAACGTCGGGCTTCCTGGTCAGGCTTTGGCAGGTTGGATTCTCAGTGGTTGGTTTGCCTTGTCGCATCCAGATATGCCACGTCCCTTGATGATTCTAGCAACTATCGTGATTGCCCTGATTGCTGGTGGGATTGTCGGAGCGATTCCAGGTATTCTTAGAGCCTATCTAGGGACGTCAGAGGTTATCGTAACCATCATGATGAACTACATTGTCTTGTATGTAGGGAATGCCTTTATCCATGCTTTCCCTAAAGACTTCATGCAAAGTACAGATTCGACCATTCGTGTTGGGGCTAATGCAACCTACCAGACACCTTGGTTAGCTGAGTTGACTGGTAATTCGCGGATGAATATTGGTATTTTCTTTGCCATCATTGCCGTTGCAGTTATTTGGTTCATGCTCAAGAAAACGACTCTTGGTTTTGAAATCCGTGCGGTTGGTCTTAATTCACATGCTTCAGAATATGCTGGTATTTCTGCAAAAAGAACGATTATCCTCTCAATGATTATCTCAGGTGCCTTGGCAGGTCTTGGTGGAGCTGTTGAAGGGCTTGGAACCTTCCAGAACGTCTATGTTCAAGGGGCGTCATTAGCTGTCGGATTTAACGGAATGGCGGTTAGTCTGCTTGCAGCCAACTCACCAATCGGTATTCTCTTTGCAGCCTTCCTATTTGGTGTTCTCCAAGTTGGAGCCCCTGGTATGAATGCGGCGCAGGTACCGTCTGAGCTTGTCAGTATTGTAACAGCGTCTATTATCTTCTTTGTCAGTGTTCATTACCTTATCGAACGCTTTGTCAAACCGAAAAAACAAGTTAAAGGAGGTAAGTAAAGATGTCTATTACAACCTTGCTAACCCTCTTGGTGTCTTCTATGCTGATTTACTCAGCCCCCCTCATCTTTACAAGTATTGGTGGTGTTTTCTCTGAACGTGGTGGTGTCGTAAACGTCGGCCTTGAAGGAATTATGGTTATGGGGGCCTTTTCTGGAGTTGTCTTTAACCTTGAATTTGCAGAACAATTTGGAGCAGCAACTCCTTGGTTATCCTTGCTAGTTGCAGGATTGGTTGGTGGTGTCTTCTCTATCATACACGCAGCAGCAACGGTTCATTTCCGTGCAGACCATGTTGTTAGCGGTACGGTATTGAACTTGATGGCGCCTGCTTTGGCTGTTTTCTTAGTGAAAGTTCTTTATAACAAAGGACAAACCGACAACCTAAGTCAGACTTTTGGACGCTTTGATTTCCCAGTCTTGGCGAATATCCCAGTTATCGGTGATATCTTCTTCAAGTCAACTAGTCTACTTGGTTATCTGGCCATTGCCTTCTCTTTCCTTGCTTGGTTTATCCTCTTCAAGACCCGCTTTGGTCTTCGTCTTCGCTCTGTCGGGGAACACCCTCAAGCAGCGGATACCTTGGGGATCAATGTCTACAAGATGCGATATCTTGGGGTTATCATTTCAGGTTTCCTAGGGGGAATTGGGGGAGCGATTTATGCTCAATCAATCTCAGTCAACTTCTCAGTGACAACTATTGTCGGTCCTGGATTTATCGCTCTTGCTGCGATGATCTTTGGTAAATGGAACCCAATTGGTGCTATGCTTTCTAGTCTTTTCTTTGGACTTTCACAAAGTTTGGCAGTTATTGGTTCTCAATTACCTTTCCTACAAGGAGTGCCAGCGGTTTACCTTCAAATCGCGCCTTATGTCTTGACCATTCTTGTCTTAGCAGCCTTCTTTGGAAAAGCAGTTGCACCTAAGGCAGACGGTATCAACTACATCAAGTCAAAATAAGCATACAAAAAAACGTCAGTTTCAAATGAACTGCACCCCAAAAGTTAGACAGAAAAATCTAACTTTTGGAGTGTTTTTATTATGAAATTAACTTATGATGATAAAGTTCGGATCTATGAACTTAGAAAACAAGGATATAGCATAGAGAAGCTTTCAAATAAATTTGGGATAAACAATTCTAATATTAGGTATATGATTAAATTGATTGATCGTTACGGAATAGAGTTCGTCAAAAAAGGAAAAAATCGTTACTATTCTCCTGATTTAAAACAAGAAATGATTCATAAAGTCTTACATGAAGGCTGGACTAAAGATAGAGTTTCTCTTGAATACGGCCTCCCAAGTCGTACGATACTTCTTAACTGGCTAGCACAATACAGGAAAAACGGGTATACTATTGTTGAGAAAACAAGAGGGAGAGTACCTAAAATGGGACGTAAACCAAAGAAGAAACCCGAAGAGATGACAGAGTTAGAACGCCTTCAAGCAGAAAACGAGTATCTGCGAGCGGAGAATGCTGTCCTAAAAAAGTTGAGAGAACTCCGCTTGAAGGAGGAAAAAGAGAAAGAAGAAAGACAGAAATTGTTCAAGAATTAATGACTGAGTTTTCGTTAAATATTCTTCTAAAAGCCATTAAACTAGCTCGTTCGACCTACTACTATCACTTGAAACAGCTAGACAAACCAGATAAGGACCAAGAGCTTAAAGCTAAAATTCAATCCATTTTTATCGAACACAAGGGAAATTATGGCTATCGTCGGATTCATTTAGAATTAAGAAATCGTGGTTATGTGGTCAATCATAAAAGAGTTCAACGCTTGATGAAAGTGCTCAATTTACAAGCTAAAATGCGACAGAAACGAAAATATTCTTCTCATAAAGGAGATGTTGGCAAGAAAGCAGACAACCTTATTCAACGCCGGTTTGAAGCATCGAAACCAATGGAAAAGTGCTATACGGATGTGACAGAGTTTGCCATTCCAAATAGCACACAGAAACTCTATTTATCGCCTGTTTTAGATGGATTTAACAGTGAAATTATTGCTTATCATCTTTCTACTTCGCCCAACTTAGAGCAAGTAAAAACGATGTTGGAGCAGGCATTCACAGAGAAACACTACGAGAATACGATTCTCCATAGTGACCAGGGCTGGCAATACCAACACGATTCTTATCATCAGTTTCTAGAGGGTAAGGGAATTCAAGCATCCATGTCACGTAAGGGTAACAGCTCAGACAATGGTATGATGGAGTCCTTCTTTGGGATTCTGAAATCGGAAATGTTTTACGGTTATGAGAAGTCGTTTCAGTCGCTTAAGCAATTGGAACAAGCCATTGTAGACTATATTGATTACTACAACAATAAACGAATTAAGGTAAAACTAAAAGGACTCAGTCCTGTGCAATACAGAACTAAATCCTTTGGATAAATTAATTGTCTAACTTTTTGGGGTCAGTACACAAACTGACGTTTTATTTTTTAGGATGTTGGTTGGTTAGGTTCAATCCCCAAGGGACTAAATTTTCAGTCTTGTTTTTGATACGAGCGATATTGTCCTTATGGCGAATGATAATCAAGCTAGCAAGAGCTAGGATAATAGCGATGAAGAGAGGGTCATAGTTGCTCAGGATAAAACCAAAAAGTGGAAAGAGTAGAACTCCGATGACAGCCGCGATAGATGCTGTGACACTAGATAGTGAAATCATACTACCAAGATAGAGGGTTCCAAAGAAAACAACTGCAAGGTAGAGACAGAAGACAGGTGCAAATCCGAAAATTACTCCAGCACTGGTTGCGACAGCCTTGCCTCCCTTAAATCCTGCAAAGATAGGGAAGGTATGGCCAATAACAGCCAAAAGTCCAAAGATGAGAGGCGAAACGCCTTGCAGATGAAAAATAATCGGAAGAAGGGTTGCTAGGGTTCCTTTGAAAAAGTCAATTACAAAGGTTGCCATACCAGCTTTCTTACCTAAAATGCGAAAGGTATTGGTTGTTCCAGTATTTCCAGAACCATGTTCGCGCAGATTGATTTGAAAGAATACTTGTCCAATCCAGAGACCAGACGGAATCGAACCCAGCAGATAGGCTAGGATTAATAAAACTATTGTAATCATACTACTATTATATCATGAAATGGAGAAGAAAGGCAGAGAATCTCTTCTGAAATTGTCACAGCGGAGAAAGAAAAATTTTGCAAAATCCTTGGAAAACTTGTAGAATAGTAAAGATGAACGAATAGGAGGTTCCTTGTGTCAAAAAAGGAAATCAATATTAACAATTATAATGATGACGCCATTCAGGTGCTAGAAGGGTTGGATGCGGTCCGAAAACGTCCAGGGATGTATATCGGATCGACCGATGGCGCTGGGCTCCACCACCTAGTCTGGGAAATTGTCGATAATGCTGTCGATGAAGCCTTGTCTGGATTTGGTGATCGTATTGATGTGACCATCAATAAAGATGGGAGTTTGACTGTACAAGACCATGGTCGTGGGATGCCGACGGGTATGCACGCTATGGGAATTCCAACTGTTGAGGTTATCTTTACCATCCTTCATGCCGGAGGGAAATTCGGTCAGGGGGGCTACAAGACATCTGGTGGTCTCCACGGGGTTGGTTCTTCCGTTGTTAATGCCCTTTCTAGCTGGTTAGAAGTAGAAATCACCCGTGATGGTGCAATCTATAAGCAACGTTTTGAAAATGGTGGAAAACCTGTCACGACCTTGAAGAAAATCGGTACAGCACCCAAGTCTAAGACAGGTACAAAGGTTACGTTTATGCCTGATGCGACGATCTTCTCTACGACAGATTTCAAGTACAATACCATCTCAGAGCGTCTTAATGAATCAGCCTTTCTCTTAAAAAATGTAACCTTGTCCCTTACGGACAGGCGTACAGATGAAGCGATTGAATTCCACTATGAGAACGGGGTGCAGGACTTTGTTTCTTACCTCAACGAAGACAAGGAAACCTTGACACCAGTTCTTTACTTTGAAGGTGAAGAAAATGGTTTCCAAGTGGAAGTAGCCCTCCAGTATAATGATGGATTTTCAGATAACATTCTATCCTTTGTCAATAACGTTCGTACCAAGGATGGTGGAACGCATGAAACGGGACTTAAGTCTGCCATTACCAAGGTTATGAACGACTATGCGCGTAAGACAGGTCTTCTCAAGGAAAAAGATAAAAACCTTGAAGGGTCAGACTATCGTGAGGGGCTAGCGGCCGTTCTTTCTATCTTGGTTCCGGAAGAACACCTCCAGTTTGAGGGACAGACCAAGGACAAACTAGGAAGTCCACTAGCTCGCCCGGTTGTGGATGGAATTGTGGCGGATAAGTTGACCTTCTTCCTCATGGAAAATGGGGAGCTTGCTTCTAACCTCATCCGTAAGGCTATCAAGGCTCGTGATGCTCGTGAAGCGGCTCGCAAGGCGCGTGATGAGAGCCGGAATGGTAAGAAAAATAAAAAAGATAAGGGCTTGTTGTCTGGGAAATTGACTCCAGCCCAGTCTAAGAATCCAGCTAAGAATGAACTCTATCTAGTCGAGGGGGATTCTGCCGGAGGTTCTGCCAAACAAGGCCGTGACCGCAAGTTCCAGGCAATCTTGCCTCTTCGTGGTAAGGTTATCAATACAGCTAAAGCCAAGATGGCGGATATCCTCAAAAATGAAGAAATCAATACCATGATTTATACTATTGGTGCGGGTGTTGGAGCAGACTTCTCCCTTGAAGATGCCAACTATGACAAGATCATTATCATGACTGATGCGGACACCGACGGTGCCCACATTCAGACTTTACTCTTGACATTTTTTTACCGCTATATGCGTCCACTAGTTGAGGCAGGCCATGTCTATATCGCTCTTCCTCCTCTTTACAAGATGTCCAAAGGAAAAGGCAAGAAAGAAGAAGTGGCCTATGCTTGGACAGACGGTGAACTAGAAGAACTCCGCATGCAGTTCGGCAAAGGAGCAACACTCCAACGATATAAAGGTCTTGGTGAGATGAATGCAGACCAACTCTGGGAAACAACCATGAATCCAGAAACGCGTACCCTCATACGTGTCACCATTGAAGACTTAGCACGCGCAGAACGTCGTGTCAATGTCCTTATGGGAGACAAGGTTGAACCACGTCGTAAGTGGATCGAAGACAATGTCAAGTTTACGCTGGAAGAAGCGACAGTGTTTTAATGATTTAGTAAGATTAAGAGTGATAGCCGTAAACGAGGAGAAATTTATGATTAAATTTTTGAGGAATATTGACTATAGCACAAAAGGTGATGTGTTATCGGGATTTACTGATGAGGTAGTAAAAAATATTCTTATTGATTACTATCAAAACAATTTAAAACTTAACGAAATTATTAAAAAATATTCTATTCATACTATAGCATCTAATTTAAGAAAAGAATTTCCAAAAGTTTCTACTTCGTTTATTTGTGAGATATGTGGTGAAGAAAAATACATCCAACTACCGACAAAAAAGGATTATGACAAGCTAGTTAATAATGACCAGTTAGATAACTATTTCGTTCAAGACAATAGATGCTTCAGTTGTGGGCATAAAAATAATGATGATGACTGCTCTTGTGATTATTGTTCAAAAGAAAAGCGTCGAAAAATACTGGACACTTATTTTCTTGAAGAAATTCGATATATATCCGGGTTTGGGCTACGAGAGCAGCTATATTTATCAACTATTTTACAGGGATTTAATATTAGTGAAGATGAATTTGATATTCCTTCTTTCTCGGAAATCAAAAATCAAAAATTACCACAAATGTTTTTTGATGGTAATTATCCCATTGATGAAATATACTTTCTGAAAGAAAAGAATATTTTAGAAATATCCCCAAGAAGCTCTACAACTGCATTTTGTAGTAATAAAGAAATTAAACAAGACCCCAAATTTGCAAATGAAAAATTTCCAAATGTGTTTTATAAGACAAGAGTACGTTTCTCTTTTCAAAATTTAAAAAATGTTTATTCAGAGAAAGATGAACACTGGTTTTCAAATTTTAAGTTTTTAACAAATCTTAAATTTACTGAGACTGAAATAAATCAACTGTGGTTAGAGTTGGCTGAAAAAGAATTGTTTAAACTATTTGACTATCAATTTAGGGAGGAATTTCATTTTGAATATTCTTCAGGGTATAGCGAGAAAGATGAAAATAAGGCTAAGCAACTTATAAAAACAGAAATTAAAAATCTTTTATTTGAATATTCGCCGTCAAAAGTCTACTGTATGTTATATCAGGGAGTAAAAAAAGCTGTAACACATAAACAGAAGTATGGTATGACACATTACAGAGACAACCAAGTTCAATTTGTTATTTCTTATGGGATTAAATCATGGCTAAAATATAATGAGGAGCGTATTAGTGATTATGATTATCCTTGGACTTCGGAGATGTCGTTAGTTTCTACTCTATTTTTTAAAAATATTTTACAGAATGATGAGTGGTTTTATAACTTAATCCCTATTGATAAAGTTGAAATTATTGAGCAAGATTTCATGGAATATTTCTGTGGTCTATCACGAGAAAAACAACTTTCATTATTAGAAAAACTATCACTAATTAGCGAGTATTCTTTACTTAGGGAAGAAACTGACTAACAAATACCCTTGCGTACCTCACTTCCCCCAAAATATCTTCCTAAAAAAGTGACTGACAGAAAAAAAGTCAGTTTGTCTGTCTCATGGGAGAGACTGGCACAAAAATATTCAAAAAGAACAATGAAAAAAGTATATGAAGTAAAAAGTTTGTCCCTGAGTGACTTAGACAACTAGGAGTTTATCGGCTTGGTAGGTCTGCACCATTCGGATTTACGGATTTTTGCTGGAAAAGAAGCTGTAGAAATCGGCTGGCGTTTGCGAAAAGAGTTTTGGAATCGTGGTTATGAGACGGAGGCTGCCCAAGCCTGTCTAGACTTCGCTTTCCAGCAAGCTGGCTTGTCAGAAGTTTACTCTTTTACATCCTTGTACAATCTCCCTTCGCAAAAAGTCATGCAAAAGCTAGGCATGGAATTTGTCAAAGAATTTGATAATGAAAAAGTTCCAGCAGTCAGTCCTCTTTATAGACATATCCTTTACAGAATCAAGAGTTTTCACTAAAAAGGCAGGTATTCCCATGAGAACTGAAACAGAAATGATGAATCTGATTTTACAAATAGCTGAAAGTTTAAAAGTCGATGCTGTTGCTTTATCGGGTTCTAGAACAAATGATCATGCTCCGAAAGATGAATTTCAAGACTATGACGTGGTCTATGTCGTGGATGATTTAGATAATTTGACGAGTGACCTTTCCTGGCTAGACCAGTTTGGCAAACGCATTATTGAGCAAGAGGTTGCTCTTGACCATCGTCGTCTAAATCTTATGCTTTTTGAAGACGGCAACCGTATCGATTTGACTCTTTGCCCAAAAGAGCACATCAAAGAGTGGGTGGATAGTGAGGCAGGATTCACTGTTTTAGAAGATCCAGAACATTTATTTGAACCCTATTCTCAAAATCTAGAGCGTTACTGGACAAGCCCAGCTACTGAAACGAATTTTGTAAAATCCTGCAATGAATTTTGGTGGGTGTCAGCCTACGTGGTCAAAGGGATATGCCGTAAGCAAGTCATACATGCGACTGACCACCTCTACGGTATTTGTCAGCAAGAACTATTGAAAATCTTAGCTTGGCAGGTAGCAAGTGATAGAGGTGTTGTCGACATTGGTAAAAATTACAAGTATCTCTTCAACTACTTGCCAATTGAGAAGGAGAAGGAATTCTCTGCTCTTCTTGATTTCTCAAGTTTAGACAAAATCACTCAGTCTTTATTTGCTACCATGCAACTTTTCCATCAAGAAGCTCAAAGTCTTGCTCAAAAGATGGGATTTAAGTATGGAAAAGAAGTGGCTGAGAAGATGATTCAGTATGCTGAGGAGAGACTCGAAAAAAATGAAACATTTACAAAATAATAAGATAACAAAATTTTTACTGATTAGTTTTCTCATTTCTTGGGGATTTGGTTGGGGATTGCTCGCTTTTCTGACGCAAATGAACCTCTTAAGTCTAACAAGTCCACTAGGAGTTTTTCTCCATTTACTAGGAGGTTTCGGTCCTACCATTGCAGCAATTTCTTGTTTGCCTCAAAAATCCATTAAAAGCATAGTCTCTTTTATCTTAGGGGACTCAAAGAAATATATTTTGTTATTTCTTTTACTAATTTTCGTGCAAACAGGTGTCATTGCTTTCTCATCTAAGGAGCTTAATCCGGCTTTTCCACTAGGAAATTTGTTTGTTGTTTTTTTGAGTGCAGTCTGTGTTTATGGTGGCGAAGAAGAATTGGGATGGCGAGGCATCTTGCAACCAACTTTGGAAACTAGATTCTCCTTTTGGATTTCCGGTTTGATAACAGGTTGTATTTGGGCAATATGGCATATACCTTTATGGTTTGTGATTGGAAGTTCCCAAAGTGGTATGCCTTTTATATTATTCAGTCTATTTGCAATTTATCTCAGTATTCTTCTAGCAGCTGTTTTCAAAAAGACTAAGTCGGTCCTTTTTTGCGCCATTTTTCACGGCCTAATTAATACCCTACTTAGCTTATTTGTTATTAAAATTAATCTTTTATTCATTCTAGGATTAGTAGGATTGCTCTTCTTTTCTTACTACCTACAAAGAAACAGTTAAATTTATAAAATATAGATTTACTTTACAATAAAACACTAAAAAGAGAATTATTATGTCTAACATTCAAAACATGTCCCTTGAGGACATCATGGGAGAGCGCTTTGGTCGCTACTCCAAGTATATTATTCAAGACCGGGCTTTGCCAGACATTCGTGATGGTTTGAAGCCGGTTCAGCGTCGTATCCTTTATTCTATGAATAAGGATGGCAATACCTTTGACAAGAGCTACCGCAAGTCAGCCAAGTCTGTCGGTAACATCATGGGGAATTTCCATCCACACGGGGATTCTTCCATCTATGATGCCATGGTTCGTATGTCTCAGGACTGGAAAAATCGTGAGATTCTAGTTGAAATGCACGGTAATAACGGTTCCATGGACGGAGATCCGCCTGCGGCCATGCGTTATACCGAGGCACGTTTGTCTGAAATTGCAGGCTACCTTCTTCAAGATATCGAGAAAAAGACAGTTCCTTTTGCTTGGAACTTTGACGATACCGAGAAAGAGCCAACTGTCTTGCCAGCAGCCTTTCCCAACCTCTTGGTCAATGGTTCGACTGGGATTTCGGCTGGATACGCTACAGACATTCCACCGCATAATTTGGCTGAGGTTATCGATGCGGCGGTTTACATGATTGACCACCCAACAGCCAAGGTGGACAAACTCATGGAATTCTTGCCTGGACCAGACTTCCCGACTGGAGGGATTATCCAGGGTCGTGATGAAATCAAGAAGGCCTATGAAACTGGGAAAGGGCGCGTGGTTGTTCGTTCCAAGACTGAGATTGAAAAGCTAAAAGGTGGTAAGGAACAAATCGTTATTACTGAGATTCCTTATGAAATCAACAAGGCTAATCTAGTCAAGAAAATCGATGATGTTCGTGTCAATAACAAGGTAGCTGGTATTGCTGAGGTTCGCGACGAGTCTGACCGCGACGGTCTTCGTATCGCTATTGAGCTAAAAAAAGATGCTAATACGGAGCTTGTTCTCAACTACCTATTTAAGTACACTGACCTACAAATCAATTACAATTTTAACATGGTGGCAATTGACAATTTCACGCCTCGTCAGGTTGGGATCGTTCCAATCTTGTCTAGCTATATTGCCCACCGTCGTGAAGTGATTTTGGCGCGTTCACGCTTTGACAAGGAAAAGGCTGAAAAACGTCTCCATATCGTGGAAGGTTTGATTCGCGTGATTTCGATTTTGGATGAAGTCATTGCTCTTATACGTGCTTCTGAGAATAAGGCTGACGCCAAGGAAAATCTCAAGGTCGGCTATGATTTTACGGAAGAACAGGCTGAGGCCATCGTTACCTTGCAACTTTACCGTTTGACCAATACAGACGTTGTTGCCTTGCAAGAAGAAGAAGCAGAACTTCGTGAGAAGATTGCCATGCTTGCGGCTATTATCGGTGATGAGCGGACTATGTACAATCTCATGAAGAAAGAACTTCGTGAGGTTAAGAAGAAATTTGCTACTCCTCGTTTGAGTTCTTTAGAAGACACTGCGAAAGCAATTGAGATTGATACAGCTAGTCTGATCGCCGAGGAAGATACCTATGTCAGCGTGACCAAGGCAGGTTACATCAAGCGTACCAGTCCACGTTCTTTTGCAGCTTCAACGCTAGAGGAAATTGGCAAACGTGATGATGACCGTTTGATCTTTGTACAAGTTGCCAAGACAACGCAGCATCTTTTGATGTTCACGACTCTTGGAAATGTCATTTATCGACCAATCCATGAATTGGCAGACATTCGCTGGAAGGACATCGGTGAGCATCTGAGCCAGAACATTACAAACTTTGAAACTAACGAAGAAATCCTTTATGTGGAAGTCGTGGATCAGTTTGATGATGCGACAACCTACTTTGCGGCGACTCGTTTCGGTCAAATCAAGCGTGTAGAACGCAAAGAATTCTCTCCATGGCGAACCTACAAGTCTAAGTCTGTCAAGTATGCTAAGCTCAAAGACGATACAGACCAGATTGTAGCAGTGGCTCCGATTAAACTGGATGATGTTCTCTTGATTAGCCAAAATGGTTATGCCCTTCGTTTCAATATCGAAGAGGTGCCAGTTGTCGGTGCTAAGGCTGCAGGTGTCAAAGCTATGAACCTTAAAGCAGATGATGCCCTCAAATCCGCCTTTATCTGTAACACCTCATCATTCTATCTCTTGACCCAACGTGGAAGTTTGAAACGTGTTTCTATTGACGAAATTCCAGCAACCAGCCGTGCCAAACGAGGATTACAAGTCTTACGTGAGTTGAAAAACAAACCGCACCGTGTCTTCTTGGCTGGTGCAGTTGCAGAACAAGGTTTCATCGGTGATCTCTTCAGTACAGAAGTAGAAGAGAACGACCAAACTTTGCTTGTTCAATCAAATAAAGGAACAATCTATGAAAGCCGATTGCAAGACTTGAACCTGTCAGAACGA